>NZ_JBQFTW010000028.1:0-878 GCF_056538865.1 Ruegeria sp. BE3 | reverse complement strand
GTTGCGTTCAGAGCATCGTCCACACGGTCCTTACGCTCTTTCACTTCAACTTCGGTCATGCCGCCGACGCGGATAACGGCAACACCGCCTGCCAGTTTGGCAACGCGCTCTTGCAGCTTCTCACGGTCGTAATCCGACGAGGTTTCTTCGATCTGGGTACGGATCTGAGCAACACGTGCTTCGATCTCGGCTTTCTCGCCTGCACCGTCAACGATGGTGGTTTCGTCTTTGGTGATTTCGATCTTCTTGGCGGTGCCCAGCATGTCCATGGTGACGGACTCGAGCTTCATGCCCAGATCTTCGCTGATGACCTGACCGCCGGTCAGGATCGCGATGTCCTGCAGCATGGCCTTGCGGCGATCGCCGAAGCCCGGTGCTTTGACAGCAGCAATTTTCAGGCCGCCGCGCAGTTTGTTAACAACCAGAGTTGCCAGCGCTTCGCCTTCAACATCTTCCGCGATGATCAGCAGCGGCTTCTGCGACTGGATCACCTGCTCGAGCAGCGGAACCATCGGCTGCAACGAGGACAGTTTCTTTTCGTGCAGCAGGATCATGCAGTCGTCGAGTTCTGCGATCATCTTGTCTGCGTTGGTGACGAAGTAAGGCGACAGGTAGCCACGGTCGAACTGCATACCTTCGACAACATCGGTCTCGGTTTCCAGACCTTTGTTTTCTTCGACGGTGATAACGCCTTCGTTGCCAACTTTCTGCATCGCGTCTGCGATCTGCTGGCCGATTTCAGCTTCGCCGTTGGCCGAGATGGTGCCAACCTGAGCAACTTCTGCCGAGTCTTTGACTTCGCGCGATGCGTCTTTGATGCCTGCAACAACTTTGGCAGTCGCCAGATCGATGCCGCGCTTCAGGTCCATCGGGTTCAG
>NZ_JBQFTW010000027.1:0-899 GCF_056538865.1 Ruegeria sp. BE3 | reverse complement strand
GCCCAAGAGCGAATGAATGAACTGCAAAAATCGATGGCCTATGAGAAAGCTCTCGAAGTGGTATCCCAAGAAATGGGACATTTTCGCCGTGATATTACGGAGGTTTATCTGCGATGAGATGGTTTGTTTTGCTTGCCGTACTTGGCGGTATTTTCTGGACTGCAAACTGGAGCTATCACCAAATGGATCAAGCTGTTTTGATCACCGACTATTGGCAAGCCCAAGAGAATATCGAGCAATGGGGGCTAGTCAATTTTGAGGGAGACAAACCAATCGTATACGCCTTCACTAGCACCAACGGATTCTGGCCTATTTTCAAAGGATTGTGGCCTGTATGGGCGCTGTTCACCCTAATTTTTCTGATCCTAACCCCACTAACCATTTTCATCTATAACGGGATGAATAACCGCCAGATCACTGCAGCAAAAGAAGCACAAGCCGAAGCAATAGAACAGGCAGAAAAGAAAATTCAAGAGGCTAGAAACTACGAGAAAAAGACAAAAGAATGGGCAGAAGAAAAGGTCAACTCTGCCTACGAGGAACAAGGAAAACGCGTTCGAGCAGAACTGGAAAGCGAAAGTCAAAATCTCCATCAATTCAAAAATGAGCTTCTAAAAAGAGAACAAACCATAAGGGCCAAAGAAGTCGCGGCAATGAGAATACAGAAAGAAACAGAACAGAAAGTCGCGGAAATACAAAGGCAGTATTTAGAAGAGTTAAATCGATTTGAGACAGAAGCAAACGAGCTGAGGAAAGCAAAAGAGTATGCACAAAACGGCTTTCAAAGATTAAAAAGGAAGATAGAGTCACAAACCCCAACAACAGAGAGGGACAAATAATCCCTTTGTCAGAGTTAACAATCAGTTGAAGAACAACCCGAAAAAGCTGCCGCGCAAGGC
>NZ_JBQFTW010000026.1:0-1189 GCF_056538865.1 Ruegeria sp. BE3 | reverse complement strand
GGTGCGACTCGGCCTGGAAAATAAAAACGGCGCGCCGGTTGGCACGCCGTCTTGAAACAACTCTTTCGCAGGGTCTTAGTAGACGACCACGGATCGGATGCTTTCGCCTTTGTGCATGAGGTCGAAGCCGTGGTTGATGTCGTCCAGACCCATGGTGTGGGTAATCATCGGGTCAATCTCGATCTTGCCCTCCATGTACCAGTCGACGATCTTCGGCACGTCGGTCCGGCCGCGCGCGCCGCCAAAGGCCGTGCCGCGCCATGACCGGCCGGTGACCAACTGGAACGGACGGGTCGAGATTTCCGCTCCGGCAGGGGCCACGCCGATGATGATCGACTCACCCCAGCCCTTATGAGCTGATTCCAGCGCATCACGCATCACGCCGACGTTGCCGGTGGCGTCGAAGGTGTAGTCCGCACCGCCCTTGGTCAGGTCGACCAGATAGGGCACCAGATCGCCCTCAACCTCTTTCGGGTTGACGAAATCGGTCATGCCGAACTTGGTCGCCATCTCGACCTTCGAGGGGTTCAGGTCGACGCCCACGATCTGATCCGCTCCGGCCAGACGCAGACCCTGGATCACGTTCAGGCCAATGCCGCCCAGGCCAAACACGATGGCGCGGCTGCCAATCTCCACCTTGGCGGTGTTGATCACAGCGCCGATGCCGGTGGTCACGCCACAGCCGATGTAACAGATCTTGTCGAATGGCGCGTCCTCACGCACCTTGGCCAGCGCGATTTCCGGAAGGACCGTGTGGTTCGAGAAGGTCGAGCAGCCCATGTAGTGCAGGATCGGATCGCCATCCAGGGTCGAAAAGCGCGAGGTCCCATCGGGCATTAGGCCTTGCCCCTGCGTGGTCCGGATCGCCTGGCACAGGTTGGTCTTGGGGTGCAGGCAGTATTCGCACTCGCGACATTCCGGGGTGTAGAGCGGGATGACGTGATCGCCGGGTTTCAGGCTGGTCACACCGGGGCCGACCTCAACCACCACGCCCGCACCTTCATGGCCCAGAATGGCGGGGAACAGCCCCTCGGGGTCGGCACCCGACAGGGTGAATTCATCGGTGTGACAGATGCCGGTCGCCTTGATTTCCACCAAAACCTCGCCCGCCTTGGGGCCTTCAAGGTTCACATCCATAACTTCCAAAGGTTTGCCAGCCTGAACGGCAACGGCGGCACGCGTACGCATG
>NZ_JBQFTW010000025.1:0-1278 GCF_056538865.1 Ruegeria sp. BE3 | reverse complement strand
ATGGCAAAGGAAAAGTTTGAGCGTACAAAACCGCACGTCAACATCGGCACGATTGGCCACGTTGACCACGGCAAGACGACGCTGACCGCAGCAATCACCAAGTATTTCGGTGACTTCAAAGCGTATGACCAGATTGACGGCGCGCCTGAAGAGAAAGCACGTGGCATCACCATCTCGACCGCCCACGTGGAATACGAGACCGACAACCGCCACTACGCGCATGTCGACTGCCCCGGCCACGCTGACTACGTCAAGAACATGATCACCGGTGCTGCCCAGATGGACGGCGCGATCCTGGTTGTGAACGCAGCTGACGGCCCGATGCCGCAGACCCGCGAGCACATCCTGCTGGGCCGCCAGGTTGGCATCCCGAAGATGGTCGTGTTCATGAACAAAGTTGACCAGGTTGACGACGAAGAGCTGCTGGAACTGGTTGAGATGGAAGTTCGCGAACTGCTGTCCAGCTACGACTACCCCGGTGATGATGTTCCGATTATCGCAGGTTCGGCTCTGGCCGCGATGGAAGGCAACAACGCTGAAATCGGTGAAGAGAAGATCAAGGAACTGATGGCGGCTGTTGATGACTACATCGACACCCCTGAGCGTGAAGTCGACAAGCCGTTCCTGATGCCGGTTGAAGACGTGTTCTCGATCTCGGGTCGTGGTACCGTTGTGACCGGCCGTGTTGAGCGTGGCGTGATCAACGTTGGCGACGAGATCGAAATCGTCGGCATCCGCGACACTCAGAAAACCACCTGTACCGGTGTTGAAATGTTCCGCAAGCTGCTGGATCGCGGTGAAGCGGGCGACAACATCGGCGCCCTGCTGCGCGGTATCGACCGTGACGGCGTTGAGCGTGGTCAGGTTCTGTGTAAGCCGGGTTCGGTTACACCGCACACCAAGTTCGAAGCCGAAGCCTACATCCTGACCAAGGAAGAAGGCGGTCGTCATACTCCGTTCTTCGCGAACTACCGTCCGCAGTTCTACTTCCGGACCACTGACGTGACCGGCACCGTGACCTTGGCGGCTGGCACCGAGATGGTTATGCCCGGCGACAACGTCGGCTTCACCGTCGAGCTGATCGCACCGATCGCGATGGAAGACGGCCTGCGCTTCGCCATCCGCGAAGGTGGTCGTACCGTCGGCGCCGGCGTTGTGTCGAAAATCATCGAGTAAGCCGGCTTTGCCGACTGGTGGGCGGCAGTTGCTCTGAAAGAGCAATGAGAGCCCACTCGGTTGAACTAAAGAAGGTCGCTCCAAATCGGGGCGGCCTTTTTT
>NZ_JBQFTW010000024.1:0-1609 GCF_056538865.1 Ruegeria sp. BE3 | reverse complement strand
AAAGCAGACTTTGCAAAGTCCGGTTGACCACATTGTCCACCAATGGCGACAGTTCTGCTTCGCGACTGGGCTATACATAGCCCTCAAAGCGTATTGTTTGCGGGACTTCAGTTGCACCGTTTTCCTGAGCGAGTAGGGCGCGTGCTGACGAAAAGGTAGCAAGCGCAAAAAGAACAAGAAGGGCCTTTATCATCGTAGCGCCTCGGATCCGGGTTTTGAACTTGGGCCGGGGTTCACAAATGATCGCCCCGGCCAGCGTCAGGACAAACGAGGTAGTTCTTGCCCTGAAACATCGTACTTTCGCCTAATTTAGAAGATCACCGACGATGCCGACGGCATCGACCACGGTAGACAGGTCATTCGTAACTTCGAGGACTTCGTCATCGACCAGAATGTAGCGGTTTCCTTTGCCCGGCTCCCCAAGCTTCCATTTGGAAAGGTCCCCAATATCCTCGAACTCCAGGTCAGATGGGAGCTTGGCACCGCGCGTGTAGCGCTTGATCTGTCCAGGTGGTACAGCTTTTGGGCCTTTGCCGGGTTTGTCTTCTATCTGAATGCTGACATCACCGTTCTTGCCCCCCTTGTTCGGCTTTTTACCCTTGTTGTCTTTGGCATGGGCATCGCTGCCTCCAAGGATGAAAAACACAACTGCTAAGGCTGCAAGAATTCCGTATGCAATCTTCATAGATTGTTCCTTTGCTTCCCAACTTCATTCGACCGGCGTTGAAAATTCCGGCACGCGCTTGATCTCTCTTAGTTGCCCTTTGGCACACCCCTTAGTGACTGCCTTCACCCCGCATTAGAAAACGATCCGGGTTCTTAGACCGAACAGGGTAATCCGGTCCTGATCGGGATTTAGAAGCGGGTCGGAAATGAATTGTACCGATGGCGTGATCTGCAATCCGGGTGAGATTGAAAAACGGTAGAAAGCTTCAAGCGTGAACTGATCGCCATCTATGCCTCTTGCTTCGGCCCAGTTTAGGCCCAGACCGGCCAAATCGGTGTTGCGACCATAGTAACCGAGACCGGCAGAAATCGACCGTTCATAAAGCGCTGCGGTCCCCTTCGAGGCCCCAGCCCGAAAGAACGGCATCCACTTATTGTCAACAAACCATGCGGCAGAAAACGCAGCGCCGTAATCTTCTGGACGGCTACCATCGTCAGCCGCATCCGCATGCCAGAGGGTCAGATGGATATTGTCGAAGTAGATGCGATCAAAGCCGGACGTGTACCCAAGTTCGAGCGACTTGAAGAGATTGCCGTCGCTAAACACATCAAAGTTTGGATCGGACGGGTCGGCGTTTGCGTCTGATACGCTGGCAACGGCGTAGAGGTTCTCGCTCAGCTTTACCCCACCGGCAATACCAAGGCCTTGGTTGGGCGTGTTGATTGTCGGGTTGGTATTGAAAGACAGGTTTTGAAAACCACTGTAGGGGCTTACCAACCCGTAGATATCCACAAAGTCCGTTACATCAATCTGGCCGACTTGCAGCGTCCACGACCCATTCTCAGCCCTTTGGGTCCAGAACAAATTGGTCAGAAGCAAACCGTTGTCATTGAAGGCTGTTCCCGTGATTGAAAGGGCTCCGCCATCCAGCCCGAGAAATTG
>NZ_JBQFTW010000023.1:0-4460 GCF_056538865.1 Ruegeria sp. BE3 | reverse complement strand
CCCCGCCGATTTTGGCGGGGTTTTGTTGTATTATTCTGCGGCTTCTTCGTATTCTGACATGGGGGGGCATGTGCAGATGAGGTTTCTGTCGCCGTAAGCGTTGTCGACGCGGTTGACGGGGGACCAGTATTTGTCGACGCCCATCGAGCCCGGAGGGAAGCAGGCCTGTTCGCGGGTGTAGGGGCGGTCCCAGTCGCCGACCAGATCGCGCACCGTGTGGGGGGCGTTTTTCAGCGGGTTGTTCTCCGCGTCGATCTTGCCGTCGATGATGTCCTGCGCCTCGGAGCGGATCGAGAGCATGGCGTCGCAGAAGCGGTCCAGCTCGTCCTTGGGTTCCGATTCCGTGGGCTCGACCATCAGGGTGCCGGCCACGGGCCAGGACATGGTCGGGGCGTGGAAACCTGAATCAACCAGGCGTTTGGCCACGTCATCCACGGTCACATGCGCCTCGGCGTCCAGCGGACGGGTGTCGAGGATGCATTCATGCGCTACGCGACCCGTTTCCGAGGTATACAGGATCGGATAGGCATCCTGCAGACGCGCAGCGATGTAGTTGGCGTTCAGGATCGCCACCTTGGTCGCCTGCGTCAGACCCGCGCCACCCATCAGCAGCACATAGGCCCAGCTGACCGGCAGGATCGAAGGCGAGCCAAAGGGTGCCGCCGAGACCGGACCCACGGCAGTGCCGTATTCCGGATGGCCGGGCAGATGCTCTTCCAGATGCGCCTTGACGCCGATCGGACCCATGCCGGGGCCGCCGCCGCCATGCGGGATGCAGAAGGTCTTGTGCAGGTTCAGGTGGCTGACGTCACCGCCCACATCGCCCGGACGCGCCAGACCGACCATGGCGTTCATGTTGGCCCCGTCGATATAGACCTGACCGCCGTGATCATGGGTGATCTGGCAGACCTCCTGCACGGTGGTCTCGAACACGCCATGGGTCGAAGGGTAGGTGATCATGCAGGCGGCCAGATGATCGCTGTGCTTCTCAGCCTTGGCGCGGAAGTCTGCGACATCGATGTTGCCCTTGTCATCCGCCTGCACCGGCACAACCTGCCAGCCCACCATCTGCGCCGAGGCCGGGTTGGTGCCATGGGCCGAGGTTGGGATCAGGCAGACATTGCGATGCCCTTCGCCGCGGGCGAAGTGATAGTTGCGGATGGTCAGCAGGCCCGCATATTCGCCCTGCGCTCCCGAGTTGGGCTGCTGGCTGATCGCGTCATAGCCGGTGATCTGGCACAGCTTGTCGTTCAGATCGTCGATCATCTCGTGATAGCCCTGCGCCTGATCTTCGGGGCAGAACGGGTGCAGGTTGCCGAACTCGGGCCAGGTGACCGGGATCATCTCGATCGTGGCGTTCAGCTTCATGGTGCAGGACCCCAGCGGGATCATCGCCCGGTCCAGCGCCAGGTCGCGGTCGGCCAGACGGCGCATATACCGCGTGATCTCGGCCTCGGCCCGGTTCTTGTGGAAGATTTCGTGGGTCAGGTAGGCGCTTTCGCGCAGCGCATGTTCCGGCAGGCGGTAAGCCACGTTCGAGCTGTCATCCTTGCGGTCGATGCCGAAGGCACCCCAGACCGCCTCGATGGTCTCCGGCCGGGTCTGTTCATCCAGGCTGATGCCCACTTTGGTCTCGCCAACCTTGCGCAGGTTGACGCCGCGGGCCACGGCGGCTTCCATGACGACGTTCTGCAGATGGCCGACCTCAACCGTGATGGTGTCGAAGAACACTTCCGGCTCAACGGCAAAGCCCGCCTCTTCCAGACCAGCGGCCATGCGCGAGGTCTTGCGGTGCACCGACTGCGCGATGGCCTTGATGCCGTCGGGGCCGTGATACACGGCATACATCGAAGCAATCACTGCCAGCAGCGCCTGCGCGGTGCAGACGTTCGAGTTCGCCTTTTCGCGGCGAATGTGCTGCTCGCGGGTCTGCAGGGCCAGGCGGTAGGCCTTGTTGCCCCGGCTGTCGATGCTGACGCCGATGATCCGGCCCGGCATCGAGCGCTTCAGCTTGTCAGTGGTTGCCATATACGCGGCGTGCGGGCCGCCATAGCCCATCGGAACGCCAAAGCGCTGGGTCGAGCCGATGGCAATATCCGCGCCCATCTCGCCGGGCGACTTCAGCAGCGCCAGCGACAGGATATCGGCGGCGACAATCGCGATGGCCTTGTGTTCATGCAGGGCGGCGATTTCCGATGTGAAGTCGCGCACATGGCCGTGGGTGCCGGGATACTGGAAGATCGCACCAAAGACCGCGCCTGCATCCAGCGTGTCCGGATCGGCGACCTGAACCTCGATGCCCAGAGGCTCGGCGCGGGTTTTAATGACCGCGATGGTCTGCGGGTGGCAGTTCTTGTCGACGAAGAAGGCTGCGTTGTTGGCCTTGGACCGGCCGCCGCGCTTGGCCATGGCCATCGCTTCGGCCGCAGCTGTGGCTTCGTCCAGCAGCGAGGCGTTGGCCACATCCAGCCCGGTCAGGTCGCTGACCATGGTCTGGAAGTTCAACAGCGCCTCAAGCCGGCCCTGGCTGATCTCGGGCTGATAGGGCGTGTAGGCGGTGTACCAGGCCGGGTTTTCCAGAATGTTGCGCAGGATCGGCGCCGGCGTCGTGGTGCCGTAATACCCCTGACCGATCAGCGAGGTCAGAACCTTGTTCTTGCTCGCCACCTCTTTCATGTGGAACAGAGCATCGCGCTCGGTCATCGCCGGGCCCCAGTCCAGCGGCTCTTTCTGCCGGATTGCGGGTGGAACGGTGGCGTCGATCAGCTCGTCCAGCGTCTTGAAGCCGATCACCTTGAGCATGTCGCGCATCTCGGTCGGGCTGGGCCCGATATGGCGACGGTTGGCGAAGTCATAGGCTTCGTAATCGGTCAGTTTGAAGGCCATGTGTGCGCTCCTCAAGGATAGGTCAGACCCGGCGGAGACTGCGGGAGCCTTCGGCGGAGATATTTTTAGCCAGATGAAGGGCGGATCCGTGACTGGACCCGCCATTTGGGTTTATCCGATGAAGGCCTTGTAGCCAGCTTCGTCCATCAAATCTTCGAGCTGCGACGCGTCTGTGATCTTGATCTTGTAGATCCAGGCCTCGCCCTCGGGGTCCTCGTTCAGCGCGCCCGGGGTGTCGGCCAGCGCCTCGTTCACCTCGACGATCTCACCATCGACCGGGGCATAGAGCTCGGATGCCGCCTTGACGGATTCAATCACGCCGATCTCACCATCTTTCTCGAACTCGTCGCCAACTTCCTGCTGCTCGACGAAGACCACATCGCCCAGCTGTTCCGCCGCATGTTTGGTGATGCCCAAAGTGGCCGTGTCACCGTCAACGGTCAGCCATTCGTGCTCTTCGGAATAATAGGTTGCCATATGTCTCTCTCCTGACTTCAACGCTTGTAATTCTGGGTGACGAAGGGCAGCGCAACGATCTCGGCCGGTTGCGGCTTGCCCCGGATGATCAGGTTCACCGCCTCACCCGGCTCGCCATGGCCTTTGCTCACATAACCCATCGCCACCGGTCCGCCCACCGTGGGGCCAAACACGCCCGAGGTGATCTGGCCAATGGTATTGCCCTCGGCGCACTGGATCTCAACGCCCTGACGCGCCGGTGCGCGGCCTGTCGGTTTGATACCGACCAGCTTTTTGGCGGGGCCTTCGGCCAGTTCCTTTTGCACCCGGTCGGCCCCCGGGAACCCGCCCTCTTCCTTGCGGCGCTTTTGCATCGCCCAACCGAGGCTCGCCTCGACCGGCGAGGTGCTCTGATCGATGTCATTGCCATAGAGGCACAGACCCGCCTCGAGCCGCAGGCTGTCGCGCGCGCCCAGACCGGCCGCTTCGCAATCCTCATGCGCCAGAAAGGCCTTGCTGATCTCGATGGCCTTGTCCTCGGGGATCGAGATCTCATAGCCATCCTCACCGGTGTAGCCCAGCCGCGAGATGCGGCATTCGACACCCAGGATATCCGCCACGGTGGTTTCCATGAACTTCAGATCCCGCGCGGCAGGGCAAAGCGCGCCCACCACATCTTCGGCCTTGGGGCCCTGAACCGCCACCAGCGCACGATCGAAGATCTCAGTCACCTCAACGCCGTCCAGATTGGCCTGCATATGCGGAATATCCTGATGCCGCAGCGCCGCGTTCACCACCACAAAGTAGTGATCTCCCGCGTTCGACACGATCAAATCGTCCATGATCCCGCCGTCTTCGTTCGTAAAGAACCCGTACCGCGCCTTGCCTTCCTTCAGCGTCGCATAGGCCTGCGGGCACAAAGCTTCCAGCTTCTCACCCACATTCTCGCCCCGCAGAATAACCTGACCCATATGGCTCACATCAAACAACGCCGCCTTCTCACGACACTGCTTATGCTCACCCATTATCCCCAAGGGATACTGAACAGGCATCTCCCAACCAGCAAAATCAACCAACTTACCTCCCAACTCAACATGCAACGCGTGAAGGGGAGTGCG
>NZ_JBQFTW010000022.1:0-4636 GCF_056538865.1 Ruegeria sp. BE3 | reverse complement strand
TCCGACATCGGTCAAGTTTTTGACGGTTATGCTGTTTGGGATGGCGACGCGCGTGAAGTGTGTGCCTACGCCATTGGGCATTATTGTCATCATGTCGTCTTCGATTGTCTGCTCTGTAGCGAGCAGTACGAATCCTATTTTTGCGCGATTGTGGCGGCCTTCATCGAACAGGGATTTTGGATCAGTCTTCATAACCTGCATGCACCTTCTTTAGGTAACGGCATATAATGCTGCCATAAATCAATTATTGACATATAGCTGTATACAGGTCAATAACTCTGCCAGTCTGCTGGGGCCGCCCCGAAAGCAGGCAGAGTTCGCATTAAAGTGAGGTATCTTCGCAAATGCAGGTATCGAAAATTCTGAAGACTGGTGCTGTTGCGCTCGGCTTTGCCGGGTTTGCCGCGTCCAGTGTATCGGCTCAGGATATCATCCTGGGTCACGTGATGGATCAGGAACACATCTTCCACAAAGTATCCGAGCAATTCATGGAGCGTCTGGACGAGCTGTCCGGTGGTACCATGTCTGTTTCGTATCACCCGGGCGGTGATCTGGGTGACTGGACGTCGATCGTTGAGCAGGTTGCCCAGGGTGCGGTTCAGATGACCATGTCGTGGAACCACTCCGAGCTTGACCCCCGCTGGGACGTGTCGATTCTGGGCTACATCGCCAATGACTGGGAGCAGGGTAAAGAAGTTTACGGCCCCGGCTCGACCATGAACGAAGTCTATAACGGCGTCATGAACGATCTGGGCATGGAGCTGCTGGGCACGATCCCGACCGACTTCACCGGTTTTGTCGTGCGCAAGGGCGTCGATGTTCCTGTGAACTTCCCCGAAGATGCCGAAGGCTTCAAAATGCGCGTTCCGGGCCAGCCGATGGCGATCGAGCGCTACAGGGCGACCGGTTTCTCGGCTGTTCCGATGGCGTTCTCCGAGGTGCACACTGCACTGCAGACCGGCGCGATCGATGGCCGGGCCTATTCGCCGCCATCCGAGGTTCTGTTGTTCAAGGACGTCCTGAGCGCCTACGTCTTCACCCGCGAAAACTTTGAGCACACCTTCTGGACCGCCAACAAGGCATGGTTCGACGGTCTGAGCGAAGAGCAGCAGGGCTGGGTAAAAGAAGCAGCAAATGAAGCTGTGAGCTGGGCCTGGGAAAATGCTGAAGCGGAAAGCCCGAAATGGTTCGAGCAGATCGAAGCCGCCGGGATTGAAGTGGTCGAGCTGACACCAGAGCAGCTGGAAAACTATCGAGCAAAGATCGTGGCCGTTGAATACCCCTACATGGAAGGGATCATCGGCGCCGAAGTTATGGGCGAGATCAAGAAAGCAGCTGGCGTGGAATAACGCTGGCACGGGACACGCGCAAAGCCTGCTTTGCGCGTGTCTTCCTTTGGAGGAAGGGAGGAGAAATGACCAAAGATATTCTGCACACGGACAGTCTGGACGACGTTCTGGTGCCGTCACCGATCATACCGGTGCCTGCGCCGGAAGATCGGGATCAGCCTGTCTATCGCGGTCTGGGAGGCCTTTACAGCCTCGAGGCCAAGGTTGCCTGGTTGATGCGGGTGATCATGTTCGCAGCCATGATCCTGCTGGGTCTGGTCATGGCGGCGCAGGTGTTCATGCGCTACGTCATCGCCTCTCCGTTCCTTGGTATCGAAGAACTGGCCCCGATGATGGCCCTTTGGATCTACTTCATCGGCATGGCCTATTGCTCGCGTGAGCGCGACCACATCGAAGGTGGTGTCATGTCGCTGGTTGTCCGGGACCGGAAGGCCTTGCTGGCGCTGCGTCTGTTCGGCTCGGTCGTTTGTCTGATCGCACTGGTTGTATTTGCCAAATACGCCTGGGACTTCGCGCAGTTCAATATCAACCTGAACCGCAAGAGCTCTTATATGAAATTCCCCAAATACATGTGGGATCTCAGCATGGTCTTTGGCTTCGTGCTGATGAGTTTCTACATGCTGCTTCAGATCTTCCTCGAAGCCCGCGCATTGATCACCGGTAAGGGAGGAGAATGATATGACGCTGTTCTTCATCGCCATCGCGATTGTCATCTTCCTGCTGCTGATCGAAGTCCCGGTGGGCTTTGCCTTCGGCATTGGTGCCCTTGTGTTTGGCACGCTGCAGGGTACGGATATCTCGTTCCATGCCGGGTTTGGCTATTCGCAGGTCAGCGCCTTCTCGCTGCTGGCCATTCCGCTGTTCATCCTGTCGGGCACCCTGATGGGGGCGTCGGGGATCTCCGAGCGGCTGCTGGATTTTGTCAACTCGTTTGTGGGCCGCACCAAGGGCGGTCTGGGTGCGGTGACCGTTGTCACCTGCGCGTTGTTCGGCGCGATTTCCGGATCAGCCTCGGCCGCGATTGCCGCCATCGGCAAAATCATGGTCCCGCGCATGATCAAGGAAGGGTATCCCCCGGGGCACGCAACCGCTCTTGTTGCGGTGTCGTCTGTTCTGGCGCTGATGATCCCGCCAAGTATTCCGATGATCGTCTTCGCGATTGCGATCCGCGAATCCGTGGCCAAGTGCTTCCTGGCGACCATGGGTCCGGGGATCCTGCTGGCCGCCACCTATTGTGCGCTCAACTTCTGGTTCCTGCGCAACAACACAACGATCACGGTCGCGGAAAAACTGTCCTTTTCTGACACCGTGAAAGATATCGGCCAGACCGGCAAACGTGCCAGCCTTGCGATCATCATGCCGGTGATCATTCTGGGCGGCATCTACAGCGGGATCGCCACACCGACCGAGGCCGGTTCGATGGCGCTGGTCTATACGCTGGCTGTTGGTTTGCTGATCTATCGCACGCTGCCGTTTGACAAGCTGTTCAACTCGACAGTCGAGGCCGCGCGTCTGACCGGTGCGATCCTGATGGTCCTGTTCTTCCTGTTCGTCATGAGCCGCGGCATGGTTCTGGCCAAGGTGCCGACCCAGTTTGCCGATCTGCTGCTGACCATCTCGGAGAACAAGATTGTCATCCTGTTGCTGATCAACCTGCTGCTGCTGATCATGGGCATGATCATCGATGACGTATCGGGTGGTGTTCTGGCCGCGATCATCCTGCTGCCGGTGACGCAGAAGATCGGTCTGGACCCGATCCACTTTGCTGCCATCGTGGGCACCAACCTGGGCCTGGGCAACATCTCTCCGCCCTGTGCGCCGCTGCTCTACATGGCCGGTGGTGTCACCCGGCAGCCGTTGTCGACCTATGTCGGCCCGACCCTGAAGTTCCTGCTGCTGGGTCACCTGCCGATGGTCTTTGTTGTGACCTTCATACCGCCCGTGGCATTGTTCCTGCCGGGCCTCCTCGACTGAGGTGTGAATCGTGTCGCCCGCGTGAAAGGCGGGCGGCACGGATTATTCGAAAAAAGAAGCGGTCGTCCATGCTGTGTGAGCATGGCGTTTCCCTAGGACCAACCCTGCCTTCGGTTTTAGTGTCATGCCGATGGCTTTTCTTGAAGGATGTAGGCACATGCTTGAACACGCAAAACAAAGAACAATCGAGCTTCAGGGCCGCATGAAAGATGCGGGCATCCAGAAGGCCGTGTTTACTGACGAAAGTTCGATGGCTTATCTGGCCGGCTTCTGGGGCTATCTGGGGATCGAGTTCGGCCGCCCGTCGATGTTGGTGGTGGATGCTGACGATGCCCCCATCGTCATCACCCCGCTGATGGAATCGGAAATGGTCGGTGCCATGACCTGGGTCGAGGATGTGCGCACCTGGGAAGATATCGGTCAGCGCACCTGGGGCCGCGCTCTGGCGGGTGCCTTGGGTGAAAACCCGTCCGAGATCTGGATCGAAAAAAGTTCGATCCCGGCGATTGTCCGCAATCACCTGGACGAGACCTATCCGGGCGTTCCGCTCAAGGATATCTCGCCGGTGCTGGGCGCGATGCGCACCATCAAGTCGCCGCTTGAGATCGAGGTGATGAAGCAGGCCGGTGAGATCGCAGGCGCGATGATGCTGGCCGCACATAACTCGCTGAAGGAAGGCGCGCAGGAATACGAAAGTGCGCTGGCTGTGATTGATGCGGGTTCGCGCAAGGCGGCGGGCTTTCTGACCGATAAGGGTTGGGACAGCTTCGTCTCGCCCATGATCCACAACCTGCAGATCGTGCAAAGCGGCAAGAAAACCTCGATGGTGCATGGCCGCGCCAGCGTGAAAGCCTATGAGAAGTTCGATCCGGTTTACTTCTGCTTCTGCAACATGGCGCAGTTCAAGCAATACAAGCTGGGCTTTGACCGCATGTTCCATGTCGGCGACGTCAAGGATCTGGACCGCGAAGTGCAGCAGGCTGCGATCGACGCCCAGCAGGCCGCGATCCACGCGATCCGTCCCGGCGTTCTGGCCGAGGACGTCGCCGCAGCCGCCAACGAAGTCTATCAGGAACGTGGGTATGAGACAGGCTACCGCACAGGCCGCTCCATCGGCGTCGCCTACCTCGAAGCGCCCGAGCTGAAGGCCGGCGACAAGACCGTGCTGCAACCGGGAATGACCTTCGCCGTCGATGGCGGCATCTCAGTCGATGGCGTAACCGCTGGCCGGATCGGCGACTCCGTCGTCGTCACCGAAACAGGATTCGAATACATCACAAACTACCCTCGACAAATCCTGCTCAGTAAATAAG
>NZ_JBQFTW010000021.1:0-2500 GCF_056538865.1 Ruegeria sp. BE3 | reverse complement strand
TAGCTGGTTCTCTGCGAAATCTATTTAGGTAGAGCGTCATCCGAATACCCCGGGGGGTAGAGCACTGGATGGGTAATGGGGCCCCACAGGCTTACTGATCCTAACCAAACTCCGAATACCCGGGAGTACTAGATGGCAGACACACTGCGGATGCTAACGTCCGTAGTGGAGAGGGAAACAACCCTGACCTACGACTAAGGCCCCCAATTCATGGCTAAGTGGGAAAGCAGGTGGGACGACCAAAACAACCAGGAGGTTGGCTTAGAAGCAGCCATCCTTTAAAGATAGCGTAACAGCTCACTGGTCTAAATAAGTTGTCCTGCGGCGAAGATGTAACGGGGCTCAAGCCATGAGCCGAAGTCTAGGGATGCGTAAGCATCGGTAGCAGAGCGTAGTGTGACATAAGATTCATCCTCTTTAGTGTCCTTCGGGGCACCTTGGAGGATCAGAATCTTTTCGATGAAGCCGGGGCGTGAGCCATCCGGTGGAGAGATCACTAGTGAGAATGATGACATGAGTAGCGACAAAGAGTGTGAGAGACACTCTCGCCGAAAGTCCAAGGGTTCCTGCTTAAAGCTAATCTGAGCAGGGTAAGCCGGCCCCTAAGCCGAGGCCGAAAGGCGTAGGCGATGGGAACTAGGTTAATATTCCTAGGCCAGGAGGATGTGACGGATCACAGGTGTAGTTCAATCTTATCGGATTGATTGGGCTGCTGAGTGGTTCCTGGAAATAGCCCTCCATCAGACCGTACCCTAAACCGACACAGGTGGACTGGTAGAGCATACCAAGGCGCTTGAGAGAACGATGTTGAAGGAACTCGGCAAAATACCTCCGTAAGTTCGCGAGAAGGAGGCCCGGTTCCTAGGCAACTAGGGGCTGGGGGCACAAACCAGGGGGTGGCGACTGTTTATTAAAAACACAGGGCTCTGCGAAGTCGCAAGACGACGTATAGGGTCTGACGCCTGCCCGGTGCCTGAAGGTTAAAAGGAGAGGTGAGAGCCTTGAATTGAAGCCCAGGTAAACGGCGGCCGTAACTATAACGGTCCTAAGGTAGCGAAATTCCTTGTCGGGTAAGTTCCGACCTGCACGAATGGCGTAACGACTTCCCCGCTGTCTCCAACATCGACTCAGCGAAATTGAATTGCCTGTCAAGATGCAGGCTTCCCGCGGTTAGACGGAAAGACCCCGTGCACCTTTACTACAGCTTCGCACTGGCATCAGGATTGTGATGTGCAGGATAGGTGGTAGGCTTTGAAGCGGAAACGCAAGTATCCGTGGAGCCTCCCTTGAGATACCACCCTTCGCACTCTTGATGTCTAACCGCGGTCCGTTATCCGGATCCGGGACCCTGCGTGGCGGGTAGTTTGACTGGGGCGGTCGCCTCCTAAAGCGTAACGGAGGCGCGCGAAGGTTGGCTCAGAGCGGTCGGAAATCGCTCGTTGAGTGCAATGGCAGAAGCCAGCCTGACTGCAAGACTGACAAGTCGAGCAGAGTCGAAAGACGGCCATAGTGATCCGGTGGTCCCGAGTGGAAGGGCCATCGCTCAACGGATAAAAGGTACGCCGGGGATAACAGGCTGATACTGCCCAAGAGTCCATATCGACGGCAGTGTTTGGCACCTCGATGTCGGCTCATCTCATCCTGGGGCTGGAGCAGGTCCCAAGGGTACGGCTGTTCGCCGTTTAAAGAGGTACGTGAGCTGGGTTTAGAACGTCGTGAGACAGTTCGGTCCCTATCTGCCGTGGGTGTAGGAGACTTGAGAGGAGTTGCCCCTAGTACGAGAGGACCGGGGTGAACGATCCACTGGTGGACCAGTTGTCGTGCCAACGGCAGTGCTGGGTAGCTATGATCGGACAGGATAACCGCTGAAGGCATCTAAGCGGGAAGCCCCCCTCAAAACAAGGTCTCCCTGAGGGCCGTGGAAGACCACCACGTCAATAGGCCGGAGATGTAAGCGCAGTAATGCGTTCAGTTGACCGGTACTAATCGCCCGATAGGCTTGATTTGATCCAGTAACAGAAAGACAAATCACCAAAAGCATACACTGACCTTGAGTTGGACAACGTTGATCTGATTAACAACCGTGCGGTAACGCGCCTTTATCTGTGATAAAGACGCTGCCTGCCGCATGGTCGCTTTCTTGCACAGCAAGAAAGTCGACCGAGGGCTTTTCCTCGGTTTGGTGGTCATAGCGCAAGTGAAACACCCGGTCCCATCCCGAACCCGGAAGTTAAGCACTGCCGCGCCAATGGTACTTGGGCTTAAGCCCCGGGAGAGTAGGTCACCGCCAAACCTAGCAAAAGCCCACAAACAAACTTCTCTCTAAACGATCAGCAGAACACGACCCGGTCTCAACTAGCCAAACAGGCGGTAGACCAACGCAGGGCTTCAAGTAGCGTAAGCGATAGGCCAACGCAAAGTGTCGCGGGATGGAGCAGCCCGGTAGCTCGTCAGGCTCATAACCTGAAGGTCGTAGGTTCAAATCCTACTCCCGCAACCA
>NZ_JBQFTW010000020.1:0-6588 GCF_056538865.1 Ruegeria sp. BE3 | reverse complement strand
CGTGGTCGTCTACTAAGACCCTGCGAAAGAGTTGTTTCAAGACGGCGTGCCAACCGGCGCGCCGTTTTTATTTTCCAGGCCGAGTCGCACCAAGCAGGATGATCAGATGTTGCGCAAGGCCTAAAACACGACCACCAGATGGTGGTAACCGTTGTTTACGCCTGATCGCGTTTTTCGCTCATTACCGCATTTAGATCCGCATTGCCCCCGGAAACGATGGCGACAACTGTTTTACCGGCCCAGCGGTCCGCATATTTCAGAGCGGCGGCAAATGCCACGGCACCCCCGGGTTCGGCCAGGATTTTCAGCTCATCCAGCAGAACCCGGATCGCGGCAAGCGCCTGTCCATCCGTAACTGCAAAACCATCCGAAACCAGTTTTTGGTTGATGGGAAACGTCAGTTCACCAGGGATCTGAGTAACAATGGAGTCGCAGACAGACTGATGACCCGGATCATTTCCAATGCGTTTTCCGGCCTGGATGGACTTGCGGGTATCGTCGAAATGTTCCGGCTCTGCGACAAAAACTTCAGTCTCGGGGCACAGAGCGTTTAGCGCCGTTGATACCCCGGCAATCAAGCCGCCGCCGCCCACCGGACAGACGACCGCATCAGCGCTGACGCCCAACTGCTCCAGCTGTTCGGCGATCTCAAGCCCGACAGTGCCTTGACCGGACATCAGGACATAGTCGTCATAGGGCGGAACCATGACCGCGCCGGTACGTTCGGCCACGTCTTTGGCGATCTGGGCGCGGTCTCCGGTTTCGCGGTCATAAGTGATCACCTCGGCACCGTATTCTGCCGTGTTGCGCAGTTTGATAGAAGGCGCGTCGTCGGGCATGATAATTGTTGCACGGACACCCATTGCGGCAGCGGCGGCGGCCACACCCTGCGCGTGGTTTCCCGATGAAAAGGCCACGACACCGGATTGACGTTCAGCCTCGCTTAAGGATGCAATCTTGGTGAAAGCACCGCGGATCTTGAAAGACCCGGTGCGTTGTAGGCATTCCGGCTTCACCAACAGGCGAAAACCCAGCCGGGCATTCAACAGCTCGGATTCCAGAAGGGGTGTAACGCGGGTGACACCGTTCAAAGTGTCGGCTGCAGCCCGGATCATTTCCAATGTCAGCATGTTCAGGTTCCGATCTGCAAAGTGGCGGTGTGAGAGTTAAGCAATGCAATCACGCTCTGCGGAGTGATCCGGCCCGTGGCGGCATTTTCGTCCGTCGGGCGGTTCTGAATGCTCATGGTGAAATCCGAACTGTTCGAGGTAACGCGCACCGTGTGTTTGTTTCGCGTCAGCGTTGGATCGGCCCAGACTTCCATCCGGGTTCGATCCGGTCCCAGCCCCGCAAGGCTAAGCGCGGCGGCCACGTTAACATTGGCTGGGAACTACTGTGCCACCTCGGTGACGCTGCCGGAAATGATCTGTTTCGCCTCGGTCAGGCCCGATAGATCCAGACCGGTTTTGCTCAGATAAGGGGCATTGATCAGGCCGGCCACCGGTTTGCGGGTCTCAATAGTTACGGACTTGATCTCGCCCACCGCAACCGCCTTGAGCGCATCCAGCCCCAGCATCGCACCGGATGGAATAATAATCCGCCCTCCTGTGTCACGCGACAGCTCGACCAGATCCTCACGGCCCAGCAATTGACTGCAGGACATGACAATCAGGGTTTTCCCGGCCTGTAGCACCGGCTTTGCAAGGTCGTCGAACAACTGTGGCGGCAACCCTTCCAGAACCCAGTCGCAATTCGCTGCCAGGGCGTCGAAATCCATAAAGGGTACTGGCTTCGACAGCTCGGCGTTTAACGCATCGAGACGTTCGGGGCGACTGGCCGCCATCCCCGTCAGTGCAAATCCGGGTATCTGGCCGCGATCGATGGCCCGGGCCACGTTACTGCCAATCGCTCCGATACCCGCAATTCCCAGCTTTTTTTGTTCCATAAGTTCCTCATTCCGTCCGAGTGCCATCGCATACAATGGCCTTGTTCAAAAAAAATGCCCTCGCCGAGGGGGCGTGGCGAGGGCGGAAACCGGTGCAATCAGCGTACTAGTGGGAGACTGACTGCTGACGACACACGGTTTCAAAAAGGTCGAGGCGGTCAGGCGCATCGCAATAAGACAACACCATGCGGACGTTTTCCCCTGTAAGACCGCAGTTCCACGGCCGCAGGTGGAACCCGTTTTTGTTCAACGCCTGGATCATCTCTTCCGGAAGCGACGCGAAAACCTCGTTGATATGTACGGGATGGGCGAACTCCACGCCGTCGCACTGTGCCAGAGACTCCGCAATCCGCGCCGCGTTGCCGTTAGCCAGCAATGCGTTCTTGCGCCAAAGATCGTTTTCGAGGAAGCGGAGCAGCTGCGCCGACATGTAGCGCATTTTAGAGGACAGATGTCCGGCACGTTTGTGCATGTACCGCACCACCTCGGCGATTTTTGGATCAAAGGTGATAACCGCTTCGGCGTTCATAGTCCCGTTCTTGGTGGTCCCCAGCGTCAAAAGATCAACGCCCACTTTCCAGGTCATTTCGGCAAGCGTCGCATTCAGATGTACCAGCGCGTTCGAGAACCGCGCGCCATCCAGATGTACTTTCATGCCGTTGTCATGGGCGATTGCCGACAATGCGCCGAGCTCGTCGAGCGAATAGGTCACACCACACTCGGTCGCCTGCGTCACGCTCAGCGCGCTGGCCTGCATGTGGTGGACATTTCCAATCCCATGATCTGCAAGAGCCTGCCGAAACGTTTCCACACTGATCTTGTTATGTTTTCCGCGCAGCAGGGTCATGCGCCCCCCGCCCGAATAAAACTCGGGCGCGCCGCATTCGGTGGTGACGATATGTGCCGCTTCGTGACAGAAGATCGTCCCGTAAGGCGGGGTCACCGCCCCCAGCGCCAGACCATTTCCCGCCGTTCCTGTCGGGACCGGAAAGACAAAGCACTTGCGTTCGAAGAATTCGGAATAGGCCTGATCCAATCGTTTCGACCATTGATCCGCGCCATAAGCCGTTTCAACACCGGAATTACACTCGATCAAGGCCTGCATGATCTGATCGCAAACCGGCGCGCCATTGTCCGAATTGAAATGATAGACGGGCATCTCAGACGAACCCTCCGCCGAATTCATTCGCGGCGTCCTGCAGCACGTCCCACAGGTAATGGGCCGAGGCGAAATCCGTCAACATGTGCAACGCATATTCCCCGTCCTGATCCGCCCGGATCAGAATCGCGCCGATCCGGGCCACGACGGTCTGTGCAACCTCGCCTTCGGAATGCGACAAGGTCAACTGACCCCCGTCGCGAATACATCATGTTGTAATCCAGCTCATTGGCCAGATTTTCATAGAGCCGCAGCGAGCTGGCATAAAATTTGATTGACCGCTGATCGATATAGTTCGACCGGATTACGGTGGTGTTCCGGGCAGTGTTACCGCCGCCCAGATAATTCTTTTCCAGGATCGCCACATTGGTGATGCCGTGTTTGGTGGCCAGATGATAGGCCAGCGACACACCATGACCACCGCCACCGACGATCACCACATCATAATGCAGCTTCAGATCGGGTGTCTGAGGAATCTCTTCCCGAGCCGGATATCGGCGGGACAACCCATATTTCAGTAGTGCAAGCACCATGATCAGCCATCCACATTCGGAAGCGGGATGGCAAAGGCGCCATCACGTTCGATAGCATGCGCAGCCCGGATCACTGTGCTCTCTTCAAAGTATCGCCCCACCAGCTGCAGCGCGATGGGCAGCCCTTCGGAATGCATCGCGCAGGGCATGGTCAACGCCGGGTGGCCTGACATGTTAAAGAAAGTGGTGAAACGGGTAATCGCGTTGCCAACTGCTTCGTCCACGCCGTCACGTGTGGTTTTCACAGTGCCGACCTTTTGTGCGATTTCCGGGGTAGCCGGCGTCAGGATCAGGTCCACATCATCGAATAGCGCGTTGGTTTTCTGCCGGTACATTTCCACAAACCGCTTGGCGCGCACATAATGCTCAGCCAACAGGGTTTGCCCCAGCGCCAGCCCGGCGCGGAAATCCTGACCATACAGATCGCCGCGTTCCTGCAGATAGGCGGAATGAGCGCTCAGGGCTTCGGGCATCTGGACAGTCAGAGATACGGCGCGGCTGTGTTCCAGATCGGGGAATGTGACTGGTACCAGCGCAGCGCCTCGCGCGCTAAGGAAGGATTTGACCTGTTCCATTGCTGCCAGAATTTCCGGGTCGGTGCGCTCATAATAGAAATTGGCGGGAATCGCGATGCGTAGACCCGCGATATCTTGATCCAGCGCCTCGGCGTAATCATCGACAGGGATGTTCTGCGAGCCGGGATCGCGTGGGTCATAACCCGCCACGATACCAAGGAAATCAGCGCAGTCGGCAACATCGCGTGTCATCAGGCCGACATGATCCAACGTCCAGCAATAGGGCACAACACCTGCAGTAGGAACCCGGCCAATGGTTGGTTTCATGCCGACCAAACCATTCAGAGCGGCAGGCGCGCGAACCGATCCACCTGTGTCGGTGCCAAGCGATGCAGGCACCAAACCGAATGCAACCGCCGCCGCCGATCCCGATGACGAACCGCCCGCAAGTCTGGTCGGATCGTAGGCGTTGACGCAAGTTCCATAGACCTCGTTCTCACCGGTCGCGCCATACGCAAACTCGTGCAGATTGGTTTTGCCCAGGCTGACGGCCTTGGCGTTACGCATTTGCGCGATGGCAAAGGCGTCCTCGGTTGCGATACGATCGTGAAACACACGCGATCCGGCTGAGGTCAGAACCCCTTCGATATCAAACAGATCTTTCGACGCGTATGGAATGCCCGCGAAGGGCGACGCAGCCAGATCGTCGACGCTCAGGTTTGCAGCTTCGGCGCGCGCAGATCCGTCGGTTACGGTGATGAACGCTTTGGAGCGGTCATTGTGCTGCGCGATGCGCTCTGCGAACACATCGATCAGCTCGGCAGGCGTGATATCCTTGGCAGTCAGCCGGTTTTTCAGTCCGCGAACGGTATCAAAAGCAATCTCGGTGGTCATCTGTCTATCGTTTCTGCACGGTCAAGGCTGGTGGCGTGGTACCCAGATCGATCTTGCGCAGCACTTCCAGCTCATCCAGCAGGTCCTGAAACCCGGTGATGATGCCAAGCTGCGGGTCGACGAGTTCGTTGATCTCGGCATCGCTCCAATCGTGCGAAGCCATTTGGCTGCAGACACCTGTCAGCGTCTCTTTGGTCAGTTTTTCCATATGAATCCCGGGCAAATAGCATCCAGAGAGGATGGTGCGCCCCGTCTGGCGCACCATAGTATCTTAGCGCAGAATCAAGGTTTCCGGCGTCTGATTGGTCAGCACTTCACCACCATTCTCTGTCACCATGACAGTGTTCGATATGAAGTAATCCGTCACATCAGTGTTGGTGAACCAGGAATGCGCGTGCACAACCATTCCAACCTCGATCTTGCGTTCAGAGTTCGGGAACAGCGAAGTCACCATCGAACCACCGGTCCAGCTGGGCGGGAAACCAATGCCAACCAGATAACCGCAGTGGTGACGATGATAGTCGTTCAAGCCGGCGCTGCAGGCGACCTCACGCCAGGTATCATAGGCATCACCTGCCTTATTACCGGGTTGAAGCGCCTCGCAGATGGCTTTCATGCCGCGGATGGCCAGTTCGGCAGATTCGTGGGCACCATCGGGCGCGTCACCGACATAGACCAGTCGACCCATCGGTGCCTGATACTTGCGATAGGCGGCGCAAGTTTCCATGAACACCGCATCGCCGTTGCCGAAGGTGTCACCACGCCACGTAGTATGTTCCTCACCCAGACGGGTGGTCGGGCGGAAGAATGGGCCGAAGCCCGGATATTCGCTGCCCTCAAGGATCATCTTATTGTTGTAAGCGGCCGAGATTTCATAGTCCGACGCCCCGTCGCGCACAGCTTCAATCGCAGCCAGCGTGCCCAAATCCGCAGCGCGTGCGGCTTTGCGGGTATATTCCATCTCGAGCGTGGATTTCACCAGACGGATATCGTCGATGATACCCGACGCGTCGCTCCACTGCGTACCGGCACCGTCGTCCTGAATACGCTCGGCGTGGCGCGGGGTCAGGAACAGACTGCGCTTTTCAATGCCGACGCGCCCGCCCATGATGCCCAGATCCTTCATCGCCTGATGCACGTAGTCCGACAGTTCTTCATGGTCCTTGTGACCATAGAATGCGGCGTTGTTCACCTGGTTGTCATAGGTGATCTTTTCCATCGCGCGGCAGGCCAGACCCATCTCGCCATTGCGGTTCAGGATCACCACATGGGCCGCAAAGAACCCCCAGTGATCCATACCTGTCAGGTAGTAGATGCTTTCGGGAACCGAGATCAGGATTCCGTCCAGATTGTTATCGGCCAGCGCCTGGCATGCGCGATCAACGCGTGTCTTCAGCTCTTCTGCGGGAAAAGGCATGGCGTTCATGATCATGTCTTTCATCGATAGTGCCCTTATTTACTGAGCAGGATTTGTCGAGGGTAGTTTGTGATGTATTCGAATCCTGTTTCGGTGACGACGACGGAGTCGCCGATCCGGCCAGC
>NZ_JBQFTW010000019.1:0-28905 GCF_056538865.1 Ruegeria sp. BE3 | reverse complement strand
CGGAGCAACGTCAGTATAACTTTGCCTGTCTTCGATCTTGAATGTCAGAGACCCCCGTTCAGTTGCCTGCCAACTGCCGTAGAACCGCGCAATTCCGCTGGCTGCTTCGCCGGTTCCCAGATCAGCATCCGTGGTTTGGCCCAATGCCAGGTAGTCAATGTTGAACCGAAAACCACCCTCAGCCAGTCGGTCTTTCCACTGAAACCAACCCGGTGCGATGTTGCGTGGAAAATCGGAACGATATTGCGGATCGGTGAGCCCGTCTCCGGGCGCAAGATCGGCTTCGACTGAAGATGGCCCGGATAGTCCCTGAGCCGACGCTGCGCCAGCAAATGCAAGGCTCAATGCGGCAACCAGAAGTCTTATCATTTTGACGCCTGTGCCCCACCGGTCTTGCGATTTCCTGCCGCGCGGATGCGATCAGCAGCACGCTGCTTCCATTCCAACCTGTCTGCCTCGGTTTCCAGAGTTTCGACACGTTCCGCCTCTAGCTGGAAAGTCGCATTCATAGGCATGAGGCCATCCACAACCATCATATTATGAACGGAAGGATCGATAGTCAGCGTGCCTGTCAGCCGAACGGGTTCGTGGAAATAGCTAGGCGCCCAGTCCCCGTTCAACCGCACACGGATCATCTGGTTAGGCGGAGGTGGAGGCATGTGGCTGCACATCCCTCTTTCTGGCACCAAATACGCCACAGGCCGGCCGTCCGGATCGCTTGGAGCAGGAATGGCAAAGCCCGCGAGTGTGATTGTTCTGCCGTCGAATTGCGGGTTTCCGCTCGTTCCAGCCTTTCTTCGACGTTCAGTCACAACCTCGCGCTGATCGAGTAACCAGTCGACGTCAATTCCGTCTGACACCAAGGCGTCTTCGGTCTCTGCTAAAAGCAATTGCCATTTCTGCCGTTCTTCGGCGCTGCCAACCTCCTGCTGCAACCTGCCGCGTATACGCACAACGAAAAGAACATCGTCGAACTGTTCGGGGCTGAGTTCACGATAGGGGTCATCAAAGACCTGCGCAGACGGATCTGGCAGATCTGCCCAGTCCAACGCGGTTCCAGGCGTCGCCGCAGCATTATAACCGCACAAAACCAACCCTGCGAATACTGCGGAGCAAAACCAATTTCGCATGAATGCTCTCCGGCTGCTTTATCTGGTCAATCCAGTGTGTTTTTGTAGATCACACCGTCCTTCATGATCAGGCGGATTGTTTCCGGGCTGTCCGGCCTCGGGTCCGCACCGAACCACTGATCGCCTGTTCCAACGACAGAGAAGTCTTCGAGGGGGTTGCCGTCTATCAGCAGGATGTCGGCATAGGCGCCTTCTTCGATCACACCCAGTTTGCCTTCCGGATAGGGGTTCATGAAATCACCGCTAAGTGCCGCGATCTCGCCACCTACCGAAGTTAGGGTTACCATCGACGCATAGGGGCCGAAGAAATGGTTATTCAGATGTTTCTCGTAGGCGATCTGGATGTTGCACGCTTCGACCGAGCCGACGCAATCGGTTTGGAAACCGCGCGGCGCCGGGCATTCCTTCATACTTGGAATGTAGGCTTCGAAGGTCGCCGAGGCCGATTTGGCCTTCCTCAAACTGTTGGGGTTGTTTTTCACGGAAGGAACATCAAGTAGGCCTGGATCAAATGCTGTGATGTTCGTCGTGATGTACGCTCCTTTTTCTTTCATCAAAGCAGAAATCTCGCAGTCAAAGTGAAATCCGTGTTCAATGGTTCTGACCCCTGCATTCAGGGCATTGATGATCGCTTCTTTGCGGTAGGAATGTGCCATGACATAGGTGCCGTACTCGTTGGCAACCTGAACAGCGGCCTCGATCTCTTCTTTCGAACCGGCGAGCAACTGCCATGGATCGAATGCCGAAATCACCCCACCTGATTGCATGAACTTCAATTGCGTGGCACCCATGCGCAGGTTGTTGCGGCCATACATGTAAATTTCGTCAACACCGTTGACCTGTTGGGCCATATTCAGAGTCCCAAAGTTGGTCACCCCACCCGGCGGAGATGTGAAGGATGCGAAATCGGCGTGACCACCACGTGTTCCGAGAAATGCCCCGGAAGGATAAAAGCGGGGGCCGACGATCTGGCCGGCGTCAATTGCGCGCCGCAGCCCGCCGCCAGCGCCCCCGGCATCGCGAACGGTCGTGAAGCCCTGCATCAGGTACATTTCGGCCATCCGGGTCCCGTGGATGGCGAAATCCTCCCAGGTCGAGTTGGTTTCCATCTCGGCAATCGATGGCCCCATGAGCATCAGGTGCGCGTGATTCTCTATAAAGCCCGGTGTCAGAGTGCGCCCACCGCCGTCGATAACCTTCGCACTCGGCGCATCAATGGCATCGGTTGAGACGGACTTGATCAGATTGCCCTCGACCAGAACACTGGCATTTTCAATGCGTTGCTCATTCACACCGTCGAAGACATGCACGTTGGTAAACAGCGTTTGGGGTTCTTCTTGATCCTGAGCCTGCGCGGTCGCCGAAAAAGAAAGAACTGCCGCGACAATTGCCGTCGAGCAAAGAGACATTCGTAAGCCGGACATAAGTACTCCCTTCATATTCATGTTTTGCCAACTATAGTCTGGAATTCATTGGCTCGGTTGCCCCTTTTGAATTAGGATGTACGAATGTGACTGCAAAAATGGCCACTTCTTAAAGCTAATCCAACAAGGGTTATGAGCTTGCCTTTCAACTCCACCTCCCGAGAGCATAGCGAGGGCTTTGTTCGCCTCTCTTTAGCCGCTCCCTTTCTGCAATATCTCACCGAACGTAAGATCAATCCGCAACCAGCATTGGATCAGGTCGGCTTGAAAGCTGAACTGATGACTAACCCATCCGTGTTCGTTCACTCCGAGTTGGTTTACGGCTTGGTAAATGCTTTCTCAGAAGTATCAGGGGATCGATACCTAGGACTGAATGTAGGGGAAGCGTTTGACCTACAAGGATGGCCGCCCTTCGCTCAAGCCTTGCAATCTACAAAAACGCTGTTCGAGTTTTTTACCCGCTTTGTTGAGCTCGTGCCGCAGGAGTCCAATTCTGTGCGGCACAGCCTTGTCATTGAAGCAGACAAAGCGACTTATCGTATCGAGAGGCAACAGGAACCAACCGTCCCACCCATTCAGGTGACCGGTTTTGGTGCCGCAATCTATGTACGCCTATTGCAGACCGTCGTCGGAGAGTCCTGGGACTCTTCCCGTGTGCGATGGGAAAGCAGATACATCAATGGGCTGCCTATCGACTACAAAGGGATCGAGGTTGGCCTTGGGACTGATCCCGGAATGCAAATTAGTTTTCCTGTGGAATGGTTGTTTTTGCACCACGTCTCTGAGGGTTCTGCCAAGCCCATAGCATCACTTCGACAAGATGAAGAAGTAACCGTGGTGGCAGCTTTGCGATCTGTCTTACGCGACAAACTGGATGAAACCGATTTGGGACCAGAGGTGGTGGCTGGATTGTTGGGAATACAACCGGAACGGTTTCTGAAAGCGCTTCAAAAACAAGGCACAACGCTACCGCGCGAAATCAAACGGCTGCGTATCGATGTCGCCAAGGAGCACCTCAAACAAAACCAGATGACAATTGCAGAGATCGGACTGATGCTCGGCTATTCTGACAAGTCCCATTTCACTCGCTTTTTCCGAAGTCAGACCGGAATGACACCGACCAAGTTCCGAAGCAAGTAAATGTGGTCGAGCCAAATGAACGCTTCGAAGATTAGGTCCTCGTGGGATCAGTTCGGAGAAGTTGTAGTGCGACGTTGAACAGGTTAGTCGACGACACGAATGGTTGGTTGCCACCGCCGATACAACCTCTGCAACTGGCCGTTTCGTTGTGTATTTCGGAGTTAGCAAAGCTTGGTTGCGAAGGTCCGGTTTGGGCTGCAAACAGTCATAGGCGCGGGAAGCAGCGAAGGTCGAATGCGAGCCCACTTTGACCGATGCTGCGCGATGCCCGAATGGCTGCAATACGCAGAAAGCAGACAAGTCAATTTTTGGCCGTCGGTCCAAACCTGTCGTTAGGCATCGATTGGCCAATCTGAGCTATGGCGCGTTAGACCAGATGTTCGCTGCGAACGCCACACCTGTGGCCCTTCTAACAAACTCAATGCAGGAAGCCCTCAGCCCGTTCTGTTTGTTATGACATACTCAAGCGTTGTTAGCTATTGGTTGCCTTCGGTCGGCGCGACAAGCGATGCATTGACAATGTCTCCTAAAGTGCGAACCACGCAGGCGCCTGAATGCGGTGCTCGGGACAAAACCGATGGCCGCATCCGGCTCAACGCACTAGGCGATTTCTGCATTTCTTGGGCAATTGCGAACGACCGCAGGAAATCCGCATAGGGATCGCTGCCATTACCGCGTGGTTCGTAGTTCAGTCGCCCCTCCCGTATTCCTTCCACGTAGATCGTTTCATCTTCTTTGATGGTGGCAACGACCCGGTTCTGATCCAGCTTTTCAGGATCAATAGCGGTGGGGTCTTGCGCCAACAGAACAAAATCCGCGAGCTTCCCGACCTCGATTGAGCCTTTTTGAACTTCCTCAAAATGCTGCCAGGCTGGCCAGATTGTCAAAGCCTTCAAGGCTGTCATTACGTCAACGCGCTGGTGTGGCCCAAGAATGTCTCCGGAACGGGTCCGGCGTGTAACGGTCGCATCGAGTATGCGCATACTGTCGGGGAACGCCACCGGAGCATCATGGTGCGACCCGAACATCATGTCCCGTTCAACGAGCCAGCCTGTGGGCGAAATATTGTCTGCGTTGACCGGTCCAACCGTGTGATCACGATGCCAATCACCCCAATAAAACGTGTGCATCGGAAAAAGCGACGGAAACACGCCGAGACGTTTATATGCATCCACCTGATCTTCACGCAAAAACTGACCGTGGATCAGTACCGGGCGGTTTCCCGGGTCGCCGTATTTGGTTTGAGCAACCTCCAGCGCCGCGATCAGCATATCCGAAGCACCTTCGCCATTGGCATGCGTGATGATCTGGAAGCCGCGCTCGTAGCACCAGTTCACAGCCTCCTGCACTTGCTCCATGGCTACGGCGGCATAGCCAGCGTAGCCTGCGGGATAGTCACCTACCGGATCGTAATAGGGTCGATCCCGAAGTGCCGTGAAGCCTTGCGGTGACCCGTCGATGGTCAATTTACAGCCGCCAACGCGGATACCGTCTGCGTATTCGGATGAAGTATTTTCAGCGATGTAGTCTTGTGCCTCCAACACGTCTGGAAACGCCACGACATCGATCGGGATTTTGCCTTCGGCGGCCACAGCTTTGAGGGCTTCCACCACTTCTCCAGAAGAACGCCCGTCTTGAGCCGTCGTATAACCAAAACTTGCCCAGAGCTCCGCGCCTGCCTCGGCGAAAGCCAACAGGGCGTCCGGGCCAAGTTGACCCAAAATTGGAACAAGCGCGCCGAAGAACGCATATTCCTCAAGAACTCCGTTTGGCTCTCCGTTTGCGTCTCGCTGTATGATGCCACCGGCAGGATCCGGCGTGGCCGCGTCAAAACCCACAAGTTCCAGCGCCCTGGAGTTGGCGACCCCGATGTGCCCGGATTGATGCACAATAATAATTGGAAGGTCAGTTGTTACTGCGTCCAGGTCCTCGCGGGTTGGATGCCGCAGCTCAGCGAGTTGAGCGTTATCGTAGCCAAACCCGATGACAACACCTGCGCGTTCGACAGCTTCGGTGTTTTCTTCAACCCATACGCGCAACGTCTCTTGTAGACTTGCTATGTCCGTGACGTTGCCGTCAGGCGGGGCCAGCAAATTGGCTGAGAGCGCTTGCAATCCGCCAAATACGACGTGCCCATGACTGTCTATGAACCCCGGAAGCATCGCCCGACCATCCAAGTCGAACAGTTCGGTGGCATCACCCTGCTTGCTCATAACCTCTGTCAGGTCCCCTACCGCAAGAATGCGCCCGTCCTTGACAGCTACAGCCTCTACGGTCGGCTGTTCATCGTTGATCGTCAGGATTGGTCCGCCCGTATAGATCGTGTCGGCAATTTCTTGTGCGGTCGAAGAAGCCGCGATTATCGTAGTGGCAGCGACAACTACTGATCCAAAAAGTCTAAATGACATCTGTTCGCTCCTTCAATTTACATCAAAATAAACACAGTCGGTCGCCACAAGGGCATATTCGGTGCGTTTCTATTTTTTAGCAGCGACGCAAACAGCCATTCGACAAGAGAACTGTAGCATGGGAATCCTTCAACTTGACCAGAATAATCTTTTCTGAACGATCGATTTAAGCTGGAAGCGGCCATCCGAAAACCTTCCCCGGCAATACGGCGATGGCGCGAAACAGGCAAAGAATGAGACCCGAAGATATGGAGCCTCGAACCAAGAAAGTTGAAGGTTAATGCGCCCAAAGTTTTGGGCCAAAAATGCAATTCTTTGGGCGAAATGCAAAGCTATGGGCGCACCTACAAGTGCCTGTAGGGACGCGCATAACGCTGCATTCCTATCATTGATTTTATTCAGAGAATCTGGGTGTCTTCGCCCATAATTTTGCACAGCAATTGCGCATAAGTTTGCACGACTTGCCCATAAGTTTGCACTGTTCACCATACGCGCTCAATTGTCGATTGTCTTAGCGTAGCTCGATCAACTTGAACGCACCAAAACTCAATCAAAAGTGCATTTTGACTGGAGTAATTCAACCCAAAACCGAACAACACAACTCAATTGCGAGGTTTTCGTAGATCCCTTTCAATGAAGCGCGGCTCGGTCGGCCTTATCGCAAGCAGCCAACTAGTACTTTGGCGATATACACCGCTGTAGGTACGCGCATAACGCTGCATTCCTTTCGTTGATTTCATTCATGAAATTCAAGTGTGCTCGCCCATAACTTTACGCGACGTTTGCGCATTACTTTGCACGATTTGCCCATAAGTTTGCGTGGTTCAAAGTACACGCTCAATTGGCAGTGGTTTCTGAACAAGCCCTACAACTTTTTGGTATTTTCCTTCAATCACAGCTACGCTTTGATTGGCAAATTTCAACTCACGTTTGCAGAATGCAGCTCACTTGCACGCTTGCGATAGATCCCAAAATAAAATTCCGGCGGTGGGGGCTCGATATGCATTCCGCTGATACGTCACGTCATAGAACATATCGGTCGAAACAGAACGCTAGACTTAGAAGCGCTAAAAGAGCGGATGCGCACCATAGACTGGTCGCAGCTTGATGGAGTCCAATGTTGGGACTGCGACTATCAATCCGATGCGGACATGCTGCGGTGTTTGAACTATCTCCAGAAACTCGATCACTGAGGTGAGTTTTGATCTTTGGCGAAGCTTCAGAGTTCGAGTCCGGAACGCAGAGCATCGAATCGTTTTACGCTCTGAGAGCGACCCCAGATAAGTTGCCTAATTCAATTTAGCACACGCTAAGCTAGAAGGTTCCCAGAACTACGCGGTGAATTTCGAAGTGCAGCATGCTCCGTCTTGACATGGTTATACGAACTGGTTCAGCTTGCGGTCATGACGTTCACACGCATCCACTGCCATCGAATATCGGCCTGAGGTCGATAACCCACGCGAAATCCGCGGGAGGCAGCATTGGTATGCGGGCGAGGCTTATATCCTTGTAATTGCTCCAGATTAGAGTGCACGAGTCGGTTCGATTCCGACGCCTCCTACCATCCTCAGGAGGCGTCAGACATGGCGAACGACGTCACGAACACAATTGATTTCAACGACATCAAGCAGTCGGTCGAGAAGAACCTCGGCCGCACACCCGAAGGGTGGTCCGGCTTGGTCACGACGCTCTTCACAGAGATCAAAGAACACTGCGATCTAAAGGATGCCACCTACCCCTTCATCCTCCAGATCAAGGAAAAGCTGGGAGAGCTCCGCATCTACCACAGGTGTGATGATCGATGCATCCAGTCGATGATTGCTGCGACGATTGCACGAGCAAATCGTACCTGTGAGCGATGCTCAAACGCTGCCGAGACCCAGCTGTTGGACGGCTGGTACACTACACTGTGTTGTTGGTGCGCGCATGAAGTCGCAAGCAAGCGCCACCCTGAAAGGAAGAGGCTTTTTGGCGTTCGACAGAAGCCCATTCGAGATCGAATGACCTGCGGTGTCTGCGGATATTACGGCCAGATTGACCGAACGGATGACCGTAATCGGTGCCCCGCGTGCGTGAAGAAGGACTGGTGATGACCGCCGAACAACAGGTGATCTTCAATAGAATTATGGAAGGCAACGATGATGAGGACTACGCCCGGAAGCTCATGAATACTGGCTCGCTGGCCACAGGTCATGTCCCGCCGATTGCCCTTTGCCAAGTCTCGAGAGGGGGCTTCCATCTCAACAAGACCAAGTTCTGGAGAATGTGACTGATGGATGATATCGAAAAGAGCTGGAAGGAATTCCGGGAAAAGGTCCGAGGTGTGATCGAGGACCATGGAGCGCCAGATGATCTCCGCTCATTTGACGCCTGGTACGCCGAAGAAATGCGTTTGGTGATGGCGCACAACTACCCAGCTCCGCACGTCTCTGACGTCACATGGTCGACCGAGGGTCTGCATGTCGAGTGTGATGAACGCGAAGTGGTCGACCGTATGATGACTGCTATGGCGGAGGTTTCACACGATCTCAAAGAGGCGCGGGCCTGGAGGTCAGTGATGAGCAGTGTTGTCGACTGGAATGATATTCATGGAAGCGTCTTCAAGCAGCTTGGTGAGTATCGTGCCGGGTGGGCGGAGCAGCTTACGCTTGCACTTGAGAAAGTGAAAAGGTTGATCGACGAGCAGCCCGACCTGTTTGGTGGTGAATACCCGCCCATCGTTCAGATCAAACAGAAATGGGGAGGCTTGCGCGTCTATGAGGGCCAGGGCTGCAACCAGGCTACGAGTGAAGAGATTCAATGGCGTGTCGATCAGATTGAGCAAACCTGTGAAGGTTGTTCTAATTCTGCACAACGCCAGAGCATCCTTGGGTTTGTGACGACGCTTTGCAGTTGGTGCTACAATGATGCTCTGCGGCGGCGATTTGAGGGCGCCGAAGAATCCTGGCCCGACAGCCTGAGGCTGGACATTGTGGAAAACTATCCAGACCTCGTTTCTCCGGATTGCGCATCTCTTGTTCCTGCTGTCGGAAAGGGCTGGCTCGTCATGATTTCGCAAGCACTCCAAAAGCTTTCCTTCAGTCAGGACTTCAGGGCACTGGACCCTGGAACTATTCAGATTTCGGACATTAAGAAAGGCCAGGATGGCAAGATTTGCATCGGTTTCAGTCGATACCACGATCTCATTCAGGAGTACGCTGTCTGGATGGAATTTTGATGCGGTGTGACGTGTGAAGAGTGTGGCCACGTTGGTGACATCGTTCGGACAGCCGACGGGTCTCAAGTACTCTGTTCTCACTGTTACTGTACTCGGGAGAAGTCTGATGGGTGATGACGACGACGTTGAGCTGGATGAACAAACCTTGCGTTTGCTTAGACTTCGGGAGGCTGAAATTGCGGCCGGTCGAGCAAAACTAACCAAGCCGATTACCTCGGATGAGATCCGGTCGCGAAAGGTGCCTGATCCGAAGGGTAAGCCAGATGAGTGACATGACTACAGAAGAGGAAATCCCAATTTTCGTAATCTGCGAGACTTCGGTGAACGGCCAACTTCGAGAGATTGAAGGAAAACAGATCACCGTAAAACCAAACAAGATCTTAGTTTTATCGATCAGTGTCGAGGATGTTGAGCGATGATAGATGATTTTTCAGAAGAAGATATCTTCGGGCGCCCGTTACAGGATGTTCCTCTAAATGACTTGATCGCAGAGTTGCAAGCTCGTCGCAAAGAGGGTCCGGACGTCTGGCTTGCATTGCGCAAAATGATTTTCGAGCAAATCGCCGATTTTGCACAGCGTCCGGCCGACGCGCCCAAATGGCGGGATGAATGGGTCAAAGAGAACACCTGGGGTCTAGTGACTGACGACGATGATGTCGAGATCACTGATGGTAGCGGCAACGTGTTCGACGACCTCGGGATCGAAGACCCAAGGAAGAAGACTTAGTGATGCGGGCGGAGCCTATCAGCTTGATCTTATCCGCCGTGATCATTGTCGCGTTGACGATCTACGTCAGACACATCGTCCACACTGCTGGAAAAGATCGCGAAGTCGATCCAGAGCGAGTTCAAAGGATAATGCGAGATCTAGACTACAGCCACCTGGACCGAGTGATGAACCGGCGAAGGAAGAGGTAGTGGGATGTTGAAGGTGGTTGTCTATGTTGGTGATCAAGAGGTCGCCCGAGCTGTGGCTGAGAACGATTCAGAACTCGCGGACGTGTCTGATTACAATATCCGGATGAACGAACGGGCCGCTGAACAGCTGGGCATTCAAGAAAAAGGTCTGGGCGGCCAGATTGAAGGCCACCCTCGAAGTCAGACGGTCTGGGCGCTCGTCCGCAAGATCGCAGACCTTTGGCTTGCAGGGACTGGTGCTGGTGAAGAAAGCGCTCAGGCAAAGCTGCTGTCGTTGATCCGTGAGTCCATTCGCGAACTAGATGAGAGGGTCGAGAAGGAATCGAACCAAAGCGAAGATTGGAATGCTGTGATCAAGCAGATTTCTGATGACGAGCCGTATTCCCTGGGCTTCTACGCTGACAAATTTGAGTCGTGGACAGCGGACGAGATTGAAGCTCTTCGATGTGATGTGGTTGAGACAGCCACAGAGGAAGAACTAATGGCCGAGGTCGAACGCCGGCGAAGAGCTGGTCTACTGCCCAAGGAGGCCTCGAATGATGGCTTCTCAGATATGGTTGATGATCTCTGGGGCAAACTCGATACAGACCCAGACCGCTAGTACAGCGTACCTGCCGCTCTTAACCAATATTTGACATAAGAAGTCTATGGCGACTGTCGTCGTAGTAGTGCGTGCTTCTTCTAAGCTCCTCTCCTGCTAGGAACCAAAGCGCCCCAGATAAGCATTTCGCCAGCACTGCTCTGCGGAACTATGTACCACCAGTCTCTACTATGAGTATGGTTGACCGCAACCAGCCCAAAGCGGACCTTCACTATGAGCTTTGCACCCTCTGAGATGCGGACTTTATTGCCATTGGATCAAAGTCGGCTATGCGGACAAAGCAGACATTGGAAGATTGCTCTCGCGACCCACAAGTCAACTATTGTCGGAGTTCATCTTGCGATAGTCAGAGGGCGTCAGTCCCGTCACCTTCCTAAATGCGCGGCTGAAATTATTTGCGGTTTCATATCCTAGCATGGAGGAGATACTGGAGACTGTCTCGCGCGTATCTGTGAGGAGTTCCTCGGCCCTTGCTACCCTGACATCGTTGACGATTTCGCGAAAACGAACCCCTTCGGTTGCTAACTTCCGTTGTAGTGTGCGAACGCCAAGATCGAGCGAACGCGCGGTGGCATCAATCGACATTTCCTCCCGATGAAGTTGTTGCCAAACCACTTCCTCGACTTGTCCTCTAAGTGTTTGAGGTGGGCCGCCCAATCGTTCGCGAGAAATATCTCCGACGGTTGTCGAGCCGCCGGTAAGTTTTTTGGGCGTGGTTTCGGCTCGCAAAGCCGATGCATCAAAATCAACCCCAAGCCGGGAGGCGTTCCAGATTACAGGACAAGCGTAGGTGTCTTCTGCCTCGACAAATCCAGGAACCTTCGGGAAGTCCAAGAGCACGGCAGATGGCTTCCAGTCGCTTCCTAAATACGCGCGGAATATGCTCAAAAAAACCCCAACGGCCGAGAAGCCGATGTCCGGATACGCGAAATGCGAGCGAAGTCCAAAACGATAACAGTAGCGCGCGCTTGTGCCCGAAGTTTCAAGCCACGCGCGATCCGTAGACGAATGAAATGGCATGACGGCAGAAGCTCGTATTAGCGCTGCCCCCAGCGTTGGAGCAGAAAGAACGTAACTCCCCCAGGCGCCGTAGTCAGCGACAGTGAGATACGGTGACCACAACAATCCGATGTTTTGTTGTCCCGTGGATCGTGCGGCTTCGTGCACAAAGGTCGCCAAGGCATGCTCCGAGATGTAACCGCCTCTTTCCTCAATGAAGTGAACAGGAAGAACGGCAGAGTCAAAAGCACGCAACAAGCGTCTTTCCCCAGCGGCCTCAAGCACAAACTGGGGCATCGCGCCCAAGGCCTTAGCCGAAATCATCGGTGGTAGGTTCAATCCGTCAACCCGCTTGTTCGCCCGCGTGTCGTGAAATGATACGCATCGGCTGAACGGATGTGCAAGCTTTCCCTAAACAGCAGGGAGCATTGCAATATGAAAATACTTCGGCCATTACACGGCGGTTTTTCGATGCATTTTTTGGGAATGGTGCTCGGCGCAGGTATTTCTGCTTCACCAGTTTTCTCCCAGTCCTTCAACGACACGGGCGACATCCTTGCACGATCAGCCGAGGTCGAGGACATCGAGTACAAGATTATGGTGCAGCGTGCCACCCAGACGGCCATCTGGGGAATGCCTGCCGCCGGTATGATCGATTTCCTCAAGGGCATTCGCCGCGACCTCGGTGGCGACTACAATGACATCATTTATCTCAACAAGCCGTTCGACTCCAAACATGGGTTTCTTACGGCCAACGATGTTACGGCCTATGCTTGGGCTTCAATGACCTCCGAACCCGGTCCCCTTGTCATTGAAGTGCCCGCTGCCACCGACAAGGTGAACTACTTCGGTACAATCGTGAATGCTTGGGATGTTCCTATTGTGGACGTAGGTCCCGATGGTTTCGATGAAGGTGCCGGCGGCAAGTACCTCATGCTACCCCCAGGCTACGAAGGGGAAATGTCGCTGGAGGAAATAACTGAAGCGGGATACCTTCCCTTTGAAACAGATACCTACGAATATGGTTTTTCGTTCCGGCCAAAACTGACGAATGGCGGAACGGACACCGATGCGGCCGAGTACGCTCAGACGATCAAAGTGTACTACCTGTCTGAGGCTGACAATCCACCACCCAACAACTATCTCGAAGCGTCAGAAGTGCCGTACGACTCGCTTCCATACTACAACGAGACCTTCTTTCAGGACTTGAATGATTACGTTCAAAACAACCCCGTCAGACAACAAGACAAGGTCATGGTAAATTTCCTGAAGGATCTCGGGATCGAAAAGGGAAAACCTTTCGAACCATCGGAAATTCAGTTGAAAGCAATGAATGAGGGTTTGTTGTTGGCGTATGCCTCTATGCAGAACTACTTTGTTACGCCCGGCAAAGCCATGATACCGCTCTGGGTCGACGATAGCGGCGAGATGAAAAGCCAGTGGCTGATATGGGACTTTGCCGAAGGTCAACCCGAGGCAGGCTTCCCGTATGAGACTGAGACAGAGGTACTTGTGGATGCGCGTGCGGGCGGCAGCTACTTCTGGATCACGTACCTGCCGAAACAACTCGGTGGCGGCACCTTTTATCTGACGGGCCTTCGCGACAGCGACGGCGACATGTACGACCACAATCAGACTTACAGACTTAACGTGCCAGCAGACACACCTGCCGACGATTTCTGGTCCGTGATTGTTTATTCGATGGAGACCAAGAGCTTCATCCGGAACGTTGATCCAGTGGGTCTGTCCGAGCGCGACACAGACTCTATGCAAGCCGATGAAGACGGTTCTTACGACATCTTTTTTGGACCGGAGGCACCGGAAGGCAAGGAAAGCAACTGGATACCAACCACAGAGCCGTACTTCCTTTTGTTCCGTCTATATGGGCCGCAAGACGGATGGTTGGAAAGTGGCTGGATGCTGGGCGATCTAGAAAAAGTAAACTGATCAAAACAAACAAAAATTCCCAATGGAGTGAACAATGAAAACAAAGTCGTTAGCCGTGCTGACCGCCCTGGTACTCGCATCGCAATCTCCAGCCCAAGAGTACAAGGCTGAAGTTCCGGATAGCATAATCGTACCGGATCAGGTGGAGACACGATTTGGAACGTTGGAATATTTTGACGGATTGCCGACGCCGGATACAGCTAAGCTGTCGTATAACGCATTAAATTTCATGCGTGGCATGCAGGTATTCATGGATGGAATGCCTGCAGCCTCAACATATGCAATGTGTCACGGGCTCGAAGAGGGCGCTGGCGTTGATCCGATGAAGATCGGGATCTTTGAAGACCTGTATAACGCCCGTTCGCTTCTTCTCACGCCGAACACCACGACAATCTACATTCTTAACTGTACGGACCTGTCCGAAGGGCCAGTGGTTTACGACGTGCCGCCGGGCATGCTGGGGTTCGTGAACGATGCCTATATGCGTTATGTCACTGACATCGGGAACGCTGGGCCTGACGCTGGCGAGGGTGGGAAGTTCTTGATCGTTCCGCCCGACTATGAAGGTGAGTTGCCGGACGACGGTTACTATATTGTGAAGCCGCCAAGCTATCGGAACTGGTTTCTGTTGCGTGCGTTTTATGGGGAAGACGGCGTTGGAGCCGCAGTGGATCGTGTGAAGGAAACTCTTCGTGTTTACCGGTGGGAAGACCGCGACGCGCCGCCCGATCAGGAATTTGTGAACCTGACTGATCTTCAGTTCAACACGATACACGCCAATGACTTTTCCTTCTTTGAAGAGATGAAGGCCGTTGTAGACAACGAAGCGGAAGGAGCACTTCCCGATGAATTGATGGGAGCAATGTTCTCGCTGGGTATCCGAAAAGGTGAACCATTTGAACCCGATGACGAACTGAGGCTGCTGCTCACAGAGGCAGTCGCATTGGGCACGGCGGCGGCTAAGTCGTTGAATTTTGCTCCTCGCTCGCGTGCGCCATTCTACTATGACGAAGGGTATTGGAAGACGGCGTTCGTCGGTGGCAATCATGAGTTCCAGGCGGGGGACGTGAAAATCCTCGATGCGCGGACCCTGTTCCACTACTACGCGACTGGCATTACGCCTGCCATGGTTGCACAAAAGGTTGGTGTCGGGTCGCAATATGCGCTGGCAAACCGGGACAGTGACGGGAACTACTTCGATGGGAGCAACACCTATTCCGTCACCATCCCGCCAAATCCGCCCGCGCAGGATTACTGGTCTTTCGTCGTTTACGACACCCAAACCCGTTCACTGCTCGAAACTGATCAGAAACTCGCAGGGGTCGACAGCAACCAAGCTACATTGGAAGCGAATGAAGACGGAAGTTACACTGTCTGGTTCGCGCCTGAAGCGCCTGAAGGCAAAGAGGGCAACTGGATACAGACGATGCCGGGCAAATCTTGGTCGACCGTACTGCGATTGTATGGCCCTCTCGAGCCTTGGTTCGACGGATCGTGGCGCCCGGGCGAGATCGAACTTATGGAGTGATAGACTGTCAATTTAGCGCCCTAACAGTTCGCTATCGAGAACGAGATGTCGTGCCATGTGAGTGCGCATCCCGAACAACGTGACAACAACCAGGGGAGGGCGGCAACTACCTCGTAGTGCCGCCCTTCTGTTTGTCTGCTATCGCGCTAAATTGTAGCGTGTCATCGACATTGTGGTTGCATCGATCATGCTCATGAATCGTTCAGCAGCGGGTGCTGATGCAAAGCTATCCATGGACGCTTGGGCGTCTTCGGCACTTTCCCAGTTAACTACCACTGCCCATTTGCCATCTGTGAATGCAGCTTGGCGCGAGACAAAGCCTGGTTGTTTGCTGACATGCTCATCTTCGATGACTTTATCAACAGGTTCGAACTCTTGCGGTGTAACGCCTTCAGCAAGGTCCATCGTCACAATTTCAATGACGCCGACGTCTTGTGCCATTGCGTTACCTCCTACGAGCATTATCAGGGTGATCAAGAACGCTTTCATGATGGCACCCGATCAAAACTTTCCATTGTCGTGGGCCATCTCGGACGGGATGTCCGCGATTACGTCCCAATGCTCAACGATCTTGCCGTCTTCGACGCGGAACAGGTCATAGAAGGCAGTCGGCTTGTCGGCAAACGTGCCCTCGGAGGCGGTGAAGACAAAGTTGCCCTCGGCCACAACAATGTGGACGTCCGTGTAGATCATCTGGATGCCTTGCTCGGCCATGCCTGCAAGAGCCGCACCCAAACCGTCCAGACCGTCAGCAATGTTGCTGTTGTGCTGTATGTAGGTCTCCGTCGACAGAAATTCGGTTATCCGGTCAACGTCGCCATCCTTCAGGATGGTGTGCACAAAGTCTGTGACCAGCGCCTTGTTCTCAGCGGTCTTATCCAGATCGGTTATCTCAGTTGGACCATCGGTCTGAGTATGACCCGACGGGTTCGGCGGTGTGATTGGTGTCAGGTTGTCCCAGTGTTCTGCAACCTTTCCGTCCTCGACGCGGAAGACATCAAAGCCAACCAAGGTGTCTGCACCAAACGCCTGGGCGTTGTTGTAGGTGGTATGCAGGACGACGATATCGCCCTCCGTGATGACCCGGTGGATGTCCACCTCGATCCCGCTTTCCTTAAGACCGGGGATAAACCCCAGGATTGGAGCGGCACCTGTGGGTACAGCAGGGTTGTGCTGAATGTAGTCATTTGCCAGCAGTTGTTCGGCTGCGGTTGCGTCGAAGTTGACGAAAATGGCGGCTACAGCCTCCAATACGAGCTCTTTAGGTGTCATTGTTGTTGTCCTCTCTTGGTTTGATTTGACGATATTCACGCGGCGCAGGCTTGCGCCGAGTTGATCGTGAATTCAGTGCCCCACGGGTCGACCTTGCGGCCGGGCGTGAGAGTTTTGGGGTCTGCCAACAGCTCAACACTTGTGAGACCAGTGGCCCCAGCAGAGCGCGAGCCTGCTCCCTTGGATTGCCAAGCGTTTGTAGCTAGGTGGTGATGGTAGCCACCGGACCCGAACCAGCGGGCTGAGGGCAGCTCAAAGGTCTGAACCATACTCAGTTCGTCAGTAACGAATTTCGCTGCTTTGCTGACATCACCGACACGTAAATGAACGTGTCCGATGACTGTGCCTTGTGGTGCGCCTTGCCACTGTGTGGCATCTTCTGTGAGTGATTTCAGATCGAGCGGGTGCGTTGTCATGTGGACGGTATCGCCCTCGCGTTTCCACATTTTGCGAGGCAGGTCACGATAGATTTCGATGCCGTTTCCTTCGGGATCGTTCAGATAAAGCGCCTCGCTGACACCGTGGTGGGATGCCCCGTCCAGGCGAACACCGCGCTCATCCGCGTAGATCAGCCATGCGCCGAGGTCTTGTTTGGAAGGCAACAGAAATGCCGTGTGAAACAGCCCCGCCTCTTTAGGAAAGGGTTTGGCGTTTCGGTCCTGGCGCAGCTCGATCAGCGTTCCAGCCTCGGTGCCGAGGTAGGCGCTTTCACCGTCGCGTTCGATCAGGCCGAGGCCAATCACGTCTTCATAGAAGGTGGCGGTCTTATCCAGATCGCGCACCGTCAGGGCGACCTGACCTATTGAGATGGGGGCGTCTGACGCTGCCATGTTCTTTTCTCCTGCGATTAAGCTTGAGAGGAACTTAGCGATGGTCTTTTCTCCATAAAATGGCGATAAGAGCGAGTGTGTATCGCGCAAATGGAGACAATTCTATGGACCGGATCGACGGGATGCAGAGCTTCGTGGCTGTTGTGGAATCCGGTTCTTTTGCCGCCGCCGGACAACGGCTTGGCATTTCAAACAAGCTGGTCAGCAAGCGTGTCGCACAGCTCGAAAACATGGTTGGGCTGAATCTTCTCCATCGCACCACCAGGTCTATGTCGCTGACCCACGAGGGGGAGCGATATCTGGAAGGAGCGCGACGAGTGCTGGCTGAGATGGAGCAGTTGGAGACTGAGTTTGACGCTTCAGAGGGCTTGAAGGGCATCGTTCGTGTGGCCGCGCCCCTTACCTATGGCGACACGGCGGTGGCTAAAGCAGCAAGCCGCTTCGTAGAGCAACACCCGAACGTCACGGTCGAATTGGACTTGTCGGATCATTATGCCGATCTGGCCAAGGGCGGTTTCGATATCGCAATACGGATCGGCGCGCTCAGTGACTCCAGTTTGGTCGTTCGCAAGCTTGGTGAAACGCATATGAAAGTCGTCGCGACCCCTTCCTACCTTGAAGAACATGGCGCACCTTCACATCCTGCGGAACTCTCGGACCACATTTGCATTCGAGATGCGAACAACCCGGATCCAAACCGCTGGCCCTTCCAGATCGAAGGGCAAACCGTGCAGGTGCCTGTCTCTGGCCCATTTCTCGCAAACAGTCCTCCCGCCTGCCTCGTTCCGACGCGCGCAGGGAGCGGCATCTTCATATGCCCAGATGTGTTTTTGGGGGACGACCTTGAAACCGGACGTCTTGTGCAACTCTTTCCGGAGTTCCATTCCCGCACTTTGCCGATCCAAAGCGTGCAGTTGCCTTCGGCCTTTCGAAAGCCGCGTGTTAAGTCCTTTGTCGAGTTTATGCGTGAAGAGATTCGAGCGTAGGAAGTCCAAAGCAGTCACTCGCGCTATGCGCAGCATTTGGTAGGTATGGGCTCACTGCAGACCTCGGTGCAGAAGCAGCACAAGTCCCTACCCTGTTCTATACAACCTATCCAACGGCCCTGAGCGGTCGCTCGATTGAGTACCTGAATGCTGCAGTCGCAGCCCGCATTGCCGACATTCGCTGCAGCAGCAAAATCTGGTCTGGTTCGAACTCACAGATCGCGGACAAAGCAGCCAACAAGGGCAATTTAGCTTGGTATTCCAGCTTGAAGAAACGCGCGTTCCAAACGCTTCCGATCGTCTTCATTCTCTACCAATTGCAAGAAGTTCCATCCGGTAAGCCTGAAATCCGGGAAATCAGATCTTAATCGCGTCACCGTTTCTTCGCTCGCTGTCAAATCACCTACTAAATAGTAAGACGCCGCCGCCCAGCATAATGCCGGAGGTCCCACTGGCCCGCCTCGTTGAACGTTCCTTTCGTACGCGGCCAACGAGTCTTTGTAGTTGCCCGCCATGAAGTTCGCATGGCTAATGACATTAAGATAAGGCCCGCTTACGAAATTTGGGCTTATTCTGAATGCTGCCTCGGCGGCTGCGATGGACTCTGAGGATTTGCCGCGCATGCCGTTGATCACTGCCACAAAAATATGCGCGTCCGGATCATTGGGCAGGAGATCCAAACCTTTATTCGCGGCTTCGATCGCCTCATCAAACCGTCTTTGCGCCAGCAGAGCCACACCGAGAATAGTATGGGACCATCCAAAATTGGGATCTAACGCAATCGCTTTGTAGGCCAGAGCTTCGGCACGGGCCCCAAGCATTTCGGGGTCCGTGTGCCCCCACAACGCGCCGAAACTGACTATCCAAGATAGCCCTGCGTAGCCTCCGGCAAATTCAGGTGCTTGCTCAACCACCTGTTCGAAGAGCTCCTTTGCAGCCAAGATGCGGGGTGGAATTGGCGGGAAGGGCGTCGCTTTGGCGCGAACAAAAAGTTCATATGCTTCCAAATTGTGCGTGTGTACATCGTGTAGACGTTTCTCTTCAGACTTGGTCAATCGTATTGAGAGCTTTGAAACGACTTCCTCACAGACTTGATCCTGAAGCTCAAAAACCGCGTCAAGAGATCCATCGTATCGCTCGGCCCAGAGATGCCCTCCTGTCTTTGCATCTATCAACTGAACATTTATGCGCACACGTTCGCCCAGTTTCCGCACGCTTCCTTCAATGATGTTTGCAACTCCTAGTGTGCGCCCGACACTTGGAATATCCAATGCCTGCCCCTTGTAGACAAAGGTCGAGTTTCTGGCGACCACAAACAAACCAGATAACTTGGACAGATCTGTAATCAGGTCCTCGGTTAAACCATCAGCAAAATAGTCTTGTTCGGGGTCGGCCGACATATTGTCGAACGGCAGAACGGCAATCGATGGAAGATCAGGCACGCTCAGGTCTGCGGCAAAGTCTTTTTCGCTAGGCACCGGCCCTGCGCCCCAATGCCAAATCCGGACAGGCCGTGGGATGTTTTTGACATTGTGTTCGCCACCGTCAATCCATTCTACATCAATTTTACCCACGATCTGCCTGTAGGCTTCATCAGATACGCTGATCCCACCGGGACTGGCGAGCGGCTCTATTCTCGCTGCAATGTTAACACCGTCTCCAAAGATGTCGCCGTCCTCAATGACAACATCGCCAATATGCACGCCAACTCGCATGCTAATGCTTTTGGTTAAGGCATCATTGGCATTTTGAGCCTTCAGTTTCTCTTGCAATTCCACGGCAGCTTCGACGCTCCCAACGGCAGAAGAAAAGTCGATCAGAAAACCATCACCCATTGTCTTAACGATATGACCGCCGCGTTTTGCGACGATGGGTTCAATCAGATCCTTCTTCAATGCCCGCATTTTATTGAGAGTGCCGATTTCGTCATCGGCCATCATCGCAGAATAGCCCACAACATCGGCTGCAACGATAGATGCCAGTTTGCGATTGGTCGAATTGGTCATGGCTGGGACGCTAAAGTCGGAGGATAGAAAAAGCGAACAGATATTTGCACGATGAACTTTCCAAGTGAGATGATGATGTAGTCCATCCAGGCAAGTCTTTGTTCAGAAGGTGATAAGATCCTTACCTACATCACTTTTGCGCTCAAAACAGTCTATTGCCGTGGGACATGGAACGACCGTCGGGAAAACGACTGCTTTGAACTCACTGCCGCCATAGAGGCGAACGCAGCATCTGCTCGATAGGTCCGACTGGTTCAGATGGAGAGTGGCCCAAACCGGACACTGAGCGCGTTTGCCAATGCCGCAATGCGGCTTCGTCGAAGCGGACGTTGGTTTGGGTGGCTGCTATCGGGAAGTTGCCAACCGAAACCTGTCCCTGAAAGCCACAAAAAGAAACTTCGACACCAGGGCTGTAGGTCTGCGATTACTCAAGTTTCCGCAACAATGCATCTCTCGCCAGTGCAGCGCCAGATGTCCACGCTTTCTCAACTTCTCTTAGAAGCTGGGTTTTTCGGCCGTCGGAGGGACCGTGAATGATGGCGGACCGAACGTCATACAAATGCTTGACCTTGGCCTTGATGAGCTCCTTTTCTTCCTCACTCTCGCCCAGCAGTTCTGCCGTTCCATTCTGAAGAAACTTGCTAATGGGTTCATTTCTTGGCGGCTTGAATATCCGCTCAAAGACAATGGCCAAATCTAGAATTCGATCATGTGCTCCAAAACGTCCGTCGCGACCATGGGCTTCGGCCATGCGATACATAGTAGATGCGAGATCGGCATAGGCGGTTGTCGCTCTTCCAGAGAACAGGTCTTTAGCTCTTTCGAGTTGGCTAAAGTCGGCGTCGGTGAACTCTCTGAACGGATCGAACAGGTGGCTTATGGATCGACCTTTGTGAGGTGACTTTGGCCCGTGATGCCGACCAAGTAATTCGGACGCGGTTCGTGAAATGCAGCCTTCTAGGGTCATGATCCGGGACGTTCGTGTCCCAAGCGTCACCGCAAGCAGATTTGAAAACTCCTCTGTCCAACGATGAAACAAGGGCGGAGGTGCTTTGTAGGGGCTATTGGCCATCGAATGTCTGTTGCGGACGCTTGGTTTCCAAGAGAACCTGTGGACAATGGCATAAATGCCCTCTATGCGCCGCCGTTCAACGTGCTCCGGAGCCACTTCCTGAAGCCATTTGCGATCAATGTATTCCTCAATGAGAGAGAGCGGAACAAGCGCGTAACCCTCACCAAGGTCGATCTCTTGCGGGATGCGAAGTCCGTAGAACAATGCGGCATCCATACCGATGTTTAGGCCGTCTTCATCGGCTGGATTGGTTTGAGATGTAGACGACAAAAGCAACGCGTTAAGTTTTGAAGCAGTTTGGAGAAAGCCTTCTTTTGATGTCGCCGGATTCAGCGCCATCTGGCCCACAATGAGAGCGCTGAGGCTGGTGAGCGAAGTTCCATTCAAGACGCCAACCTGAACGTCATTAACGTTTATCCGCTTTCCTAGGGCACGGGCCAAAACCGGGTGATCTCGCAAGACTCCACGGACCGGATCGAGTGCAGCCTTCAATGGTGCGAAATACTCATTGGTTCCAAAGCGAAATGAATGCGTCGCGTCCTCGTAGATCATAAAATGATCGCCGGCCGGAAAGGGAGTTTCATCGCGTCCGTTGTAGGTCACCGTTGTGGGGAAACCGTGAGATTCCCAATACCGCTTAAGGAATGGCTTTTGTGCCTTGGCGAGCGCAACAAGACTGTCCGCCAACCTTTCTTCCCAGAATCTTTCTTCTATTTTTGCCATAGCTATTCAACAGACTCAAAATCCGGGGCCGAACCTAAGACGTCCTCCAGTTGAGGCACAACGCAAAAGTTTGATCGACGAGTCTCGTGACCGGGGGCTATTGAAACCAGTGGCTTGCGAAGACGGATCTAGTGGGCGATAAAACTACACTGGACAGATTGGATTCATCTGCGTTCCGGGCCATCCTATGCCACATGGCGTTTGGTATTTTCATTCATCGGACTGATTCAATTTACGATGATGTCCCCTCAGAACGATATCAGTTTCCGCGGCAATATCTGACGCGCGTTCAGCAGTGCGTGGGCGATTGGATCGTTTATCTCGAACCAAGCAAGGTCAAGGATACCAAGGGTTACTTTGCCGTGGCCAAGGTTCAGGAAGTCATACCGGACCCACAACATGACGACATGCATATCGCCGTCATTGAGCCAGGCACATATCTCGATTTTGGCGATCCAGTGCCGTTTCGCGAAGCAGATGAAATTGTTGAGCGGGGCCTCTTAAACGACCGAGGAAAAATCTCCGGGCGCGCCCAGGCTGCGGTGCGGCCTCTCTCATCCGAAGATTTCGCGCGGATAGTTGAGCGCGGTCTTGGACAAGATTACGACGTCTTGCCGAGAGTGGACCTGGCCACTCCAAACAGATTTCAGGAAGCGCAAATGCCGTTCCAGCATCTGTCGGACCGCGAACGCATCAAGCAACTGACCAGCCGCGCCGTAAGGGACCGCAACTTCAGAAAGAATGTTCTGCGTGCATACGGAGAGCGATGCGCAATTACCGGGCTACGTCTGATCAACGGCGGAGGGCGCGCTGAGGTGGAGGCCGCTCATATCAGGCCGGTCGAGCAGGATGGTCCAGATATTGTGAGCAATGGACTGGCATTGTCAGGGACAGCGCATTGGATGTTCGACCGCGGGCTGGTAGGTCTTGCTGACGATCTGACCATTCTTGTCTCTCGCCAAAGCAACGACACGGAAGCCGTGAAGGCGATGATAAACTCCTCGGGCAAGCTCTTGGCGCCGGGGCGACCGGCCAATCGCCCAAGGGCTGAGTTCCTTACTTGGCATCGCGAGAACTGCTTTAAGTCGTAGCGGCCAAGAGCCGACCTTGAGCAAAGCAGTCTAATACTGCCTCTGCAGCCCGAATTGCCGACCTTCGCCAAAGGTAGCTCAGTTCTGGTACTTCCCCCAGCATGCAATACGTCACCTTCTTGGCGGCTTTTAGATCTTCATCACTAACGTGGGCAACTGCTACGTTATTTTAGTTCTTGGCGCCTGCTGCATTGCGTCCTCCCCGGATTCCTTCGCGACCGTTGCATCTTTCGTCTGTGTGCCATCTTTCCTGGCGTCGCTAAAGTCCAGATTTTCATATGTACGCCTGAATGGCTTCTAGATAATCGTAAACTTCATAATGGGTTGCGCCATCGCGCTCATACTTGGACCGCTCTTTGATCTCATCCACAGTCATGTTCCTCATGACGTATGAGGTCAGGATGTGCTTGGTGTAGCGCTTGGATGCCCGCAGCCGTTCACCGTTGAGGTCAACAGGTTTGAACGTGAGCCCCTTGTTGTCGATAGCGTCCCGCATAGCTGTGGCAAATGCCGTAGGTAGGTCACCAAAGTCTGGATCAAAGCCGTTCGGCAACTCTATCAATCCATCGGACAACCGCGCGATTGTGTCCGGGTGCACAAAGTTCTCCACTTCGCGCTTACTGGTCATGAATGCCGTTCGATCCTTCCAAGCGTTGATCTCATTCAAACGCCGCTGCTTGTCTTCATGAGCTGGCAGCGCTTCTGCTGACCGATCCGAGTCAAAGATTACGACCTGTGGAAGATCAAGGTTGGACAGGTAGTCCCGCTCAACCCAGTCCTTGAGCGTCTCGCCGCCACCAAGCGCCCAGAAGATTTTGTCGTGGTCCAGAGGCGGCAGCTCGCCAGATTCAGACAAGACCAATGACAGCGAAACTAGGGCGTCGATGTCGGTCTTACCTTCCACCAACACCGCAACCTTCACAGTCTGGCCAAGTATCGGGTCGGGCAGCACACCCAACGCCTCTGCCACTTCGGCATATACTTCTGGGTCGCCAGAACGGATACGAACGTTTCCGTCATCTCCCCGGTCAATGTACCGCAGGCAGTCCACCGGCATCAGTTCCGCCAAAGCAGGCATGTGCGTCGTGACAAGGACTTGGTCGCCCGCTTCAGCAACTTCCATAAGAGCGGTAACGATACGACGCTGGTTGTCCGGATGCTGCGATGTCTCAGGTTCTTCGATGGCGTAGATTACCGGCACTTCCCCGTCGAAGGCACCTTCACCTGCTTCCTTTCGCTTCTTTTCCGCTTCGGCCTGAAAGAAACTCATGAGTATCAATCGCCGGACGCCTGAACCGCGCTTGTTCAAAGGGACGCCGTCATCGCTCTCAAGATCAACCTTGAACATGTTGGCCCAAGACGGTGACCGGAACTGTGGCGTCAGTGAGTTCGCTAGGTCGGGATATGCCGCCTGAAGCTGTTCGAGAGTCCGCTTCGCAGTGTCTTCGGCCCGAACCCTCACCTTCTCAACAACATCCGCGAGATCATCCTGAATATCGGCCAGCGCCTTTTGCACGGCGGCCTTCATCGGGTTCTGTACTTCCGGGTCTTGGTCGCTCGACGCCCGATCAGAGCGGAACAATGCATATAGCGGAAGTCTAGCTTGGATCGCGCCCCACACGGCTTTGCCGTTGTCATCGTTGAGAGGGACGTTTTGAAGTTCCAGTAACAGACTGCCACCGACGCTCTGGTAGACAGCTTGCCGCATAGACGGGTTTTCGTTGAGGTTGCAGTCGTCTTGAAGACCCATCTCCTTCACGAGCGCCTTTAAGGCTGTGTTGTTCTTCTGAAGTAGACCTTGGACCTTCTCTTCTGTTGGGTGGACCGCTCGAGCGAAGACTTTCGCAGCACCTGGGCGTTGCACGGCGAGGTTAAAGATCTTGTGTATCTCGAGATGGCGCAGACGAGCAGTTTCGTAGGTTTCGGTCTTTAAGGCGACACCTCTTTTTTCGAGCCAGGCCGGACCCGGCTTTATGCTTGGAGCAACAGGCACTTGAACGTTTTCTTCCTGTTCTCGAGCTTTTGCCTTACGTCCAACGGACGAAAATTTTAGAGCACGTTCCGCAACCCCCCTGCCCTTCTCCGTCCTTTGGCGCAATAAACGCCATCTGCATTCAGAAAACGCAACGTGTAGTTTTAAATGCGGCCGACGTCTGCGAAATATCTCGTGTGCGAACTAGCGATTACCTGCGGGCGACGAAAGTGAACCTGTTGTCTTCCTTCAGCGCGGTCAGGTCAAATTAGTCTGCGCCAAGCATATGCAAAATCTCTGTAGCCGCGAGACAATCAGGCGTTTCAAAACCGGATGTGAATTTGCCTTGAACGTCAGACAAAAGGTTCAAGGCTTCTGCTTGCGCACCACGCGCAGCCAATAGTTTTGCTAAAGGAATGGCTGCTCGACGTTCCCAACTGAGTGCCGACTGATTTTTTGCAACCACAATTGCTTCACGATAAAGACGCTCAGCTTTGTCAGTATCGCTCAGAACGAGTGCAAGCTCCGCTTGTGCGCATCTTGTGTCGGCTTCATCCCACCGTTGACCGGTTTTATCCATCATGGGATCAATTTCGTTCAGGGCGCTTTCTGCCTTTGCGAACGCACTAAGGCCGATGTACGCACGCGCCTCTGCACGCAGGACACAGCCGATGAACACCCATGTGTTCGCTTTTAACAGAGCAGATTTGCAGTCAGCGACGTCAGCCAGAGCCGCATCGTATTCGCCCGTTTCCGCGTAAATGGCCGCGCGCGGCATAAGGCCTATTCTGCGCCAGATATCAATCTTTGCCAGATCGCTGACGGCAAGTGTTTTATGGGACCAGTCAAGTGCATCCGGATCGCGGTTCAAATACTTCAGGTAAGTGAGATGCCCGAACAAATAGGCTTTACTCAAGGCCGGATGATCAGGCAGGTTCGCGGTCTCGGCCGCTGCTTCTGCATGTTCGTAGGCACTTGCAATGTTACCGAGAAACCACTGCGTCAAAGCCATATAAGCACTCGCAGCTGCTTTGGCGTCTGTTCCGAACCGGCTGGCCTGATCTGCATCGCGCACAGGATCATATTGGCTGAGAGCTTTGTTGTAGTAAGGTAGGCTTTCGCGAAACCTGCCCATCATTGTTTGAGAAGTCGCGACCATACGATGCGCAATGCTTTTGAAGTTATGGGGATCTTCCTCAGGCAAGTCCCTGAGCACCGATAGTCCTAATGCTTCGGCCTCTGGCAGACTGGCACTCACATAGCGACCAACCCACTCTCCGTATCGTATAACGGGCCATTCCGGCGTATCTTCCAGACCGACCAACAATCTACTTGCCCGTTCAAACGCTTCAACCGTCGACTTTGCAGAGTAGCCGTCTGCACCGATCAAAGCCACGCCCCGCTTTGTCGCCACGGACAACATCTCGCGTGGACTTTCGCTCTTCTGCTCGAGCAGACGCATCGCAGCCGCGTAGTGGGCTGTGCCCTCACGGTAAGCCGGACGGCGCACTGCCAGATCACCCGCCTTGTGGTAATACTCGATCGCTGTATTGGCCATGCCAGCGGCCTCGGCATGGCGTGCGACGATTTCGGGCGGGGCCGCGCTTGCAAGTGCTGCGACCAGCCGTTCGTGAACTTTGCGCCGCCGGGACAGAAGCAGGCTTTCGTAAGCCGCGTCGCGGACCAGCGCGTGTTTAAAGACATATCGCTCGTTTTCGCCAACGCCGCGTCGGAACACCAATTCAGCAGAGGCGAGCCCCGCCAGACCCTGCCTGAGTTCAGCTTCGTCGCGTTTTGTGGCTGTCATCAGCAGTTCAAGATCAAACTCACGACCGATACATGCCGCGGATTGCGCGATTTCTTTTATTTCGGGGGTGCGATCCAACCGGGCCATCAGTGAATCGTGTAGCGATGCTGGGATTGCTGCCTTTCCACCTTCAACCACCGCTTTGGTCAGTTCTTCTACGAACAGCGGAACGCCGTCCGTGCGCTGAATAATCGCCTCGACGGTTTCGGGCGGCAGTTCTGCGCCGCCCAGTCGTTCGACGATCGCGTCGACGCCGGCCCTGCCAAGCCGGTTGAGCGCCAGCCGCGTCACATGCGGATGGGCTGCAAGGTCCGGCTGGCTATCTGGCCTCGATGTCAAAACCATCAACACCGGGGCGTCTGCCACTGCATCGATCGTTAACTCGAGCAACTCTAACGTCGTTGGATCAATCCAATGTGCATCTTCCAAAAAAAACGCAACGGGCTTATCCGTGGCAAGTCGCTGTACCTGTCTTGACAATACCTCCAGCGTTTTTGACCGCAGCGGTCCAAGCGCGAGACCATGTGCGCCATACCGGTCGCTGCCATCAAGCCCCATAAGCTCCGCAACAATTGGCATATCGGCACGGTCAAACAATGCCTCTAGCTTGGTCAAACGATTGTCATCGGTATCGTCGCGCGACAACCTTGCCGCGCGCCGCAATTGTTGCGTGACCGGCCAAAAGGCACTGTCCCTATGAAATGGGGAGCACTGATAGAGAAGTCGGGTATGCGGCTCTTCGGCGATCTTGTCCTCCAGTGCGCGCATGATGCGCGACTTTCCGATCCCCGCCTCGCCAACGAGAAGCACGGCTTGACCTTCACCGCTGCGTGCAGTTTTCCAGCGCTCCAATAGGAGGGCCAACTCCTGATCTCTGCCCACGATCGGAGGTGCCATACCGTCCGCACGTAGCTCAAAGCGGCTTTCGCGGGAGCGCTCACCCAAAACCTTATATGCAGATACAGGCTCCTCGATTCCCTTGATATCCAGAGGGCCTGTTGGCTCCGTTTGGAAGGATGCGGAAACAAGCTTGTGCGTGGCCTCTGCGACGAAAATTTCTCCTGCACCAGCCGCGGCTTCCAGCCGTGCAGCCAGATTGGGCGCATCACCAACCACCGTCTGTTCAAGAGCAGTTCCGTGGCCAACCAGTTCGCCAACAACCACGAGACCTGTGGCGATACCCACGCGACAAGCGAGGCTTTGCCCACCCGCTTCCAAATACGCTACAGCCTGGACCACGGCAAGCGCTGCGCGCACGGCACGTTCTGCTTCATCTTCATGCGCCTGCGGCCAACCAAAATACGCAATAACGCCGTCACCCATAAATTTGGCCACGTGCCCGTTCATTCGAGTAATCTCGCCAGCGACAGCGTTCTGGTACGACTTTATGGATACGGCCATTTCTTCCGCATCCAATCTGGCAGAAAGAGCTGTCGATCCGACGAGGTCGGTAAACATTATTGTCAGTTGGCGCCTTTCACCTTCAGCGGATGAGTTGGGCGCAACTTGCGCTTTCGAATTTGTCTCAGCTTCTTCAGTTGTGCTGGCTGGATTGACTTCGAGCCGCTGAATCGCAGCCCAGATTTTACGACGCGGCCCGAGCGGCAAGCCTAACTCAACTAGGTCCTCTTCTCGCAGGTCCGACAGTGTTTGGAAATCAATCTCCGCCTTCTGAAAGTCTGGAGCGTATTTCTCAAGCCCAAGATCAGCTAGCCAGCTTGGAACTGTTGTCATTCATAACCTCCACGAAACAGGAGTATCGAGTTTACGCGGATTGACAAAGCGCATTATCCATCTTTGAGCATTTCAATAAACGACCTACTTTTTATGGAAA
>NZ_JBQFTW010000018.1:0-32492 GCF_056538865.1 Ruegeria sp. BE3 | reverse complement strand
CGCAAAGTGTCGCGGGATGGAGCAGCCCGGTAGCTCGTCAGGCTCATAACCTGAAGGTCGTAGGTTCAAATCCTACTCCCGCAACCAACTTTAAGGTCGGATATCAAACACTTAGCCTCGCATAACGCGGAGCTTTTTGCATTCTGGCCTTTGGTGGTGGAAGCACTGTGGAAGCAAACGGTGCGTGTTCTCGAAAAATGCTGGAAGCGTTATGTAAGAAAATGTGGCAAATTCGATTCGTGTCCAGGTCACTTCAAGTCTCAGAGTGAGTTTGCGGTTGGGCAACAATTTCGTGAATGCTGCAATTCAGTCTCTTTTCTGCCCATTTTATCGTTGATAGACAGAAATCGTTACAGGTGGGATGAGTAATAGTGCGGGCGGGCAGATGAGAACCGATAAAAGCGGTCATGTAGCTATATCTTGGACCCAAACCGAAGTTGATGGTCTGGAAGATGCTCCTATCGATCAACTAGGTGTTGGATCAACATGGTCTTGGCGTGGCCGGTCGCTTAATCTTTCGACCGAGCTTGTCGAAGTCGTAGATCGATCACTTGCATCTGGGATCGTTTCCGAATTGGCGGACTGGTGTCAGACCACAGTTGATGAGATGCTCCCGGAGCATGCCAGAATTGAACTGTCCAACGGGGCGCAGAAATTTGTCGCCAAATTGGCTATGGTGGTCGGCGATGAGGCCCCGGTTCTGGTGTTTGAAGGCGGTTGCCCGGAACCAGGTCAGGAATTCTGGGTCAGCGCCGCAGCGGAGCAGATTGAGCCTGTATCGATCACCCGAACCGAGGACCGCACGGTTGTCGCTTTTCCCGGGCCAGCGCGGGTCATCCGGGATGAAATTCCTGATGTAGCGGTCTTTGCGGCAGAGTGATCTCTGCTGCTGATACCCTCAGATAAAATTCGTACCTTGCAATGCCGAGACGTGTTGACTCTGGCTAATCGACAGATATAAGCGCGGCTTCATTGGTGTTGGTGGCCCCCGCAAGGGGATGCCTGTCATGGGGGAAACCTCAAGAGGACAACGCCCTTCATAGTGGCCTGCACGGGCCTCGACCTAAACGAAGGAGATCAGCCGTGACCAAACGCACGTCTGCCAAGTACAAAATCGACCGCCGGATGGGCGAAAACATCTGGGGTCGTCCGAAATCCCCGATCAACCGTCGCGAATATGGCCCCGGCCAGCACGGCCAGCGCCGCAAGGGCAAACTGTCGGACTTTGGTCTGCAGCTGCGCGCCAAGCAGAAGCTGAAAGGCTACTATGGCGACCTGACCGAGAAGCAGTTCCGTCGCATCTATGCCGAAGCCGAACGTGTCAAAGGCGACACCGGTGAAAACCTGATCGGTCTGCTGGAGCGCCGTCTGGACGCCGTCGTCTACCGCGCCAAATTCGTGCCGACCGTCTTTGCTGCACGTCAGTTCGTGAACCACGGCCACGTCAAAGTAAACGGCAAGCGGGTCAACATCCCCAGCTACCGTGTCAAAGAAGGCGACGTGATTGAAGTGCGTGACAAGTCCAAGCAACTGGCTGTTGTTCTGGAAGCTGTTGCGCTGGCCGAGCGTGATGTGCCCGACTACATCGATGCCGATCACTCGAAAATGACTGCGACTTTCGTTCGTGCACCGGGCCTGAGCGATGTGCCTTACCCGGTCATGATGGAGCCGAACCTGGTCGTCGAATTCTACGCGAAGAACTAATCTTCGCCGACCTTTTGAGTTTAAAGGCCGCGCTTTCAGCGCGGTCTTTTTTTGTTGTGGAATAGGCTAACCGAAAATCGAGGACTTTTAGGGGAACAGGTCGCTTCTTGTCGACATCACGGCAAGTTCTGAAAGCAGATAGGCCAGTTCAATACTTATATCTTAAGCTGGCGTCAGAGAGTTCCTCCGTTTTGGGCTGAAGTTCTGCACTGTCGGTGGGTGAACGATATGCAAGCCCAGGCAAATACCGAGCGATTGGCGCAAAGATGCTGCGGCGGTTCATTTCTAATGCGTAGGCTACATAGGTTGGATCTTCTGACAGGTGCTTTTCTTCCATACGTGCACGACCAAAGTAGACGGCATTTACCACCAGAAGGGCCAGACTGGCGGTAAACGCCTGCCAATAGGTGAAGGCGGTAAGAAAAGGCGCAGCAGTCAGCCAAAAGAAACACGATTTTGCAACATAGTCAGGGTGTTTTGTATAGCGATACGGTCCATTTGTAATAATGCCGCGATTGGTAAGATTGGACCACCGCAATCCAAATATCGCCGTGCTCCACATCCAGACGAAGTATGACAGAAGGATCATGATGATCCATGGCCAAACCAAAAGCGGATAATTGTCTATCGTATCATTCCAACTCCGCCCAGTGTGGTATTTGTAAATCTGACCCGAGGCCAAGCGATTGAAAGGTTCGTAGCAGATGAGTGTTACGACCCAAGCACCGAGCAGTTTGTTTGGAGATCTGATATGAGAGTCAAAAAGCCGCGCAGTCATCGAATAGCCTACCACGACGATCGTCAACTCCATAGCGATCAAAAGTTTGGCCAAGTAAACCGCTTTCTCCACAGGAGATCCGTAGATCAATGGGATGTCTTGTGAAAGGCTGGACATGTTCAATGCCAGATAGGCAAACATCACAGGTAAAAAGAAGCCTTTTATCGCCCAGCCAAGCGCAAAGTCCTGCAGAAGAGCCCAGTTTGCGTGAGGATTTAGCCTGAGAATTAGTGCTCCAAGCTCGAAATAGCCATCCTTGGGTTGCGCCATGCGCCGGTCGATCTCAAAAAAGTAAACTATGATGACTGGAAATAGAAATGGAGCGAGAAGGACCATTGCGACGACAGGGTACGTGAGCCTTTCGTAGGCATAGAACCGAAAAACGCTATGAACCACCGTGATGGCCGCGAGAATCGCAAACAAGCCGACTAGCTTGACTGCGACGCGGCGTGGGTTCGACGGGCCTGCCTTAGTCCATCTTAGCCCGGTCGATTTCCTCAAGTGTACCTTGTTGAAGCAGATTTCGAATAGCGCTACCGGTACGAGGTAACTGGCGACCAAAAACAGCGCCATCTCGACAGGTGTCTGTTGTGGCCAGACAACTTGATAGATGACACCCAGCGTCAAGAAAGTGACGCCAATAACTGCAGTAGCGTTGCTAACTGCTGAACTCGGAAGACCCACCGCCGCGCCCCTATATCGTCGTGCGAAAGATGCAATTTTGGCGAGTTTAGCCAAAGATTCGGGCGCAAATTTGACTGAAACTGGGTTATTTTTGAATATCCAAAGGTCGAAGTGGCTTGTATTCCGGTCAGATGAAGTTCCGGATCAGATCGGCAATGGCCGACCTTCGGCGATCGCTTCCATTGCAAAATAGGATGTGACGCTGTCCAGCTCGACTTTCTCGATCAGGCGCTGGTAGACCTTGTCATATGAGGCCATGTCCTGTGTGACGACTTTCAGCTGATAGTCGTAGTCGCCACCAATCCGGTGGAAATCCACAACTTCAGGAATGGTCAGTACGTGACGCCTAAAGGCTTGCAGCCACTCGGCCGAGTGATGGCGGGTACGCAACATGACGAAGACTACGAGGTTCAGGCCCAGCTTCTCTCGTGCGATCCGAGCGGAGGAACCCTGTATCACCCCATTGTCGTTCAGCGCCTTCAGGCGTCGCCAGCAGGCGTTCTGAGACAGGCCGACGCGATCTGCCAACTCGCGTTGAGACAGAGTGGCGTCCTTCTGGAGCTCTTTCAGAATGCTGTGGTCAATTTGATCTATTTTGTTACTCATATGAAATCATATGACACAATATTGGGCATTAGAAGGCAAAAAAGGGTGAAGTATTTGGCCTATAGATCAATCACATTGGGTACAGCAATACGGAGCTTATGCAATGACCCTGTCCATTTTTCGCGCGGAGATTCAATCTGCCACTCACGGAAATGCTCTGCGCGACGGGCTGATTGGTGAGGGGGTACTCATCCCGGGTCTGCATCAGGATGTGCCGCTTGTGTATGCGGATTACGTCGCCTCGGGTCGCGCGTTGCGTCAGGTCGAAGACTTTGTGGCTGCGCATGTGTTGCCGTATTATGCCAACAGCCACACCGAAGCCTCCTATTGCGGTTCTTATATGACCCGCCTTCGCCGCGAGGCGCGGGCAGAGATCGCCCGCATCGTTGGTGCCAGGGAAGAGGATGCGGTGATCTTCACCGGGTCCGGCGCCACAGCGGGCCTCAACCGGTTGGTCAGCCTGATGGGAGTGCAAGAGGCTGACCAACCGGTTGTGCTGATCGGTCCATATGAACACCATTCGAACATCCTGCCCTGGCGTGAAAGCAAGGCTGAGGTGGTTGAGATTCCCGAAGCAGCAGAGGGTGGGCCGGATATGCAGGCGCTGGAAGCCGCGTTGCTGGAGCATGCCGACTCGGATCTGCTGATCGGATCATTCTCGGCAGCGTCCAACGTCACGGGTATCATCACCGATCCCGACCCGGTGACCCGGCTGTTGAAGGCGCATGGGGCGCTGGCGGTTTGGGACTATGCAGGTGGTGGCCCGTATCTGCCGATGGAGATGAGGCCAGAAGATGCACGCAAAGATGCGATCGTAGTCTCTCCGCACAAGTTTCCCGGTGGGCCCGGAGCTTCCGGCGTGCTGGTCGTCAATCAGAATGCGGTTCAGCGTACGTGTCCAAGCTGGCCGGGTGGGGGAACTGTCAGTTTTGTCTCGCCCTGGCGGCATGATTACAGCGCGGATCTTGCGACGCGGGAAGAGGCGGGTACGCCCAACGTGATCGGTGACATTCGCGCGGCACTGGCAGTTATGGTCAAGGATGCGGTGGGAACCGATGAGATTGCGCGGCGTGAGGCGCTTTACAACCGGATGGCAATCGAAGGCTGGTCGGATAATCCGCACCTGACCTTGCTGGGTACGAAGAATGCGCATCGCCTTCCGATCTTCTCGTTCCTTGTTCGGGATCACTCTGGGCAGCCGGTACATCAGCAGTTGTTCACGCGAATGCTCAGCGATATCTATGGGATACAGGCGCGTGGTGGCTGTGCTTGCGCAGGGCCATATGCGCACCGTTTGCTGGGGATCGACCGAGATACTTCGGAGCAGCTGCATGCGGCCCTGTCAGCGGGCGAAGAGATGCTGAAGCCCGGTTGGGTACGCCTGAATTTCTCGTATCTGATGAGCGAAGAGACGGTTCAATTCATCATCGACAGCGTCAATGACCTGTCGCGTCGGACCGAGGAATATACTGCGTTCTACAGTGCCGATCCGGCGACGGCGCGCTTCAAAGCTGCCTGAGGGAATTGCCACTTTTCTCAAACCGTTGAGACAGGTAAGAGGGGCGCAACCAACGGAGCCCCTCATGACCAAGCCCATACCACAACCCGGCATTATGGACATCGCGCTGTATCAGGGTGGTCAGTCCCATGTCGCTGGGGTGGCTGATGTCATCAAGCTGAGCTCGAACGAGAACCCGTTTGGACCCAGCCCCAAGGCGATAGAGGCTGTGCGTGACAGTGCCACGACGCTGCATCGTTATCCCAGTACCGATCATGCCACCCTGCGTGCCGCGATTTCAGAACGACATGGGCTGAACGCGGATCGCATCATCTGCGGTGTTGGTAGCGACGAAGTGCTGCAGTTCGTGGCGCAGACCTATACCGGGCCGGGGGATGAGGTCATCTATACCGAGCACGGGTTTTCGATGTACCCGATCATCGCGCGGATGGCAGGTGCGACGCCCGTTATGGTGTCTGAGCGCGAGCGGCAGGTGGATGTCGACAATATTTTGGCTGCCGTAACCGGCAAGACACGGATCGTGTTTGTGACCAATCCAGGCAATCCGACCTCGACCATGATCTCTGAGGCCGAGCTGGAGCGTCTGGCGCAGGAACTACCCAGCAACTGTCTAATGGTGCTGGATGGCGCTTATGCCGAATTTGTCGACGGGTTCGACGGTGGGGCTGCTTTGGTGGATCGGTTCGAGAATGTGATCATGACCCGGACGTTCTCCAAGGTCTACGGGCTGGGCGGGATGCGCGTGGGCTGGGGTTATGCCGCGAAAGACATCATTGATGTGCTGAACCGAGTGCGTCAGCCCTTTAACTTGTCACTGACTGCGTTGGCCGCCGCCGAGGCAGCGGTGCAGGATGAGGATTACTTGCGGTTCTGCCAGTCCGAGAATGCCCGGCTGCGAGTCTGGCTGTCCGAGGAACTGGCCAAGATTGGCGTACCCTCGGATGCATCTTGCACAAACTTTATCCTCGCGCGTTTCGCGGATCAGGCCGAGGCTGAGGCTTGTGACGCGTTCCTAAAAACTCAGGGTTTGATCGTGCGGCGTGTTGCGGGCTACAACCTGCCAAATGCGCTGCGGATCACCGTGGGCGATGAACAAGCCTGCCACCGTGTGGTTGCAGCCATTACCGCGTTCAAAGGGGGCGCTGCATGAGCCAGATTTACGACCGCGTGGCGCTGATCGGGCTGGGCCTGATCGCCTCCTCCATGTTCTGGGCGATGAAACGCGCGGGGCTGGCAGAAGAGGTGACTGGTTATGCCAGATCTGACGCGACCCGCGAGACGGCTCGGCGGATCGGTCTGTGCGACCGCGTCTGTGACTCGGTTGAAGAGGCCGTCGAAGGGGCCGATCTGATTGTGCTGTGCGTTCCGGTTGGCGCGATGGGTCCCGTGGCTCAGCAGATGGCACCGGTCCTGAAGCCCGGCGCGACAGTCTCGGATGTCGGATCGGTGAAACGCCATGTGATTGAGGCTGTCTCACCCCATATCCCGGAAGATGTGCATTTCATTCCTGCCCACCCGCTGGCCGGGACGGAGCATTCCGGGCCGGAATCCGGTTTTGCTGAGCTTTTCGACAACCGCTGGTCTCTGTTGGTCCCAGTCGAAGGATCGGATCCTGATGCCATCGCCCGCTTGCGCGCGCTGTGGGAGGGGATGGGATCGAATGTCGAAGAAATGGATGCCGATCACCATGATCTGGTGCTGGCTGTGACCTCGCATGCCCCGCACCTGATCGCGTACACCATGGTTGGTGTGGCGGATGATTTGCGACGGGTCACGGATACCGAGGTCATCAAATACTCGGCTGCTGGCTTTCGGGATTTCACGCGGATTGCCGCGTCCGACCCGACAATGTGGCGCGACGTATTCCTGACCAACAAAGACGCGACTCTGGAGATTCTTGGACGCTTCACAGAAGAACTCTTTGCGCTTCAACGGGCTATCCGTACTGGTGACGGAGAGCATTTGTTCGACTATTTTACGCGCACCCGTGCGATCCGGCGCGGAATTATCGATGCCGGGCAGGACACGGACGCGCCAGATTTTGGACGGGGGAAAACATCGACATGAGATGGCTCCGGGGCTGTTTGTGGATAGGTCTTGCCATTCTGGCCACAACTGCACATGCGGCAGCGCCAGAAACCTCTCTTGTGCCACTAAAACGCCCCGCCCTGATCGATGCCAACCCCGCGCTCACCACGTCCAGAATTCGCCCCGTGCTGCGGCCCGCTTCTCCGCAGGTGACTGCGGTTGCTGCCCGGCCAACCGAATTGCCGTTGCTGGGGCCTGATAGCTCGATCCGACCCTACCTACGCCCGAAGGAACTAGAGCAGCAAATCCTGTTCAAAAAACGCAAGCTGCGCAAATCTTCGGTTTGTGGCGATATAGACATCCAGGGCAAGGCGGTGGGCCGTATAAACGGCAAGATCCAGGCCTGCGGGATCAAGGACGCGGTGCAGATTACCTCGGTTTCAGGGGTGAAGCTCAGCCGTCCGGCGACCATGGATTGTGGCACCGCAAAGGCTTTGAATAAATGGGTCGACAAGACGGTGAAGCCCACCTTCAAACGGCGCGGCCCAGTGGTCGAGCTGCGGGTGGCGGCGCATTATGCCTGCCGGACCCGGAACAACAAAAAAGGCGCGCGGATTTCCGAGCATGGCAAGGGTCGCGCGATTGATATTTCCGGGTTCCGGATGGCAGATGGCGAACTTGTTACCGTGTTGGACGGATGGCGCAAGAACCCCTCTCAGAAGCAATTGATCAAAGTCTGGCGTGGGGCTTGTGGGCCGTTTGGGACGGTGTTGGGGCCGAATTCGGATCGATATCATCGCGACCATTTCCATCTGGACACGGCGCGCTATCGCAGCGGCTCTTACTGCCGTTAACGCAGGATTAGTCGCGGGGCAGGGCCCAATGGGAGCGGCCCCAAGGCGACAAAACCGTCGCGGAAATTCAGCTGCAGATCCAAGGCGTTGGGATTGCCGCCGAGCCCGGCCATGAAGCCCAGGGCCCGGGTCACGGGATCAACCGCCTGATCGGGCAGGGCGCCTGCAGCGTTTGCCATGGCGACCATGTCGCGCCAGTTCTCGGCCTTGACCGCAATTTCTCCGGTTGGGATGCCTTGCCGGTCGACATCCAGCTCTCCGGTCGCGAAGAGGCGCAGTTCGCCCCATTTGATCTCGGCCAATCGCAGGTCAATCGCGACGGGTTGGGGGCGGCCTTGTTCAAGCGCGCTGCGGTCCCAGGGTTTGTCGAACGTGATGAATGTATCGAGTTCCAGCGTTTCAAACGACTGCGGCAGGGACGAGGCAGAGCGCATCAGGCGCCGCAGTTCCTCGCCTGGCGTAAAACCATCGATCTTGGCCGATATGTTGTAGCTTTCCGGAGTGCCAGATTGCGCCATGATCAGGCTCAGGCTTTGTCCACCGGCCTGAGGGGCCTGCTCATCCGATAGCAGCCAGCGCCCGGCGGTCAGGGCCATCCTTTCCAGCACCAATGCGACACCTGGCTGCAAATGTAGTTCCGCCTGAAGACCTTCGGCCTGAACGGTTGTGGTCTGATCGAAATAGGACAGGCGCTGTGGTGTGCTGGCAAAACGCAGCATTTGTCGACCGGGCCAGATCGCGGGGCTTTCAAACTCGATCCAGTCCGCACTCCAGGCCGTACCGTTCACCGGATCGGCGAGCGCGGGATTGGCCAGCCGAGTTATGTGCTGGAACGGATACCCTGCTGTCGCGACATCCGAATAATCAGCCTGCCAGCCCAGTTCCTGCTGACGATCGAACCAGCCGGTAATGGCGTTTCGCAGCCCGTAACCTGCGACATACCAGTAGGCGCTCCACACAACGGCCACGAATACAAAAACGCGTATCAGACGACGCATGATGAATGGCCCTTTTTCCTGCCTCGGATTTGATGTTTATAGAGCGAAACGGGCAAGGACCAGAGCAATGACGATGTGGGTTTTCGGATATGGATCTCTTCTGTGGAACCCCGGCTTTCCGGTGGCCCGCAGCGAACGCGCCACGCTGCATGGCTATGCCCGATCCTTCTGCATGCGCTCGATCCATCATCGCGGCACTGAGGAAGAGCCTGGTCTGGTGCTTGCGCTTGACGAACAACCGGATGCGCATTGCAAAGGATTGGCGCTTGCCGTTGAGGCAGGACACGAAGAGCGGACGCTGGCGGAATTGCGCGAGCGCGAGCTGATTTCATCCGCCTATCTTGAACGGATGCTGGACGTGCAACTGCATTCAGGTGAGGTCGTCAACGCCGTGACGTATGTCATCGATGCGCATCATGTGCAGTATTGCGGTGGACTGCCGCTGGAGGAGCAAGCCCAGATCATAGCACATGCGGTGGGCGGGCGCGGTCCGAATGACGAATACCTCTACAATACAGCCGCACATCTGACCGAGATCGGTTTGCGTGACCCCGACCTTGAGTGGTTGTCGCAACGCGTGCGTACAATCCGCGCATAAACCCTTGGCGTCGCGCCCTGAACTTCGATAGGTTCAGCCCAGAGCAGACAATACCGGGAGCCACGCGCATGGCGCAGGCACAACAGGGCGTGAGACCACATTTCTCGCAGCCGATCCGCCAAATCCTAATGATGCTGATTGCAATCGGGCTGTCGGGCCTTGGCGTGTTCATGGCGCTGCCCTACGTGTTGCCCGTGATTCAGGCCAATCTGTACCTGAACGGCTTTATCCTTCTGGTCTTTGTCATCGGTGTGGCCGCCTGTTTCCTGCAGGTGACGCAGCTGATCGGTTCGGTGCGATGGATTGAGGCTTTTGCCGGTGGGGTCGAGCGTGATGACGTGCGTCCCCCACAACTGCTGGCGCCACTGGCTTCGCTGCTGCGCGCACGCGGGGCGCGGTCACAGATCAGCTCCAGCTCTACCCGATCGATCCTCGATTCTGTCGCTGAGCGGGTCGAGGAAGAGCGTGAGATTACCCGCTACATAACCAATGTTCTAATCTATCTTGGTCTGCTGGGCACGTTCTTTGGCCTGGCAACCACCGTCCCGGCCATCGTCGACACGATCCGCAGTCTGAACCCACAAGAAGGCGAAGAAGGTCTGGCGGTGTTTAACCGTCTAATGACCGGTTTGGAATCGCAGCTGCAAGGGATGGGCGTTGCCTTCGGGTCGTCTTTGCTGGGTCTTGCCGGATCATTGATCGTTGGCCTGCTGGAACTGTTCGCGGGTCATGGTCAGAACCGGTTCTATCGCGAATTGGAGGAATGGTTATCCTCGATCACCCGTGTCGGATTTGCTGCGGGCGATGAAGGTGGTGCCGAGCTGGCGGTGCTGACGCCGGTACTCGACGCCATGTCAGAACAGATGGATGCGCTGCAAGATCTGTTCGCAGCGCAGGAAGAAGACCGGACCCAGGTTTCCACCAAGCTCGGACACTTGGTCGATGCGATCACCGACATGAACCAGCGTCAGGCCCAGACCGAAGGTGTGACCGCTGCGCTGGAACGTGTGGCGCTGGGGCAGGATGCACTGCTGGATCATATGCGCGAACATGGCGCGGGTGAGGGGATCGATGCAGAAAGCCGTATGCGTCTGCGCTCGATGGACGTGCAACTGCTGCGGATTCTGGAAGAGATTTCAGCCGGTCGACAGGACAGCATGAATGAACTGCGCAAGGATTTCGAACTGCTTGTCAAAGCTCTGACGCTGCCACGCGGCGCCGTGCGCACGCCCTCGGACGGGGAATAAAGGATGGCCCTGTCGCGCCGCACCGGTCATCGATTCTCGGGCTCTGTCTGGCCCGGCTTCGTCGATGCGATGACGGGGCTTTTGATGGTTCTGACATTTGTGTTGACCATCTTCATGATCGTTCAGTTCGTGCTGCGCGAGACCATCTCGGGGCAAGAAGACGAACTGACCGCGCTGTCGGATGAGGTCGCGGCGCTGGCCGGTGCGCTGGGATTGGAAGAGCGCGAAAACAGCCGCCTGCAGGCGCGCCTGGGCACATTGAACACCACGCTTGGGCAGGTCGAGGATGAGCTGTCAGAGGCACAATCGCAGATCACAAGCTTCGAAGCTCAGGTCGCGGCTTTGCTGGCGGATCAGGAACGGGCGCGGGATGATATTGCTGCCTTGGTGGACCAACAGGATGCTTTGCTGCAGGAGCGCGATGAACTGCTGAATGAGCAGGATTCCCTGAACCTTGCCCTTGCCCAGAGCCGCAGCGAGATTGATGCCCAAACCGAAGCTGCGCGTCTGGCTGCTGCACGCCGCGAGGCGCTTGAGGCGTTGGTGGCCGAGCTGGAGGCCAGCGAAGCGGCGCAGGCAGGCCAGATTGCGGACCTTGCGCAGCAATTGACAGATGAAGAGGCTGCGCGTCTGGCCGAGGCTGCCGCGGCCGAGACCCTGCGCAACGGCCTTCAGGATGCGGATGCCGAGCTGACCGCGATGACGCTGGCGCTTGAGGCGCAGAGGCAGGAAGCCGAAGAAACCTTGACCCTGCTGGCTGCTGCACAGGCGGCACGTGCCCAGCTTGAGCAGCAATTTGGTGAGCTAAACCCGGACGAGCTGAAGGCCCAGTTGCAGGCAGCATTGGACGCGCAAACGCAGGCTCAGGCGCAGGCGGAGGAGCAAAGGTCACTTGCTGAAGAGCGCGCGGCTCTGCTGGCTGTGGCTCAGGGGGCGCTTGCGTCAGAGAAAGAAATCTCGACCAAGGCGCAGCGCCAGACTGCACTATTAAACCAGCAGATGTCGGCTTTGCGCAGCCAGCTGGGCTCGTTGCAGGCGCTGTTGGATGATTACGAAGAGCGTAACGCCGCCGCAGAGATCCAGATCCAGACGCTGGGTCAGGACCTGAACGCAGCCCTCGCCCGCGCTGCCTCGGAGGAGCGTCGTCGCCGGCTGCTGGAGGAGGCAGAGCGCATCAGGCTTGAGGCCGAGGCGGAAAGGCTGGCCGGGCAAAATCAGGAGCTGACTGCGCAGGCAGAAGATCTGCAACGCTATCGGTCCGAGTTCTTCGGACGGTTGCGGGATGTGCTGGGCGATCAAGAAGGCGTGCGCATCGAAGGCGACCGTTTTGTGTTCTCGTCCGAGGTGCTGTTTGATACGGGCTCGGCCGTTTTGTCTGCGGAAGGCCGTCAGGAAGTTGCCAAGGTGGCTGACATTCTTCGGACGGTCGCGGCTGAAATCCCCGAGGGCCTGAACTGGGTCATCCGCGTCGATGGGCACACCGATAACGTGCCGCTGGGGGGTAGCGGTCGGTATCGCGACAACTGGGAGCTCAGCCAGGGCCGCGCATTGTCTGTGGTTCGGTTCATGGTCGAAGCGCTGGGAATTCCACCCAACCGTCTTGCGGCCAACGGGTTTGGAGAGTTCCAACCGGTCAACCCCGCCGACACGCCCGAAGCGCGCGCGCAGAACCGCCGGATCGAGTTGAAACTGACAGAGCGGTAAACAAAAAACGCCCGCCGAAAGGGCGGGCGCTATTTGTTTCTAAGGTCTCTGAATCAGTCCGCGGTCAGCAGCGGCGGCTTATCACCCGGAATGCGCGGCTGGTCGGGGCCGAGTATTTCAAGGTTCAGCTCGCCTTTCTTGACCGAGACTCGGACGACGCCACCTTTGGCCAGTTTGCCGAACAGAAGCTCTTCGGCCAGAGGCTTCTTGATATGCTCTTGGATCACGCGGCCCAGTGGACGCGCGCCCATCTTGTCGTCATAGCCCTTGTCCGCCAGCCATTCGGCGGCTTTCGGCGTCAGATCGATGGTCACATTGCGATCGAGCAATTGTGCCTCAAGCTGCAGGACGAACTTCTCGACCACCTGCAGGATGACCGACTTTGGAAGCGGTGCGAAGGAAATCACCGCGTCCAGACGGTTGCGGAATTCCGGGGTGAACATGCGCTCAATTGCAGCGGTATCCTCACCTTCACGGCGATCACGGGCAAATCCGATAGCTGCCTTCGCTTGCTCCTGAGCACCTGCGTTCGAGGTCATGATCAGAACCACATTGCGGAAATTCACTGTACGGCCATTGTGGTCGGTCAGTTCACCGTGATCCATCACCTGCAGCAGGATGTTGAACACATCCGGATGCGCCTTTTCGATCTCATCCAGCAGCAGCACACAATGCGGGTGCTGGTCGACGCCATCCGTCAGCAGACCGCCCTGATCAAACCCGACATAGCCCGGAGGGGCACCAATCAGGCGGCTGACGGCATGCTTTTCCATGTACTCGGACATATCAAACCGCAGCAGCTCCACACCCAGCGTATCCGCCAGTTGTTTCGCAACCTCGGTCTTACCCACACCGGTTGGGCCAGCGAACAGGTAATTGCCGATGGGCTTCTCGGGTTCGCGCAGACCAGCACGAGCCAGTTTGATCGCACTGGACAGCGCCTCAATGGCTTCATCCTGACCGAACACCACCCGTTTCAGCGAGGTTTCGAGATCTTTCAGAACCTCCGCATCATCCTTGGTGACGTTCTTGGGCGGGATACGAGCGATCTTGGCGACAACGGCCTCGATCTCTTTCACGCCAATGGTCTTGCGACGTTTACTTTCGGCCAGCAGATGCTGTGCCGCCCCGGCTTCATCGATCACGTCGATGGCTTTGTCCGGCAGCTTACGGTCGTTGATGTAACGGGCCGACAATTCCACCGCAGTTTTGATCGCATCTGCGGTGTATTTGATCGCATGATGCTCTTCAAAATACGGCTTCAGGCCGCGCAGGATTTTCACGCTGTCTTCGACCGAGGGTTCATTTACGTCAATCTTCTGGAACCGGCGGCTCAGCGCACGATCCTTTTCGAAGTGTTGACGGAATTCCTTGTAGGTGGTTGAGCCCATGGTGCGCAGTTTTCCACCCTGCAGGGCAGGTTTCAGCAGGTTCGACGCATCCATGGCGCCGCCCGAGGTCGCACCGGCACCGATCACCGTGTGGATTTCGTCGATGAACAGCACTGCATCGGGGTGATCTTCCAACTCGGTCACGACTGCCTTCAGCCGTTCCTCGAAATCGCCGCGATAGCGAGTGCCCGCCAGCAGCGCGCCCATGTCCAGCGAGTAGATTGTGGTTTCGGACAGCACGTCAGGCGCTTCCCCGGCGACGATCTTATGTGCCAGACCTTCTGCGATGGCGGTTTTTCCTACGCCCGGATCACCCACCAGCAGCGGGTTGTTCTTACGACGGCGGCACAGCACCTGAATGCAACGTTCTACTTCGTCCGAGCGACCGATCAGCGGGTCAACATCCCCGGCGCGCGATTTGGCGTTCAGGTCGACGCAGTATTTACCCAGCGCGCTTTCCTTCTGATCCGCCTCACCCGAGGTGGTCTGAGCTTCATCCTCAGCTTCATCCGCGCCGGTCACCGGACGGTTCTCTCCATAGGCGGGATCTTTGGCCACACCGTGGGCGATGAAGTTCACCGCGTCATAGCGGGTCATATCCTGTTCCTGCAGGAAGTATGCTGCATTGCTTTCGCGCTCGGCGAAGATGGCGACCAGTACATTGGCCCCGGTCACCTCGGTACGGCCGGAACTCTGTACATGGATCGCGGCGCGTTGAATAACACGCTGGAAGGCTGCGGTGGGTACCGCTTCGGACCCGTCTATATCGGTCACGAGGTTTGACAGGTCTTCGTCGATGAATTCGACCAGCGTGCTGCGCAACTCATCCAGATCGACGCTGCACGCTTTCATGACGCGCACCGCATCGGGTTCTTCCAGCAACGCCAGCAGCAGGTGCTCCAACGTCGCGAATTCATGTCGCCGTTCATTCGCCGCCGCAAGGGCCGCGTGGATGGCTTGTTCCAATGTGCTCGAGAATGAAGGCACGCGGGTGCTCCTCTATATTGGGCCGGAAGGGGGTCGAGTATCGGCAGGATCCCCATCCCAACCATGTCCTCATACTATTAGAGTTTGGTTGATCGTGGCCCGGCTTCAAGGGTTTTCTTGCACTTGACAGTCACATTTCCTGTGACCGTGGCCATGAAGAGGGCCCTAAACGGCTCAAAAGCGGTCTTTTCGGGCACGAATCTCAGCAAAAACTGACGCAGGGTCAGCATTTTCCATGCCCAGATGCGCCTGAATCGCCGGATCAGCAGCGCGCAGAAACGGATTTGTGGCCTTTTCCAGCGACAGAAGCGAGGGCACAGTGGGTTCCCCGGCGGCGCGGGCACGATTGATATCGGCAACGCGATCCTGCAGGGCGGGATTGTCAGGATCGATTGTCAGTGCGAATTTGGCGTTTGATTGCGTATATTCGTGACCCGAACACACGATTGTTTCATCGGGCAATGCGGCCAGCTTGCTGAGAGAGGCCCACATTTGCGCCGGTTCCCCTTCGAACAAGCGCCCGCATCCCAGCGCCATCAGGCTGTCTGCAGTAAATACAGCGTCGCTTTTCGGCATGTAGAATGCGATGTGCCCCAAAGTATGGCCCGGGACATCCAGTACCTCGACCGGTTCACCCCCGATATAGAACGTATCCCCCTCAACCACTGCTTGATCAAGCGGCGGCAGCCTGTGTTCATCGGCTTTGGCACCGATCACCCGCGCGGGCTGTGTCTCGAGTATACCCGTCAGTCCGTCCACGTGATCCCAGTGATGGTGGGTGAGCAACACGTGACTCAGCCGCCAACCACGCGCATTCAGTTCGGCCAGAATTGGAGCAGCCTCTGGCGCATCGATCAGTGCGGTCTCGCCGCTGGCCGGATCATGGGCGAGAAAGGCATAGTTGTCGCTCAGGCAGGGGACGGTAACGATCTCAAGAGGCATGGCCTTTTGCCCTTTCATTGCTAGACTGCGCCCAGCTAAGCCGATTGACCGGGTGTCCGCAATGCATCTTGATGTGCAGGATCTAAGAAACTTTTACTATCGCAGCACCCTGGGCCGCGCGGCGCAGGCGGCGATCCGTGGTCGGCTGGTCGATCTGTGGCCGGAAGCCAAGGGACAGACCGTGGTTGGCTTTGGCTTTGCTGTCCCCTTGTTGCGCCCGTATCTGGCAGATGCCCGCCGCGTGATCGGTCTGATGCCAGGACCACAAGGTGTGATGCCTTGGCCCGCGGGAATGCCCAATGTTTCAGTTCTGACGGAGGAGACGAAGTGGCCGATCGAAACCGGGCATGTCGATAAACTGGTCGTCATGCATGGCTTGGAAACGTCGAGTCGCCCAAGTCAGTTACTTGAGGAATGTTGGCGCGTGCTGGGTCCCGGTGGCCGCGCATTGTTTGTGGTACCGAACCGGGCCGGGCTCTGGTCGCGAACCGACAAGACGCCCTTTGGTTTCGGGCGACCATATTCCGCGACACAGCTTGAGAACCAGTTGCGGGCACATCACTTTGTGCCGGAAAACCATTGCTCGGCACTATATCTGCCGCCTTCCTTCCGTCGGTTCTGGCTCAAGTCCGGCAGCCTGATCGAAAAAACCGGGCAGCGTATTCCAACGGTCATGGCCGGTGGGGTGCTGATGGTCGAGGTCAGCAAGCTCATTCGTCCGCCCAGTGGAAGTGTGACCAAGGACACCGCCAAACGACCGATCAAGGCGCTGGATGGTTTGTTGAAGCCTGCATGACAATCCCACCCGTTCGACAGGGAAAAATTGCGGAAAAAAAGTCACAGGAATCGCAAAAACCTGCATATTCGTAACATTTTTCAACTGCCGCAACCGGTCCAAAGGGTCGCACTTGGTGTAAGTGTTTGAAAGTTAAAGGTTTGTGGATAATTCTGTTACCGCTATAGCGTATTGCTTGGTTGGAACACCTCTGCTACATCCCCGGTGATTTTGATCCCCGCCCTTTATGGACGGGGTTTCTTCACGCCCCCGGGGTGGCCGCGCGCGCGGTTTTCGGGGCCTAAAGTATCGGAAGGGTGGACGTGTCCGAACCAGCTTCGATTTCCACAGGCATCGCCGAGCGCTATGCCACTGCGATCTTCGAGATCGCGAAAGAGAATAATGACCTTGCAGGTCTGGAAACCGGCATCAATGATCTGTCAGCAGCTCTGGGCGAAAGCGCCGAATTGCGCGACCTGATCGCCTCGCCTCTGGTTTCCCGCGCCGAACAGGAAGGCGCGATTACAGCAGTAGCCGACAAAATGGGCTTGAACCCGATCCTGCGCAACACGCTGGGTTTGATGGCGCAGAAACGCCGCCTGTTTGTGGTGCCGCAGCTGGTGCAGGTCCTGCGCGACATGCTGGCCGAAGAGCGTGGCGAAGTGACCGCCGATGTCGCCTCGGCCAAGGCGCTGACCAAGACACAACTGGATAAACTGTCCAAGATGCTGTCCGAGCGTGTGGGCAAGACCGTGACTATCAATGCGACCGTGGATGAAAGCCTCATCGGCGGTCTTGTCGTTAAAGTGGGCTCGAAAATGATCGATAGCTCGATCCGTTCGAAGCTGAACTCCCTACAGAATGCAATGAAAGAGGTCGGATAAATGGGAATCCAAGCTGCAGAGATTTCTGCAATCCTGAAGGACCAGATCAAGAATTTTGGTCAGGAAGCGGAAGTGGCCGAGATCGGCCGCGTGCTGAGCGTCGGTGACGGGATTGCCCGTGTATACGGCCTGGACAACGTGCAAGCCGGTGAGATGGTCGAATTTCCCGGTGGCATCATGGGCATGGCCCTGAACCTGGAAAGCGACAACGTTGGTGTCGTTATCTTCGGTTCTGACCGTGACATCAAAGAAGGTGACACCGTCAAGCGTACCAACTCGATCGTGGACGTTCCGATTGGTGACGAGTTGCTGGGCCGTGTTGTTGACGGTCTGGGCAACCCGCTGGACGGCAAGGGCCCGATCAACGCTTCCAAGCGTGGCGTTGCAGACGTCAAAGCCCCGGGCATCATCCCGCGTAAATCGGTGCATGAGCCGATGGCAACCGGCCTGAAATCGGTCGACGCGATGATCCCGATTGGCCGTGGCCAGCGGGAACTGATCATTGGTGACCGTCAGACCGGTAAAACCGCTGTCGCTTTGGACACGATCCTGAACCAGAAAGTTTACAACGAAGCCGCAGGCGACGACGAGTCGAAGAAACTGTACTGCGTCTACGTTGCGGTTGGTCAGAAGCGTTCGACCGTTGCGCAGCTGGTGAAGAAACTGGAAGAGTCCGGCGCGATTGAATACTCGATCGTTGTCGCCGCGACCGCGTCCGACCCGGCTCCGATGCAGTTCCTGGCACCTTACGCCGCGACTGCGATGGCCGAATACTTCCGTGACAACGGCCGCCACGCGCTGATCATCTATGATGACCTGTCGAAACAGGCTGTTTCGTATCGTCAGATGTCGCTGCTGCTGCGCCGTCCGCCCGGACGTGAAGCCTATCCTGGCGACGTTTTCTATCTTCACTCCCGCCTGCTGGAACGTTCGGCGAAGCTGAACGAAGACTTCGGCGCGGGCTCGCTGACCGCTCTGCCGGTTATCGAAACTCAGGGTGGTGACGTTTCGGCGTTTATTCCGACCAACGTGATCTCGATCACCGACGGCCAGATCTTCCTGGAAACCGAACTGTTCTACCAAGGCATCCGTCCTGCTGTGAACACCGGTCTGTCAGTTTCGCGTGTGGGCTCGTCGGCTCAGACCAACGCGATGAAGTCAGTTGCTGGTCCGGTTAAGCTGGAACTGGCTCAGTATCGCGAAATGGCTGCGTTTGCGCAGTTTGGTTCGGACCTCGACGCCGCAACTCAGCAGCTGCTGAACCGTGGTGCGCGTCTGACCGAGCTGATGAAACAGCCGCAGTACTCGCCGCTGACCAACGCTGAAATCGTCTGCGTCATCTTCGCTGGCACCAACGGTTACCTCGACAAGATCGACGTATCGGATGTTGGCCGCTATGAGGCCGGTCTGCTGGCGCACCTGCGCGGCAAGCATGCCGACCTGCTTCAGTGGCTCACTGACGAAGATCCGAAGATCAAAGGTGATGCGTCCGACAAGATCAAGGCAGCGATCGACGAATACGCCGCAACCTTCGCTTGATAGGAGGTTCCGATGCCTAGTCTGAAGGACCTTAAAAACAGGATCGAGTCGGTCAAATCGACCCGCAAGATCACCAAGGCCATGCAGATGGTCGCGGCAGCAAAATTGCGCCGCGCCCAGGAATCTGCCGAAGCCTCGCGCCCCTATGCCGAACGGTTCAATGCCGTGATGGCGGGGCTGGCGGCGTCGGTCGGGGGTAGCGACAGCGCCCCCAAGCTGCTCCGTGGTACGGGCAGTGATGATGTCCATCTGCTGGTTGTGATGACAGCTGAACGCGGCCTGTGTGGCGGCTTCAACGCGAACATCGCCAAGCTTGCCCGCGCCAAAGCGGACGAGCTGCGCGGCAAAGGCAAGACGGTCAAGGTTCTGACCGTCGGCAAGAAAGGCCGCGACGCGCTCAAGCGTGATTTTGGCGATCTATTCGTTGGACATATCGACCTGAGCGAGGTCAAGCGTCTGGGGTATTCCAACGCGCAAGACATCGCCAAGGACGTCCTGTCTCGTTTCGACGGGGGTGAGTTCGACGTTGCCACGATCTTCTACTCGAAGTTCGTCAACGTTGTGACCCAGATCCCGACGGCACAGCAGGTCATCCCCGCCTCGTTCGAAGACGAAGCGACGGGTGACGACAGCGGTGCCGTGTTCGACTACGAGCCCAGCGAAGAGGCCATTCTGGCCGACTTGCTGCCCAAGGGGGTTGCGACCGCAATCTTCTCGGCTCTGCTCGAAAACGGAGCGTCTGAACAGGGTGCACGGATGTCCGCGATGGACAACGCGACACGCAACGCGGGAGAGATGATCGACAAGCTGACGATCCAGTTCAACCGCTCGCGTCAGGCCGTGATCACCAACGAGCTGATTGAAATTATTTCCGGCGCCGAAGCGCTGTAAGAAAACCGGAGACGAAACATGGCGAATGCAAAAGGCAAAGTCACACAGATCATCGGGGCCGTCGTCGACGTGCACTTCGAAGATCAGCTGCCTGAAATTCTGAACGCGCTGGAAACCACCAACAACGGCAAGCGCCTGGTGTTGGAAGTTGCTCAGCACCTGGGTGAAAACACCGTCCGCACCATCGCGATGGACGCGACCGAAGGTCTGGTTCGTGGCGAGGCAGTCACCGACACTGGCGCACCGATCTCGGTTCCGGTTGGTAACGCCACCCTGGGCCGCATCCTGAACGTGGTTGGTGAACCGATCGACGAAAAAGGCCCGGTTGAAGCATCTGAGGCCCGCGCGATCCACCAGCCAGCACCGACCTTCGACGAACAGTCGACCGAGTCGGAAGTTCTGGTAACCGGCATCAAGGTTGTTGACCTGCTGGCCCCCTACGCCAAAGGCGGTAAGATCGGCCTGTTCGGCGGCGCCGGCGTTGGTAAAACCGTTCTGATCATGGAACTGATCAACAACATCGCAAAAGTGCACTCGGGCTTCTCGGTGTTCGCGGGTGTTGGTGAACGGACCCGTGAAGGGAACGACCTGTACCACGAGATGATCGAATCGAACGTTATTAAGCCGGACAACCTGTCGGAATCGCAGGTAGCCCTGGTTTACGGTCAGATGAACGAACCTCCCGGAGCGCGTGCGCGTGTTGCTCTGACCGGTCTGACCTTGGCCGAGCAGTTCCGCGACCAATCCGGTACCGACGTTCTGTTCTTTGTCGACAACATCTTCCGCTTCACGCAGGCGGGCTCCGAGGTTTCGGCTCTGCTGGGTCGTATTCCTTCGGCGGTGGGCTACCAGCCGACGCTGGCCACCGACATGGGCGCCCTGCAGGAACGCATCACCTCGACCAAGTCGGGCTCGATCACGTCCGTGCAGGCGATCTACGTGCCTGCGGATGACTTGACCGACCCTGCGCCGGCAACCTCGTTTGCCCACTTGGACGCGACCACCGTTCTGAACCGTGCGATCTCGGAAAAGGGTATCTACCCGGCGGTTGACCCGCTCGACTCGACCTCGCGTCTGCTCGACCCGGCCATCGTGGGTGAAGAGCACTACAAGGTCGCGACCGACGTTCAGCAGATCCTTCAGCGCTACAAGTCGCTGCAGGACATCATCGCCATCCTCGGCATGGACGAACTGTCGGAAGAGGACAAACTGACCGTGGCCCGTGCCCGTAAGATCGAGCGCTTCCTGTCGCAGCCGTTCGACGTGGCCGAAGTCTTCACCGGCTCGCCGGGCGTTCAGGTTCCTCTGGAAGTCACCATCTCGTCGTTCAAAGCCGTTGTGGCTGGCGAATACGATCACCTGCCCGAAGCGGCCTTCCTGATGGTTGGTGGCATCGAAGAAGTGATCGCCAAAGCCGAGAAGATGGCAGCAGAAGCCGCCTAAGGAGTATCCCTGATGGCAAACACGATGCAATTCGACCTCGTCAGCCCCGAGCGGAGCCTAGCTTCGCTCGCGGTTACCGCGGTCCAGATTCCCGGCGCGGACGGGGACATGACGGCGATGCCCGACCATGCCCCTACCATCACAACGCTGCGCCCCGGTCTGCTGAAGGTTGAGGCACCCGAAGGAGCCAGCGAATACCTGGTCACCGGCGGGTTTGCCCAGATCAACGGCGATGGCCTGTCAGTTCTGGCCGAAAAGGCCATTCCGGTTGCCGAAGTGACCCGGTCGCATCTGGACGACCTGATCGCTGAGGCCCGCGCTTCGCACGAGGCGGCAAAGGAAGGCGATGATCAGACCATCGTCGACGACGCCGCCAAGCTGCTGGCCGACATGGAAGCCCTTGGAACGCATATGAGCCTGTAAAGGTTCATGACAATCTATGCATTGAAACGGCCTCGCGATTGCGGGGCCGTTTTTTGTCGTGCTTTCGTCATAGCCGCAGGTTAAGGTGCGGAAATTGCAAGAAAAGACGACAGAATGAAGAAATTTCTGACACACCCCATCGGCATTGATCAAGGCGAAGAAGTCCTGTTTTCGGACTTCGCCGATGGCGGAAATATGTGGACCGGAGAAGGCGCGCGTGAGCGGTGCGCGGCGATCTGGTTCAGCGAACCTTTCCGCTCGATCCCTATTGTTCAGATCGGTGTGTCGCTGTGGGATGTCGACACGTCCTCGGCGTTGCGGGCGGAAGTTCAGGCCAAGGACGTCACATCCGAAGGGTTCAATGCCGTTTTCCGGACCTGGTCAGACACGCGCATCGCACGTATCCGAGTCACGTGGACTGCAATGGGCGAGGTAAAGCACCCGGACGACTGGGACATTTCCTGAGGGGCAGGGCGTTAATCGCCCCGCGCCTCGATCATGTCCACTCGGGTTGCATGACGACCGCCTTCGAATTCGGCCGACAGAAACGCATCTACGATATCCAGCGCCAGTCCCTCGCCGATGACGCGCGCGCCGATCGACAGCATGTTGGCATTGTTGTGCTGACGGATCATTTGGGCCGAGAACGTGTCTGAACATACGCCACAACGGATGCCCGGCACTTTGTTGGCGGCCATCATGATACCCTGTCCGGTACCACAGAGAATGATGCCCAACTGGCAATCGCCCGAGGCGACCGCCTCGGCCGCGGCTTTGCCGTGCAGGGGGTAATGCGTGCTTTCAGGTGTCGTCGGACCGATATCGACAACCTCCCAGCCTTGCGGCGTCAGATGGTTGGCGATGGCCTGACGCAATTCAATCGCAGCGTGGTCACTGGACAGAACAATTCGGTTTTTCCCGGTCACGTTTTAGCCTCCTGCTCAGTCCATGTGGTAAAGCGACTCGTAGATCGGCGTCAGTGTCTTATCCTCAAACAACGAGGAGACGCTTGTCCCGTTCCAGATATTCAGGATGGCCTGCGTGAAGATCGGAGCCGTGGGTACGATGCGAATGTTGGGGGCATTCGCGACCTCTGGCTTCGGCTGAATCGAGTCTGTCAGAACCAGTGATTTCATCACCGAATTCGTAACGCGTTCAACCGCTGGGCCACTCATGACACCATGGGTGATATACGAGTGCACCTCTTTGGCCCCATTGTCGATCAGCACTTGGGCCGCCTTGCAAAGCGTGCCAGCAGTGTCGCACATATCGTCGACGATCAGACAGATCTTGCCCTTCACGTCGCCAATTACGGTCATTTCGGCGACCTCACCCGCTTTTTCGCGGCGCTTGTCCACAATCGACAGGGGTGCGTTGATGCGCTTGGCCAATTCGCGGGCGCGGGCCACACCGCCGACATCGGGCGACACCACCATCAGGTCATCCATTTGATCCTTGAACTGCTTTTTCACATCCAGCGCAAAGATCGGCGAGGCATAGAGGTTGTCGACCGGCATATCGAAAAAGCCCTGAATCTGCGCGGCGTGCAGATCCATGGTCAGGATACGCTCGATCCCGGCGCCGGTCAGCATATTGGCAACCAGCTTGGCGCTGATCGGCGTACGCGCTTTGGTGCGGCGGTCCTGACGGGCATAGCCGAAATAAGGGATGACAGCAGTAATGCGTGCCGCCGAAGAGCGGCGCAAGGCGTCGGCGATGATCAACAGTTCCATCAGATTGTCATTGGCCGGGTTCGAAGTCGGCTGGATAATGAACATATCCTCGCCGCGCACATTCTCGAACACCTCGACGAAGATCTCGCCGTCATTGAACCGTTCGACGCGCGCCTCGACCAGACCTTGATCGACGCCGCGATGCAGGCTCATGCGGCGGGCAATGGTTTCGGCAAGCGGAAGATTGGCGTTCCCAGCAATGAGCTTGGGTTCGTGCAGTGTCGGCATCGGCTGATTATCCCCGGGCAGCAATGGCAATGTGACAGATTCGTGATGTTGACACCGCTTAGCATGGCCTTACCGTCCCGCAAAGATAACGCAGCGGAGAAAGTACACATGACCCAGATTGACTACTATTTTGCGACAATTTCGCCCTATTCCTATCTGGCAGGTACACGGCTAGAAGAGGTCGCCGCCAAACATGGCGCAACGATCAACTACAAACCACTTGATATCATCGCATTGTTCGGCAGGACCGGTGGCACCCCACCCAAGGACCGTCATATCTCGCGCATCGAATACCGCGCGCAGGAACTGCTGCGCCAGTCAAAGACGCTGGGCATGGATTTCAACCTGCAACCAGCCCATTGGCCGACCAATATGGCGCCGTCCTCGTATGCTGTGATCGCTGCCGTTCAGGATGGTTCGGGCGATGTAGGGCAGCTATGCCACTCTTTCCTGCGTGCCTGCTGGGCCGAGGAAAAAGACATCGCCGAAGACAGCGTTATCCGAGACTGCCTGACACAGGCAGGCTTCGACCCGAAACTGGCCGATACCGGCCTGCTGGCGGGGGCTGAAACCTACGCAGCCAATCTTGAAGAAGCCGTGGACCGCGGTGTATTCGGCGCGCCGTTCTATATTACGCCTGATGATCAAAGGTTCTGGGGTCAGGACCGCCTCGACGACCTCGACCGTCACCTCGCAACGCAGAAGGGCTAGTCCAACCCCGCTTGCTTCATCTGGCTAAAAATACCTCGGGGGAATCGCAACTTGCTGCGATGGGGGCAGGGCCGCCGACCCCCTATAGCAAGGCCAGAAACTGATCGATCTGGTCCGCCGGTGTGGACCAGTCACAAACCAGACGGCAGGCTAACATCTCATCCTCATCTGCGCCCTCCAGTGTATCACCCCAAAAGTGATATACCGCGCCTGCGTCATGCAACTTGCGATGCAGACTGCGTGGGAAACGTGCAAAAATCATGTTGGCCTGAGGCTCATGCAAAAACGCAGCCCCGGCGGCGCGCAGCCCGTCAGCCAAACGTGCGCAATTGGCATTCGCCTGCCGCGCCGAGCGTAGCCACAGATCATCCTGCAGATAGGCCGCCATCTGTGCCGACAGATAGCGGTGCTTGGAAAACAGATGCGCCCCGCGTTTGCGTCGCAGCTCAAATTCCCAGGCTTTGCTTTCGTCGAAAAACACCACTGCTTCGACACCCATCAACCCGTTCTTGGTGCCACCGAAACTGACTGCATCCACACCGGATTTCCATGTCATCTCAGCCGGAGAGCAGTTCAACGCGACCAAAGCGTTGGTGAACCGCGCGCCATCCATATGGACCGGCAGGTTATACTCCTTGGCTACCCCGCAAAGCGCCTGCAGCTCTTCCAGCGAATACACCGATCCACGCTCAGTTACCTGCGTAATCGAAACCGGCCCGCGTTGCGGCCCGTGCACGCCACGGGTTTCTTCGCCTTCGACAGATCGGCGCAAAGCCTCAGGGGCCATCTTGTCCTCACCGGGCACGAGGGTCAGCTTGGCCCCGCTATAGAACTCCGGCGCGTTGCATTCGTCCTCATGGATATGTGCCACTGGCGAGCAAAAGACGGTTTCCCATGGCTGAGACAATGTGGCCAGAGCCAGTGAATTTGCCGCTGTTCCCGTAGCCACCAGATATACCGCCGCGCCGGGGGCTTCAAAGATTCCTCGGATTTGGTCGCGCACTTCGTTCATCAGAACGTCCGCGCCATAAGCCATTTGATAGCCCTGATTGGCTTCCGCCAACGCGGCCAGAACCTCGGGATGAACGGGCCCAGAATTGTCAGAGGCAAAATGCATCAGCTCGGCTCCTCGATGATATAATCTTCCCACTCTTCCAAGGGGGTTTCGAATTCAGACACGGTACGTCCCTGCACGGAAATGCCTGCGGCATGAACGCTGTCCGGCGTACCTGACAGCAACGGGTGCCAATCGTAAAGAGGTTTCCCCTCCCACAACAAACGATAGGCGCAGGTCTGCGGCAGCCAATAGGCATGGCTGTCGATGTTGTCGGGGCGCATCACGATGCATTCGGGCACGAATTGATGCCGGATGTCATATTGCGTGCAGCGGCAGCTTTCATCATCCAGCAGACGGCAGGCGACGCAGGTCAGCGCGACTTCGCCGGTGTCTTCATCTTCCAGCTTGTTGAGGCAACATTTGCCGCAGCCGTCGCACAGTGCTTCCCACTCGCGTGGGTTCATCTTCTGCAGTGGCTTGCGCTCCCAGAAGCGCGGGGCCAGTCCGTCTCGGTCGATGGGGTCCTTGGTCATTGAGCGGCCAGAAGCGCGCGCGCGCGGGCGCAATCGTCATTCATTTGGGCGATCAGCCCATCAAGGCCGTCAAAGGTCATTTCGGGCCGTAGGTAATCGACCAACCCCACCGAAAGGGTCGCGCCATAGAGGTCGCCTGAGAAATCGAACAGGAAGGTTTCGATATTGGGAACTTCCCCATGGAACATGGGGCGTGTCCCAACCGACGCCGCCCCACGATAGCTGCCCTGATGTGGACCATCGAGAACATCTACCAAAACTGCGTAGACCCCGAATTTCGGCGGATGCAGCCCCTCGATTGACATATTTGCGGTCGGGAATCCCAGCTCGCGCCCGCGCTGTTCGCCCCCGACGACTTCGCCTTCGATACGATGCCAATGCCCCAGCATCGCGGCAGCGTCGCGCGGGCGACCTTCGGACAGCGCCGTCCGGATTGCGGTGGACGAGACCACATTCTCCGACCGCTCCATCAACGGAGCGATCGTGACGCCAAAGCCCATCTCATCGCCGAACCGCTGCAGATCTTGCGGTGTGCCGCTCCGCCCTTTGCCAAAGCAGAAATCGGCGCCTACGACCACATGCGCCAGGCCCAGTCCGTCACAAATCACATTTCGCGCAAATTCCTCCGGTGTCAGCCCCGCCAAGGCTGCGTTGAACGGCAACTCATAAAGCTTCTGCACCCCCAGCTTCTGCAGCCGGTGCGCCCGTGCATTTCCCCGCATCAGGCGAAAGGGCGGGGCGTCGGGAGCGAAATATTCGCGTGGATGAGGCTCGAATGTCATCACACCCAATGGCGCGGTCGGTTCAGCCTCGCGCGCCAGCTGGATGACGGATTGGTGCCCTAGATGGACCCCGTCAAAGTTCCCGATAGCGACACTTGCGCCGCGGTCTTCCGGCTCAACAAATTGAAAGTCACGTATGATCTGCATGAGGATTGCCTAACGAGAGTGTCGGGCAGGTTCAAGTCGCAGATCAGATGGGTTTGATAATCAGTCGAACTTCCGACTTGGGGCCAGCACCATCGCCTCGCCAACTAACACTTTCTTGCCATCAACGGCGCAATGGCAATCCAGCTTCACGCGGCGCTTGGAAAAGTCGATATCGATCACTTTCACTTCGGCATAGACCATGTCGCCAGGGCGGACAGGTGCAAGGAATTTCAGCGACTGTCCCATATAGACGGTGCCATGGCCGGGCAGCTGCTCTCCGATCACGGCCGAGATCAGTCCTGCGGTCAGCATGCCATGCGCGATCCGGCCTTCAAAGATCGTGTCGCGGGCATAGTCATCATCCAGATGCACAGGGTTACGATCCGTCGACACCTGGGCGAACATCTCGATATCTTCGTCCGTCACCACTTTGCGCAGGTGCCGGGTCATGCCCATTTCGATGTCTTCGATACATATCGTTCCGCGCGGAAGATTGTCCAACATGCTACCCTCATTCGAGATCGTGCGGGCAACAAAAGACCATCAGAAGCCGCCCTTCGGCAACTTTATTACTTCGCAACTGCAGAAAATCAAGTCTTTTTTGATCAGCGCAAACGCCCGATTGAGAAGGTCGGATTGATGTTTTCTTTTTCGTTATGGGATCTTAAGGCATCTTCGTCCGGGTGGTGCGACGTTTTGGTCTCTGCTGCCGCCAGCCCGCCAGTGATGAACAGAGTATCGATACCTTCGCCCATCCCGCCAGCGATGTCGGTCTGTGGGCCATCGCCAATTGCCAGAATCTCGGAATCGCCAATATCAACGCCAAGTTCCGTAAGCCTACGCCGTGCGAGATCGTAGATCGGAGGGTGAGGTTTGCCGAAATAAAGGCTCTCACCGCCCATCTCGGTATAAAGCCGCGCCAAGGCGCCTGCACACCACTCTCGGGTTTCACCGCGATCAACGACAATATCAGGATTGGCGCAGAGCAGTTTCATGCCCTTCTGCTTCGCATATAAAAAGTCAGGCCGGTTTACCGCCGGATCGGCCATAGGGTCAAACGGGCCACAGCATACGATGCCTTCCGCTTCATCCAGCGGGACTCGTTCGATATGGATGGGATGGTCCAGAATTTTCAGCGGCTCAAAGAAACCGGCATCCCGTTGCCATTCTCCCATGAAATAGACCTTTTCGCCGACTGCGCCCCGGAACATCGCAGATCGTGCCGAGTCACCACTGGTGGCAATCGTGTCATAGGCGTCAATCGGCACACCGAATTGCGCCAACTGATCGGCCACCCCCGCACGTGGCTTGGGTGAGTTTGTGACCAATACCACAACACCGCCCTTTTGCCGATAAGCCTGCAAGGCCGCAACCGCCTCGGGGTAGGCGGTGATACCATTGTGCACGCACCCCCAAAGATCGACAAACAGCGCTTTGTAACGGTCAGAGAATTCGGCAAGGGAAGAGATAATCTGGGTCATTGGCCCCTCATCTGGCAGGGAAGGCGATTTACCTAAGCCTATGGCAGAGCTTGCCATGTTTGGCCAGAGGGGGCTCTGCCCCCGGGCGAGGCAGAGCTTCGCAAAAGAAAAAGGCGCCCGATTGGGCGCCTTTGGGATTGGGCTCAGACCTTGAGGTTCGGGATAATTTGCTTTTTCCGGCTCATGATGCCGGGCAACACGACGGCATCGCCATTGATCGATGCCCCGAAGCTTTTTTCCGCGACGGCTTTAACCAGATCATTGGGAACCAGCAGGGTGGCTTCTTCGTTCAGGATGTCGACAACGAATAGCAAGACCTGATCGACGTTGTCTTCCTTGGCGACGTCGATCATGGACGCCGCAAGGCTGTCTTTGCGGTCCAGAACAACGCCCGGTGCGGTGGTTTCCAGCACCGAGACGCGGAACTTCGTGCCATCGACTTCGTATTCCTTGCTGTCCATACGGATCAGTTCGGCGTCCGAGAACGAGGACACATCCGATTTGGCAGCGAACATATCAGCCGCATAGGCCGATACGTCTAGACCCAGATCGGCGGCCAGTTTCTCGGCCACGGCGCGGTCATGTGCGGTGGTGGTGGGCGAGCGGAACTCCAGCGTGTCCGACAGGATGCAGGTCAGCGCAGCACCTTTGATGGCGTCAGGCATTTTCGCTGCATCGTCGCCGATCAGGTCGATCATGATGGTCGCGGTGCAAGCCAGCGGGCGCACGGTGATATCGATGGGGCCTTTGGTTTCCAGCCCACCGACCAGCTTGTGATGATCGATGATGGCGCGGATGTCGGCGCTGTTGATGCTGGCGGGCAGCTCAGCGGGGTTGTTGGTGTCTACGATCACGACCGGGGCATCTTCGGCCACGTCTTCAATGATCTGCGGCTTGGGCAGGTCCCAGCGCTGGAGCATGAAGTTGGCTTCGGTATTGGGCTCACCCAGCAAAACCGGAGTGGCCGCTTCGCCTTTGACTTCGCTCAGATACCAGGCCCAGAGGATGGGCGAGCCGGTCGAATCGGTATCGGGGGATTTGTGACCAAGAACTTGGATTGTCATGACAGTGTCCTGAGGAATGTGGAATTGCGCGCCTTATAGGGCGGAGAATTCCACTTGTCACCCGGAACGGGGCTGGCTGCGACCCTTGGTCTGAAATCTCAGAAAGTGGCGCGTTCCAATGTGTAGCCGGCCTCTTGCAGTTGGTTTAGCAAGCCGAACTTGTTGCTCAGGTGCCCGGCACCGACGGCGATCACGACCGTCTGATCATTCAGTTTCAGAATCTTCTGCATCCAGTTGGCGTTGCGCTGCACCAGGAGTTGGTCTTCGAAGCTTTCCCACTCGGCATTGAATTCTTCCACTGTCAGCCCCGAGGCTTCGAACCCCTGAAGCTTGGCAAGCTCGATGATCATGGCATGCTGTTCGTCGAAATAAGCGTTGGCCATTGTGATCATCTGATCATCTTCGGCCTGCATCGCACCGGCGAGTCGGGTCAGCGAGGCCACCTGTTCTTCCAACGGATGGCTGTCGAACATTGCGATCAGGTCTTCGATCCGTTCCAGCGAGAATTGCGGGATGCCTTGCGCCTCGGCCAGCTCGGTCAGGCGCGTATCCATGCCACGGTCAAAATCGGGCGTGGACATGAGGCAGGGCGGAACTCCCAACATCATGCTCAGAAACCAAGGGCGCATCTTGGCCGCCATCCAGCTTGGAATGCCGCGTTCGGCCAGGGTGGCTGACAGCGCGGCCCAGTCTTCCGCGGTCATAAGATCGACCAGCGTGGGGCCGGAGGTAATCAGCACCGGGCTGAAGTCGTCGGCCAGATCGCGTTCGAACGCATCCATTTCTGATTTTGTGACTTCGAAATAGAAGGCATCTGCGGTGCTGAGGGTTGGTGTGAGGCGTTCAACAATTGCCTCCATGCGAGGATCGTTTGTGTGCAAGGTGCCGATCAGATGCAGAACGGTGTCGCCTTTCCGGGCAATCCAATGGTTGCCTTCCGGGAAAGGAATGGCGCTGAGGGTTTGTTCCAGTTTGGCTTTGGTTTCGGGCGCGAGGTCGAGCCGCAGATCACGCCCTTCGCAGGCGGCGTGGGCCGTAAGGGGCAACAGAAGACTAAAGCAGAGGCTGAGCAGGCGCATTGGGTCTCTTTCCTGGGGCGGGCACTTCGTTCAAGACTTATCTTTGTCTCTGACGGCTGGCAATCCGCGCGAAACCGCATAGCATGGCGGCATGAAGCGCGAGCAAGACCTCTATCCCCCGATCAAAGCATTGCTGGAGCGGCAAGGCTATGCCGTGAAGGGTGAGGTGGGTGCGGCCGATATCGTCGCCATTCGCGAGGGTGAAGAGCCCGTGGTCGTTGAGCTCAAGCTGCGGTTCAGTCTTGCCCTGTTCCATCAGGCGATTGCACGCCTGAAGTTGACGGATCAGGTGTATCTGGGGGTGTGCAAGCCAACCGGACGCAGTGCGCGACGAGCATTAAAAGACAATCTTGCGCTTTGCCGACGCCTTGGGTTGGGGTTGATCACTGTGCGCGCGGATGGCGCGGTTGAAGTCCAGTGTGACCCCGGTCCCTACGCCCCGCGCAAAAACAAGTCCAAGGTTGCGCGCCTGCTGCGTGAGTTCGACCGGTTGGAAGGCGACCCCAATGCGGGCGGGGCGACGCGACACGGGATTGTCACGGCTTACCGTCAGGACGCGCTGAAATGTGCGGCCCATCTGGCAGAATGTGGCGCGACAAAGGGCGCTGAGGTTGCGGTGGCGACCGGAGTGCCCTCGGCCACCCGGTTAATGCGCGAAAACCACTATGGCTGGTTTGATAAGGTCGAGAAGGGCGTCTACTGTCTGTCTGAGGCCGGGCAGGAGGGGCTGAAGCACTGGGCCTATAGCTGGGAACAAACTGATTGAGCCATTAGGTCAGAAAAATCCTTCACAGCTTGTTGACTCACGGATTTGGACCCCCTAGCTATGCGTCGTTATCACTCGCAAGGGTCGAGTGCTAACGCCTCGTCAGTCGGCGAGGGGAGGATAAACAAACTTTGAGCCCAAGGAGCTGCAAAGATGGCATTGAAACCGCTTCATGACCGCGTGCTGGTTCGCCGTACCGAAAGCGAAGAGAAAACCGCAGGCGGCCTGATCATTCCCGACAGCGCAAAAGAAAAGCCCAGCGAAGGCGAAGTCGTTGCAACCGGCGAAGGCGCACGTAAGGACAGCGGCGAACTGATCGCAATGGCTGTTAAAGCTGGTGACAAGATCCTGTTCGGCAAATGGTCGGGCACTGAGGTTCAGGTCAACGGCGAAGAGCTGCTGATGATGAAAGAAAGCGACATCATGGGGATCATCGAGTAAGCCGCGCGCTTTCTCTGATCTTCATTCCAATACATTTTCTCAAGGAGAAACGACATGGCTGCAAAGGACGTCAAGTTCGACACCGATGCCCGTAACCGCATGCTGGCAGGTGTGAACATCCTGGCCGATGCTGTTAAAGTGACCCTGGGCCCCAAAGGCCGCAACGTGGTTCTGGACAAATCCTTCGGCGCACCGCGCATCACCAAAGACGGTGTATCGGTTGCCAAGGAAATCGAACTGGAAGACAAGTTCGAAAACATGGGCGCGCAGATGGTGAAAGAAGTCGCCAGCCGCACCAACGACGAAGCCGGTGACGGCACCACCACTGCAACCGTTCTGGCACAGGCAATCGTTCGCGAAGGTCTGAAGCAGGTTGCAGCGGGTCTGAACCCGATGGACCTGAAGCGCGGCATCGATCTGGCGACTGCCAAAGTTGTTGCAGGCATCAAAGACGCATCGCGCGAAGTCAAAGACT
>NZ_JBQFTW010000017.1:0-59960 GCF_056538865.1 Ruegeria sp. BE3 | reverse complement strand
GGATCGTTGCCTCGGTTCGATTGATAACAGCCGTCGAAGGTGACGATTTCGTCACCGTGGGTACGCTCACGATACCAGAAATCGGTGCCTTTCGATTGTCTTCAGCTAGTATATAACTTCCTGCGCCATGACGACGGACTCTGGCGTACTTCCAAAAATGTGGGTTAGGTTACTGAAGCATGGTGGCTGAATATGTGCATCCATTGGGGAGCGCTCATGTCCGAAACGTGCGGCGAGACGACATCCATACCTCCTGATCAACAAGTCAAAAGTTCAAGTGCGCTGAGCCAAGCAGGCTCAGGTACTCTATCAAGTGCCGATATCAAGGCCACCTTGCCGACCAACGATGACCTGACGATAGCTTCCGACGGCCTTGTAGCGGTGGATTGCACCGCATTTAGTTTGCATTGATTGAACTCCCGGCGATCGGACAGAACGACCGGGAGTCTGGGAAACCTTAGCCGCGTTGCGTATTCAGTTGGTCGGAACGCAAGGGTGTCAGGCGCGGGACCAACATGGGAACCATCGCTTGATACGCGCGATACGTATCGCCAAACTCGCGCACCAGAGATCTTTCTTCGAACCATAGGCCAATCATCACGTAAACCGTCATCAGCCCGGCAAAGAGCGCGTGACCAACTGTCATGTGTGGCGTGCCGAGTAAGACCAGGATGACACCAAGCTGCATCGGGTGGCGTACAAAACGGTATAGTCCGGGCGTTTTGAACTGCGGCTTGGGCATAAGTTGAGCGCTGTTTGCAGTCCAAATCTGACGCAGACCAAACAACTCGAAATGGTCGATCAGAAAGGTCGAAAACAAAACCAGAAAGACACCCAGTGCACAGATGCTATAGGTCAGCCACGCCAGGGCACCATCGACGATCCAGATCGTTTCGGGCAGCGGGCGCCACTGCCACATGGCCAGGATCAGAAACAGGGCCGATTGCAGCACATAGGTACTGCGTTCTGCATCCGCAGGAATGATCCGCGTCCACCAGGATTTGAACACCTGTCGCGCCATGAGGCTGTGAAAAAAGCCAAAGAGGAAGATCAGCCCGACATTGATGACGACGGCGACGGGCCATGCAGATGAGGTCCCATCGTTGATCGCCTTCGGAACGGGCAGTTGCAGGAGAAAACCGATCATATACAGAAAGGCCAAATTGAAAAGAACATAGGCAGCGGCGCCATATAGGATCAGACCAGGGCGGTTCATAAGTCAGGCTCCAATTCATCTTTGTTTCAGATAATCCCTGTTTGCCCGAGCCGGGCGATGCGATGCTTGGTCCTTTCATGGAGGTTTTCTGGTGATTTTCTGAAGACTTGACGATTATGTGTCCTGGCCGCTGCCAAAGCGCTTTGCTTGGGCACGAAAACAACGGCATATGGGTGCCGCGAATTGCGTTCAAGCTTTACGAAAAAACTGAATTCGCGCAGAATTGCCCTGTGAAATATGCATTTGATCAATACGTTCTGGACGCAAGCCGCCTGCAATTGACGCGGAAAGACGTTCCAATTGCTACAGAGCCGCAAGTATTTGCGCTGCTTCGGCATCTCATTGAAAACCGCGAACGTGTCGTGTCGAAGGACGAGATATTTTCGGTTATCTGGAAAGGCAGGATCGTTTCGGATGCCGCCCTAAGCAGCCGGGTCAAGGCAGTCAGAGCGGCCATTGGAGATGACGGCGCGCGGCAGGCTTTGGTGCGAACTGTACACAGGCACGGGTTTCAATTTGTCGGCACGGTCGAGGAAACGCATGACGAGACCGGCTCTGCAGCGGTTTTATCGCAACCCTCAATTGCCATCATGGCAACCACAATGGTGCATCCAACAGATGCTCAACGGGCCTTTGGTGAAGGGTTAGAGGACGATATTAGCGCAGCCATTGGTCGGGTTGGAACGATTTATGTCGCGCGATATTCAGGTCAGGACGACGCAAAGCAAGCCGCCGAGGAATTGGGCGTTCGGTACGTACTTGGGCTCAAGCTGCGGTTTGCGGGTAATGCATTTCGCCTGAATGCTTCTTTGTTGCATGCCGGACGGCAGGCAGAGGTTTGGGCAGATCGTTTTGAGGGACAGCTTGACAACCTTTTTGAGGCGCAAGACTTGGTGGTTGCGGCCATTTTGGGCCGCCTCGTCCCGAATATCATGATGGTTGAAGTGCAACGCGCGTTGGCTGAGGCTGACTTGACGGATGCATATCATGAACTCCTGCGAGCGACGCCGCTTTGCATGCGCATGGATGCGGACGACAATCGGCAGGCCGTGGTTCATTTGCGACGTGCATTGGTATCAGATCCCGAACATGCCTTGTCCCATGCTATGCTGGCATGGTGTCTGGGACAACAGGCTATGTCCGATTGGGCACCGGATGGTCCGACAGCGCTCTCAGAGGCGATGGAACATGGCAAAAGCGCGCTTGACCTTGCGCCGCGCGATGCATTGGTTCTGACTTTCGTGGCCACGGCCGAGGTGGCTGCAGGGCAACATACTGCAGCGCGCCATCACCTTGAGACTGCCCTTGCGCTGGACCCAAGTCTGGCTTGGGCCTGGGCCATGTTGGGGGCCGTGGAAACCTTCGCCGGGAACATGAACGAAGCAGTAGCAAACTACGAAAGAGCTTTGCGTCTTAGCCCGCATGATCCGATGCGGTTTAGCTATTACTTTGGCATTGGCGCCGCCCGATACGGATTGGGCGAATATGAAGATGCCTTATCTCTGCTTGAACAAGGTTACATTGAAGCGCCCGGCTCCACATGGGCACCGCGATTGATCTTAGCCTGTGCTGCCGAACTTAACCTGACCGACCGGATGCATGCCATGGCCGCAAAAGTTCGTAGCGTGAGGCCGGATGCCACTGCCGAAAAACTTGTAGAAGCAAGTGTCGTGAAAGATCAAGTATACCGTGATCGAATGCTCAGTTCATTTCGCAAGGCTGGTTTTTAAAAACTCAGATCCCGCGCCTACGGCTCAAGCGACCTTTCTGTTTGGTTGGTAGTGTTTCAGGCGCGCAATTTGCGTATCGCCAAATCCACGCAAGGAGACTGTCTCGGCCTCACTGAGTTTGAATTCGTCGATCAATTCGTCGCGCATCGAGTCGCATATCGTGATCTCCATGGGGTTTGATTGAGCTTGCAAACGCGCGGCCATGTTCACCGCAGGGCCAAAGACATCATAGACGTATTTCTGAACACCGACCACTGAGCCTACGACAGAGCCGCTGGCGATGCCGATGCGAGCGCGCCATTTGTGCGGGTGCATTTGATTTCGTCTCTCCAGAAAACGCATCATTTTAGCCGCGACCCGCGCGGCAGAAAGTGCGTGATCTGGCGTGGAATGGGGTAAGCCCGTCACCGCGATATAGCAGTCTCCGATAGTTTTAATCCGCTCGCTGCCGTGAAGTTCTCCAATTTGATCGAATGCGGTGAAAATAGAGTTTAGTTCAGAAACAGTTACATTCGGATCGCCCGCTGCGGCCATCTTGGTAAAACTCACAAAATCGAGCATGATGACCGTCACCGGCTCGAACAACCGAGGGGTGACACATCCGAATGTCATGAACTCCTCGTAAACAGATTTTGGCATCATGTTCAGAAGAAGTTTTTCAACCCGCCTGTTTTCCCGCTCCAACTCGCGGGTTCGCTTGTCAACCATGGCTGCATAGCTGTCGATCATGGCTTCGGTCTCGCGCAGGCGCGAGATGTTATGGCCTTCGATGATAATCAACCTGTTGCCTTCGTGTTCCGCTTCATGGGCACTGAGTTCAACGACCAAAGTCCGATTTTTGACTTTGGTGCGAACCTCCACCGGTTTCCGGCCTGGCAAATCCTTCAATGCATGAGACGTACCCAGAGTCAAAACTTGCCCTTTTGTTGCGTCTCTGAACCAGTTCCGAAACGTTTGGTTTAAAGAGACGATGACACCATCGTCAGCATCAACTATGCAGATCCCAACATTGATAGAGCTAAGTAGCCTCGCACTGATATCTTGTATTTTCATAGTACTACCCAACAATGAGAGAACGGCGCGCTTCAACAGCACTCAGTGTTTTGGAAAGATCGTCCGGAGCAAAACCCGCATCGGTAAGCGTTTCACCCAAGAGCGCTATGACTTCATCGAACTGCACATTTGTGACGGTCAAATGATGATGAGCGCTTACCAGTCGTTGATCCGTGTACTTCGCGGGACCACCGAGAACCGAGGCGAAGAATTTTGTCTGGTGATCAATGAGTTTGGCCATGTCGACGTCGTCGAAAAACGGGCCTACGATATCGCTGTCCAACACCCGATCATAGAAATTAATGATCACCGAATGCAAAGCACGCATGCCGCCATATTTATCGAAAAGCGGAAGTGATCTTTTGTGTTCGGACCGCCCTAGCATGGAATGTCTCCTAACGATGGCTGGCCCGGCGAAGTAACGCCGGGCTGATGGTTTTTCATGCGCGATGAATGATGATCTCGGAGTATTCCGCCGGAACGATCATAGCCTGAGTATCGGTCGAGTAATTCCGCGCAATTGCGATCAGGTCTGCTGCGAGTTGCGGTGCGCGCTCGCCGACGGCGCCAAAAGCTTTGTGCATTGGGCCGTAAATTTCGCGCCACCGTTCCACCCAATGTTGTGGTGAACGTTCACGGAAGGTGAAATGGCGTTTCGTGATTTCGATTTTTTGAGCTTTTGCCCCGAAGAGCTCTTGCAAACGCGCCTCGGTACCCCATTCCAACGGAGAACGAACGCCGGAAACCGGTGGCACATGCCGTCCGATCGTTCGAAACACTTCGCCTATGAAACTTTCTGGCGTCCAGTTGGCAAGACCGATGGTGCCTCCGCTGCGGCAGACGCGCAGCATTTCATCGGCGGCCGCCTGTTGATTGGCCGTAAACATGACGCCGAATGTAGATGTGACATGATCAAATGACGCCCCCTCAAAGGGCAGGTCTTCTGCGTCGGCTTCTCGAAATGCAACGGTTAACTGCTCGGCTTCGGCGCGAGCGGCACCCGCGCGCAACAGGCTGGTAACATAGTCTGTAGAAACGACATTGCAGTGTCTCCGCGCTGCAGCCAGGGTTGCGTTGCCATTTCCGGCGGCAACATCTAGTACGCGGGCGTCGGGTCGCAAATCCATCGCTTCGGCAAGGGTTTCACCGACAATTTGTAGAGTCGTGCCTACGGCGGCGTAATCACCCGACGACCAAGTAGCGTGTTGTATTGACTTCACCGCGGCCAGATCTGGCGCGGCGGCAAGTGAGGCTGCTGTATTCATTTTCTGTCTCCATCGATTTCGCTTTCAATGGAACAACCCTTGCCAAAGTTCGGAATTTGAAACTTGCAGAAGACCTGTAGAATGTCTGATGTTTTCTGCAGGTTTGTCGATTTCTAGTTGTTTCGATTGAGATCGGTGGGCTCCTCGTCGTGCGTCGCACCCTATCAAGTTGAGTTCGACGATTGCCGCTGACAAATGTCCGCGATGCGCGTGCGGCTGCGACGTCTGGATTGAGTGTTCAATGACTGGTTTGGGCCGGGGCCAGACAATCAGAATGTCGCGCGATCCGTATCTACGATCAGAAGGGAGCATAGAGCGCATTCTTGCTAAGCCGGACGACAAGCCCTCCACACCAAGTCTCAGGCGCTTTTTTTTGTCGAAGGCCATTGCTGAGGTGTCCAAATCGTGCAGCGTATATATGGTACCGCATTGATAAAGGGTAATTACACATGATCCTGGGATATGCTTCAAGCACCTCCGTTGTTCAGGGGCGCTCAATCGACTTTCACCTGTCATTGGAACCTGGCGACGCCTCCCCTCAAGGCACGACGCTGACTATCCAGAACGTCGCCGAAACTTCCATCGCCACGACCGTCGCCGTCAGGGTTTCGCGACAACCGATCCCAACAGAGCGCCCGTGGGAGGGGTTCGGTTGGACCCGGACCATAACCTTCCGCGTGCCCAGCGATTGGCCCTCGGGCCTCTACCGGGTCTTCTACGACAATGACGGCACGACCGCGAACCTAATGTCCTTCGTCGTCCGGCCGGTCACCGGCCACAGAACAGCGCCGATCCTGGTCCATGTCAGCTATCTCACACCGGCCGCTTATAACCCTTGGGGCGGCAAAGGCTTTTACCACCCGGCAAACGAGGACGGACCCGAGCCCAGGGCCAGGCGTGTCGGAATGGACCGGCCTTCGGCGCAACCAGTGGTCGCCCGTCTTGACCGTCCGAATGATTTCGTGCGCGATGCCGGCCTGCTCGCCTGGCTCAAGGACGAAGGGTTCGAGACTGATTGTTGCTCCAGCTACGATCTGCACAGCAAGCCTGCGATGCTTTCCCGCTACCAATGCCTGGTCCTGTCATATCATGACGAGTACTGGACGAAGGAGATGCGCGACAATGTCGAACGTTTTGTGCGCGCGGGCGGCAACGTGGCGGTCCTTTCGGGCAATACCTGCTACCGGCAGGTACGATTCGAGGATAGCGGCCGCACAGTCGTCTTCTACAAATACGCCAGCCTCGACCCTCTTGCCGAAACACGGCCCGACGAGGCGACTGTAGCGGTCGCCGAACCACCCGTGAACCGCCCACAAAACACGCTCTTGGGCGCAGGCTTTACCCACGGCGCGTGGTCCGGCCCAATCAGTGACGAGGACCGACGCGGCTATCGCATCCGCTTTCCTGATCACTGGGTCTTCGATGGGGTGACAGTCCGCGAGACCTCATCGTTTATGCGCTACGAAACCGACGCTGCAGCCTATGCGGAGGAACCCGAAGGCTACCCCCGCGTCACAGGCGAAGAAGGCACGCCGCTCAACACAACCGTGCTTGCCACTGCCGATCTGCGCCACTGGCCCGGTAAACCGGGGCGCGCGACCATGACGCTCTATTCCCGGCGTGGCACGGTTTTCAACGCCGCGACAACCGACTGGGACGACGCGGTCAGAACCGACCCTGTCGTCGCCCAGATCACCCGCAACATCTTTCGCAGGCTCGGCGGCATCACTCGCTGGGACTGGGAAATGGTTGGCCATGCCAACGATCCGACCGCCATGGCCGCGCTGGAAGGTAAGCTTTTCCTGGCCACCGAACATGACCTGCTCTGGCGCCGATTCCCGGTTGGCGCCGACGTGCCCTGGAGGGAAATCGGCCATGCCAACAATGTGATCTCCATGACCTCATCGGACGGGCGGCTCTTCTGCCTGACCAGCGACAACCGACTGTGGCACCGTTCGCCTGTCGAGGTTGAGGTTAGTTGGCAGTTGATGCGGGTGCGCCCTCCGTCCGGCACACGTGCCATTGCTGGAGCCGGCGGGATGCTGTACGCTGTGGATCGCGACGGTGCACTCCATCGCAAGGCGGCCGACGGCACCTCAAATCCGTTCCGCCGGATAGACAGCTTTGAGCGCAACGACAAGATTGTCACAATGACGTCCTACAGCGACATCCTGTTCGCGGCCACGTCCGAGAACCGTCTTTTGCGCACCAATCGTGATTTTATCGCCGAAAGCAATCGCTGGACGGACATCCACCATTGCTTCTTCGCCAAGGGCCTTGCGATGGTGGACTGGATACTTTATGTCGCTACGTCCGAGAACCGGCTATGGCGGATCGACCTCTTCTCGCTAGACCAGCCCTGAGCCAATTTCGGGGGAAAAGTACTGCCACCAAAGGTTCGAAAGGGCCCACTAGCAAAACCGGCCTTCCAGGCCTTTCTAGCACTCCACAGCCACCGGTCTCGTAATGCCGATATACCTATTGCAGGCAGAACGACAATTCGCTTCATCTATGGAGGTCCGCCCTGGCAGTCTATTTGGGCCTGCACCGCCTTCTCTAATTTGAGCGGTGATACCGTTCAACATGCTCGCCTTATCAGGCTCGAAAAAGGAAATGTCTTCAATTGCCTGCGGAGGCGTTAGCCCCCAGAAGGCTGAGTTTCCAGCTCGAACTCGGCCAATTATCCAGCCGTCTGGGCGAAAGTGAAAACTCTCCTGAGCAATAGTTGGTGCGCCGGGTTCTCGGACAAATCGTAGTTCAGAAGTACTCTCTCCGGTTGATTGGCCCTAGCTTACCAGAACTTGAGTAGAGCCCATCGAAGGCAAACAAAATGCAATAAAACAAGTAAGAAGAAACGGCCCGCAACCAATATTTAACAATTAGCACCTACACAATTTACTTCAAAACACTCCTGCAATTTAGCTGTATTGGCGCCCCAAATAAACATGAGCTGTAAACCAAATGGCCCACTTTCTTTGGAAATTAAACTTATCACTACAAGCCAACTACCGTACGCGGTGGTTGAGGTATTTGTTCGCTACGTCGGCAGGAGGACCGCACATTGAACTTATAGAAGTCCGCTTCGTCCGCAGATTTGTGAGTTTGTCGCCTCTGTCTTTTGCAATTGCGGCGAAAGTCCGGAAAGCGGGGCGGCTGCAGCATCTGAAAGCCTCGCTCAAGGTCTCCTATGGGCCGCTCGATGCTTAAGGCCGTGGGGAGTCGCTTCGTAGCCGAATACCTCATGTGCCGTGCGCCGGTTGTTGGCCTCGGCAATACGAGGGGCCACGTGAAGATCCATGTCGGCCACGCCGGCCGCAAAAAGGTCTATCCCGCCTTGGCCCAACACGATTTGATGGTGCTTTAGCGCCGGGACTTCGCGACGATTGATGATTTCATCAAAATCAAGTGTTGGCATATCAGTCTATATCCGCAGCGATCTGAAAGATGGCGTCACCACGCCTAACTTGCGCTAGTGTTCGCATCGCCAGAACCATCCCGTCGTAGGGCGAAGTAACCCGATCCGGCTTTCGCCCCGGTGTTTCTGGATGATGGATCTTGGCGAGGATTTCTCCCGTGGACGCTGCTTCGCCAATGTTTTTCAGCGGCTCGAACAGGCCGGAATCATATACGTAGATTGATCCCTTTGCATGCAGAACGCGTGTCCCGCGTTGGGCATCAGGCACATAATTTGGCAACATTCCGAGGATATGCAGTATTCGACGCAACCCGCGGCGCGTGAGCGACAAGACCTCGGGGTCCACTACGTCTCCGCCGCCAAGCTCGGCCATCAGATTGATTACACCTTTGCGATTGGAAGCGCCCATAGCTGTTCTGGCGGTGCTGTTTCTGCCTCCACCGCTGGTGAAGACCTAAGAAAAAGGAAGATCAAAAGCCTTCGTGAGCTTCTGCAACATCGCTTCTTCTTCGGGTGTATGCCCCGGCCCGCGCAAGAGTGTTGCGGGGTAAACCAAGGACGCTCCGCCCGAATGAAGATCCACAGCAAAGTCGGCAAGCGGCAATAGCACTTCTTCGTGGAAATGAGCGATCATTTCTGAAGGGAGCCCCTTGGGGTTTCCTAGATAAATACGGTTTAGATTGCCATCATCGATCGGGGACACCCGACGTCCAGCTTCCGCCGCTGGTGCGTTCACCATCGGCAGAAGGATCAAACGTCCCCGAATGTCATCGACGGCCAGATCACTTGCCAGTTCTGCAACCGCTATTTGACCTTCGTACTCATCGCCATGCACACCGGCAGAGATGATCAGAGTCGGGCTTTCTCCATTCCGCAGGATTGTGATTGGCACGGGCAACCAACCGTAGGCTGAGCGATCGACCGAGTGAGGCACGCGGAGATAACCTGACTGCTTGCCATCTACCTCGAAATCTAACTCAGATGTGATCAGTGTTTCGGCCATCTGTTCCACTGCGCCCACGATTGGACGTTTGAAAATTGATTGCGAGATTCAACCATGGATTAATGTTCAGTCAAGGAGACAAAAACCGACCAAATAATTACCTGTGCGCGTTTCGGAACCATAGGTCTATTTTTGACCAAAGAGCGGGTCTTAGTACTGCCGACAAGCTCGACAGCATTGTGCGGTCGGCATTGAGGCTAATTTGCCGCCAATTCGCATCTGCAGCGAACGACAGGTCTGATGGGCCGCACTTGGGGTTTGCGCGAACGACCAGTTTGGACCGACGGTCAATCAATGCAAGCCCGCCACCGGCTTCATTTGGTGGCGGGTGATTTTCGTGCTCACATTGAATCAGAGTTTGATCCGGAAGGTTGCGAAACCGTCGGCGCCTTCTCCGGCATCCTCGATTGTGACACCCTTAACGTCGCCCATATAATCCCGCGCTTTTGGGCCAGTCTCGAACAACACCGTGGTGTCCGAAAGCGGCGCAAAAGACCAGTTGGCATCTGCCTTTGGATCGATCGTGCCCTGCTCTACGATATAGCGCACAATGACGTCGCGGTTGGTATCCGGGGCTTCGAATATGATTGTGTCACCCAACGCGCCGGGGAATGATCCGCCGCCTGATGCGCGATAGTTGTTGGTGGCAATGATGAACTCCATGTCATCCCTGACCGGTTCGCCATTGTAGGTGAGGTTCACAATTCGCGCTGCGTCTGGGTTAATCTCCTCGCCTTTCGGTCCAAAGCGTGAGGGCTGGGATAGGTCAATTTGGTAGGTCACACCATCCATCACGTCGAAGTTGTAGGACGGGAACTCCGAATTCAGCAGGATCGCATCTTTTGATCCGGCCTCCACCTGATTGAACATACCGGCCGAACGTTCCAACCAGCCCCTGACCTGCGCACCATTCACGCGGACTGCTCGCACCGTGTTCGGATAGAGATAAAGATCGGCAACGTTCTTGATGGCAACGTCGCCAACGGGAACATCGGTGTAATACTCTGGTCCACCGCGGCCACCGGCCTTGAATGGCGCTGCCGCTGACAGGATCGGCAGGCCTTCATGTTCAGTGCCTTTAAGCATCTCTTCGACATACCACTTTTGCGCAATCGATACGATCTGGACAGATGGGTCATCTGCGACCAGAGCGAAATAACTGTGCAACGGGGCCGAGGTCTTGCCGACAGCGCGACGTACATAGGCCAGCGTTTCGTCGTGATCTGTCGCAACCGAGTCAAGGACACGCTGATCATCTCCGACCAAAGCGGTGATTGAGCGATCCTCGTTTCTTCTGGAAATGGGCCGCGCCTCGGATGTGGTGGACACCACCCGCCATTCATTTCCGTCCCTTTCCAGCAGCAGATCAAGCAGGCCAAGATGCGACCCCCAGAAGCCGCCCATAACGGCGGGTTTACCCATCAGCGTGCCCTTGTCGACATCGATACCGGCACGGTCTGCAAATGTTGGCGAAGGAAAGACCAAGTGGTTGTGTCCTGTGACCAGCGCGTCGATCCCTTCGACACCGGCAAGCACAACCGACGCGTTTTCCATACCATCTACATGGTTGGCATCACCAATTCCGGAATGCGACAACGCGATGATCAGATCGCAGCCTTGTTCCTGCATCTCAGGCACATATGCCTGTGCCGTCTCGACGATATCCCGCGCTTCGACATTGCCCTCCAGATGCTTGCGATCCCAGTTCATGATCTGTGGAGGCGTAAAGCCAATCACAACGATTTTAATCGGATGTTTCGTGCCGTCACCCATTTCGATCTCGCGGTCGAGAATGGCGTAAGGCTGAACAAGCGTCTTGTCATCGCGCGGGCTTGCGCCTTTCTCTTTCGCTACGTTGGCCAGAACCACTGGGAAATCCGCACCTGCCAAAGAGGTCTCAAGAAAGTTCAGCCCATAGTTGAACTCGTGATTGCCCAGCGTGGCTGCATCATAACCCACCGTGTTGAATGCAGTGATGATTGGGTGGCTATCCCCCTCTTTCATGCCGCGTTCATAGGCGATGTAGTCGCCCATCGGATTGCCTTGCAGAAAATCTCCGTTATCAACCAAAAGCGAGTTCGTCGCCTCAGAGCGGATTTCATTGATGATCGAGGCCGTGCGGGACAGGCCCACCGTGTCGCGGGGCTTATCGGCATAATAGTCATAGGGAAACACATGGACATGGATGTCGGTTGTTTCCATGATCCGAAGATGCGCCTGATTGTTGGCTGCAGCAGCCGAGAAAGGGTGCAGTGTAATTGCAGCAGCACCGATAGCAGTTGTGGAGAGAAATTGGCGGCGCGAAAATAGTGGACGATTAGAGAAAGACATTGGGCACCTCTCAAGTTGGTTGGCCAGCGTGCCTTTTGCAAGCTATCCGCGACATCCATATGACACACGTTGCAAGAGCATTTGACACGTTATTCATAGGCGGTGGTATTCAGCACCATACCCAAACATTGTAGGTTTGCTAAGGTCCAGCAGGCGGTGAACTTGAGCTTCACGTTGCTTGAACGATTAAACCAGAAATTTTTCAGCATACGAGCCTGAATGAAGCAAACAGGATGCCGAAAAGAGTCTGCTTGGTCTTGTCAGAAGAACTTGCCTTGAGACGGGTAGGGCGGTTGCGTAGCTTCGGTCGATGACCAAACCTGCCTCTTTAAAATATTTCTAAACCAGACCCGAGATCATCCGCCTTGCGGTGAAACTGTACATCCGTTTCCCGCTCTCGCTTCGGAATGTCGAAGATCTGCTGCGTGAGCGAGGCGTCGACGTGAGCCACGAAACTGTCCGATATTGGTGGAACAGGTTTGGCCCGATGTTTGCTTCTGAGATCCGAAGAAAGCGTGTTCAGCAATTGAGAGCATACTCCAAATGGAAGTGGCACGTGGACGAGGTTTTCGTGAAGGTGATTGGCAAGCGGCATTATCTTTGGCGGGCTGTTGATCACGAGGGCGAGGTGCTGGAAGCCGTTGTCACGAAACGCCGAAACAAGCAGGCAGCACTGAAATTCCTCAAGAAATTGATGAAGCGACACGGCAAAGCGGCAACCGTCGTCACGGATCGCTTCGCATCGTATCGGGCCGCTCTCAGAGAACTGGGTGCACTCGAAAAACAGCAGACGGGCAGGTGGCTCAATAACCGCGTCGAGAATTCACACCTGCCGTTTCGACGACGTGAACGCGCGATGCAGCGTTTCAGGCGCATGCGAAGTTTGCAGAAATTCGCCTTCGTCCACTCCTCCATCTACAACCACTTCAACCAGGAAAGGTCGCTCACCAGCAGGGACACTTTCAAGCTGACGCGCACCGCCGCTCTTAGCGAGTGGCGTCAACTTTGTTCTGGTTAGGATCGCGGTTTCCGCGGCACACTGAGACTGGTCGAATTTGTCTGACAGCGCCGCCACTTGAACAGCCCAACCGCACATAGGATTGCTTGATTGTATGAGTGTTCAATGCTCATCAAATATCTAAATTGTCTTTGCGTTAAGAGATATCTGTCCGCAGCCTAGATTTTCCACCGACTTTGCGACACTATACCAATTATTGCTGCAGCATGCTGGGAATTGAGCTGCCTGTTGCGGATTGATGTGGGGATTTCGCACGTTTCGACAATGGCTTTCTGCCTTGAAGCCTTCAGATCTTTGCCCTCGGGTTGACGAGGCCATTGCACTGAAACAGTCGGCGTGAACTGCGAGTTTGGGGGTTATGGAAGGCAATAGGGCGCAACCGACAGACTCTTCGGGCAGGGCGGTCGTATCAGAACAGTCCAGCACGATCTATTGGAGCCAGGCACACGAACTCGCGCGGGAGCGGTTGAATTTCGCGGTGGCCAGCCGCGTGCCGATGACCTTGTTTGTCGGCCGCACCGGAACTGGACGGACCCTGCTGGTGCGCGACAGGATTTCGACCAACACCACGGCCTTTGTCATTCGGATGCTCAAGGGTCTGGATCATCTATCGGGCGAAGTGTTCTGGGATGTGCTGACCGCATTCAACCCAAAACAGAACCCTACTGCGAGTGCCGAGCAGAGCCGTGAAAAACTGATCTCGCTGCTGCAGTCACTGCATGCCGCGCAGCGGTTTCCGGTGCTTGTGGTCGATGATGCAGATGACCTGTCGAATCTGTATCTTGGCGCGTTGTGCGATTTGTGTGACCAGTTGGTCGACCAGCGACCGTTGCTTAAGCTCGTCTTTGTAGGCCAAACGGGAATGGCTGATATTCTGTCCGGCGTGAGGCCGGACCTTGTTGGTCCGGCCTTTACCCTGGATTGCATGAACGAGAAGGACGTCGGCGGCTATGTTCGCATGCGCCTAAGCAAGGTGGGTCTGGAAAACCGCTCATTCGACAAAGGCGCGACCCGAGAACTGTTCGTGATTTCAAACGGTATTCCGGCCAAGTTGGACGCCTTTTGCGAGGCATTGAAGCAGCATGGTAGCAGCGCTGATACCGCGGAACTCGACAAGGCAGAGGTGCGCCGGATTGCCTCTTTGATCAGAACGCCCGATGCGGATGATAGAACCAGCGGAGATCAAGAAGGCCTGCGCCATGTGCCAACCGATGCAGAGCTTTTGGCGCGCGCCAATCATGTAGCAGGTATTCTGCAGAGCGTATCAGACACCGATAACGAAGAGCATGTTTCGACTGAACCGGCCAAAAGCAAGTTTGGTCGCAAAACGGGGTTCGCATTAGGTGCAATTGCTCTGATTGGGGCTGGGACTGCGGCATATTTGTTTGGGGTAGGTGGGTTCTCGGGGGAACGAAAAGAGGCGACGACACGTGAAGCTGTCGCAAGCTCGGTCAATGCGGGTGGAGGGACTTCGGTACTTAGGCGGCTATTACCGGGCACAGCAGCTGCAGCGGAAGCGCGGGTCGAGCGGATCTCGGGCGCTCTGGCCGGGGCTGTACCCTCTGCAAACGGTCAGTATCTGGCGGCGCTGGAACTGGCAGATACCGCTCCGGACGCTGCCGCAGTCGGATATGCGCTTGCGGCGCTTTCGGGGCACGAACGCTCGGCCTACTATCTTGGGCAGATCTATGAGACCGGAGAGGGCGTGCCTGTGGATCTTACGCTCGCACGCGTCTGGTACAACCGGGCTGCCTCGGGAATCGAGGGCGCTGCCGCGCGTCTGGAAGACATGCAATCCACCACTGAGAGCGGGCCGGTCTCGGTGCCTACGCCGCTGTTTTCGAAGAAGATGCCCGATGGGTCGCTGCAACTGGTCTGGACCAGTGGCGAAGGGGCTGACCCTTCGGCTTATCGCATCGAATTGTCATCGACGTTCAGTGATACGGCGCTCTATTCGGCTGAAGTTTCAACATCTGCGCTGCGGCTGAGGCCGCCTCAGGCGGCGCGGACGTGGCGGGTTATTGCGCTCGATCAGAACGGGCGGGAAGTGGCCTCACCCTGGATGGAAATCAGGCTGAAGTAAATCTCCAGCCCGATCCTTGTTTAACATCCGATGACCGCGCAAATGCGGGCGCGATAGGCGGAGTTGGCTTCGCTTTCGATGGATGTCTGTGCGGGCACTTCGGTTGGACCGCAATCGAGCTGATAATTCTCGCTCAGACCCAAATTCACGCATTGTGCGATGTTCCAGCCCGGTGGAATGTCGTTGAGATCGACGTCATTCCACTTGGGATGACCCGATTGCTGAAGCGTCTGGAATTCTTTCGCGATCAGATGCGCTACATCAGCGACAGAGTTGCAGCTGGCCCGGTGATAACCGTTCCGCTCTGGCGTGTACTCATAGGTCATGAGTACCGCTTTTACCGCCACCACGTCGATGGTCTCCTGCTGGAATGGATAGGTGCCGGCCTCGATCTGGGACGGTGTATAAACGGCAGAGAGAGTCGGATCGGTCACAGAGAGCAGATGCAGCTTTTCCGGGTCGATCTGGTCGGTCTGGAACAGCTTTGTCGGCGCGCCCGCAACGTAGAAAAATGCATCAATGCTGCCATCAAGCAGCATCTGCAGCGATGTATCGGCGTTGATGGTCAGACGCTCAGCCGGGGTGACACCAGCCAGATCCAAAACCAGAGAGGAGGTCAGAAAGGTGCCGCTGTCTTCAACGCCCACCGCAACCTTGCGACCATTCAGGTCCGAAAGAGTGTTGATGTCGCGCTTGGCAAGAATATGCACCTCTTCATTATAGAGCGGAAATGCGATGCGGACGCCGAAAATGGCGCGCGCGATCTCGGGGTCTTCGCTGGAATAGGTTTTGAGATATTCGAGCACGTCGCTTTGCACGATGCCCAACTGAGTGTGGCGACGTTGACGGACGCCCAGAAAATTCTCGAGCGATCCGGCGCTTTCGCGGACATTCAACTCAATCCCGCAGGATGCGGCCAAACCGCTCAGATCCCCACCGATCTGAATATAGGTGCCTGTCGGCCCTCCGGTCAGGATATTGCGCTCGAATGCCGAAGCAGTCGCGGGCAGCACAAGGCTCAGGCCCGCCAATAGGACGGTTCTGGTCAGCAGCTTCCCCAGCCTGAACAAATTCATGTCTTACCTCCCTCTAAATCACCAATAGAAACTAACAGAACTCTCCTGAGCGCACCAAATGCAGCAGCATCTGGCGATTGACTGTTCCGGTAGCGGCCTGAAGAGCGTCGACTGCACAGGTTCCGCTTGCCAGTTCCGCCGCCAGCGCGTCGACGACACCACGTGGAAGGCCGCCGAGGCCGGGTGCGCCGCTCAGGACCGTGCGTACAACGTCAATGGATATCTGCGGACCAGAGGCCCGGCTGATTTCGGCAGCCGGCGGTTCGGGCTCCGGCGTTTCCACAGCGATTTCTTCATCAGGCGCGACTGCAACCGGTGCAGGCTGCGTTGTTTCAGCAATGGCCGGTGCCTCCAACGCCTGCAGACTTGCGGCAAGGTTCGACAGTTGGCCTCGATACAACGACGCTTGTTCGCGAAGCGCCTCCAGTTCAGCCCGTGTGTCGGCCACCTGCGCTTCGGCTTGCAGCAATGCGGTCTGTTGCTCCTCAAGCGCGGCCTGCGAGGCTTGTGCTGCTTGGGCCTTGATCTCAGCCAGTTCCGCAATCTCGGACGCCGCGGTCTCGCGTTCAGATATCAGTTCGGCAGTTTCGGTGTTGGCGCGGTCCAACTCATCCCGCGCAATGGCGATTTCATCGAGAACCGCATTCAATTCCGTTTCAGCCGTTGCAGCTTGTTGAACCAGTTCCGCAGCGCGGTCGCGCTCCTCGGCAGCGGCTTCCGTCTCAGCGAGCAATGCATCGCGTTGGGCTGCAAGTTCTGAAATCTGCGCGCTGACTGAATCGCGCTCGCTGGTCGCCTCCGTAAGGCTTGTGGTTACCGATTCCGACTCGGTGCGAAGGTTTGCCAAAGCAGCTTCAAGATCGGCTGCCTCCTGTGATCGCGTATCATTTGCTGCTTGTAATTGCGTAAGCTCCTCTTGCGCCACGGCAAGCTCACTAGCCTTTTGCTCTCGTTCGGTGCGCAGATCGTTCAGTGAAGCATAGAGATCTACCTTGCTTTGCTCTCCCGAGCTAACTTCGTCTGACAGGGTTTGCAAGGCCGTGTTCAACTCGGCCAATTCGGCCTCTTGCCGGGTCAAATTATCCTGGGCCGAGGCAGTTTGGGCCTGTATTGCTTCAAGCCCTTCGGTCGCAGTTGCCCGCTGGGCTTCTGCTTCGCCGATTTCCCCGCGGATGGCCTCAAGCGATTGCCGTGCTTGAGCCAGTTCGCTTTCAATCGCGGACTTGTCCGTGACCAGCTGCTGCGTCTCGGTTTCCTGTTCCTGCAAAGCAGCAAGTTGGTTCTGAATTTCGGACAACTGGTTTTCTGCAGTGGCCCGTTCTTCCTGAGCGGTTGCTACGGCAGCCTCGGCACTCGATCGAGCGTCCTCTAAAGACGCCATTTCGACCGACATTGCTTCACGGTTTTCGGCCAGTTCAGTCTGGGCCTGATCAAGCTCGCTTCGCGCCGTCTCAAGCTCTTCCTGTATCGCGGCCAACTCTGTTTCTGCCGATGATCGGCTACCAAGCGCTGCTTCCAATGCGGCTTCGGTCTCACTCATATTAGTGCGCAGGCCTTCCAGCTGTTCCGTACTGCGCGCCAGTTCTGCATCCACCGAGGCTTTCTGTTCGGAAAGCGCCTGCAGAGCTTGTTCCGCAGAAGCGATTTCCGCGGCATTCTGCGACTGCGCGTTGCTTTCCGAGGTCAGCGACTCAATCTCGTCACGTAATGCTGTCTCTTGTTGTTGAAGCGTATTGAGCGAAGCGTTGAGTTCCGTTTCGCGCGCTGTTGCCGTCGCGATTGCAGTTGTCAGCGCCTCTTCCTCGGCGCGCCGGGTGTCAACCGCGTTCTGAAGACCCTGTAGATCCTCTGTCGCGCTGGCAATGCTCTCGCGAAGGTCGGACAGGCTTGCCTGCCCCTGCGCCATCTCAGCTTGCTGTTCACCTAGCGTAGTAGCGATCTGCGCAAGTTCGTTTTGTTTTTCAGCGAGGTCCGAGGTTACACCTTCAAGGCTCGACCTGTTTTGTGCCAGTGTTTCCTTCAGCGCATCAAGCTCGGTATTCGCCTCTAACTGGCTGCGGGTCAGATTCTCTACATCGGCTGCAAGCTCACCGGCCAACATCCGGTCGGCTTCCATCTTGGTCAGAAGATCGCGCATCTCGAGCTTTACTTGCTCCAGATTGCCAACCTCGGCCGCTGCTGTCTCAATCTGCACATTGAGGTCGGCAAGCCGAACTTCAGCGGCCTGTGTTGAAGCCTCAAGTTGGCCCAGTTCCTGCCGCCGCTCGGCAACTGCGTTCTGGCTGGCCTCGCTTTCCTGTTCCAGCAGGCCGCGTGCTTCTTCAAGTTCAGCCAGTCGCGAGGCATTGTCACGTCGTTCAGAATCCACCGACGTGATCTGCGCCTGTAGCTCGGAAAGTTCGGCTTCGGCTTTGGCGATATCTTCGATCAATCCGGATTTGGTAGATTGAGCACGGGTGATTTCTTCTTCCAACAGAGCCAGAATCTTTCGCAACGTCGCCGCAGTTTGCGGAGGCTCTTCAGTATCGGCTGACGGGTTTTCGGTATCTTGCGCCAAAGCAACTGGCGTCCAAGCTCCCATGACCAGAACGAATACAATTAAACCAAACAACCGAAACGGGACCATATATCCACTCTCCACACCAAAAAGCGGCTCGTTAAATCTCTCACACATCTGTGAAAAAGTCTAACCCCAGCCTTGCCGAAGGTCAGAAGATATAACCACAAAATCCATCTTTTTTTGCAGTTTGAGTATCCAGTGGGCGGTTTCGCCGGTCCGCCGGGCGCTCGCCAACGGCGATAGCTCAATCAGAACCGGCAGGTCGTCCCAGTCAGCGGGGCAGACTGAACGAACTTGCAGCCGTTGCAATCGATGTCCTGCGCGAACGGGATGTATCGGCCGATATATCTGACGCCCTTGGTCACGCGCCGGACATACCCCGCGTGACCGTGTGGCGTGTGTTAACTCGCCAACCCAAACATGCTCAGAACAGCAGGTTGAGCATGACGAGTGAAACGATGAGAAAGAGGAACGTCATCACTCCGCCCGAGCGGACGAAATCGGTCACTTTGTAACCGGCAGGCCCCATGATCAGCGCGTTCACCTGATGGGTGGGGATTATGAAACTGTTCGATGTCGAAATCGCCACGGTCAGCGCGAAAAGCGCCGGGCTGGCGCCCGCTGCGACAGCGATCGATACCGCCAGAGGAACCAGCAGAACCGTCGCCCCGACATTCGACATCACGAGCGAGAATGCGGTGGCCAGAATGGCTACGCCGGTCTGTAGCGACCAAATTGGCCAACCGTCCAAAATGGTCATGATCTGTTGGGCTATCCACGCCGCCGTTCCAGTATTCTGAACGGCCTGACCCAAGGGGATGAGACAAGCCAGCAGAAAGACCGTATTCCATCCCACAGCGCGATACGCCTCATCAACACTCAGCACTTTTGAAAGCATCATCCCGGCTGCTCCGGTCAGCAGGCAAAGAGAGAGGCGGATATCGGTGAACAGGATCATCGATAGCGAAATCGCAAAGAAAGCAAGCGCCCAACCCACCTTTTGCGGGCGCAGTTCGTCCTGCGGAAAATCCGAAGTCACAACAACGAAATCAGGATCCCGTTTGATCCGCATCAGGTTGTCCCAACGGGTATGGGCCACCAACATGTCGCCCGCGTGAAACTTCTCAAGCCCGATCTGCGTGGATTCGTGATCCTCGGTCTCAACATGGCTGAGCGTTTCTTCACCGCGATGGATTGCCAGAAGGGACATCCCATAGGTCTTGCGAAACAACAGCTCGCGCGGGCACTTTCCGATCAGTTTGCTGTCCGGGGTTACCACGACTTCGGCGATGCCTGCGTTGGTGGGGGCGAACTCTTCGACAAACACATCCAGATCCGGAAGAACTGTCAGCCCGTATTTCTCGGCGAATTTCTCAACCACCCATCGGCGCCCCACAATGGCCAGCCGACACGGGGCGGCAATCTCGGCTGTCAACACCTGCACCATCGAGGTTTTACCGCGATAGAAAGTCGAAATGATATAGAGATGGTTTTCGTAATTTATATCCGCCAGAATCTGCCCCACGAGCGGGCTGTCTGCCGGGACAACCACTTCGAATACATCCGCTTTCAGCCCGTAAACGCGCTGTAGATATTCCTGTGTCCCCTGACTGGTTCCGGTGCTGTCCGAACCTGCGTCGCCCGGCAAAACCCAGCGCCCCAGCAATAGAAAATAAGCGATACCGGTAAGGATCAGCGCAGCGCCAATGGGAGTGACGGAGAACAATCCAAAGGGTTGCATCTTTTGATCGTCCGGCAGTCCGTCGTTCGCGGTCTGGATCAGATCATTCAGCAGGATCAGCGGTGACGACCCCACCATGGTCATCGTACCGCCGAGGATGGCGCAAAACCCCATCGGCATCAGCAGACGCGACAAAGGGATCCCGGATCGTGATGATATTCGGCTGACAACCGGTAGAAACAGCGCTGCCGCGCCCACATTCTGCATGAAGGACGAGATAACACCTACGGTCCCCGAAATGATCGGCAGCACCCGGTTCTCGGCCGTTCCGCCATACTTCAGGATGACTGCGGCGACCTTGTTCATGATGCCGGTTTTGTCCAGACCGGCACCAACGATCATAACTGCGATGATCGAAATCACCGCGTTTGAAGCAAATCCATCAAACAGGTGCGGGACGTCCGCCAGATTGCCCAGACCAGGCAAATAGCTCAGAAGGCCAATCAGAACGAGGACCAGAATGGCCGAGAGGTCAATTCGGACGATTTCCGAAACAAAGAGGAATACAGTAAAAGCCAGCAGCGCGCAGACGACGCCCATTTCGTAGGTGAATGTCAATTGTTCCACGCGGTCACCAGGGTCCTTTCGTCGAGAGCGTAACTCGTATTTCTAGGTGATGCCCGGCAAGTTGTCATGGTTTTTTGGAAGTAAGCTCAATCACAAGCAACCTGATGTCTCGCGGTCCACTCTGGCGAAACCAGCGTTTTGGAGGTGGAAGATATCAAGTCACCAGTCCGAACCACGCAGGCCTGTGCTATGAATTTGAGAGTATTTGGAGGCGAGTACCGGAATCGAACCGGTGTACACGGATTTGCAATCCGCCAGTGGGGCCTGTTTCCAAACGGATTTTCTGTAAACGGACCCCGTTTGTTCACGACAGGAAATCAACAGCTTACACCGAAACGGTAAACGGTTTTCGGGCTCTTGCAAGTCCCCAGAAAGGAAAAACCGTCGAGGGGGCGGCCACCCACCTCAACGGCTTTGGTCTTCAATCTACAACCGATGTTTACCCGTTCGCGGCCCTCAACGCAATCGCGGGAGGTGCCCATGTCTAAGCTCAATCGCTTTGAATGGTTGAAGGCGGTCCTCCAGGTTAATGCCCTCAACTCATCCTCTCAAGTTGTCGCCGCTGCATTGTCGGTTCAGTTCGCCAATGACGAGACTGGCCAGATCAATCCAGCGATGAAGACGCTGGCCGAGTATCTCAAGATGGCGCTTTCAACGGTCAAGCGCGCCATCAAGGAACTGGTCGCCGCTGGCTGGCTGTCCCGCACGGAGGGTCGTGGCGCAGGCAATCGCACGCGGTACATCCTGCGCTCACCCTATAGGATTGTGCCTTTCCGCCCGAAGAAAAAGGGTGCGCAGGTGGGCCTTTCGGATCAAAAAAAGGGTTCATCCGTGCCTCAAAAAGGGGGCACTCATGGGCCTTCCTATAAGGAACAATCCAAAGAACAAAAGGCACGGCTCGCGCAGTCGCCGGACCTGCCAAATGGCAGGCAGTCCGGCGAGGCACTCAGGTTCGTCCCCGGCGGAGGTGGATACTTCGAGCGGGAGTGGGACGACGCTCTGAGAGCGTACGGACTGCCATCACTGCATCGTTCGTTGCCCCAAGTGATCCATGAAGGACGGCGATGCTATCAGCTTCCCGACCTCTGTCCTGCAAGGCGCGGGACCCATCTTAGAGACCAGCAAATCGAACTTGTTCGGCAGTTGATCGAGGCGCACCGCAGCGCGCCCGAACTCGCCGTCGCGGCTTGAAGGAGGGCAATCAATGATCACCAAAGAAGAAGCCGAAATCGCGCACAACGAAGGCATCGCCTATCAGCGGCAGTATCGTCAGTTTATCCTCCGATTTCTTCTGCTCCCGTGCGGCGCGCTGCTGACCATCGGTTTTCTGATGGAACCATTGGGCCAGAACGATCCAAGCGGCTGGCCAGGCGTCTTTCTGATGTTTCTGGGAGGCCTGTTCTCGGTCATCTTCGGCATCGTCTACCTGATGATTTCGCCAGCTACACCAAGTGTTCAGAGGGTGCACAAAGGCGGCGCGCAAGTCAGCATCCAGGAGCGGCCCATGGAGGCCAAAGGCGTGCCATTGGGCAATGTGACCATGCCGACGGAGCTTGAATCCCTCCATACGCTCATCGAGGGAGCTACGGGCACTGGAAAGACGCAGTTGCTCAAGAGCATGGTTGCCTTCCTGAGAGCCCGAGGAGACACCGTTGTGGTTGTCGATACAGGCTACGACATTTGGAAATCATTCGGACGACCGGATGACATCATTCTGTCGCCGTTCGACCCCGCCTCGCCGGGTTGGTTGCCGCAAAACGAGGTGCGTTCTCCCTCCGATTGGTCGGCTCTGGCGCAATCGTTCGTCGGGGACGGCGCGGGAGAGGCGCAGCAGTGGCATGCGATGGCCAAAGCGATGTTCGCAGCGACGGCTCGCGGTTACGAGCGCATTGTGAAGGATGCGGGCGACAGGTTCGACCACCAAGAGCTTTTCCATCTGCTGACGGGTGCGGATGCGGAAGCTCTTGCGCCGTTCATACACGGTACATCTGCGTCTTCGCTTGGCGTGAATGACAAGGCGCTCGGGAATGTCCGCATGACATTCTACGAGACCTTGAAGTTCTGGGAGCATCTCAAGCCTGGCAGCTTTTCCGTTCGGGAATGGGTCGAAAAGGGCCATGACCGCCCGTCGATCTTCATTCCATATCGCAAGCGCGAGCTGCCAGAGTCAAAGAACCTCATCTCATGCTGGCTGGATCAGATCATCACGACCGTCTGCGATCTGGGGGAGAACCGTGACAATCGTGTGTGGATCATCATTGATGAGCTGTCCGGGCTTGGTGAAATTCCGTCGCTCAAGACGGCCGTCACCGAGCTTCGGAAGACAGGCTTCCGAGTCGTGGTCGGCATCCAGAACTATGAGCAGGTCGAACATCTCTACGGTCGCAACGGCGCAATCACGATCACCAACAGCTTGTCGAATAAGGTCATCCTGCGCGCCACAGACGCCGTGTCTGCCGAGCGGCAATCGCGACTGATTGGCGACGCCCGCTTTCAGATAATGAAGCTAGGACAATCGTCCGGCGGTGACGGCAAACGCTCGACAAACCGGTCCGTCAGCGAGGAAGTGGCGCGCGTCGTACTCGCTTCTGAGATAACTGCCCTCCCCACGCTGCAAGGTTTCGTCAAGCTGGCCGGGCAGGAAACCACGTACCTCACGCCCATATCGGTCTACCAGTCATGACCGTTTTCAGGACTTGGGTAGCAAGCATAGTTTTTGTAAACAAAAACGCTTGTCGCTGCGCGACGCGAGCCTCATTCAGGAGGTCGCAATGACTGACTTGGGCAAGCCTATTGGCCGACCCAAGGCCGCGCCAGGGGAGGGACGCGAGACTGTTGTCAGCATCCGCCTGACCACGTTCGAGCGGGCGGGCGTCGAGGTGAGTGCCGCGCAGTCGGGACTATCGCTTTCCGGCTTTTGTCGCCGTGCGATCCTCGGACATCGCGTTGCCGCCTCGACCAAGCCTCAGCAGGTGAATGCGGAAGCATTGGTTGAGTTGAACCGTGTCGGTGTGAACCTCAACCAGATCGCCCGAGCAGCCAATCGGGGAGAACCTCTACCGCGCTTTTTCGGACAAACCTTGTCAGCGGTTCAGGTCGCCATCGAGCGCCTCGTCGCAGGAGGCGATCCATGAATCACAGCTTCGCGGATCACAGCCCCGGCATGAGCTTCAAAGGCGCGATGGCGTACTACATGCACGACCGAAAGCAGCCGGGCGACACCATGCATCGCGCAAGCGGGGATCGTGTCGCTTGGACATCGACGCGCAACCTCGCGACGGACAGACCCGATGTCGCTACTGCTGTCATGGTTGCGACAGCGAAGGATGCGGATCGGCTGAAGAAGCAAGCGGGCGTTCAAGCTTCAGGTCGCAAGGCGAAGACACCTGTGAAGACCTTCGCGTTGTCATGGCATCCAGACGAGGCCGCATCTCTCGACCGCGCCGAGATGGAGCGGGCGGCCAATGGGGCGCTCAGGGCAATCGGTTTGGAGGAACACCAAGCCGTCATCGTCTGCCACAACGACACGCGACATCCTCATATTCATTTGGTGGTCAATCGCGTGAACCCAGAAACCGGCAAGCTGGCCAAATGCGGCCCCAACGAAAACCGCGCTTTGGATCGATGGGCCTACGAGTACGAGCGAGATCGCGGAAACATCGTGAGCCCCAACCGGGCGGCAAAGCATGAGCGACAAGATCGGCTAAGACAACGCTACAACTCTGACGAACGGCGAGACTACGTCCGACGAAAACATCTGCGGCGGGAAGACAGCAGCCGGACGCAGAACCTGCGACAGCGTTCAAAAGAGCAACGGGCGCGACACAAACAGGAGCGGGCCGATCTGAGCGCTCGCTACCATGCCGAGAAGCGCGGTCTACGAGAAGATTGGCGTAACAAGTTCCGTGATGCGCGCAAGGAGTTCAACAAACAGCATAAGGGCCTTTGGAAGCAGTACGGTCGTGACAAGCAGCGTCGACGGCGCGAGTTCGAGAAGCTCGACAGTACATTCTATGGAAGGTTTTCTCTTTCCATCCAGGCGGCTCAGTTGCAGCGCGCATCAGGAGAAAAGGAATTCAAGAACGCGGGCTTAGCGCGCCTGACTTGGATCAATCTACAGAATCCGGAGCTCAGGAACGCAACAATCCAAAGCTTGGAGAAGCAGGAACTGGAAGCCTTCAAGCGGTGGCATGATCAGCCCTTCATGCCGAAGCTAAAACAACTTCAAGAGGGTCGGTTGCAAGACTACCGCGACGCATGTGCCCGTTTTCACGCGGACCGTCACGTCCTCATGACGCGACAGAAGGTCGAGCGTGGTGAACTGCAATCAAAGTGGCGCAACACGCGCCGGGATACCGGCAGGCCAGACTTGCAAAATGAGACATCCGCAAAACGCGACCGAGCAGGTCCGCTGGAGAATTTGCGAACTCATATGGAGGGAAAGGGAATGGAAAGCCAAAGAGACGTTGCCGGAAAAGGGCGCAACTCAACTGCGAGAAGCGAAAACGGGATCAGAGCCCGAAATGCGCTTGCCACATTGAGATCGCAAAGAAGCTTCAACGAGAAGGCCAAGTCGCCGGATCGCGACCGGTGATGCGTTGTCCTTCGCGGCTGGTTCACTCTCTTCATCAGTCAATATGTTCAACTGTTTCACGATGGGCGCAAAGTGAGGCGAGAAAATTGCCTCACAATAACAGTATCTTGCCCCGAAATCGCGATGTGGCTGGAACTTATTGAAGACTAATGCCTGGTCCGAAAGGGGCGAACTGAAAACAAGCCGAGTAATCTTATTCACCTAAGACAAAAAAGGATGAAACGAATGAGCGTCTACTGTGCAAACGAAACATGCGGGCTCTATCGATGCTTCGATGAGGAACTCCGGCTGTTGTATGTCGGGGTATCTTTGAACGTCGCTGGCCGGACGGCGCGGCACGCCAAAAAGCCGTGGATGATGCAAGTGTCGGAGATCAAAGTTGAGTGGTTTCCGAACGAAAAACGTGCGTTGAAGGCTGAGCGGAGGGCGATCAAGGTTGAAAACCCAGCATACAATAAACGCTCCAAGGGCCCGTTTTCCGGTCAGCTTGATTGGGCCGAAGACTGGCCCCCCACCAGGTCTGAAGTGATGTCGATTTGGACTAGCCTACGAATGGAAGCCGAAAGAAGCGTAGGTTCTGCCGGGTTGGATGCTGGTGAGCTGTCTTCGGTGACGTCAATCTCGTTTTTTGACGTCCTGGCCATCATGAATTTTCTTTGTGATTGCGAGTTGACCGAACGCCTTAGGTGCGGAAAAGGCGCCGTCCGGTACCGAATCTGCGATCAGACCTTTGAGCCGATCCGCGATCTTGGTCTCTCATGGCGATTTGGAGATCCAATACCGAGTTAAGGCGTAAAGACAGGCCAGTTATCGCGGCGGCCTGAGAGATTACTGAGGTAGAAATGACCCACTGGTATACAGCAGACACGCATTTCGGGCACGAGAACATTATCAAGCATAGCGGACGTCCCTTCAAATCGGCGAGCCACATGGATGCCGTGCTTTTGGAGAACCTTGCTTCTAAAATTGGTCCCGAAGACGTGCTTTGGATAGTTGGAGACTTTGCATTCGGCCCAAAGGCGAAAGATCGTCAGTGGCTGGCTAGTTTATTCGCGCGGCTGCCTGGAGCCGAGCAGCATCTTGTCGTTGGAAATCACGACGGGGAAGCAACTCGTGAGCTGCCATGGACCAGCGTGGCGGACCTGACGGAAGTGGCCGATGGCAAAGGGCCAAATCCAGTGCTTTGCCACTACCCCATGATTACCTGGCATCGAGCGAGAAAGGGGGCGTTACAGCTCTTCGGGCATGTTCATGGACAATGGTTCGGCAGCCGCAATTCGGTCAATGTTGGCGTGGACGTGTGGGGATATGTTCCGGTGACTTTGAGAGAAGTCGAGCAACGTGCCAAGACGCTCCCCGTCAATGCGCATTGGGCTGATGTGGAGCATGGGGCTGATCTGCGTTGATCCTGTCAAAGAGATTTTTGAAGATCAGAGCTGAAATGTCCGCGATGTTTGGAAGAACGGTCGGAAACCATCATAGCGTTCAAATCTAGCTCAGAAGGACGGGTGCAAAAGAGCTGGTTCGTCTATGCCGGAGTAGCCTCGAGCGCTTTCATCAGCAGCGCCGATACGTCCTGCACCATTTTTTGTTGTGCGGCCTTGATGTCGCCTCTGATGTCAACGCGGTAGTGGTAGAACTGCGCACCCGTGGCTAGCCGTCCGATACGATCAAGACGTTGGCTTTCACCTTCATTGGCGGGTGAAAACAGAATGCCAAGAGGCGATTTGGCGGCCGTAACATGACTGATGATCTGATATCGGTCTGCTTCTTTGATCTTTGGTTTGTATTTCACTTCACCTAGAGCGATGATGTTCTTTTTGCCGCGCCTGAAGATCAGGTCGGGCTTTGTGGGATAGGTTTTGTTGTCTTCAAACAGACGTCCCTGATGTTTGTTGCCATCCAGAACGGCTATCTTCTGTGGACGCAGTGCCTGCAAAAATGTCTGCCGGATGAAGCGCTCGAAAATATCTTCAAGATCAAACAGAAACGACGGAAGCTCCATCCCGCCGGGCTGGAAGGTGAAAGCGATCCCGCCGCCTGTCAGAAGAAGCTGGTAGACACGCAACAGCCCTTCATAGTTTCCGCGAAGCCGCAAGGATACGGTCTCGTCCAGAAAGAAATCTTGCCCGTTTGGCTCGTGCTCCTTCACGCGCTGCAAAGTGTCGAGAGCAAGGTGGATCAGGCGGCGTTCTTCGTCCCACGCTTTCTCATAGGGCAAGACCCTTGCAAAGCGCAGGCAGGCCGCCTTGACGATCTGGTTGACGGGACTGTCGAGGCCGAACTCGAACACGCCCGAGACGGTTTCGATGGGATTGCCACGAGAAAGATATCGGCTAATCGTCGGCCCAAACTCGACGCGTGGTTTGTAGAAGCCTTCGGATGTCCTTGGGTAGTAGCTCCGCTCAAACCCTGCCGAGAGAGCACCGCGCAAATAGTGACAAAAGCTGCGCGCCAAAAGCTGAATGGGCGCGGCCTGGTCGGTCGCCTGGTAACGCCGGATGGTTGGTAGAATGCGATCATAGGTCTCGCCGCCTACCTCAAGCATGGTCCAAAGGTTCTGGATTGGAAACTTGGGAACGATGTTTAGGGTGATCGCGCTGGTAAGGGGGAGATAGCCGATCAGCCCAAGCGCCTGAAGATTGACGCCATCGGCAACATCTTTGAATTCAAGGGCTTTCAGCTCGCGGGTTTCGGGAAGAACAAGCGAATGCCCTCGATCATCCACCAGATCAGTGCGGGGGAAGAATCTCTGGCCGCGTTCTTGAATTTCAAGTGTGCGGGGCTCAGTCATAAATACTGCCTCGCCTTAAGCTTCGGCAGGTGCTTCGCCGTCATCATCGCCAGCGGCTTCAGCTTGTTCATCGACCTTGAGCAATTGATCAACTTCTTCCCTGATACCATCAAATCTCTGGCGATCATGGAACAATGTGCGCTGCAAGCCTAGCTTAACGCGCCCCTCCCAAACATCGGCCAAATCATCGATGGTCTCTACGTTCAGGAAATTCGTATGCCCGAAACCTGCTGGAAAGGCTTCATTCAGGACATCAAAGAGACGCAGGGTGCGTGACAGAACGCGGTCTTCAACGCCATTATCTTTGAGAAATTTTTGAAGAAAGGCTTTGTCTGGCTCCAGTGTGATAACGATAAAGCGGCGCAAGAGCGCATCGTCCAGATCGGTAACGGATCGGTCGAACGGGTTCGCAGTAGCCAGCACGATCAGGTTCTTGGGAAGCTTGGTTTTGGTGCCGGAGATGGCGAGAGTGAATTCCTTGTCGCGGTAATCCAGCTCCAAATAGGTGAGAAGCTCACCGAAAATACGCGCAACATCGCCTCTGTTCAGTTCATCGATCACAAGAACATAGTCATTACTTTCATCATCCTTGGCCTTCTTCGCGAAGGTCAGAAAGTGACGCGGATCGAGCTTATAGGTGACGCCCTTGACTTCGCCATCATCGCCTTTGGCTTCAACGGGACGAAAGCCTTCCACGAAATCATCATAGCCAAAGGCCGGATGAAATTGGAGGAACAGGACGCGGGCCTCGTCGCCTTTGGTGAGAAAGGCAGCGATGTCATGCGCGTATTTGGTTTTTCCTGTACCAGGGGGGCCAGCAAGCAAGAAAGAATGGCTGGTCTTCTTGGCGATGGCATTAAGGATGATGGCCAAAATTGCATCATCTGCGCTCATCAGCTCCTTCTTGGCGGAATCTTCTTCCGGTTCTTTCGCTTCGGGTGGCTCCGTCAGGTATGCCGCCAAACGCGGGGCGAGGTCTAAAATGAACGCTTCATCGCTTGGACGCTCATTGATGGTTTCAGGCCACTGCCGTCCAGCTCTGAGCTTGAAGCGTCCTTTGTAGGGGTCCTGAAAGTCCTGAAGCTCCAGCTCGTCTTTGACGAGGTGATCGTATAGTCCTTGCCAGCTATCTATCTCATTTGGAAAGCCCTTGAAGGCAAAGAGCCAGACCATGTAGTCTTCAAACTGGAAGGTGGCCGGAATTTCGGCCTCGAAGGCTCCCTGAAACGCATCGGTCAGCCGTGTGGTGGTTTTCTCCCCCTCCAGATAGCCCTGCATTCGCATTTCGCGGTAGCCACGGCTGGAGAAGAGATTGCCCCACATTTTGGTGTTTTGCCGGATCATGTAATCGCCAGCAAAGTCGCCGCGATCCCAACGGATACCCTTCAGACGCGGCCGCAGAAGGTTATTGCCTGACGGGAAAGGATCGATCCCGACAAGGCTGGCATTGAAATAGCGATCCAGAAAATGATCGGTTCCGAGCTTTGCGGACATATCCACGAGCTCGTCCGTACCAACATCATTGGCCGCAAATACAAAAGCGGGGATCAGCCAATTCGCACTGACCCCCTGAAGCGCTTCGATAGAGGTCTTAATGGTGGGGATATCGAAGTATTGCACAGGTCACTCTTTTTTCTTCTTAGTCCCCGGCTTGCGGAAGTTCTGGCGGTTTCCGGCCCATTCATCCCAAAGCGCGGATGGTTGCTGAAGCCGCTGCTGCAGATTATCCCATGACGAAGCCTGGTATCCTTCGCCCTCGATCATGCCTTGGCCGTAATCGATGTAATCATCGCTCATATCGATACCGACGACATTGCGATGGTTAGCAATTGCAGTAAGAGCTGTTGTGCCGCTACCTACGAAGGGATCAAGCACATGGCCATTTGGCGGGCTGCCCACTTCAATGCAGCGCCTTACTAACTCAGAGGGGAATGCAGCGTTGTGCTTGGCCCGGCGATTGCGCTCAATGGGGATATTCCAGACGTCCTCTTCGACAAGCTTTGAACGATCAAAGCTGTAGAAACGTGTTTTGGAGAACATAAACACGAACTCATATTGGCGATAGGGCCTGTCGCGTGCAGTTGGCTCGACAAAGGCATTGCAGCGGTTCCAGATGATGGAGCTGCGGAGCGTCCATCCGCGCTGCTGCATTTCAAACGCGACCTTCCACGGAATGCCAATCATACTCTTCTTGGGGATATCCCATCCGCTGACGTCCACCGGACGCACTTTCTTTCTTAGAAAGTTTCGGGAAGAGCATTTGGGATCGCTGCCATGAGGCTGGCCATTACCCGAATAATAGGTGTCGCCAATATTGAGAAAGAAAACGCCTTCGGGGTGCAGCGTGCGTTTCACCTCATCAAACACACCCATTAACGCGTCAGTGTAGGCTTCAACGGATTCTTCATGGCCGAGTTGGCCATCGAAGCCGTAATCCCTCACCCAGAAATAGGGCGGTGAGGTAACAGCAACATTGAAGACATCGCTCGGCAGCGTCTTGAGCATGGAGGCGGAGTCACCATGCAAAAGTCCAGCGTAATGACCGGATTTGGCAGTATATGCATAACGGGAAGATGCCTGCTCAACGCTGGGAGATGAGGCAGATGACTCGGGTTCTTCGGTGATTACGGGGGAAGAGGCAGTATCCATTGTGTTCTTGTATCCTTCAATTACGGCCGCGCATGTCGTGTGATTGATACACACTGCGTGTGAACATAACAAGAACATCGGTGTATGCTTGGGAGCCATATCGCCGGGTGTGCCCTGGCGTTATCACTGCTCTCATTGTCGACGAATCTTCTTATTGCCCCTGTCTGCTTACACAATCTGTAGAGGTTGGTAAGCACTCTGGCAACTATCACTAGAGCTGATGGAGGGCAAACGAGGTGTTTGTGCTTTCTGTGATCCACCTTCCGTATGGCGGAGCTTCTCGTGTACCGCAAAGTTGGCCCCACACATGAGTCTAGAAGACGTACCCGCATTCAGCGTGCTGCGGCCAGGATCGATGAGATGTCGAAGTCGGCCTAAGTATTATCTAGTCGGCGGATTGTGTTGCGGTTGCGTCAGAAGACGCATGCTCCTCTTTCAGCATTAGCTGATGCGAAAGTTGATCCATCGCGCGCCTTGCGATCCTTTTGATCGCTAGCTCTGTCCTCTTCAATGATAAAGGCCAGTTGGCGGTTTCTAGGACCACATAGGCGCGAACGTCTTCGTCTGGTGCCGAGGGATACTCGGCCTTGCAAGCCGCGTACAGGTCGAGGGCCAGGCGGGCGTCATCTAACCGCAAGGTTTTTGTTGCTGGCTCAGGCGGCAACCCAAATATGTCCGACAACTCCACATCCCCGCACGCTACGATGCGCTCCAAAAGTTCGCCCCCCACGGCGCGGAGTCCATTCTCGTAGTTGAAAAGAGCTCTTCGAGTTATGTCGAATTTTTCAGCGAAGGCAGTTTGCGACAGTCCGAGTGATTTGCGGTAGTTCTTGAGGCCATTCGCGATGGATGGAGCACTTCGACTGGCGGCAAGTAGCGCCTGCCGTTGCACCGCCATCCTTTCATCGTAGGAGTCCTTAACGGCTTTTGTTTGGTGTTTTGCATCCCAAGTAGTCCGCCGTCGACGCCTAGATGAGTCGAACTTGAATGCTTTGGGGTTTGCTTCCTCAGTCATGATCAGATCCAAGTGGGAACGAATGTTCTCATAGACTCATAAGGTTATGAAGGCCAGTAGTTTTGTGTGGAAGCGTGCAAGTAGTTGTAGAAACTTGGAGAAAGCAACCTGACGGAGGCAATTCAAGTGGATGGACTCGATAACATGCTTACACCCGAGGAATGGTGTCGAAAGCTAAGCAAGTCAGGCGCTTCTGTATCTCCAAGGGCGCTGCGATCGAAAGCGCGAGAGCATGGTCAGTTCTATTCGCTTGGCCGTGCCATGCTTTTGAGCGCAGGGCACATCGAGAATCTCTTGAAACTCGACGCCTCCGAAGCGCGACAACTCAAGCAACGAGGTTAGTAGATGGAGTTCGGGGCCCATAGCATCCAACTGGTCTCATCTGACGATCTGGCGGCTGCTCTAGGTTTTGCAGCTCCAAACGATGCTTTTCGTGGCTTCTGCCGCAACCTCGGCATAACCCCTGTGCGCCGGAACCCCAATTTCTATGACCCCAAACTGGTTCGTGCGCGTCTCGATCAAGCACAGGGTTTGCAGGCCAACATCGACCGGAGCAGCAACGAGACTGATCTTGTCGAGGCAAGGAGGGCAAGACGTGCCGCGGGGTAGCCTTCCGAAGGGCGTGCATCGTGTTCGTCGCGCGACAACCGAAGGCAATCGGTTTCATTTCTATGCGTGGCGCGGCGGACCGAAATTCTGGACGGGAACAACGAAGGAGCCGCGTGAGCCCGAGTTCCTCATTGCCTTCGCCGATGCAGCCAAAGCGCGGTCGGCGACCGAATACATGACGCCAGACATGGTGGACGATTTCTTAGACAGCACAGCAATGCCTAATGGTGAACGTACACAGGCCGACTATAGAAAGTGGGCGTTGCGCTTTGCGGATGAGTTCGCTGATGATCCGGCGAAGCTTTGGGAGAACCCGAAGTCGCGTGGTGAACTCAACGAGTGGCGTGCGAAATGGAAAGACTCGCCGAAGCAGCATGATTACGCAGGCACGGTCGCAGTGCGCATTCTCAACTGGGCGCGGGATGAGGGTAAGATCGCGGCACACTACTGTGACCGGCTGCACCGCATTTATGCTGTTGATCGGGCGGAGATTGTTTGGAGCGATGCGGATCAGCGAGCATTGAAGGAGGCCGCGCCGCGTTGGGTGCAGAGGGTTTTGACGCTCGCATGCGAGACCGGCCTAAGACCAGCTGACCTCGTGCGTCTGACGCTAGGCAACCTTGAAAGCTTTGACGGTATGGATCGTTTTCGGGTGCGAACTCAGAAGCGGGGGCGAGTGGCACATATCCCTGTGACGCCCGAGCTTCGGCAGTTGATTGATGAAACACCTGCGGATCAGTTTGTTTTGTTGGTCAATGACCGGGGGAAGCCGCTCCGGCCAACGTCAGCCAGCCGAGCCATCACGCGATACCGGGACCGCATAGCCGACAAGCTGAGCGATCCAACGCTGAGGCTCCAAGATACGCGCGGAACGGCAGCCACAAGGCTTCTCCGGGCCGGTTTGGGTCTCAACCAAATCGCAAATCACATGGGTTGGTCGCTTCGCTATGCAGCCGCTGTGATCGAGCATTATGCCGCCGTTTCGCCTGCTGAGAGCGCGGAAGTCCTCGACTTACTGGAGCGCGAAAAGCAGCGCCGCGAGGGCAAAACTGTAAACGCTATTGTAAACGCCCCCGATGGGGCAAAGAGAGGAGAGAGCTAAGTGCTTGAAATTAAATGGAGGCGAGTACCGGAATCGAACCGGTGTACACGGATTTGCAATCCGCTGCGTCACCACTCCGCCAACTCGCCTTTCCCAGTGAAATCAATCACTTGCCGTGGTGTGGGTGGGGTTCTAACAGCTTTCTAAATGAAGGTCCAGAGCCTAACATGCAATTCTGGGGTCCCGGTCTGCGAATTCGACGCCGTGTCGGCAGGTCTTTTTTGCCGCGGACGGATTTGCGCTCTGGCCCGTTGCCGCAGGGGGTCGGATGTGGCACAAGCCCGATAACTGAGCGAAAAAGAATGAGCGATCACATGACAGATTTCGCAGCACGACGCCTTACTATGGTCGATACGCAGGTCCGGCCTTCGGACGTGACCAAATTTCCGATCATTGATGCCATGCTGACCGTTAAGCGCGAAAACTTCGTGCCAGATGCGCAGCGTGAGGCCGCCTATGTCGGCGATCTGATCGAATTGGGTGCCGGACGTTGCTTGTTGGAACCCCGGACGCTGGCCAAGATGCTTGATGCTTTGAATATCGCCAACGACGAAGTGGTGTTGGATATCGCTCCGGCACTTGGATATTCGACCGCGGTAGCCGCGCGCATGGCAGAACTGGTGGTTGCCGTTGAATCGGATGAGGATCTGGCCGCTGAGGCACAATCTTTGCTGATGGAAGCGGATGCCGACAATGCGATCGTGCACACAGGCCCGTTAGAGCAGGGTGCAGCCGAGCACGGACCTTATGATGTGATCATGATCCAGGGTGGGGTGGAACAGGTGCCCGACACTCTGCTGGATCAGCTCAAAGATCGTGGTCGGATTGTCTGTCTGTTTATGGAAGGCGATTTGGGCACAGTAAAAATCGGTCACAAATCCTCGGGCCGAGTATCCTGGCGCTATGCCTTTAATGCCAGCGCCCCGGTTTTACCCGCTTTTTGCGCTGAGTGTGCATTTTCGCTATAGTTAATAAATAGAAGTTTTTTGACGCCTTGATTACTTGAAAACATCGGCGCAAACTGCCTTGGTGGTTGCGTAATTTCGATTTGAGAGGATTTGGTGATGCGCGGGACGGCAACAGGGAAGCTGGTCAAAGGATTGGCTTTGGCAGCTGGTATTGCATTGAGTGCAGTGCCCGAAAGACCGGTTTGGGCGGATAATCTGACCGATGCGTTTATCGGTGCATATAACACCAGCGGCCTACTTGAACAGAACCGCGCTTTGTTGCGGGCAGCGGATGAAGACGTTGCAATTGCCCTCTCTGCGCTGCGCCCGATCATCAGCTGGACGGTACAGGTGAGCCGGGATTACACACGATCGCGCACCGGTGGAATTGTCACCACGAATGAGCCATCGAACTTTTTCAGTGGTCTTACTTTGGGTCAATTGATCTATGATGGTGGGGCATCTGTTCTGGGAAAACAGTCGGCGCAGGAAACCGTGCTGTCCACCCGCCAATCCTTGATCGATATCGAACAACAAATCCTGATCCGCGCGGCGAATGCTTATCTGGGCGTGCTGTTGCAGGAAGAAACCGTGGCGATTCGCGTGAACAACGTCGAAGTGTCTGCGGAAGAATTGCGTGCCTCTCAGGACCGTTTCGAAGTTGGTGAGGTCACCCGTACAGACGTGGCGCTGTCGGAAGCGCAGCTTGCCAGCTCGCAGGCGGATCTGGCGGTCGCCCGCGGTAACCTGAGCATCGCGCAGGCCGAATATGTAAACGCGGTCGGCAAGGCGCCGGGACGCACGGCAGGTCAGCCGAGATTGCCCAATCTCCCGCGATCAGAGGGCGATGCGATCAATCTGGCGCAGCGAAACCACCCTGCCATCCTTTCAGCGCAGCATCAGGTTCGCGCTTTGGACCTGATCGTGCAGCAACAACGCGCAAATCTGGGTCCGAATGTCAGCTTGAACGCGGATGCGGGCATTACGGAAAGCTACGACAACGACAACTATGTCAACGACGCGACGATCTCGCTGAACTTCAATCAGCCGATCTATTCCGGCGGTGGGCTGGCCGCGGCTGTGCGTCGCGCAATGGCGACACGAGATGCGTCGCGCGCAAATCTGCTGAATGTGCAGAAAGATATCACGCAGGGAGTCACGGATCGTTATGCGGCATTTCAGGCTGCCTCAGCCAGCTTGCGGGCCTCGACCGAACGGGTTCGCGCCTCGCAGGTCGCATTCGACGGTATCCGTGAAGAGGCAACTCTGGGCGCACGGACCACATTGGATGTTCTGAACGCGCAGCAGGATTTGCTGGATGCGCAACTGGCCGAGGTGGCGTCACGCACGGAACGGTCCCGCGCTGCGTATGAGTTGCTGCAGGCTCAGGGGTTGCTGACTGCTGAGCGCCTGGGATTGGCCGTTCAGATCTATGATCCGACGCTGTATTACAACCTGGTTAAGAAGGCCCCGTCGCAGATCAGCAAGCAAAGCCGTGATCTGGATCGAGTGCTCAAGGCGTTGCGCCGCGACTAAGTGGCATCACTACCGGTTGTGGTGAGGGTCCGGATTGGCTACAATCGGACTTAGGCTTAGAGCGGTAGTGAATTATGTCAGATAGTGTTGTAAATACCGGTTCTCAGGACGTTCTTTCGTCGGTCAAACGCTTGGTCAACGAAGATACGCATGAGGAATCAGAATTTATCTTTATCCCAACCGCTCCGGCACCCAAGCCGGGTCGGCTCGTTTTGACCGATGCGCTGCGCGTAAGCGACGAACCGCTGATGCCCGAGAAGCTTGCGCCGCTCAAATTAACACCGCGGCACAGCGCCCCAGAGAGTGCGCCTGCGGAGGCTGCGAATGCGCCTCAATCCCCTGCCGAACCGATGCGCTTGCAACCCAGTGATGTCGTGCGCGAGGGCGACGCGAAGACAAAGGTCGCTCAAGAAGAGGCCCCCAAACGCGATCTGGCTGGCAGTCTGAGCGCCAAGATCGAGGCCCTGGAAGCCGCTATCGCACGGACCGAGGATCAGTGGGAACCCGATGGCGAAAGCGATGACGACTATTCGGGAACCAGGACCAAGGCTGTTGAATGGCCGGTTGAAAATGGTTTCGCTCAAGCCAAAACCACCGAACCCGAGGCAGAACAGGCCGCGACCTTCGTGCGCGCCCCAGCTGTTGCCGGAGATAAGGCCACCAAGCCTTCTGTGTTGAACCTGAGCGAAGAGGAACTGCGCGAAATCGTGACTCAGATCGTCAGGGAAGAGCTGCAGGGCGCGCTCGGGGAACGGATCACACGCAACCTGCGCAAAATGGTCCGGCGCGAGATTGCCCGGGCTATTGCGGGGCAAAGCGCCAAATAATCGCTAACCGCGCCGAGGTTCTTGCGCAAGCGCCAGCAAAAGATCCAGATTCATATGCTTCTCCAGATGGTCGGCAAGATCGTCCAGAACCTGCTCGACCCCATCCTCATATGCGTTTTCTGCGCTCACACCCAATTGCGCCAGATAGCTGGCGCGAAACGCGTCCGAGGTGAAGATTCCATGCAGATAGCTGCCGCGTATCCGACCATCGGCGCTTGCGGCCCCTTCGGGCCGTCCTTCGATTTGTAGCCATGCGCGGGTGCAGTCCGGTCCATCTGTGCGGCCCATATGGATTTCGTAACCACTTACCGGTTCGCCATTGGGTAAGGCGGTCGCGTTGCGGAGTGTGACTTGCTTCTGCCCCACCATCGTAGTGCTGACATCCAGCAGGCCCAGCCCATCGACCGTGCCGGGGCGGCCATCCACGCCATCGGGGTCAGAGATAGTCTTGCCCAACATCTGATACCCGCCGCAGAGCCCCAGAACATGCCCACCCCGGCGCACATGCGCATAGAGGTCGATATCCCAGCCCTGTGCGCGGAAATAAGTCAGATCGCCGATGGTTGACTTGCTGCCCGGCAGCAGAACCAGATCCGCGTCGCCGGGCAGGGGATGGCCGGCTGGAATAATCTCGACCGACAAACCCGGCTCAGCCGAGAGCGGGTCGAGATCGTCGAAATTCGCCATCCGCTCCAGCTGAGGCACTACGATTTTGCAGTCTCCACCCGTGTGCGAGCGGATATCCATCATATCCTCAGCGGGAAGTTTCCACGCGTCATGGAACCACGGTACCACGCCTAGACAGGGCCAACCGGTGCGGACGGCGATATCGTCACGCCCTTCATCAAAAAGCGACACATCGCCTTTAAACCGGTTCACGGCGAAGCCCCGGATCATCTGCACATCTTTGGCGTCCAAAACCGCCTGCGTTCCTACGATCTGGGCGATCACACCTCCACGATGAATATCGCCGACCAGCACCACCGGAACGTCGGCGGCGCAGGCAAAGCCCATATTGGCAATATCCCCCTTGCGCAGGTTTGTTTCGGCGGGGCTGCCTGCACCTTCGATCAGAACCAGATCGGCATCACCGCACAAACGATCAAAGCTCTCCATCGCCGCGTTCAGCAGTTTGGATTTATCTTTGCGATAATCACCCGCCTGCATTGTGCCTGCACGCTGGCCTTGAACGATAATCTGAGCGCCAGTATCGGTTTCGGGCTTGAGCAGGATCGGGTTCATATCCGTGTGGGTTGGCCGTTTCGCAGCCCGCGCCTGTAGCGCCTGAGCACGCCCGATCTCACCCCCGTTTTCGGTGACGGCAGCGTTGTTCGACATATTCTGCGGCTTGAAGGGCGCCACCCTCAACCCGCGCCGCGTGTAGGCGCGTGCCAGCCCGGCCACCAAAACCGATTTTCCGACATTGCTGCCAGTGCCCTGAATCATGATGGACCGCGCCATGGACCCTCTCCTATGTTGATGCGCAGATGACCTGATTTGGTGGCAAAGGAAAAGCCTAGATGAACACACCTGCGCATCTTTTGATTGGCGCTGCCGCCTTTGCCCGCCCGGCCCGAGGGCCCGTCTTGTGGGCGGTGGTAGGGGGATCCCTGTTGCCTGATCTGTCCTTGTATCTGATGGCAGGGGTGTCGCTGTTCCTGCTCAATATCCCAGAACAGGTCGTGTTTGGGCAGCTCTACTTCTCTCCGGGTTGGCAGACGGTTTTTGCCGTCGACAACTCCTTTTTCTTGTGGGGGATGGCTCTGGCCTTGGGGCTTTGGCGTGGATGGCATCTGTTGACGGTCGGCGCGTCGGCAGGCCTTCTGCATCTGGCACTGGATTTCCTGCTGCATGCGGGTGACGGGCGACCGCATTTCTGGCCGTTCAGCAATTGGGTATTTCACAGTCCGTTCAGCTATTGGGACAGCGCGCACCATGCGCTGTGGATCGCACCGATTTCCATTGCGATGTGCATCGGGTCCTACGGAATTCTGTGGCGCCGAGGGCTATCAACATCAGCCAAGCTGGTATTTGCATTGATGCTCGCTGCTGAGCTTTGGGTCGCGCGGCAATGGCTGCTGTTTTTCTGAACCTTCTTGGTCGGCAACGAAAAAGCGCGCCCTGCTGAGAGGGCGCGCTTTTTGCACGAAATACAGAACGTGATCAGGCGGCTTCTGCCTGTTGTGCTGCATTCCGGCGTTCGCTTTCCTCGCGCGACAGCGCAACCGAGGTCCGCACACCGCGGCCTACGAATTCCATCAGGCCATCGACAACCCGCTCGTTCGGGTCGATACCAGCGCAGGACAGCACTTCGCGCCCATCGCGCGAACGGGCCCAACGGGCGATTTGTTCAGGACCATTACCGTATTTCTTGTCATCGGCGATGGCGTCGTCCAGAGCAGCCAGTACAACGGCCGCGAAAAGTTTGCGTGCACGATTGCCTTGCTCGTTGTTAAAGGCAGTGCCGTCAACGAAATCTCTCATCTCGTTTTCCTTGTTGTTCTTGCTCTTGCATTTTCGGCGTGACGGTCCTTATGACCTATTAGGTGCGATTCGGATACACCTAAAATGCATAGTTGCGTTGCGTCATTTGCATGGCTTGCTGCGGTTGCAGCACTAGGTCTCGTTGTCTTGTCAGGTGTGGTCACGCCAGATATAGGGACGGCAACTGACGCATCAACCGTTTATGAAGGATTTAAGTCATGCCCAAGATAAATGGGAACGAAATTCGCCCCGGCAATGTGCTTGAGCATAACGACGGGCTGTGGGCGGCGGTCAAAGTAGATCACGTAAAGCCCGGTAAAGGCGGCGCTTTTGCGCAGGTCGAATTGCGCAACCTGCGCAATGGCTCGAAGCTGAACGAACGTTTCCGGTCAGCGGATAAAGTTGAGCGCGTACGCCTGGAGCAGAAGGATCAGCAGTTTCTGTACGAATCTGACGGCATGCTGGTGTTCATGGACTCTGAAACCTATGAGCAGATCGAGCTGCCTTCGGACCTGCTGGGTGAGCGTCGTCCGTTTCTGCAGGACGGCATGACCATTGTTGTTGAGTTCTATGAATCCGAAGCACTGAACGCCACGTTGCCCCAGAAAGTAACCTGCAAGATCGTCGAAACCGAACCGGTGGTCAAAGGTCAGACCGCTGCGAACTCGTTCAAACCGGCGATATTGGACAACGGCGTCAAGGTCATGGTTCCGCCTTTTATTGGCCAGGATGAGATGATCGTAGTGAACACCGAGACCATGGATTATTCCGAGCGCGCCTGACACTGCGCCGGAAGGTTACCAAAGGGGCTGAACACGGCCCCTTTTTTTATGCGTTGGTGCGACGGTACCGTTCGGGATGGTCGCCGAACAGCTCAAGCACAAGCTCGTATTTGATGCGATTGGCGCTTACCTGCCGGTAGAAAGCGATCAGGAATGCAGTTGGCCCCTGAATGCGGCTGAGCCCGCTGGTGGCAGCCACGACGGTGCCGACATCCGTCCGGCCCTGCAGCACCAGCCAGCCCCCCAGCATCAGAACGCCAACCGTGCCTGCGCCATTGATGACGCTTAGCAGGAATTTCGCGGAGAGCTTCCACAGGAACATCTTGCGACGCGTCTCGTAGATGTCGTCGAACAGCCGTTCGATGTCCTGTGCGGCCGCGTCAATATCCTGTTGAGTCAGACGGTCGGTCGAGTCCCGCAGGATTCGCACGCGCTCGGCCACGAAGACGTTCACTTTGCGCTGTGAGATCAGAACGATGATGATCTGCGGCACGATCATGGAAAAGGCGATCAGACCCAGCCCGGGTTGCGTCGATGAGATATAGCCGATGACGCTGATCAACGTGCCGATCTGCACCACAGGGTCTGAAAACGCGCCGCCGGCGAATTTGCCCAGTTCTTCGGCCTCGGCGGACACGGCGGTTGTCATCGTGCCGGTGCGCAGGTCTTCTCCGGCCTGGTCGATATCCACAGCGCGAACCAGCAACCGCCCCCGGATCAGGCGTATGAGGTCTTCGCCCAAGGTTCCAGCCCGATAGCCCAGCACCCATTTCAATGCGAGGCTCAGCAGGATGATCGCCATCATACCCGCGCACAGCAGGACCAGATGATTGACGTCGATATTGTCCGAGGTGAGGTGATTGACGATGTCGCGCTGAAACTCCAGCGGGGCGGCGGCCAGCGCGGCGATCGCTAATGAGAGCAGGATGAGGATGATCTGACGACCGGCGCTGACGCGCCAGATAGCGGAGTAAAGACGTAACATGCGGATATCCCGATACCTGAGTAACCCCAGTGATACCGCGTGCAGGGCAGGGGTCAAACATACATGACGGGTTGCTTCCGCCGCGTGCCGCGAGGGCAACAAGTATCAGCCGGGAAAACGCAAGTTTGCTTCGCCCGCCTGCATGTCATCGCCCGCACGATCAAGCCGGAGATAGGCAATGGCCTTGCCGCCCGATTGCGTAAACAGAACGCCTGCTGGTTTGCCTCCGGACTGAATTTCCGTACCGACCGGGGCTGATCCAGAAATCTCGACAACCCGCAGACCTTTCCGCAACTCGGTCTTGTGCTTCATCCGTGCGGTGACCTCTTGACCCACATAACAGCCTTTCTTGAAGTCCAGACCGTTGAGAGCCTCGAACCCGGATTCCAGGATATAGCTGTCGGGGTGCAGTTCGACGCCGCTTTCGGGGATGCAATGCCGCACGCGGATGGAGTCCCAATCGGTGTTGTCTTCGTTTTCGGGGCTTGTTGAATATATGCGCCAGCCAAGATCCGGGTGGCGCGGGTCGGGCAGGGCACCTTCAGGCGCGGGACCGGTTCCACGTTGCAGGTTCAGATCGGTGACCTCGATCTGCACGTCAGCGCGCAGCTTGTACATGTTCAGGCGTTTCTGAATCCCATCGGCCAACGCTTCGGCTATGTCCAGAAGGATCGAATCCCCGTCCCGCTTCAAGAAAAAGTCGGCCAGATATTTACCCTGTGGCGTCAGCAGCGCGGCATAGACTAGCCCATCATCCAACCGCCGGACGTCGTTGGTGATCAACCCCTGCAGAAAACTGACTGTGTCCTTGCCGGACAGGCGCAGAATGCGGCGATTGGGCATGGTTTGATCCTCGTCATCTGGTCTGGCCCCGTGATATAGGAGTTCGCGCCGCCATGACCAGAGGGTTTCAGACGTGCCCGCTCCGATCTCTATCGTGATCCCTACCTTGAATGCCGAGCAGGTCCTGCCCGCAACGCTGCAGGCGTTGATGGAGGGACTACATACCGGGCTTATTTGCGAGCTGATCGTGACCGATGGCGGTTCGGAAGATGCAACGCTTGAGATGGTCGACGAAGCGGGGGCCGAGATTATCACGGGTCCGCCATCGCGCGGGGGGCAGCTGCGGCGTGGTTGCGCAGTGGCAAAGGGCGCATGGCTGCTGATCCTGCACGCCGATACCGAATTGCAGACCGGGTGGAGCAGCGTTGTCGCCGACCATTTGCCTTCGGGACGACCGGCAGTCTTTCGGCTTCGCTTTCGCACCAGCGGCTTTGGTGCGCGTTGGGTGGCGGGCTGGGCCAATCTGCGCAGCCGTGTCTTTGGACTGCCCTATGGCGATCAGGGGTTGCTAGTCCGTCGCGCAGACTATGATGCGGCGGGTGGGTTCCCCGACCAACCGCTCATGGAAGATGTGGCCCTGATCGGGGCTTTGTCGTCGGTTACGCTGTTGAAGGCCGACGCGTTTACGAGTGGGGAACGCTATATCCGTCAGGGCTGGTTTCGTCGCGGCGCGCGGAATCTCTGGACTCTGATGCGCTATTTTCTGGGGACTGATCCAGAGCAGCTGGCGCAGACGTATCGGCGTTGAAAGCTGTGCGCAGCTCGACAATGGATTTACCAAGACGAAAGGGTGCTGCGAAGCTGACCAGACACAGCGCGATGATCTGAAGCACCAGGATATGCGCGTTCGCCTGCAGATATTCCCACTCATCCTTGAGCTTGCTGACCTGCTCGATCAGGTCATCATAGCTCTGGGCCAGGATCAGATAGTCGCCCGCAATCGCAGGCACCTTGCGTCGCATGTTGTCGATTGCGGCCTGTGTTTCTTCGTCGAGCGACGTGAAGACAAGAAACTGATCGATGCTGAACGCATCTGCTTTTGCCGCCATTTCGCGCGCTTCGTCCATGTCGTCTTTCGCGCTGCCGCCGAACAGGAAATGTAATCCCTGCAGTGGCGCGACCTCATTGGTCACGGCGATGAACAGGGGTAGCTCAGAGTTGCTAGCGGTGGAGGCAGACAGGAATTCGACCTTTTCACACAAGACGGCTGTATCGGGGTCATAGGCGGGATCACAGAACCGCAGCCGGAACCGCGCTGCATCGCGGTCAAAGGCCAGCGTGGCGGCATACGCGACATCGATCTGGCGATCCAGACGGGAACTGTCCGTGGTATAAAGCCCCGCAAGCACGGCCACCAGCGCACCAATTCCGCCCAGCACGACCCAGACCAGATCGGCAAGCTTCCACGCCCGGTGCCCGGCAGGTTTGCGAAACAGAAAGCCCGTGCCGACCAACCCGATCAGGAAGAACAGGATCAGCAGCGGTAGTTGGTTTTCAGCAACAAAAGTCATGGCTCAGAGTGTACGGTCTGCATGCGGACTGGCAACAGTCCTCACGCGCAGTTGTAACGCATGCGATTGTGTTACGATCCCGAGCTCTGGCCGAATTTGCGAAACAGTTTTGTGCGATCGAACGCCTGCTCCAGCTCATCCGTGCGCTGTTTGACGCTATCCCAGAGGCGTTCCTGCATCTCGGCAATCACGCATTCCAGCAGCACCATCAGTGATGCCATCGAATCCCATGCGGACGGCACTGCGATCCGGGCCGCGAATGTGTGTTTTGCCAGCCGGTGGATAGGAGATCTCCACTGATCCGTCAGCAGAACAACGTCGGCTCCACGCTCGTGGCAGAGCTGGCCGATCAGAAGGGTCGTGTTTTCATACCGGCGCACATCAAGCGCCACCAACACATCACCCTCGCGGACTTCCAGCAGATCATGCGTCCATGAGGCAGCGTCTGATAGCAGCTTTACATCCGGGCGGATCATTTGCAGATGCAGGTAGAGGTATAGCGCAAGCGTGCCGGTGATGCGGCCCCCGGTGATGAAAACACGCCGATTGGGATCACAAAGCAGGCGGCAGAAGCTGTCAAACTCTTCTGGATCGACCTCATCGATCGAACGCCTTTGATTATCCAATGCCTGACGTGAATAGCGGTTAAGGATGTGTTCCTCAGGTAGGTCATTCTGCCAGACATCCCGCTTGGCGACAGGCCCCGAGATCATTTCTTTTACTTCGCCGCGGATTGCGGCCTGAAACTGAGGGTAACCGTCGAACCCTGTTTTTTGCAGCATCCGCGCAACCGTGGTCGTCGAGACCGAAGCAACGCTGGCCAGTTCCGTTATGCTGCCAAGACCGGCCATCGGATAATCATCCAGCAGCACATTCACCAACTGCCGCTCGGATGGCGTCATCGTTTCGCGATGCGCAAGGAGCCTTTCTGTCACTCGCACGGCTAGTTCCTCGGTTCGTTGGTGATCGCTTTGATGTAGAAAATTTGACAAAGCGATCTCGTGTGGGGAGATTTGTACAGGAAAATAATTGACAGGTGAAGAATAGCTGTAGAAATCTTTCCACATGGAATCACACAAGACCTCTCCTTCTGCCGTGCATCCGGATTTCGGCCCTGTCGTTCACATCGATGAGGCGCCGAGCGATCCTCGGGTCATCGTGGTCTGTGAACACGCCTCACGCCGTATCCCGGACTGGTTGGGGGATATGGGGTTGAGTGCCGCAGAGCTGAGCAGCCATATCGCTTGGGATCCGGGCGCGCTGCCGGTCGCGCAGGCGCTTGCCCGGCAGCTAAAGGGTGCTTTTGTTCATGGCGAAGTTTCACGGCTGGTCTATGACTGCAATCGACCACCCGAAGCCCATGATGCGATGCCAGAGCGGAGCGAGGATACAACGATCCCCGCCAATGTTGCTCTGAGTGCGCAGGCTCGGCAGGAGCGGGTCGATGGAATCTACACGCCGTTCTGCCATGGGTTGGCAGACGTACTGACCCGTCATGCTTCCACTTTGGAGCTGATGGTGACAGTCCACAGTTTTACCCCGATTTACCGAGGCAAGCGGCGGGAGGTTGAGCTGGGCTTGCTGCATGGCAAGGATGCCCGGTTCGCAAAAGAGATGCTTGCCAGCGCACCTTCTGAGCTGCCCCTGATCACGCGTTTGAACGAACCCTATTCGGCGGCGGACGGCGTGGCGCACACTCTGGATCACCATGCTTTGCCCAATGGACTGCTGAACGTCATGATCGAGATACGGAACGATCTGATCCAGACATCCGAGCAGCAACAAGCAATCGCCGATTGCCTGGCCCCCTGGATCGGACAAACACTGACGGCTTTGCGAGGCAGTGAAATCGCATGATCAAAGCGATGGCGGCATATGTTCGGGTTGTCGATGCGGTGAACTACCGGATCGGGCGCGTCATGATGTGGGGCCTGTTTGTGATGATGGGCATCCTGCTTTGGTCGTCGATCTCGAAGACCTTCTTCCTGCCATCCCTTTGGACACTGGAAATGGCGCAATTTGCGATGGTGACCTATTACATCGTGGGCGGGCCATACTCGATCCAGCTGGGTTCAAACGTCCGGATGGATCTGTTCTATCATAACTGGAGCCCGCATCGGAAAGCTTGGTTCGATGCCTTCACGGTTCTCTTGCTGATCCTCTATCTGGGTGTGCTGTTCTACGGTGGGCTTGGGTCCACTGCTTACAGCCTCGGCTATTGGGGCGATGAGCCTATTGCCTATTTCACCGGCCTTCTGACCGGAAGCGAAGAGATTGGCCGGCTGGAGCGATCCTCGACCGCGTGGCGACCCTATATCTGGCCGGTGAAGGCGATCATGGTCTTCGGCTTCTTCCTGATGCTGCTGCAGGCGATATCAGAATTTTTCAAAGACATTGCGCGGATCAACGGGCAAGAGATCGGGGCAGCGCGGGCATGAGCCAGGAATTTATCGCAATCTTCATGTTTGCCTCGATGATGCTGATGTTGTTCACGGGGCAACGCGTCTTTGGTGCCATCGGCGCGGTCGCGGCCATTGCGGCGCTGGCGCTATGGGGCACAGGCGGGCAGGATATCCCGTTCTCAGCCGCGATGAAGCTGATGAAATGGTACCCGCTGCTGACGCTGCCGATGTTCATCTTCATGGGCTATGTCCTCAGCGAAAGCCGTCTGGCCGACGACCTCTACCGCATGTTCCACGTCTGGATGGGGCCGGTGAATGGGGGGCTTGCCATCGGTACCATCGGGTTGATGGTGCTGGTCTCGGCCATGAACGGGCTCAGCGTGGCTGGTATGGCCATCGGGGCGACGATTGCTCTGCCCGAGTTGCTCCGGCGCGGATATGACAAGACCATGGTGACCGGGGTCATTCAGGCCGGGTCGAGCCTTGGTATCCTCGTGCCGCCGTCGGTGGTTCTGGTGCTCTACGCCATGATCGCGCGGCAACCCGTGGGCCAGTTGTGGCTGGCTGGCATTGTGCCGGGGCTGCTGATGGCGTCGATGTTCATCCTCTATATCTGGATTCGATGCAGGCTGCAGCCGCATCTGGGCCCGGCGATGGAAGACGCGCATGAGGTGCCACGGGCCGAGAAGCTGCGGCTTCTTGGGGCAGGGGCTCTGCCGCTGATCATCTTTGCTGCGATGATGCTTCCGTTCGTGAACGGCTGGACTTCGCTGGTGGAAAGCTCGGCCATCGGGGCGCTGGCGGCACTGGTGGCGTCTATTCTCAAACGTCGGATGACGTGGAAGATTTTCGAAGACTGCACCAAGCAGACGCTGGCGATTTCGTGCATGTTCATGTGGATCATCCTCGCCGCGCTGGGCTTCGGGGCGGTGTTCGACGGACTGGGCGCAGTCAAGGCCATCGAGAACCTGTTCACCGAGCAATTGGGTTTGTCGCCCTGGCTGATCCTGATCCTGATGCAGCTCAGCTTTATCGTCATGGGCACGTTTCTCGACGACACGGCGATGTTGGTGATCGTGGCCCCGCTCTATGTGCCGCTGGTCGGTGCGCTTGGGTTCGATCTGATCTGGTATGGTGTGCTTTACACCATCACCACCCAGATCGCGTATATGACGCCGCCTTTCGGCTATAACCTGTTTCTGATGCGGGCGATGGCACCGCCCGAGATCAGCCTGAAAGACATCTATCGCTCAATCGTGCCCTTTGTCGGGGTGATGGTCCTGGCACTGGCGATCATCATGACATTCCCCGAGATCGCCCTTTGGCTGCCCGGGTATGTTTACGGAAATTAACCAGAAGGCCCGGCAAACGGGCACCCAAACTTAATCGGAGAGGAAATTGACATGACGACAAGACGTAAGTTTCTGAAGACTGCAGGGGTTGGGGTTGCAGCTGCACCTCTGGCCACGCCAGCACTGGCGCAGAGCACGATCACATGGCGGATGCAGACCTATGCTGGCCCCGCACTGGCGGCGCATGTGATCGATCCCGCGATCGAGATGTTCAACAAGATTGCTGGTGACCGGATGCAGATCGAGCTGTTCTACGCTGATCAGCTTGTCCCCACCGGAGAGCTGTTCCGCGCCATGCAGAAGGGTACCATCGATGCGGTGCAGTCCGACGATGACTCGATGGCCTCGCCCACCGAAGTCACGGTGTTTGGCGGCTATTTCCCCTTTGCCTCACGCTATTCGCTGGACGTGCCGGTTCTGTTCAACCAATGGGGACTGAATGAGATCTGGGACGAGGAATATTCCAAGGTCGGTGTCAAACACATCAGCGCCGGTGCCTGGGATCCCTGCCACTTTGCAACCAAAGACCCGATCAACAGCCTCGCAGATCTGCAGGGCAAACGCGTCTTCACCTTCCCGACTGCGGGCCGGTTCCTGAGCCAGTTCGGCGTCGTACCGGTCACACTGCCATGGGAAGACATCGAGGTTGCGGTTCAGACCGGCGAGCTGGACGGTATCGCATGGTCAGGCATCACCGAGGACTACACCGTCGGTTGGGCAGATGTGACCAACTACTTCCTGACCAACAATATCTCGGGTGCCTGGGCTGGTCATTTCTTTGCGAACATGGATCGCTGGAACGAGTTGCCCGAAGATCTGCAGACGCTGTTCAAAGTGTGCTGTGACCAATCACACTACTACCGTCAGTGGTGGTATTGGGGTGGTGAGGCCAATTTGCGCGTCAACGGCACCAAGATGCAGCTGACGAGCATTCCGGATGAAGAATGGGCAACCGTCGAAGAAGCCGCCGTGAAATTCTGGGACGAAATCGCCGCAGAATCCGAGACCAAAGCAAAGGTCGTGGATATCTTCAAACGCTACAACGCCGAAATGCTCAAGGCCGGCCGGCCTTACCGCTACGGCTGATAAAACTGGACCGGCCCGTTCGAATGCGGGCCGGTCGCAACGGAGATCAAGAATTTTCGACGAAAATTCTAGCGCATCGCAGGGGTAGTTTATGCTGACATTCGAGCATCTTAAGGCGCAGGTTTCTGCCGGTGAAATTGACACCGTGTTGGTGTGTATGGTCGACATGCAGGGGCGTTTGATGGGCAAAAGGTTCCATGCGGGCCACTTTGTGGCTGGCGCATGGGAGGAAACCCATTGCTGTAACTACCTGTTGGCCACGGATCTTGAGATGGCGACGCCCGATGGTTATGCCGCCACCAGTTGGGAGCGGGGCTACGGCGACTATGTCATGAAGCCGGATTTGAGCACTCTGCGCCCGGTGCCGTGGCTGGAAGGCACAGCTATGGTGATGTGCGACGTGCTGGACCACCACACGCATGAAGAAGTACCTCATGCGCCCCGTTCGATCCTGAAACGTCAGATCGAGCGACTGAAGGTCATGGGCTATGACGCCATGTGCGCGACCGAGCTAGAGTTCTTCCTGTTCGAAAAAAGTTTCGACCAGATCCGCAAAGAGGGTTTTCGTGATCTGGAACCGATCTCAGGATACAACGAGGACTATCATATCCTGCAGACCACCAAGGAAGAGCATGTGATGCGCCCGATCCGCAATCATCTGTGGAATGCGGGGATACCGGTTGAGAATACGAAGGGTGAGGCCGAGACCGGGCAGGAAGAGCTGAACATCAAATACGCGCCGGCGATGGACACGGCCGAGTATCACTCGATCGCAAAAAACGCGGTGAAAGAGATTGCGTGGCAGCACGGTCATGCGGCGACTTTCCTGCCGAAATGGCATCATGAGAAAGTCGGCAGTTCCTCACACGTGCATCAGTCGCTTTGGGCGGATGGGGTGCCGATCTTTTTCGACGAAAAAGATCCGCTTGGAATGTCGGCGATCATGAAAAGCTATATGGCGGGTTTGTTGAAGTACGCCGCCGATTACACTTATTTCATGGCACCTTACATCAACAGCTACAAGCGGTTCATGAAGGGTACTTTTGCGCCGACGCGGATTATCTGGTCGGTGGATAACCGGACTGCGGGTTTCCGTTTGTGCGGAGACGGTACCAAAGCGGTTCGGGTGGAATGCCGTATCCCGGGCTCGGACATGAACCCATATCTGGCGATGGCGGGGATGCTGGCTGCGGGGATCGCTGGCATAGAAGAAGGGCTGGAGTTGCAGCCCCCCACCACGGGCGATGTTTATCAGGGTGAGACCGGAATGATCCCGGGCAATCTGCAAGCGGCGCGGGAAGCGCTGCATGGCTCGACCATGTTGCGCACAGCAATGGGGGATGAGGTTGTCGATCACTATGCTCGCGCGGCCGAAGTGGAGATCGAGGAATTCGAGCGCGTGGTGACCGATTGGGAAATTGCCCGCGGGTTTGAGCGGGCTTGAGAGGGTGGAAGCGAGGGGCCAGCCCCTCGCGCTCCCCGAGATATTTATGGCCAGATGAAGCAGGGATCCTGTTTCTTTCGGAAATGGAGTGAATATGGGACAGATGTTGAAATGTGTCTCGCCGATTGACGGGTCGGTTTTTGCCGAACGCGAGGTGTTGTCACAGGACGCCGCTTTTGAGGTTGCTGCGCGTGCACGTGCGGCTCAGGCAGCGTGGGCGGTGCGTCCGCTGCAGGAGAGGATTGATCTTGTCATGGCGGGCGTTGCCGCAGTTGGTGCGATGAATGATGAGATCGTGCCAGAGCTTGCGCACATGATGGGACGTCCTGTGCGCTATGGCGGTGAGTTTGGCGGGTTCAACGAACGTGCCAGCCATATGGCCGGGATCGCCGAAGCGTCTCTGGCCGATATCGCCGTGGGCGAGGATGGGACGTTCAAGCGCTACATAAAGCGCATCCCCCATGGGGTGGTATTCGTTGTGGCACCCTGGAATTACCCATACATGACAGCGATCAATACGGTAGCTCCGGCGCTGATCGCTGGTAATACGGTGGTGTTGAAACATGCCACACAGACGCTGCTGGTGGGCGAGCGTATGGCGCGGGCCTTTCATGCGGCGGGTGTGCCGGAAGACGTGTTCCAGAATGTCTTTCTGAGCCATGCCGTGACCAATGATCTGATTGCAGGCAGGGCGTTTGATTTTGTGAACTTCACCGGCTCGGTCGGTGGTGGACAGGCGATGGAGCGCGCGGCGGCAGGGACCTTCACCGGCGTCGGCACCGAACTGGGCGGCAAGGATCCGGGCTATGTGATGGAGGATGCCGATCTGGATGCGGCGGTGGATACTCTGATTGATGGCGCCATGTTCAACGCGGGTCAGTGCTGTTGCGGGATCGAGCGGATTTACGTGCATGAAAGCCTTTACAATCAATTCGTCGCCAAAGCGGTGGAAATCGTGAAGGGGTATAAGCTGGGCGATCCGCTGGATGCGGAGACAACGATGGGCCCGATGGCCAATGTGCGCTTTGCCGATGAGGTACGGGCGCAGATTGCCGAGGCGATCGAGGCTGGCGCGGTGGCCCATATCGACACTTTCCCCGAGGATGATGGTGGCGCATATCTGACACCTCAGATTCTGACCAATGTCACCCATGACATGCGCGTTATGCGGGATGAGAGTTTTGGGCCCGTCGTGGGCATCATGAAAGTGTCCTCGGACGAAGAAGCCATCGCGCTGATGAATGACAGTGAGTTCGGCCTGACTGCGAGCCTCTGGACACGAGATCTGGACCGGGCGGCGCGTGTCGGTGATAAGGTCGAAACCGGTACGGTTTTCATGAACCGGGCGGATTACCTCGACCCCGGTCTTTGCTGGACCGGATGCAAGAACACCGGGCGCGGTGGCGGCTTGTCTGTCATCGGTTACCACAACTTGACACGTCCCAAGTCTTACCACCTGAAAAAAGTAACGAGCTAAGGACGATCTGCTTGCCCCGGATTAACCCCCTCGCCGGGGCAGGCCCCTAAAACAAAGGAAATCTGACATGACACTTGTTGGAAACTGGTCCTATCCGACCGCAATCAAATTCGGGGCGGGGCGGATCAAGGAATTGCCCGAAGCCTGTGCTGCAGCCGGGATGAAACGCCCGCTTTTGGTCACGGACAAAGGGCTCGCCGACTTGCCGATCACCACGGCGACGTTGGATATCATGGAAGCCGCAGGGCTGGGTCGCGGATTGTTCAGCGATGTGGACCCGAACCCCAATGAAAAGAACCTTGAGGCCGGTGTAGCGGCCTATAACGCGGGCGGCCATGATGGGGTGATCGCGTTCGGTGGAGGCTCGGGGCTGGATCTGGGCAAGATGGTTGCCTTCATGTGCGGTCAGTCGCGCCCTGTCTGGGATTTTGAGGACATCGGCGACTGGTGGACCCGCGCAGTTGCCGACGTGATTGCCCCGATCATCGCGGTGCCGACCACAGCCGGGACGGGGTCGGAGGTCGGACGTGCCAGCGTCATCACTAATTCCGAGACGCATGCCAAGAAGATCATCTTCCACCCCAAGGTCCTGCCAACGGTCGTTATCTGCGATCCTGAGCTCACGGTAGGCATGCCCAAGTTCATCACCGCCGGTACTGGTCTCGACGCTTTTGCCCATTGCGTTGAGGCGTATAGCAGCCCGCATTATCATCCCATGTCTCAGGGCATAGCGCTGGAAGGCATGCGGCTGGTTAAGGATTATCTACCGCGTGCCTATGCCGATGGCACCGATATCGAAGCCCGTGCCCAGATGATGAGTGCTGCAGCGATGGGGGCGACAGCTTTCCAGAAGGGTCTTGGTGCGATCCATGCGATGAGTCACCCGATTGGAGCGGTGTTCAACACCCACCACGGCACGACAAACGCGGTCTGCATGCCGACCGTGCTGGATTTCAACGCGCCCGCCATTGCGGATCGTTTCCAACAGGCAGCGGCTTATCTGGGCATCGATGGCGGCTTCGACGGCTTCCGCGCCTTTGTGCAGGAGTTCAACAACTCGCTCGGCATTCCGCGTAAACTGTCCGACCTGGACGTGACCGAAGCGTCGATCCCCGAACTGGTCAAAGGCGCGATCATCGACCCGTCCTGTGGCGGCAACCCGATCGAGCTGACCGAGGACAATCTGACCACGCTGTTCAAAGCCGCGCTTTAACAGGCTTGCAGATATCATCCCTCACCTCTCATACTGATCAGAGGTGAGGGAGATTTTCATGACAAAAGAGATTGTTCTGATCCACGGGGCCTTTGCCGGGCCATGGTGCATGCAGGATTACGCCGCGTTCTTCCACGCACGCGGCTGGACAGTGCATACACCCGCGCTGCGCTTTCATGGCGGAGATCCCAAAGCGGATCCCGATCCCGGCCTGACTGATACCAGCGTCATGGATTACGCCGATGACATTGCCGATTTCGTGCAGGGGTTGGACGGCAAACCGGTTCTGCTCGGGCACGCTATCGCAGGGGTGGTGGCGCAGCAGGTGGCGTCTCGGGGCTTGGCCAGTGCTATCGTCCTGATCAACCCGAACGCGGCCTGGGGCACCTTGCCCGAAACCGATGACGAACGCGTCGTGCCGCGCGCGCTGATGGAGGGCGGGGCATTCTGGAAACAGCCCATGCGCGTCGATTTTGATCTGATGGCCCCGTTTGCGCTGAACAAGATGCCCGAGGCGCAGCAGCATCAAGTGTTCGACCAACTCGGCCCCGAAAGCGGTCGGGTGATGTTCGAGATGTTCTTTTGGATGTTCGACGACCACCACGCGATGAAGGTCGACATCGACAAGGTCGATTGCCCGGTTCTGATCGTCTCGGGTGCCGAGGACCGGGCTGTGAATCCAAGTACCTGCCGCGCGTTGGCGAAGCTCTACGGAGACCGCGCGACATTCCTGTCCGTCGAGAACCACGCGCATTTTCTGTTCATGGAACCGGGGTGGGAAGAACCTGCCGGGCAGATTGCCTATTGGCTGGATCAAAAGCTAGGTTAGCGCGCGCGCCTACTTGCCAAACTGAAACGTGATCTGCTTTACAAGCTGAGCGAGCCATCGTCATTGCGATGACCTCGCAGCAGCCGTTCCTCGCGCGCGCTGCCGGTTGAGGTGACAAACGAAAACGTCATTCAACTGCCAAAACCGTGGCTTGATGAGTGACCAAGCGGGGCAATCCTTGATGGTCCAATTTGAGAAAAATGCCGGTTTCTGGTACCATGCAAGGGCTGATGCAGGTCAGCTCTTTTTCGATTTCAATACTTTGTTGCGAGGATTTCATGGCCAAGTCTGAGAACTATTCCGACCCGAATCTTAAATTCCGCGACCGCGACGATGCGGCCAGGATCACCAAGGACGACATTCATATCTATCACAACCACGCGGTTTGTGAGACTGACAGCAAGGGCCACAAGACACCCGACAACCGCTCGCCCGAGGAACTGGTGGTGGATGCCTCCGAAGGGTTCATCCCGCTCTGGGCCGAGGGCACCACACTGCGCTGGCGGTTTCAGGAACAGTCGATGGCGATATTCGTTGATCCCGAAGGGGCCAAGGCCGCGATCCGCCAATTGTTCGCCGAAGCACTGCTGGCCTGGGGTGACGCGGTGCCGGTGCAGTTCACTGAACGCCACGATGCCTGGGATTTCGAGATCGCAGTCAGCCCGCAGGAAAATTGCTCGATCAACGGATGTACGCTGGCACGGGCGTTTTTCCCCGATGCCGGGCGGCATGATCTTTTGCTGTATCCCACTATGTTCACCCAGTCCCGCGCCGAGATGGTCGAGACCATGGCGCATGAGTTGGGCCACGTCTTTGGCCTGCGCCATTTCTTCGCCGATGTATCTGAAACCGCGTGGCCGGTTGAGATTTTTGGTGAGCACGAGAAGTTCTCGATCATGAATTACGGGCCGGAGAGCATGCTCACCGACAATGACCGGGAGGACCTTACGACGCTGTATGAAATGGTCTGGAATGGTTCGCTGTCGGACATCAACGGCACTCCGATCGTCCAGATGCGCCCGTTCAGTTTCTTCCGGCTGGCGGACGCGGGGGACAATCCATTTTTGATCATATGATCAGAAAAGACCGCGCCACCGAAAAGGGCTGAGGTCTTTTCCGCCTCATCCCCGCGGCGGATATCCCGTCGGTTTATTTGCCCAACCGAAACGTGCTTTGCGGTTTCCAGATGAGCGAGCCATCGTCATCGCGATGACACGGCAGCAGCCGTTCTTCTGGCGTGTAGACGGTGTTGTCGCCGGTCAGCATGATGAATGCACCCGGTGAGTAGGTCATGACGTAGTAGTAAAACTGCGTCTCGGTCCCGTTTCGAATGGAAGATGCGGTGCTGAGCATCGGCTGCGCGGACGCTTGTGAGACCAGCAGGGCCAGCCTGACGGTCAGTGCGACGGGGGTCAACGGGTAGGGTGATGGTGATGTTTCTGAGGCCGGGCGGAAGCCCGGCCTGGGGCTGCCGCAATGTGGTGCCCTACATTTGTTGAGGGATGGGCGTTGTCACCCATCCGTCATTTATTGTGTGAAATTACCTGCGATCCAGCGAATGGTGTCGTTGTATTTCGGCTCAGGGTATTCGGTCTGCAATTGCGAGATGAACTACTGCTTGCTGATGTCACCTTTGTACAGGGCATGGCTCAGATCACGGAACTGATCGGTCTGTGCCTCGGTGTCGATCGGCAGCCTCACTTAATTCGGGTTGCTCTGAATGGCCCGGTCCCCTCTATCCAGCGCTGCGAGATATCCGGCATCTTCATACGCGGGATGCTGGGCACCACAAGCGGCCAGCGCCGTTGTCAGGGCCAGCGCAGATGCGATCAGGGTTTTGCGGGAAAAAGTGAAACTCATATTCTAAAGTCCTTATAAGTCGTTCGCCCGGCAGCAGAGCTTGCCGGCTACTCGTATACGGCTGGTAGGTCGGGAAGAGGGCAGCTTCAAGCTTGACTCTGGGTTGTCACAGTCACGATTGCGCCAAGAGATGTTTCAAGGTGGGAGGGGCTGAGTGCAGCCATTCGGAGGAGCGTGAGGATTGGTAAGGAAGAAGGCGTGGTTGCACCGTCCAGCGGTAGTCAAGCGATGGGTGAGAGCACCCACCCTACGTTTGCCCGCCTAGTTTGCAGGCTGAGACCGAGGGTGAATAAATCTATCACGCTTGCTCGGTCGCAATCTGATGATTAGTCAATCTAGAGCTTGGACGCTTGGAACCTCAAATGTCGCTCTTAGAAGACGGATTGAGAGTAAGCGTGAACGGGATCAATGGGTTAGGCAAGTGGCAGGCTTAAGTCGTTTGTGGTGATATCGCTTGATCTGGTTCATTGTGCTCTAGGTGCCTTGCAACACGAACCGGGACGTTGATGGCGACTAGCGCGCTAAATTGTTTATTGTAAGTAATGCGTTATGCAGTGCGGAAAATGCGCTGTTCGGGTTTTGGGGCGATCCGTTGAACAAAATGACAACGGTCTCACCATCAGAAAACCGAAAAACTGTGGTGAAAATCCCCCGAAGGTTGCCCCAATGAGTCAGATGCTGACCGTTCTCCCCTATCCAAACATGCCAGCCAGAGGCGTAATAATCGACGCTCTGCTCGCCTGGTGCTGGGTTTTCAAACAAAGGTTTGGGAGCTGAAGCAAATGACCAGATTGCCTGGGCGTCGCCTAAAGCTCCACCAGCAATACCCAGGTTCGAAATCCAAATATGTTCTGTTTCAGCGCTCTGCACGCGCCTCCAACTGTTGCCGTGCGACTCCCAATTGGAACCGACCATGCCATAGAGGCGAACCTCGGCTGTCTCGTACATTATGTCGTCAAGGGTTTCATGCTGCTCAGGCGCAAGCAAGTCGTTTAAGAGGCAAAACCCAACATTTGAATACGCCGTTTTACTACCTGGATCATGATCGAGCAGCATGGTCTCCCACGTTGCGCGGGCGATTTCGGCGCAGCTTGCTGAATTGTCGAGACCAACCCGTTCAGGGGCAAAGATAGGGTCGAAACTGATATTTCTATCAAATCCTCCTCGGTGTGCCAGAAGGTCTCGCGGAGTGATCTGAGCGGCACGCGGATCGCGGGGTCGTGGGAGATCGATCAGATCGACGATTGGACTGTCCAAGTCGATCTGATCGTTGCTTGCTTTTTTGATCAGTGCAGTTGCTGCAATCGGTTTAGTGATCGAAGCCAGATAAAATGATTGTTCCGGTGACATGGCCGTATCGTTCAGTGGGTCCGATACGCCAAACGCTACAATTTTAGGCTGTGTCGATGACGAGCCGTATGCCAAAACCGCACCTGGAATTCTATGAGCTTCAAGAAAAGATGCAACAATATCTTCTGTGTCGGTGGACGGATGGGTTCGATCAGTCAACGCCATTATTACAAGGGCAATAACAACGAAGATAGCAGCCCACCTCAACCTCGCCCTACGGGTGTTGATCATTTGGTTCCTGTGTTACTGGGCGATCAATCTTGTGCCGTCCGCAATATTTGGACTCAGATATCAGCACGCTGATCCAAACTAGTTCAAACATCCAACTCCTCAACAAACCGCGCGTTTTCCTGAATGTACTGGAATCGCAGTTCGGGTTTCTTACCCATCAGGCGCTCGACCAGGTCGCCGGTCTCGCCGGGTTCGTCCTCATCAATCGTGACGCGGATCAGTTTGCGGGAGGCCGGGTCCATCGTGGTTTCTTTTAGGTCCTTGGCGTCCATTTCGCCCAGACCCTTGAAGCGGGACACGTCGATCTTGCCCTTGCCGCCCAGGCCTTTTTCCAGCCATTCGTCGCGCTCGGCCTCGTCCAGACAATAGACGCGCTTGGCGCCTTGGGTCAGACGATAGAGGGGCGGGCAGGCGAGATAGAGGTGACCCGCGTCGATCATCGGGCGCATCTGGGTGAAGAAGAACGTCATCAGCAGTGATGCGATATGCGCCCCGTCCACGTCCGCGTCGGTCATGATGATGATCTTGTCGTAACGCAGGTCGTCGACGTTGAACTTGGTGCCAAGGCCGACACCGAGCGCCTGTGTCAGGTCATTGATCTCGGCATTGGTGCCCAACTTGGAACTGGCCGCACCCAGCACGTTCAGGATTTTACCGCGCAGGGGCAGCAGGGCCTGCGTTTTGCGGTCTCGGCCCATTTTGGCGGACCCGCCCGCCGAGTCGCCCTCGACGATGAATAATTCCGTGCCGTCCCGTGTTGAACTACTACAGTCCACCAACTTGCCGGGGAGACGAAGTTTCTTAGTGGCGGACTTACGTTGTGTTTCCTTCTCGGCCCGTCGGCGCAGACGTTCCTCAGCCCTCAGGATGAGGAAGTCCAAGATAGCGCCGGCGGATTTCGTATCGGCGGCCAGCCAGTTGTCGAAATGGTCGCGGACCGAGTTTTCGACCAGCCGTTGCGCCTCGACCGTAGCAAGGCGATCCTTGGTCTGGCCGACGAATTCCGGTTCACTGATGAAGCAGGACACCAGCGCACAGCCGCCGGTGATCAGGTCATCACGGGTGATCTGGCCTGCCTTTTTGTTGTTGATCAACTCGCCGTAAGCCTTGATCCCCTTGAGGACTGCAGCCCAGAACCCCGCCACGTGCGTTCCGCCTTCGGGGGTGGGAACGGTGTTACAGTAGGACTGGATGAACCCGTCGCGCGAGGGGGTCCAGTTGATTGCCCATTCGACCTTGCCCGGGGTGCCGAACTTTTCCTGGAAATCCACGGTGCCAGCAAAGGGCTGCTCGGCATAGGTGGAGGAGCCGTTCATGGTTTCTTTCAGATAGTCAGAGAGCCCGCCGGGGAAGTGGAACGTGGCCTCGGTTGGCGTTTCGCCGTCATCGATGGCAGATTTCCAGCGGATTTCGACGCCCGAGAACAGGTAAGCCTTGGAGCGGATCGATTTGAACAGCCGCGCCGGTTTGAACTTGTGGTGGCCAAAGATATCCGCATCCGCGTGGAAGGTCACAGTGGTACCGCGCCGGTTCGGGGCCGCGCCGACTTTTTCAACGGGACCTAATGGGATACCGCGCGAGAAGCGCTGTTCGAACAGCTGCTTGTCGCGCGCCACCTGCACGACCATCGAATCCGATAGCGCGTTAACCACCGATGCGCCCACACCGTGCAGACCGCCCGAGGTCTGATAGGCCTTGCCCGAGAACTTGCCGCCCGCATGCAGGGTACACAAGATCACTTCCAGCGCTGACTTGTCGGGAAACTTGGGGTGCGGGTCGATCGGAATGCCGCGCCCGTTGTCTCGCACTGTCAGGGCGTAATCGGCATGCAGCTCCACCTCAATCCGGTTGGCGTGGCCCGCGACCGCTTCGTCCATCGAGTTGTCGAGGATTTCGGCCACCATGTGGTGCAGCGCGCGCTCATCGGTGCCGCCGATATACATGCCAGGGCGTTTGCGCACCGGCTCCAGCCCTTCAAGCACCTCGATGGACGAGGCGTCATAGGTGGCGGTCGCTTCTGGCGTCAACAGATCGTCGGGCATGGGTGCTGCTCTTGTTTTTGAGTTTCCCCTATTATGGCAGGTGATGTGGTCCGGGGGAAGAGGGGCGCGAGGTGTTGTGGGTGTTTTGGACTGCGATTGGTCTGAGCAGCTTTTGCGGCACTGAATCAACCGCTTGTTGCGTTACGCGAGAACGGGACTTTGTAAGCACGCTTAGCCTCCGCTTTAAACGCTCTTGAACGTTTGCTTTTAGGCGATTTCCGGACGGGCTTTCAGAACACTTAAGAAACTAGATTCGATGGACTGAGGAGTTCACTCTTTCTCTTCAATCAATAGCTCTTCAATCAGAACACACAAAAGTTGCGTTCTCGATTTAACATTGGCCTTTCTGTAGATGGAGTTGTTCTGCGACTTAATTGTGCCCTCACTGGTCTCACGCAATTTAGCTATCTCTGCGACAGACAAACCCTTTACAGTGAGTAGCGCAACATCTCGCTCCGCAGCGCTCAGATTCCAGCGATCGAATTGCAGCTCCAGCATCCGGAAAAACTCACCCTGCGCCATCTGCAGATTGTGCTTGATCTCCTGGTGTCGCAGCAAAAAGAGTTTGTGGCTCTGCCAGATCAACACCCCCCCAATAACAAAGCCGAACAGGGTGATGAGCGCGGTGATTTCGTGCACCACCCAGCTCACAGAGAAAAGATAATATCCGGTGATTTCGCCAATCAATTCAGCCGCAAACGCAAATGCGGAGATCGCATATGTAGCGATCCCCACTTTGAACATGGCGTCCTTGTTAAACCATTTGTTCAAACCTGGGACTCACTTGCGGGCAAGCGGAAATATACCTTAGTCATCATCTCCCTCACCATCGTCACCTTCGCCATCGCTTTCGCCACCGTCGTCGCCTTCGCCGTCACTTTCGCCACCGTCGTCGCCTTCGCCGTCACTTTCGCCACCGTCGTCGCCTTCGCCGTCAC
>NZ_JBQFTW010000016.1:0-60318 GCF_056538865.1 Ruegeria sp. BE3 | reverse complement strand
CGACTGGTGGGCGGCAGTTGCTCTGAAAGAGCAATGAGAGCCCACTCGGTTGAACTAAAGAAGGTCGCTCCAAATCGGGGCGGCCTTTTTTGTCGAGAATTGGTTGAGAAAGATTGAAAATACTCGCAAACTCAAAGAATTTTGAGAAATGACACAAGAGTTTGAAGTTCGTGACGCAGTTGAGCATCTAATTTTGATTAAGGCCCATATGCTGTCGTTGGAAGCTTACTCGACACAACTTGCGAAAACTCCTTTATGCAGTGCTGGTCTAGTTTCCTTACGGCAAGCTCACCTTGACCTCAGAATGATCATCGAAGAATTGATGTTGTTGTCTGTTTCGGCTCATCGGGATGTTGGCGAAGCAATTTCTAAGAATTTGCAGAAGAACTATAGTGCCACTCAAAAAATGAAGCTTTTGGAAAAGATCAACCCAAGGTTTTTCCCGGAAGCCATTAAGGTGGTGCCAACTAAAGAGACAGGTATCGAAGGCCAATTCGTTTCAGTCGAAGAGGATCACCTTAGCCGAGTACAAGCAGAGGACTTTTACAACAAAAGCGGCAACTTTTTGCATGCCTCTTACAAGACTTTGACCGAGCAAGAGTTCGAGCAAGCCAAAGAAGAGTTAGCTAACTTTTTCATTTTGGCGGCCCGATTAATGCACACATTTGAGGTCGACATCTCAGGGAAGGGGTGGTTGATAGCTGGTCACTTGAACCTAGAGGAAGCGCAATTTCCAGTTGTCTTTAGTGCTCGAGTTGAAAAATAGCTTCCGTTTCTGACTACGTGTTCCGAAATCGGGGTCGACATGTAATCTCCCCCTTGCCAAACCCCACCAACCCCACTAATACGCGCGAGTTCTCAACAAGAACGTCAAGGCGGGGTGATTCCCGCCTTTTGGGTTCGATGAGGGTTGGCGATGCGCGCTTGTCCTCCTCTCAACCTCAACGCCTGATAAAAGGCTGTATCTATGCAAAGCCAAAACATCCGTATTCGGCTGAAGGCATTTGACTATCGCGTTCTGGATGCCAGCACGCAAGAGATCGTCAACACTGCCAAGCGGACCGGCGCGAACGTGCGCGGCCCGATCCCGCTGCCGAACAAGATTGAGAAGTTCACGGTTCTCCGTGGCCCTCACGTTGACAAGAAATCCCGCGACCAGTTCGAGATCCGTACGCACAAGCGTCTCTTGGACATCGTTGATCCGACCCCCCAGACCGTTGACGCGCTGATGAAGCTCGACCTCGCTGCTGGTGTGGACGTCGAGATCAAGCTGCAGTCGTAAGATCGGAGGGTATAGATTATGCGCTCTGGTATTATCGCAAAAAAAGTTGGCATGACCCGCCTGTTCATGGAAGACGGCAAGCAGATCCCTGTGACCGTTCTTCACCTGGACAATCTGCAGGTTGTTGCACAGCGTACCGCTGACAAAGACGGCTACACCGCCGTTCAGCTGGGCGCCGGTGCCGCCAAGGCAAAACGCACCTCGAAGGCCATGCGCGGTCACTATGCCGCTGCAAAGGTTGAGCCCAAGCGTAAGCTGGCCGAGTTCCGCGTCTCCGAAGATGGCCTGATCGATGTGGGCGCCGAGATTTCGGCAGAACACTTCCTGGAAGGTCAGAAAGTTGACGTTTCGGGCACCTCGATCGGTAAAGGCTTTGCCGGTGCGATGAAGCGCTGGAACTTTGGTGGTCTGCGCGCCTCGCACGGTGTTTCGATCAGCCACCGTTCGCACGGTTCGACCGGTCAGTGTCAGGACCCGGGCAAGGTGTTCAAAGGCAAGAAGATGGCCGGTCACATGGGTGCTGCCCGTGTTACCACCCAGAACCTGGAGGTTGTCAAAACCGACGCCGACCGTGGTCTGGTCTTCATCAAAGGCGCCGTTCCCGGACCGAAATCGGGCTGGGTTACCGTCAAGGACGCCGTGAAGAAGAAAGCACCCGAAGGTCTGCCGTTCCCGGCAGCCGTAAAAGGTGCCGCAACCGAAGCACCGGCGGAAGAAGCGCCCGCGGAAGGTGGTGAAGCATGAAACTTGATGTAATCAAACTGGACGGCGGCAAAGCCGGCGACATCGAGCTGGATGCAGACCTGTTCGGCCTCGAGCCGCGCGCGGACATCCTGCACCGTGTGGTCCGTTGGCAGCGTAACAACGCGCAAGCCGGCACCCACAAGGTCAAGACCCGCTCGGAAACCAGCTACTCGACCAAGAAGATCTATCGCCAGAAGGGCACCGGTGGCGCACGCCATGGTGACCGTAACGCGCCGATCTTCCGTGGTGGTGGTATCTACAAAGGCCCCGTGGTTCGTTCGCATGGTCACGACCTGCCCAAGAAGTTCCGCAAGCTTGGCCTGCGCCACGCTCTGTCGGCAAAAGCCAAGGCAGGTGAACTGGTTGTGATCGAGAACGCCGAAGCCGAAGGCAAGACCGCCGCTCTGGCCAAACAGGTTGCAAACCTGGGCTGGAAACGCGCTCTGGTCATCGACGGCGCGACCGTGAACGAGGGGTTCCTGAAAGCGTCCAAGAACATCGAAGGTCTGGATATCCTGCCGTCGATGGGCGCAAACGTCTATGACATCCTCAAGCGTGACACCCTGGTGCTCACCAAAGCGGCTGTCGAAGCACTGGAGGCTCGTCTGAAATGAGCGCGAAGGCAGAACACTACGACGTGATCCGCAAGCCGGTCATCACCGAAAAGTCGACCATGGCGTCCGAAAACGGCGCGGTTGTCTTTGAAGTGGCGATCGACAGCAACAAGCCACAGATCAAAGAGGCCGTTGAGGCACTGTTTGGTGTGAAGGTCAAAGCGGTGAACACCACCGTGACCAAAGGCAAGGTCAAGCGGTTCCGCGGCCAGCTGGGCCGTCGGAAAGACGTCAAAAAAGCATATGTGACCCTGGAAGAGGGTAACACCATCGACGTGTCCACCGGTCTCTGATCGAACCCGTCTTTGGAAAAAGATAAAGACCCCCGCGCAAGCGGGGGTTTTTCTTTGGCAACAACACCAAGAATTGAGCGCAAATCAGGCGACTTTCCCGGAATTCACTTGCTATCCCGGGCGGGGTGTCTATCCGGTTCCCTACAAGTAAGAAAACACGGCAGGCGCATGACCAAACCCTCTCTCTCGATCCGGGGCAACCCGAACATGACCTCGGCGCGGGATTGGGTCACGACACTTGCCAAGTATCGCGAACCCAACCAGTGGCGCAGCTCCTTTGAACTGGGTGTCAGCATTGTCCCCTTCTTTGCGCTTTGGACGCTATCCTGGATGTCGCTTTCGCTCAGCTACTGGCTGGCCTTTGCGATTTCCGTCCTGAACGCCGCCTTCCTGCTGCGGCTGTTTGCGATCCAGCATGATTGCGGGCACGGAGCGTTCTTCAAGAACCGTGCGGTTAGCGACTGGGTCGGACGGATAATCGGAGTGCTGACCCTGACACCCTACGACGTCTGGCGCCGGACACATTCCACGCATCACAACAGCTCGGGCAATCTGGACAAGCGGGGCATGGGCGATATCCACACTTTGACAGTGGCCGAGTATCAATCAAAAACGCCCATGAACCGGTTCTGGTATCGCGTTTACCGCAACCCCATCACACTGTTCGTCCTTGGCCCCGGCTATCTGTTTCTGTTTCAGAACCGCCTTCCGCTTGGTCTGACGGGGAGTGTCAGGTTCTGGGTCAGTGCGATGGGTACCAACGTCGCCATTTTGGTCGCACTTCTGGCGATCTACTATTTCGGTGGACTGATGCCGATGCTACTGATCTTCCTGCCCTCAACCCTGATTGCCGCAACGGCCGGTGTCTGGCTGTTCTACGTACAGCATCAGTTTGAGGACACGCACTGGGACCCCGATAAAGACTGGCAACTGCACGAGGCGGCCCTGCACGGAAGTTCCCACTACATCCTGCCCTCGGTGTTGCAGTGGTTCAGCGCCAATATCGGCATCCACCATGTACACCACCTGTACAGCCGTATTCCGTTCTATCGCCTGACCGAGGTGCTACGCGATCATGATGAACTGGCAAACAGCAACAAGATGACCATCCGGGAGAGCCTCGCCAACGCCCGGTTGCACCTGTGGGATGAGAAGAGCCGTCGCCTGCTGTCCTTCGCCGAGGCCCACGCGCTTTATGGGTGAGTGCGGGGAAGATTCCACCACCAGTTGGGCCGTCGGAAAGACGTCAAAAAAAGCATATGTGACCCTAGAAGAGGGTGACATCATCGACGTGTCCACCGGTCTCTGATCGGACCCGCCTTTGGTGAGAGATAAAGGGCCCCGCGAAAGCTTGTTTTTTCTTTAATGTCTATGAGATGCGCCAACGACTGCCCGTGGGATGGCACTTCAACGCCTGTAAGGCAGTCGCTGACGGTACGGCCTTCTTCGCCGCCGCAACTATCAGGGTATAGACATTGAGGAGAATGGCGAGAGATTTGAGAGCTTGCCATATGAAGCCAATCTTTTGGGCAAAGGTGAGAGGATGGCGACAGGCAAGCGTGCAGCAGTAGAAGCAAAATGTACCGAGCATGAAATACGATATCGGCAATTGGCTGAGAGCTACCTATAGACACCCACCACCAACTCTGTTTCACGCCTCACTCTTGCGGCCTCGGATTCGTTTCGGGGTGATCCCATTACTCCCCTCCGCCTTCCAAACAAGTTGGATTCTGCCGCGACGCCTCTATAGTTTCCTCAGCTATTGAGCACACAGAACTTTTTGAGGACAGTTTCCAGATGGCAGTTGATGTGGTCCTGATAGGTGACAGGAATGTTGTGTGCGGGCTTGCGGTCACCGGTCGCTCAGCGCTTGAGAATGCTGGCGAGGTGCTCAATTTCCATGTGATCTGCCAGAATCTGACCGTCGATATCAAGCAGAGGCTGCGGGACTCGTGGCAGCATGAGAGGTTCGGGCAGGTCACGTTTTGTGAGATCCCGCGCGACAAGATCGCGCCCTTCCGGTCGACCGGATATCTGAAAAGCAAGATGACCTATGCCCGTTACTTTGTGGCCGATCTATTCCCGAAGCTGGATCGCTGCATATGCCTCGACCCGGATCTGCTGGTTCTGCGCGATCTGGCCGAGGTCGGGAACATGCGTCTGGACGGCAAGGCGCTGGCGGCGGTGCCTGATGTCAGTGTGCGCGTGGGTGGCGAAGGAGGCAAACATCGGTCGCGTCTAGGGCTTGGGTCGGATGACGGCTATTTCAACGCAGGGGTGCTGGTCATTGATCTGACCTACTGGCGTGACAATAGCATCACGTCGAAGATCATCGATCTGACCCTCGACAAGAAGGATATTCTGCATTCGATGGATCAGGATGCACTGAATGTGATATATGACGGCAATGTGGCGTTTCTCGACCCGTCCTGGAATGTGTCGCAATATGAAAAGCCCGAGCCGATCGAGGGACAGATCGTGCATCTGATCGGCAGCGTAAAGCCCTGGCATTTACGTTACAAAAAGAAATTTTTGGAACCCTATTATCGCGATGTCATTCATAAGGCTTATGCCGACATCCTGGAACGCACTGCGTTTCGGGGTGCGAGCCCGCGCAATCCTATGGGTCTGGGGATGCAGATCGAAGAGGTGCGCGAGCGACTTCCGACCAAGGACATGGTGGCGCGCAAGCTGGGGCAGTTGATCCAGAAATAACGGGCTTTGGGCGGGCCTTGAGTTTCCTATAGACACCCACCCCCAACCCTGTTACACGCTCCCAATCTTGCGGCCTCGGATTCGTTCCGGGGCCTCTGATATTTGTAACCGGGGACCTTCGGGGCCCTATACCCTTGGCACCTACGGGGGCCTATCACATAGCGGGGAAATCCCTCGCACTTGCTAAACGGAAGACAGAAAGCATGGCACTCAAGTCGTACAAGCCGACGACGCCGGGCCAGCGCGGGCTGGTGCTGATCGACCGTTCGGAGCTTTGGAAAGGACGTCCGGTCAAGTCTCTCACTGAGGGTTTGACCAAGTCGGGCGGCCGGAACAACACCGGACGGATCACTTCACGCCGCCGCGGCGGTGGCGCAAAGCGTCTCTACCGGATCGTTGACTTCAAACGGAATAAATTTGATGTCGCGGCAACCGTCGAGCGGATCGAATATGACCCGAACCGGACCGCATTCATCGCACTGGTAAAATACGAAGACGGCGAGCAGGCATATATCCTGGCTCCGCAGCGTCTGGCTGTTGGTGACAAAGTCATCGCGTCGGCAAAAGCTGACATCAAGCCGGGCAACGCAATGCCGTTCTCGGGCATGCCCATTGGTACCATCGTCCACAACATCGAGATGAAGCCTGGCAAAGGCGGTCAGATCGCACGTGCGGCCGGTACATACGCTCAGTTCGTTGGTCGCGATGGCGGCTACGCTCAGATCCGTCTGAGCTCGGGCGAACTGCGCATGGTCCGTCAGGAATGCATGGCCACCGTTGGTGCCGTGTCCAACCCCGACAACTCGAACCAGAACCTCGGTAAAGCCGGTCGTATGCGCCACAAAGGCGTTCGTCCGTCGGTTCGTGGTGTTGCTATGAACCCGATCGATCACCCGCACGGTGGTGGTGAAGGTCGTACCTCGGGTGGCCGTACACCGGTTACACCGTGGGGTAAGGACACCAAGGGTAAGCGTACCCGCAACAAGAACAAAGCGTCCCAGAAGCTGATCATCCGCTCGCGGCACGCCAAGAAGAAGGGACGTTAATCTATGTCTCGCTCTGTTTGGAAGGGTCCTTTCGTCGATGCTTACGTGCTGAAAAAAGCCGAAGCAGCGCGCGAGTCGGGCCGCAACGAAGTCATCAAAATCTGGTCGCGTCGTTCCACCATTCTGCCCCAGTTCGTGGGTCTGACCTTTGGTGTGTACAACGGCCAGAAGCATATTCCCGTCAACGTCTCGGAAGACATGATCGGTCAGAAGTTCGGTGAATACTCGCCGACCCGGACCTATTATGGCCACGCCGCAGACAAAAAAGCGAAGCGGAAGTAAGTCATGGGCAAGGAAAAGAACCCCCGCCGCGTGGCTGAAAACGAAGCAATGGCGAAAACCCGCATGCTTCGCACCAGCCCGCAGAAACTGAACCTGGTTGCGCAAATGATCCGCGGCAAGAAAGTTGAGAAGGCTCTGACCGACCTGACTTTCTCGAACAAGCGTGTCGCGCAGGACGTCAAAAAGTGCCTGCAGTCCGCAATCGCCAACGCCGAGAACAACCACAACCTGGACGTTGACGAACTGATCGTCGCCGAAGCATGGGTTGGCAAAAACCTGGTCATGAAGCGCGGTCGTCCGCGTGCCCGTGGCCGTTTCGGCAAGATCATGAAGCCGTTCTCGGAGATCACCATCAAGGTGCGTCAAGTTGAGGAGCAAGCCTAATGGGTCATAAAGTAAATCCGATCGGCATGCGCCTGCAGGTCAACCGCACCTGGGACAGCCGCTGGTACGCCGACACCAAGGACTACGGTGATCTTCTGCTGGAAGACCTCAAGATCCGTGAGTTCATCAACAAAGAGTGCAAGCAGGCCGGTGTTGCCCGTGTGATCATCGAACGTCCGCACAAGAAGTGCCGCGTCACGATCCACACTGCACGTCCCGGTGTCATCATCGGCAAGAAAGGTGCAGACATCGAAGTTCTGCGCAAAAAGCTTGCTCGTATGACCGACAGCGAACTGCACCTGAACATCGTCGAAGTGCGCAAGCCCGAGCTTGACGCGCAGCTGGTTGCCGAGTCCATCGCTCAGCAGCTGGAGCGCCGCGTCTCGTTCCGCCGCGCGATGAAGCGGTCGGTTCAGAACGCCATGCGTATGGGCGCCCTGGGTATCCGGGTGAACGTCGCTGGTCGCCTGGGCGGCGCCGAAATCGCACGGACCGAGTGGTACCGCGAAGGCCGCGTGCCTCTGCACACCCTGCGTGCCGACATCGATTACGCACATGCCGAAGCGATGACCCCCTACGGGATCATCGGGATCAAGGTCTGGATCTTCAAAGGTGAGATCATGGAGCACGATCCGCAGGCACGTGACCGTAAAGCACAGGAACTCCAGGACGGCCCTGCACCTCGTGGTGCTGGTGGCGGTCGTCGCTAAGGAGGGAAAGATATGCTTCAACCAAAGCGTACTAAATTCCGCAAGATGCACAAAGGCCGGATCAAGGGTCTCGCCAAAGGCGGCTCTGATCTGAACTTTGGCACCTACGGCCTGAAAGCCATCGAGCCTGAGCGTGTAACTGCACGCCAGATCGAAGCTGCACGTCGTGCCATGACGCGTCACATGAAGCGTCAGGGTCGTGTCTGGATCCGCATCTTCCCCGACACTCCGGTCACTGCAAAGCCGATCGAAGTTCGTATGGGTAAAGGTAAGGGTTCGGTCGACCGCTGGGTTTGCAAGGTCAAGCCTGGTCGCGTGATGTTCGAGATCGACGGCGTCAATGACGACATCGCCCGCGAGGCCCTGCGCCTGGCCGCGATGAAGCTGCCGGTCAAGACCCGCGTTGTGATCCGCGAAGACTGGTAAGCGATTGGGGGCAACCCCGTTCGTGACAAGATCGACCCCCGTCGGGAAACCGGCGGGGGTTTTCCTTTGGCTGGAGGGTCTGTGATGTTGTGGGTCGTGAAAACCGTCGACCTGCCCCCGTGGCGCGCCTAGGCTGCTGGACAGGAATGGGAGAGTCTTTTGATTCAGCTGCGCAAGAAGATATTCGTCAAAGAAGTCATAACCACCGACCAGTTGGGCCAGCCTTGCGATCCGATCAGTCGGGTCGCGGCGTTGGCAGTGGTACAGAACCCGTTGGCTGGGCGGTTCGCCGACGACCTTTCAGAGCTGTTCGAAATCGGTGGCTCTTTAGGTGCGGAACTTGCAGCCGAAGCGATCTCGCAACTGGACGGACCGCCGATCTCTTACGGCAAAGCGGCGATCGTTGGCATGAACGGCGATCTTGAGCAGGGCGGGGCAGTGATCCACCCCAAGCTCGGCGCTCCCATGCGGGCGGCGGCCGGTGGGGGTGAGGCGGTGATCCCGTCAAACGCCAAGCTGGGCGCGCCGGGTTGCGCAATTGATCTGCCGCTTGGACACAAGGACAATCCTTGGTCGTTTGACCATTTCGACACGATGACGTTGAACATCCCGGACGCACCAAAACCGGATGAGATCGTGCTATGCCTTGCCTATGCAGATGGCGGTCGCCCTATTCCGCGCTGTGGTAAAGGGCCCATCAAGACCTAAGCGTCTGGTCTTGCAGAAAGGGCTAGGGTATGCCCGGCCCATGGCACAGATTGAATCACTCTTCGTTACCCGTCTTTATCGCGCAGCTTTGTCCGAGTTCGATCCCAAGATCGATGCGGGCGAATTGGAAAACTCCTGCCTTATCATCGCTGAGGATGATGAGGCCGGGCAAGATTGGTGTGAGGAGAACGGCTATCCGGGCTATACCAGCTATGCCTCGCTGACCGATCTGCCCTGGCGGTTCCCGATCTTCGCCGATCTGGTCAAAGTGCTGGACCAGCACGTGGCGGCCTTCGCCAAGGATCTGGAATTCGATCTGGGCGAGGGCGAACTGAAGCTTGAAGACCTCTGGATCAACATCCTGCCCGAGGGCGGCATGCACTCCAGCCACCTGCACCCGCACAGCGTGATCTCGGGCACAACCTATGTGGCGATGCCCGAAGGAGCGAGTGCGCTGAAACTGGAAGACCCCCGCTCAGGCCGCATGATGGCGGCACCCACGCGCCTCAAAGGCGGGCGACGTGATTTGCAGCCGTTCATCTATATGAAGCCTCAGGTGGGCGATGTTCTGTTGTGGGAAAGCTGGCTGCGTCACGAGGTGCCGATGAACATGGCTGAGGATGAGCGGATCAGTGTCAGCTTTAACTACAAATGGGAATAGTCTTGTTCGAGTGACCCAATGCAGAGTTTGGGTCACTCACGTGAGGTGGGGTGTGTAGATTAGTGTGACACACCGATGACTTCCAGGTTACCTATCGGCGAAAAGCTAATTTAGGCCGCACTTCTTTTTGGATAACCGCACCGTCTTTTTCATTTGGTTCACGGTTTTCCTTTGAGATTGCTTTAGGGCAAGCATCTCGTTTTCTCGGGACTCGCCTGAGTACATTGCTTCCGTCCATAGAACATAGAGTTCAGGTGACAAGTTTTGCTGAGCAACCGTTGCCATGCAGAGACATTGATCAACAGATGCACTATTCAAGCGGTTGTCTGTGTGGGCCCGGTCGCAGACTTTCTTGCTAGGAATAGCCTGAGCCTGCGCAGAGCCGACAATAAATATCAGTGAAATAGACCAGAGTATTTTCTTCATTATTTTATTCACCTGTGTAGTACATTAGTGATTTCCGGTTACTTTAACCCTGTTTATCGCGCAAGTTATGAGCGAAGATTTGACCGCCCGTTCGCCTTTCCTGTCTGTGTGTCAGTAGTTCTGGGCTCTGTCTGAATCTTTCCCTTGCCACGCACCCCCCGAACCCTTATACGGCGGCATCCTGCGATCTCCCGGCGTTGTCGGGCGATTCGTATGTCTATCATTCATCCACCAGGTCAAAGGTGACCCGTGTACGGGGCCTTCTGGTGTTTTGAGCAAAGGAAAAAGGCGATGAACGCCCAAGAACTGCGTGACAAGACCCCGGACCAGCTCCGTGAGGAACTGGCCAACCTGAAGAAAGAAAGCTTTAACCTGCGCTTTCAACAGGCAACCGGTCAGCTGGAAAGCACCGCCGGCATCAAAGCGGCCCGCCGCAATGCTGCCCGCGTCAAAACCATTCTGAACGAAAAGGCCGCTGCTGCGGCATCCGAGGAGTAATCAGATGCCCAAGCGTATCCTGTCCGGCACCGTAACCAGCGACGCCAACGAACAGACCGTAACCGTATCCGTCGAGCGCCGCTTTACGCATCCGGTTCTGAAGAAAACCATCCGTAAGTCCAAGAAATACCGGGCTCACGATGAAAAGAACGCCTTCAAGGTCGGCGATACAGTCCGCATCATCGAATGCGCGCCGAAATCGAAGACGAAACGTTGGGAGGTTCTGGAGGCGTAAGCCCCCAGGACTTTTCCATTTGTCGAAACCCTGGGGGATTTAACAAGACCAGCCCCCACAGGTCGGGAGAAACCACATGATCCAGATGCAGACCAATCTGGATGTCGCTGACAACTCCGGCGCACGCCGAGTTCAGTGCATCAAGGTCCTGGGTGGTTCCAAGCGTAAATACGCCTCCGTTGGCGACATCATTGTCGTCTCGGTGAAGGAAGCCATCCCGCGCGGCCGCGTAAAGAAAGGTGACGTCCGTAAGGCCGTCGTCGTGCGCACCGCCAAGGAAGTCCGTCGCGACGACGGCACCGCGATCCGTTTCGATCGCAACGCCGCCGTCATCTTGAACAACAACAACGAGCCAGTCGGTACCCGTATCTTTGGCCCCGTTGTTCGTGAACTGCGCGGCAAGAACTTCATGAAAATCATCTCGCTGGCTCCGGAGGTGCTGTAATTATGGCTGCTAAACTCCGCAAAGGCGACAAGGTCGTCGTGCTGGCCGGCAAGGACAAGGGCAAAGAGGGAACGATTACCTCGGTTGACCCCAAAGCCGGTAAAGCTGTTGTCGATGGCATCAACATCGCCATCCGCCACACCCGTCAGTCGCAAACCTCGCAAGGTGGTCGCCTGCCTCAGGCAAACCCGATCGAGCTGTCGAACCTGGCGCTGCTGGACAAAAACGGCAAAGCAACCCGCGTTGGCTTCCGCATGGAAGGCGACAAGAAGGTGCGCTTCGCCAAGACCACAGGGGACGTGATCGATGCTTGATAACGCAACCTACACCCCGCGTCTGAAAGCTCAGTACGTTGAAACCATCCGTGCCGCTCTGAAAGAAGAGTTCGGCTACAAGAACGACATGCAGCTGCCCAAGCTGGACAAAATCGTTCTGAACATCGGTTGTGGTGCTGAAGCCGTCAAAGACTCGAAGAAAGCGAAAGCTGCTGTCGAGGATCTGACTGCGATTGCTGGCCAAAAGGCCGTTTCTACCAAGGCGAAGAAATCGATCGCGGGTTTCCGCGTCCGTGAAGACATGCCGCTGGGTGCGAAAGTGACTCTGCGCGGTGACCGGATGTACGAATTCCTGGATCGTCTGATCACCATCGCGCTGCCGCGCGTTCGTGACTTCCGCGGTGTGAAGCCCTCTTTCGATGGTCAGGGCAACTTTGCCATGGGCATGAAAGAGCACATCGTGTTCCCGGAAATCGACTTCGACAAAGTCGACGAGGTCTGGGGCCTGGACATCGTAATTGCCACCACAGCGAAAACCGACGCTGAAGCAAAGGCATTGTTGAAAGCGTTCAACATGCCGTTCAACGCGTAAGCGCCGGAAGGATAGAGACATGGCTAAAAAAGCAATGATCGAACGCGAGAAGAAGCGCGAACGCCTGGTGGCCAAATATGCCGCAAAGCGTGCCGAGCTGAAAGAAATCGCGAATGACGAGAGCCGCCCGATGGAAGAGCGCTTCAAAGCGCGTCTGAAACTGGCGAAACTGCCGCGCAACAGCTCGGCTACCCGTCTGCACAACCGTTGTCAGCTGACCGGTCGTCCCCACGCTTACTACCGTAAGCTGAAGGTCAGCCGTATCGCGCTGCGCGAGCTGGGTTCTGCTGGTCAGATCCCCGGCATGGTGAAATCGAGCTGGTAAGGGAGACATAGATATGAATGATCCTATCGGCGATATGCTCACCCGTATCCGCAACGCGCAAATGCGCGGCAAGTCCACCGTATCCACCCCGGCTTCCAAGCTGCGCGGTTGGGTTCTGGACGTGCTGGCGGACGAAGGCTACATCCGTGGCTATGAAAAGACGACCGGTGAAAACGGTCATCCGGCCATCGAAATCAGCCTGAAATACTACGAAGGCACCCCTGTTATTCGCGAACTGAAGCGGGTCTCGAAGCCCGGTCGTCGCGTGTACATGGGCGTCAATGACATTCCGCAGGTCCGTCAGGGTCTGGGCGTGTCGATTGTCAGCACTCCGAAAGGTGTGATGTCGGACGCAAACGCTCGCTCCAACAATGTTGGCGGCGAAGTGCTCTGCACCGTCTTCTAAGGAGGTCTGCAATGTCTCGTATTGGTAAAAAACCGGTCGAGCTGCCCAGCGGCGTTTCCGCCTCTGTGTCGGGTCAGACCATCGAAGTGAAAGGTCCGAAAGGCACCCGCAGCTTCACCGCCACCGACGATGTAACCATCGCGGTTGAAGACAACGTGGTCAAAATCGATCCCCGTGGCATGTCCAAGCGTGCCCGCCAGCAGTGGGGCATGAGCCGCACCATGGTTGCCAACCTGGTAACCGGTGTGACCGAAGGCTTCAAAAAAGAGCTGGAGATCCAGGGTGTTGGTTACCGGGCTCAGATGCAGGGCAACACCCTGAAGCTGAACCTGGGCTACAGCCACGATGTCGATTTCACTGCTCCGGAAGGTGTCACCATCACCGCACCGAAGCAGACCGAAATCGTTGTGGAAGGTATCGACCAGCAGCAGGTGGGAGAAGTCGCGGCCAAAATCCGCGAATGGCGCCGTCCCGAGCCGTACAAAGGCAAGGGCATCCGCTATAAGGGCGAGTTCATCTTCCGCAAGGAAGGCAAGAAGAAGTAAGGACGCAAACAATGGCAAACAGCAAAAGAACCCTGTTTCTGAAGCGCCGCCTGCGCGTTCGGAACAAACTTCGCAAAGTCAACGCGGGCCGCGTACGCCTGTCGGTTCACCGTTCGAACAAGAACATCAGCGTTCAGCTGATCGACGACGTTCGTGGCGTGACCCTGGCATCGGCCTCGACCCTGGAAAAAGATCTGGGTGTTGTTGGCAAGAACAACGTCGAAGCGGCCACCAAAGTGGGCGCGGCCATCGCCGAGCGTGCCAAGAAGGCAGGCGTCGAAGAGGCCTATTTCGATCGTGGTGGCTTCCTGTTCCACGGCAAGGTGAAGGCAGTTGCCGACGCCGCGCGTGAAGGTGGTCTGAAGATCTAAGACTTGCGGGCGGGTTTCGATCCGCCCCGATGATCCGGGGGCCTCGGCAATAGTCGGGGCTCACTTGGATTGAAGAAAACGGCGCCGTATGCGCCACATGAGAAAAGGGATGCCAAATGGCAGAACGTGAAAACCGTCGGGGCCGTGGCCGCGACCGTGAAGAAGCACCGGAATTTGCAGATCGCCTGGTCGCAATCAACCGCGTGTCGAAAACCGTAAAAGGTGGTAAGCGCTTTGGCTTCGCCGCTCTGGTGGTTGTCGGCGATCAGAAAGGCCGCGTGGGCTTTGGCAAAGGTAAAGCGAAAGAAGTACCTGAAGCCATCCGTAAGGCGACTGAACAAGCCAAGCGTCAGATGATCCGTGTGCAACTGCGCGAAGGTCGTACTCTGCACCACGATATCGAAGGCCGTCACGGCGCCGGTAAAGTGGTTATGCGCACCGCACCTGAAGGTACTGGTATCATCGCCGGTGGTCCGATGCGTGCTGTGTTCGAAATGCTGGGTGTTAAGGACGTTGTGTCCAAGTCGCTGGGCTCGCAGAACCCGTACAACATGATCCGCGCCACCATCAACGGCCTGCAGAAAGAGCAGAGCCCGCGTTCGGTTGCCGCACGTCGTGGCAAAAAGGTTGCCGACATCCTGCCCAAGCGGGACGAAGCACCAGCTGCTGCTGAAGCAGAAGCATAAGGAGAGCGACCCATGGCAAAAACCATCGTCGTCAAGCAGATCGGCTCCCCGATCCGCCGCCCCGCCGAACAGCGCGCAACCCTGATCGGCCTGGGCCTGAACAAGATGAACAAGACCCGTGAGCTGGAGGACACCCCTTCGGTCCGCGGCATGGTCAACAAGATCCCGCATCTGGTTGAGATCATCGAAGAACGCGGCTAAGCGCCAGCTTCTAAAAGAACAAACGCCTCCGATATTTTCGGAGGCGTTTTCTATTTTGGCGACAGCTTTTGAACAAGAGCGATACCGCGCACATATCGCCGTAAGTGATTGCGGGCCCGTCCAACCAGATATACTGAACGCATGCAGATATATTTATGTTGGCACTATGGCTCAGATTGAACAAAAGACCTTTGGACCTCACTACGCAAGCATTTACGCGGCGCTGATCTGTGTCACTATCGTCGTCGCCGCTATCTTCTGGCACGCGCAGAATCTGGGGGGCGGCGACCTCTGGCGATATGACGAGTTCTATACCCACGACCGGACCCTGGGCTTTGCCGCGTTTCAGGACTGGTTCACCGTCTACAGCCTTGGCAAGCCCACGCTGGAAAAGCCGCCGCTTCAGTACTGGATTTCGGCCGGTCTGATCGAGGCGGGGGTAACAGACCTTGTCGCGCTGCGCATTCCATCCCTGATCTTTGCTGCCGGTGCGATGATCACCACGGCCGCGCTCGCCTGGGTCATGTTTCCGCGTCAGGTGTGGTTGATGCCCGCCTCGGTGCTGCTGTTGTCGACCTCCGACCAGTTCTGGCAGTATTCGACCTCGGCCATGCTAGATGCAGGTGCTGTGTTCTTCACGACGCTGGGTGTGCTGTCGCTGTTTTTGTCTTTCAGGAATCCGCGCTATTGGCCGACCTTCCCGTTGGCCGTCTTTCTGGCGGGGTTGCAGAAAGGTCCGACACCGCTGGCGTTTCTGCTGATCGCCTTGATTGGGGTGGCGCTCACTTCGCGGATTCACGGTGACCGGGTGCGCGACATCTGCAGTGACCGGCGCTTCGCCTATTCGGTTCTGGCGGCGTTCTTTCTGGGGTTCTTCTGGCAGATTTTCCAGCACGTCAAATACTGGGGGCAGGACCGGCTGAGCGGTTCTATAGAAGGTGAGATGCTAAATCGCTTCATCCCTGAAAACATGGAGTTCGTTTCGCGCCTGATCGCCGGTTTCGATGCGCTGATTCTGTATGACGAACCGGTGATCAGGCTTGCCGGTTTGGCGGGGCTGCTGTTGATACCGTTTGTTGCCAGGCGATCGGCCTATTTTGCCATGTCTTCCATCGCGTTCTTTTTTGTGCTGGTCATGATCCTGGCGCAGGAAAACGTGTATGATCGTTATACCCTTACGATTTTGCCGCTGCTGTGCGTCGCGGCTGCGTGGCTGATCTTTTATGTCTGCCGCAAACCGGTGGTCGGCATCGTCGCAACCATCCTGATCGCGGTCATGCTGGGTGGTCCCTTGCGGCCTGCAGATGTTCTGGCACAGTCCAAATCGCGAAACTACGGGATGCCGATTGGCGAAATCCTTGGGCAGTTGAACGCGACATTCCAACCCGGTGAGACGCCTGTTTTCTGCAGGCTTGAAAACAAGCTGTTTCCCCGGGGCGCGGTTCATGTCCATGCGCCAAAAGCGGGGGCCGGGCAGCATATCTATATCAAAAGTACTGACTCGGTCGAACGAGACATGCGTAAATACAAAGGCGGGCCGATACGCGGGCTATGCCTCAAGACCGAGATTGATGCGCTGCGGCCCTATTTTGCGGACGTGACAACCGAACCTGCGGGTGGCGCGTTTCACATCTGGACGGCTTCGGCATTTCGCCCGGCACCTGCTGATTGACGGGCTGCCCGGGCCATTCCCCAAACGCATACCGGCTAGACCAAAACCTTCGTTGTTAGCGGTACCCAACACTCCTATCTGAGCGTTGTCCACAAAGGAACACATGGAAACGCCCGGGGAATACGCCTCGGTACAGAAAGGATTAGAAACATGGCACATACAGCTACTCTGACACATGGCGGCTTCAATCTGCGGGGCCGTATCGCGGCCTTCGTTGAAGGCATGAAAGAAACCCGCGCGCGCGCGATCGAATACAACCGCACCTATTCCGAGCTTCAGCGCCTCAGCAATCGCGAGCTGGACGATATCGGTATTCGTCGGTGCGACATTGCTGATATCGCGCGTGAACACGCGTACTGCTCGTAAGACACCTACCACTCACGAAGAAAGGGGCGCCGGACCGGCGCCTCTTTTGGTTTTGGCAGTTGTAATACAACAAACCTTGCAACCGAAGGCGCGACGCTGTAGAGCGCTCCGGTGGCATCGCGCCACGAGAATCAAAACCAAGAAACGCCGTGGTTGGCCCATCACGCTTCGGGGGTCACATCCGGCATAGGAGAAGCGATATGAAACTGAACGAATTGCGCGACAATCCCGGCGCTGCACCGAAACGCACTCGCGTTGGCCGTGGTCCCGGTTCCGGCAAAGGTAAAATGGGTGGCCGTGGTATCAAAGGCCAGAAATCCCGTTCGGGTGTGGCCATCAATGGCTACGAAGGCGGCCAGATGCCGCTGTACCAGCGTCTGCCTAAGCGTGGCTTCAACAAGCCGAACCGCAAGGAATTCGCCGTTATCAATCTGGGCCTGATCCAGAAATTCGTCGACGCCGGCAAGCTGGATGCCAAAGCTGCGATCACCGAGGACGCGCTGGTTGCATCCGGTCTGGTCCGTCGCAAGCTGGACGGTGTCCGCGTTCTGGCGAAAGGCGAGATCAGCGCGAAAGTGAACCTGGAAGTCACCGGTGCTTCGAAAGCTGCTGTTGAGGCAGTTGAGAAAGCGGGCGGTTCACTGACGGTCACAAAAGCTGCTGCGGCAGAGTAAGCGCTTGTGAGCGGGCCAAGACCCGCTTACATAGACCTCAGAGTTTTCCAAGACGCCGCCCGAGCCGGAAAACGGTTCCGGGCGGTGTTTTCATAAGAGAGACCGATTTATGGTATCAGCAGCAGAACAAATGGCAGCCAACACAAGCTGGGCTGCTTTGGGCAAAGCTACCGATCTGCGCAACCGCATCCTGTTCACGCTGGCCTTGCTGATCGTCTATCGTCTGGGCACCTTCATTCCGGTTCCGGGCATCGACGGGCAGGCTCTGCGCGAGTTCATGGAGCAGGCAGGGCAGGGCATCGGCGGCATGGTTTCGATGTTCACCGGTGGGGCGCTGGGTCGGATGGGTATCTTTGCCCTCGGCATCATGCCCTATATCTCGGCCTCGATCATCGTGCAGCTGCTGACATCGATGGTCCCCGCGCTCGAACAGCTCAAGAAAGAGGGCGAGCAGGGGCGCAAGAAAATCAACCAATACACCCGTTTTGGTACCGTCGCGCTGGCCACCGTTCAGGCTTATGGTCTGGCCGTATCGTTGGAATCCGGTGATCTCGCGACCGATCCGGGCATGTTCTTCCGGATGTCGACCATGATCACTCTGGTCGGTGGTACCATGTTCCTGATGTGGCTGGGTGAGCAGATCACCGCACGCGGCATCGGCAACGGTATCTCTCTGATCATCTTCGTCGGCATCATCGCCGAAGTTCCCGCCGCTCTGGCGCAGTTCTTCGCAAGCGGACGCAGCGGCGCGATCAGCCCTGCCGTGATCGTGGGTGTGATTGTCATGGTCATCGCCGTGATCACCTTTGTGGTGTTCATGGAACGCGCTCTGCGCAAGATCCATATTCAATACCCGCGCCGTCAGGCCGGTATGAAAGTCTATGAAGGCGGCTCCAGCCACCTGCCGGTCAAAGTGAACCCGGCGGGCGTGATCCCGGCGATCTTTGCCAGCTCGCTGCTGCTGCTGCCGGTGACGATCTCGACCTTCTCTTCGGGGGCGACCAATGGACCGATCATGTCATGGCTGCTGGCCAACTTTGGCCCCGGACAGCCGCTCTATCTGCTGTTCTTCGCCTCGATGATCGTGTTCTTTGCCTATTTCTATACGTTCAACGTGTCGTTCAAACCGGATGATGTGGCGGACAACCTGAAAAAGCAGAACGGATTTGTTCCCGGCATTCGTCCCGGCAAGAAAACGTCTGAGTACCTGGAATACGTGGTCAACCGCGTGTTGGTTCTGGGTTCAGCTTATCTGGCAGCCGTCTGTCTGTTGCCGGAAATCCTGCGGAACCAGTTTGCCATTCCGTTCTATTTCGGTGGCACCTCGGTTCTGATTATCGTCTCTGTGACCATGGACACGATCCAACAGGTCCAGAGCCATCTGCTAGCGCATCAATACGAAGGTCTTATCGAAAAGTCCCAGCTGCGTGGTAAGGGGAAGAAACGTAACAGGAAGGGACCTTCTCGTAGATGAACATCATTCTTCTCGGCCCCCCGGGGGCAGGCAAGGGGACGCAGGCACGTCACCTGGTTGAAACACGCGGCATGGTACAGCTGAGCACAGGCGACATGCTGCGCGAAGCAAAAACCTCGGGCACCGAAATGGGCCAGAAGGTTGCGGCCATCATGGACGCAGGCAAGCTGGTCACCGATGAGATCGTGATCGGCCTGATCGAAGAGAAACTGACCTCGGAAACGGGTGCCGGTTTCATCTTTGACGGCTTCCCCCGCACGCTGGCGCAAGCCGACGCGCTGGCGGCGCTTCTGACCAAGCTGGGGCAATCCCTGCACACCGTGATCGAAATGCGCGTGGATGACGATGCATTGGTAGATCGTATCACCGCACGCTCGACCTGCGGCGGATGTGGTGAAGTCTACAACGACATCACCAAACCGATCCCGGCCGATGGCAAGTGCACCAATTGCGGTAAAGAGAATGACTTCCAGCGTCGTGCAGACGACAACGAAGACAGCCTGCGCACGCGTCTGATGGAATACTACAAGAAGACGTCGCCGCTGATTGGCTATTACTATGCCAAAGGCGATCTGCGTCCGGTGAACGGACTGGCGGATATCAAGGAGGTCACGGCGTCGATCGAAGCCATTCTTGGCTGATTTTGATATGGGCTTGACGCCAACGCCAAAAGCCCATATCGACCCCCATCCCTAAAGGGAATCAAGACCGCATGCGGGATTCGTCCCAACTGCCCCGACCACCTCGAATAATGCTGAACCCTCTGGCCACACTGCCACGGTAAAGCGTTGTGAAAAAAGGTTCTGGAGCTACGGAACCGCAACGAAAAGGAAAGTGACACGTGGCACGTATTGCCGGCGTAAACATCCCGACTGCAAAGCGGGTACCAATCGCCCTCACATATATCACCGGTATCGGAAACACCTCGGCCAAAGCGATCTGCGAAGCCGTAGGTATTGAAGCGCACCGTCGCGTCAACGAACTGTCCGACGCCGAAGTTCTGGCCATCCGCGAGCACATCGATGCAAACTTCACCGTTGAAGGTGACCTGCGTCGTGAAGTTCAGATGAACGTCAAGCGCCTGATGGACCTGGGCTGCTATCGCGGTCTGCGTCACCGCCGCAACCTGCCGGTTCGCGGTCAGCGTACCCACACCAATGCTCGTACCCGCAAAGGCCCCGCAAAGGCCATTGCCGGTAAGAAGAAATAAGGGAGGGTCTGACCGATGGCACGTGACAAGACTCGCGTTAAGCGCAAAGAGCGTAAGAACATCGCATCGGGCGTTGCCCATGTGAACTCGACCTTCAACAACACCAAGATCCTGATCTCGGACGTACAGGGCAACGCCATTTCGTGGTCGTCTGCCGGTACCATGGGCTTTAAGGGATCGCGGAAATCGACACCCTACGCCGCTCAGATGGCTGCAGAAGATGCAGGCAAAAAGGCGCAGGAACACGGCGTCAAGACGCTGGAAGTCGAAGTTCAGGGCCCCGGTTCGGGTCGTGAATCGGCTCTGCGTGCGCTGGCTGCAGTGGGCTTCAACATCACGTCGATCCGCGACGTGACACCGATTGCTCACAACGGCTGCCGTCCGCCGAAGCGTCGTCGCGTCTAAGCGATTTTGAATTAGGCTGGGGCTGTGTTTTTGCACGGCCCCAGCACGTCATTTTGAACCTCGGGCGTCTGCACCTTGTTGGTCATGGGGCGCGGACAGGAATGGAGGGATTACATGATCCACAAGAATTGGGCAGAATTGATCAAGCCGACCCAGCTGGACGGCAAGCCGGGCAACGACCCTGCACGTCAGGCAACCCTGGTTGCCGAGCCGCTTGAGCGTGGCTTTGGTCTGACCCTGGGCAACGCGCTGCGTCGCGTTCTGATGAGCTCGCTGCAAGGTGCGGCCATCACCAGCGTTCAGATCGACAACGTCCTGCACGAGTTCTCCTCGGTTGCAGGCGTTCGTGAAGACGTCACCGACATCATCCTGAACCTCAAAGGCGTGTCGCTGCGCATGGAAGTCGAAGGGCCCAAGCGCCTGTCGATCAATGCCAAAGGCCCCGCCGTTGTCACCGCTGGCGACATCAGCGAAAGCGCTGGCATCGAGGTTCTGAACCGCGATCACGTCATCTGCCACCTGGACGATGGCGCGGACCTGTTCATGGAACTGACCGTCAACACCGGCAAAGGTTACGTCTCGGCTGAGAAGAACAAACCCGAAGATGCACCCATTGGCCTGATCCCGATCGACGCGATCTATTCGCCGGTCAAAAAGGTTGCCTATGACGTTCAGCCGACCCGTGAAGGTCAGGTTCTGGACTATGACAAGCTGACCCTCAAGATCGACACCGATGGTTCGATCACGCCGGAAGACGCGCTGGCCTTTGCCGCTCGGATCCTGCAGGATCAGCTGTCGATCTTCGTCAACTTCGACGAGCCGGAATCGGCTGGCCGTCAGGACGAAGACGATGGTCTGGAGTTCAACCCGCTGCTGCTGAAGAAAGTGGACGAGCTGGAGCTGTCGGTCCGTTCGGCAAACTGCCTGAAGAACGACAACATCGTTTACATCGGCGATCTGATCCAGAAGACCGAAGCCGAGATGCTGCGCACCCCGAACTTCGGCCGCAAGTCGCTGAACGAGATCAAGGAAGTGCTGTCCGGCATGGGTCTGCACCTCGGCATGGATGTCGAGGACTGGCCGCCCGACAACATCGAAGATCTGGCGAAGAAGTTCGAAGACGCCTTTTAAGTCAGTGCCGGGCTGAAGCCCGGCCTGCAAGGTTGTACAACACGGACGCTCCGCCCATTGCGGGGCGTACAACACGAAAGACCCGGGCAATCCTGCCCCAAGGAGAGCCGGTGACACGCATCGCCGGCCAGACAAAGCAAAACGCGAAAGAAGGAATTAGAAAATGCGTCACGCACGTGGTTACCGCCGCCTGAACCGTACTCATGAGCACCGTAAAGCTCTGTTTGCAAACATGGCTGGCTCGCTCATCGAACATGAGCAAATCAAAACAACTCTGCCCAAGGCAAAAGAACTGCGCCCGATCATCGAAAAGCTGGTCACTCTGGGCAAGCGTGGCGACCTGCACGCCCGCCGTCAGGCTGCATCGCAGCTGAAAGAAGACAAAGATGTCGCCAAGCTGTTCGAAGTTCTGGGCCCCCGCTACGCCGAGCGTCAGGGCGGTTACGTCCGCATCCTGAAAGCAGGCTTCCGCTATGGCGACATGGCTCCGATGGCGATCATCGAATTCGTTGATCGTGACGTTGACGCCAAAGGCGCGGCTGACAAGGCCCGCGCTGCCGCCGAAGAGGCAGCAGACGAAGAATAAGAAAGTCATTCTTTCTGACTTGAGCCCCTGCGTTTCAGACGCGGGGGCTTTTCTTTTGCGATCAGCCGGTGTCGCAATCAGGTTATTTTCGACGAATTCTGGTGATGAAACCAAGCCTGCCTTGTTCCACTCTGAAAAACAGCTGAGGAGGTTGGATCATGACAGTGCTTTCCGAGATACCCGCGCAATTAACCGGTCCTTCGGTTTGGACTGGGGCCGAGATGCGCGCGCGTCAGGCAGACTGGATTGTGGACCTGACGCCGGATGATGTTGCCGATCTTGAGCAGGCGGCACACCACTACCTGTCTCTTGGGCGTGACATCGGCCAAATGACGAAGGCTGATTTTCCACTAAAGCACTTCGACCAACATCTGGCTTACCTGCGCGACAAGTTGATCAATGGCATTGGGTTCGAAGTCCTGCGCGGTCTGCCAACCGGGACCTATACGCAGGAAATGGCAGCCGCGATTTTCTGTGGCGTCGGGGCGCATCTGGGGTCGGCCCGTTCTCAGAATGCACAGGGACATATCCTCGGGCATGTCCGCGACATTGGCGCGGATGCAAACGATCCTAATACCCGTATCTACCAGACCCATGAGCGCCAGACCTTCCATACTGACAGCGCCGATATCGTTGGCCTGTTATGCCTGCGTGATGCCAAAGAAGGTGGTGACTCGCTGCTGGTGAGTGCAGAAGCGATCTATAACCGGATGCGGGCTGAATGCCCCAACCTGCTGGAATGCTTGTTCGATCCTGTCGCAACCGATCGGCGCGGAGAAGTCCCTGAAGGGATGGAGCCGTTCATGACCATCCCGCCCTTCACATGGCATAATGGCAAGCTGACGGTGTTTTATCAGAGACAGTATATCGACAGCGCGCAGCGCTTTCCGGAAGCAATGCGGTTGAGCGATGATCACGTTGCGGCCTTGGATACATTTGATGCCCTTGCCAATGACCCCGAGATGCATCTGACCATGCGGTTGCAGCCCGGCGATATGCAATTTGTTTATAACCACTCTCAGCTACATGATCGCACAGGGTTTACGGACTGGCCCGATCCCACTCAGCGCCGCCACTTGTTCCGCCTCTGGCTGTCGCCCGAAGGCGACCGGGAACTGCCCGAAGTGTTCACGCAACGCTACGGCACGATTGAGGTTGGAAATCGGGGTGGGATCATAACCAAAGGAACCCAGCTACACGCGCCGTTGGACTGAGACGACACCTGTCAGGGTATGCTTGCATTATCGCCTGCATAGACGCATATCCAACGCAGTCTTGCAGGTAGAGGTAAAGATGGTTCGTGCGTCCCTTCTGGCTTTTTTCATGATCAGCGCGTCGGTCGCGTCCGCTGAGACACGCGTGCCGACATCGCAGGCGGAAATCTCATTGGGGTTTGCGCCGGTTGTGAAGCAAGCATCGCCCGCTGTGGTTAATATTTACGCCAAGATCGTCAGAGAGGGGCGGGTCAATCCGTTGTTTTCTGACCCGTTCTTTCAGGATTTCTTTGGCCGGGGTTTCAACCAGCCGCAGCAGCGTGTGCAGAATTCATTGGGATCGGGGGTGGTCCTGTCTGAAGACGGTTATGTGGTCTCGAACTACCATGTCGTCGGGACCGCCACTGAAATCCGGGTGGTGACGACGGATCGGCGCGAATACTCGGCAGAGGTCGTGCTGGGCGACAAGGAAAGCGATATTGCGATCCTGAGGCTGGAAGAAGCGCAGGACTTGCCATTTCTGAAGCTGCGCGACTCTGATCATGTTGAAGTGGGCGAGCTTGCCCTGGCCATCGGCAACCCTTTTGGAGTTGGGCAGACAGTGTCGTCAGGCATCATCTCGGGGCTGGCGCGCACCGGGACGGCGACGGGTAATGCGCGGGGATATTTCATTCAGACGGATGCGGCGATCAACCCGGGTAATTCCGGGGGCGCCCTCATCGATGTGAATGGGGATTTGATCGGCATCAATACTTCAATCCTGACCCGTTCAGGCGGATCAAACGGGATCGGCTTTGCGATCCCGGCAAATCTGGTGGCCGAGTTTTTGCGGCAAGCGCAGGGCGGTAATGACAGTTTCATCAGCCCCTGGGCCGGGATTTCCGGCCAGCACATGAGCGCAGATATTGCCGAGTCGCTGGGTCTGACATTCCCCATGGGCGTGGTGGTTTCTGATATTCATCCGCTAAGCCCGCTGGGCGAGGCCGGGTTGCGCGTGGGTGATGTGGTGACACATGTGGACGGGGATGAAGTGAACTCACCCGCCGAAATGAAATTCCGCATGTCTGTGGCAGGGGTCGGCGGGACGTCCGTGCTGACCCGTCTGCGCGGCGATCAGAGAGATGACGTCAGCGTGGAGCTGGTCAAGGCGCCGGATACGCCTGCCGCGGACGAAACGACTCTGACCGACCGTACGGTGATGCCGGGTCTGACCGTATCGCGCATCAATCCCGCAGTGATTACGCGGTTGCGGCTGCCCCTGTCTGTGGACGGTGTTGTGGTTGTCGATGCCGGTCGCTATGGCGGACGCTCGGGCCTGCGGGTCGGAGATGTGCTGAGCCGTATCAACGACACCGATATCGCCGCCCCCGATGATGTGATCGAAGCGCTCACCAATCCGGGCCGCCGCCTGCAGTTTGAGCTGCAGCGGGACGGGCGCACCGTGTCCCTGCGGTTCCGGTTGTAAATCTTGGCGGATCTGTTTGATACCGGTTCCTCTGAACCTGCGGCTTCTCCGCACCGTCCGCTGGCCGATCGGCTGCGCCCGCAATCGCTGGCTGAGGTGATAGGACAGGAACAGGTTCTGGGCCCGGATGCTCCGCTGGGGGTCATGCTCGCTTCTGGCAGTTTGTCGAGCCTGATTTTTTGGGGGCCGCCAGGGGTCGGTAAAACCACCATCGCGCGTTTGCTGGCGCAAGAGACGGATCTGCATTTTGTTCAGATCAGTGCCATCTTCACCGGCGTGCCTGATCTGAAGAAAGTCTTTGAGGCCGCGAAAATCCGGCGTCAGAACGGGCAGGGTACGCTGCTGTTCGTCGACGAGATCCACCGGTTCAACAAGGCACAACAGGACGGGTTCCTGCCGCATATGGAAGACGGCACCATCCTGCTGGTGGGTGCCACGACCGAGAACCCCTCGTTCGAGTTGAACGCCGCTGTGCTTAGCCGGGCGCAGGTGTTGGTGCTGGAGCGGCTCAGCCTTGCCGATCTCGAACGGCTGACCCAACGCGCTGAGAAAGAGCTGGGCCGCGCCTTGCCTCTGACCGGACAGGCGCGCGAGGCATTGCAGGAGATGGCGGATGGCGACGGTCGGGCGCTGTTGAACCTGATCGAGCAGGTGGCGGCCTGGACGGTCGATGCGCCTTTGGACCCCGACGCACTGTCGACAAGGCTGATGCGGCGCGCGGCGAAATATGACAAGTCGGGGGATGAGCATTACAACCTGATCTCGGCCCTGCACAAATCGGTGCGCGGTTCGGACCCGGACGCGGCGCTGTACTGGTTCGCGCGGATGCTGACCGGGGGCGAAGACCCACGCTATCTGGCGCGTCGGATCACCCGTATGGCCGTCGAAGATATCGGGCTGGCTGACCCGCAGGCACAGGCGATCTGCCTGCAATCGTGGGAGACCTACGAACGGCTTGGCAGTCCCGAGGGTGAACTGGCACTGGCACAGGCGCTGGTCTATCTGGCCCTGGCCCCAAAATCGAACGGAACCTATGTGGGTTATAAGGCGGCGATGAATCTGGCCAAGCAATCGGGCAGCGAGCCACCGCCCAAACATATCCTGAACGCGCCGACGTCGTTGATGAAGGATCAGGGCTATGGCGCAGGCTATGCCTATGATCATGATGCCGAAGACGGGTTTTCGGGGCAGAACTATTTCCCCGACGGTATGGAACGACCCGCGCTCTATCAGCCAGTCGAACGCGGGTTCGAGCGTGAGTTGAAAAAGCGGTTGGATTATTTCGCGAAGCTACGGGCGCAGCGGAACACGTGATAGGCTCGGCTTGACTCTTCGCGCGAGGCGCGCGACAGACGCGCATGTTTTCTAAGACACTGAAACGGGTAAATTCCGGGCGGATCGACCGCGCGGGGCAAGGGGCAATGGCATGAGTGGCGTGCAGATGATCACAGTCGCAGAGGGCGATGGCGACCAGCGGTTGGATCGTTGGCTGCGCCGCCTGTTCCCGCATGTCAGTCAGGGCCGGATCGAGAAGATGTGCCGCAGGGGCGAGCTGCGGGTTGATGGCGGGCGCGTCAAGGCCTCGACCCGGCTTGAGGTTGGGCAGTCGGTGCGTGTGCCACCGCTGCCGGATGCCGATCATAAGCCGGCCGAGGTGCGGCGCAGCATCTCGGATGCGGATGTGAAGATGATCCAGTCCTGCGTGATCTACAAGGACGACCACGTTCTGGCGCTCAACAAGCCGCATGGCCTGCCGGTGCAGGGTGGAAGTGGTCAAACCCGCCACGTCGATAGTCTGTCCGAGGCGCTGCGCTTTGGCTATGATGAGGACCCGCGCCTTGTGCACCGGCTGGACAAGGACACGTCCGGAGTTCTGCTGATGGCCCGCACGCGTGAGGCCGCCAAGGGGCTGACGGCGGCGTTCCGGCATCGCAACACGCGCAAGATCTATTGGGCGTTGGTGGCCGGCGTGCCGACGCCTTATCTGGGCGAGATCAAGACCGGGCTGGTCAAGGCCCCCGGCCATGGCAAGCAGGGTGAAGGCGAGAAGATGATCGCCGTGCATCCGAGCGAAGTGAACGATACGCCCGGCGCAAAGCGTGCGCATACGCTCTATGCAACGCTTTATCGTGTGGCAGGGCGCGCGGCCTGGGTGGCGATGGAGCCGGTCACAGGCCGTACCCATCAGTTGCGCGCGCATATGGCGGCCATCGGACATCCGATCATCGGCGATGGTAAATATGGCGGCTCGGGGCAGGAGAACCTGGGCGATGGCTGGGGCGCGCAGTTGGGTGGCATCATCAGCAAAAAGCTGCATCTTCACGCCCGCAGCCTGTCCTTTGAACATCCGATGACGCGCAAACCCATCTCGCTTTCGGCGCCGCTGCCTGATCATATGAAGCACAGCTGGGATACGCTGGGCTGGACAGAAGACCTTGCGGCGGATGATCCGTTCGAGGAACTGCGATGAGCGCGCCTCTGCGGCTGGTTCTGTTCGATGTGGATGGCACGCTGGTCGACAGTCAGGGGGCGATCGTTTCGGCGATGACCGCCAGTTTTCAAGCGCTTTCGCTGCCTGTTCCGGATCGGTTGGCAATTCTGTCCATTGTAGGTTTGTCGCTGCCACATGCTATGGCACGCCTTGCACCGGATCAGTCGGTGAATGTGCAAGATCGATTGGTCGAGGGCTACAAGCAAGCCTATCACGCGCAGCGTTTGGAACAGGGTGCTGCCAGCTCACCACTCTATCCCGGTGCCCGCGAGGTGATCGAGGAACTGCATGAGCGTGACGAGATCCTGCTGGGTGTTGCCACTGGCAAATCCCAACGCGGTCTCGATGCGTTGCTAGAGGCGCACGGGCTTGAGCGCTATTTCGTCACGCGGCAGGTGGCAGACCATCACCCTTCAAAGCCGCACCCTTCGATGATTGAAACTGCTCTTGTGGAAACCGGCGTCGCGCAACAACAGGCGGCGATGATTGGCGATACCAGCTTCGATATGGAGATGGCCGCAGTCGCGCAGATCGCGGGTATCGGGGTCAGTTGGGGTTATCACGATCAATCCGCGTTGCGCGCCGCGCACACCGTGATCGACAGTTTTGAGCAATTGCCAGACGCACTGGCCAGAATCTGGGGCATTTAAGATGAGCGACTGGAAACCCAAACGCTTCTGGACTTCAAGCACGGTCGTGGAGGCCGAAGATGGCCATACGGTCGAGTTGGATGGCCGCCGGGTAAAAACACCCGCCAAGGCAGCTCTGGTGCTGCCCACCCGCGCAATGGCTGAGGCCGTTGCCGCCGAATGGGATGCGCAGGAAAACGAGGTCGATCCGAGCACGATGCCATTCACCCGCTCGGCCAACGCGGCCATTGATAAGGTACGTCATCAGCATGCCGAAGTTGCCGACATGCTTGCGGATTACGGCGATTCGGACTTGCTGTGCTATCGCGCAACCCATCCCGAAACGCTCCAGACGCGGCAGGCCGAGGCATGGGATCCAGCGCTTGACTGGGCGGCTGAGGCGCTGGGGGTGCGGCTGGTTCCACTGGCCGGTGTGGTGCATCAACCGCAGAATACCGCTGCTTTGGAGGCACTGCGCGCGCGGGTTCACGGTCTCAATCCGTTCCAGTTGGCTGCGTTTCACGATCTCGTGAGTCTGTCGGGTTCATTGATTCTTGGTTTTGCCGCCGCTCAGAATTGGCGCAAACCGGACGAGATATGGCGCATTTCGGGGCTTGATGAACTGTGGCAGATCGAACAGTGGGGGCATGACGAGGAAGCGGACGCCGCCGCCCGGATCAAAGAGGCCGCCTTTTTGCACGCAAAACACTTCTTTGATCTCTCTTCCTGAGACTTGATTGGCAAAAATAGCCTTTTTGAGCGCAATTTCTGCAACATCGACCTATCGATTTCGCTGATCCGGCCCTTGACGTTTGTTGATGAATACGCCCAAACTTGGGCCACTAAAGGGGAGACACCTTTTGGGTAACCTTTCTGGCGCGCCTGCGCCGGATCGAACCGTCCCTGAAAGGGATGGAAAATCAGGAAGAGGTAAAAATGAAAAAATCCGTAATCTTGGGCGTGGCGACTATTGCCGGCCTGGCCGCTGGCGCAGCTGCGGCAGGGACCGTTGACGATGTCAAAGCACGCGGCAAGCTGAACTGCGGTGTGACCACCGGTCTGGTCGGCTTCGCTGCACCCGACGCAAATGGCGAATGGCAGGGTTTTGACGTCTCGCTGTGCCGTGCCGTTGCCGCTGCTGTTCTGGGCGATGCAAACGCTGTTGAATTCGTTCCGACCACCGGTAAGACCCGCTTTACAGCTCTGGCTTCGGGCGAGATCGATATGCTGGCCCGTAACACCACCTGGACCTTCAGCCGCGACGTCGACCTGAAGTTCGAATTCGTTGGTGTGAACTACTATGACGGTCAGGGCTTCATGGTTCCCAAGGCACTGGGCGTGAGCTCGGCCAAGGAACTGGACGGCGCAACCGTCTGCATCCAGACCGGCACCACCACCGAGCTGAACCTGGCGGATTTCTTCCGCTCGAACAACATCAGCTATGAGCCGGTTCCGATCGAAACCAACGCTGAAGCGCAGCAGCAGTACCTGGCTGGCGCATGTGATGTTTACACCACCGACGCATCGGGCCTGGCCGCAACCCGCGCCACGTTCGAAAACCCCGGTGATCACGTCCTTCTGCCCGAAATCATCTCGAAAGAGCCGCTGGGCCCGCTGGTCCGTCACGGCGATCACGAGTGGGGCGACGTTGTCCGTTGGACCCTGAACGCGCTGGTCTCGGCTGAAGAGCTGGGCGTGACCTCGGCCAATATCGATGAGATGAAAGCCGGCACCGACAACCCCGAAGTGAACCGTCTGCTGGGTACCGAAGGCACCCTGGGCGAGATGCTGGGTCTGGACGCCGACTGGGCGGCCAAGGCAATCAAAGCCGGTGGTAACTACGGCGAAGTCTTTGCCAAGAACATCGGTGAAGAAACCCCGATCGGTCTGGCACGCGGCCTGAACGCACAGTGGACCGACGGCGGCCTGCTGTACTCGCCGCCGTTCCGCTAAGACATTCGAAGGAGAGGGCGCGGGGCAACCTGCGCCCTCTTCTCATCAAAATGCTGCGGACAGCTAATGAGCAGGGAAAACCCTGCCGATAAAGAAGAGTCCGCAAGCCACGGGGATCCCAAAATATGTCGACTATGACTGACCCACCGAAAGCTGATTTTCGGTTGTCAATGCTCATAAACGATACCCGCTATCGCTCTCTTACCTTTCAGGTGATCGCGGCCGTCGTTATTGCGCTTTCCATCTGGTATCTTGGCAACAACCTGATCCAGAACCTCCGGGCCGCAGGGCTCAATATTTCCTACTCATTTCTGGGCGACCCTTCGGGGTACGACATCAACCAGCGCCTGATCGAATATGACAGCCAGTCCTCGCATGGACGCGCCGCTGTTGTCGGTATCCTCAACACTCTGCTGGTTGCATTCCTGGCCTGTATCACTGCCACTGTTTTCGGTGTGATCGCGGGCGTGTTGCGTCTGTCGAATAACTGGCTCGTCTCAAAGCTGATGGCGGTCTATGTCGAGATCTTCCGGAACATTCCGGTCCTGATCTGGATCATCATTATCTTCACCATCATGACGGCTGTGCTGCCGGGGCCCAGGGCGTTCCGTGGTGACAACCCGACCTCCAGCATGTTGTTCGATCTGTTCGCCTTTACCAATCGTGGGGTCTATATTCCGCGACCCGAATTCGCGAATGGCTTGTTCAGCGTTAACATTCTGAACTGGCTTCTGGTCATTGCCGTGTTGGTCGGCTCATGGTTTGCAACGCGTGAAATCGAAAAACGCGCGACCCTGAAACAAGAACAGACTGGTGATCGCCCCAAGACCGGCATGGTGAAGCTGGCCGTCTGGCTGGTTCCGTTGGCCATCCTGATGGTGATCATGGGTCTGACTTGGGATGTGCCCGCGCTGAAAGGTTTCAACTTCAGCGGTGGCATCAAGATCGGTGGGCCACTGATTGCCTTGTGGTTCGCGCTTTCGATCTACACCGGCGCGTTTATCGCGGAAAACGTGCGCGCGGGTATTCAGGCGATCAGCAAAGGTCAGACCGAGGCCGCAGCCGCTTTGGGTCTGCGCCCGGGTCGGATCATGAACCTTGTGATCCTGCCGCAGGCGCTGCGGGTAATCATCCCGCCGCTGATTTCGCAATATCTGAACATCACCAAGAACTCCTCTCTGGCGATTGCCGTGGGTTACGCGGATATCACTGCGACTCTTGGCGGTATCACGCTGAACCAGACCGGGCGTGCGATCGAGTGTGTTCTGCTGTTGATGCTGTTCTACCTGACAGCCTCGCTGCTGATCTCGATGGCGATGAACATCTACAACGCATCCGTCAAGTTGAAGGAGCGCTGAGCCATGGCTGATCAAACAACAAATCCGATCGCCTTCGTGGCCGAGGGCACCATCCCTCCGTCGCCTCCACCGGCTAACCAGACGGGTATCGTAAAATGGCTGCGCGAGAATCTCTTCTCGGGCGTGTCCAACACGATCCTGACGGTTCTGTCGCTGATGCTGATCTATGTGCTTCTGAAGAATACGTTGCCATGGATTATGAACGGTGTTTGGAACGCGAACTCGCTGGCGGAATGCCGCGAGATCCTTGCTGGTAAAACAGGGGCGTGTTTTGCGGTACTGACCGAACGCTGGCCTCAGCTTATCTATGGGTTCAAGTATCCTGACGATGCGTATTGGCGGCCTAATCTGGCTTTCGTATTGATGCTTGCGGCCGTTGCGCCGGTCCTGTTCTTTGACCTTCCGCGCAAGCTACTGATCTTTACAGCCCTCTATCCCTTTATCGCTTTCTGGCTGATTTGGGGTGGCACGATCTTGGTACCCTTCGTGGCCCTACTTGGCTGCGTTGCGGCGGGTGCGGTCTTTCAGAAGCTCGGGAAGAACAGCTTTGCCGCTGGATTCTTCGGGGCCATTATCGTTGCTTTGGTTGTCTGGAAGCTTGGCGGTGCGTTGATCCCAGAAGATGCGTCCGAAGGGGCATGGCTTTCAGCTGTTCCCAGCCGCGATCTGGGGGGCTTCATGCTCAACATGATGCTGGGCTTGGCCTGCGTTTCGTTGTCTGTCCCGTTGGGGATTGCGCTTGCGCTGGGCCGTCAGTCGAACATGCCGCTGATCAAGTGGGTCTGCGTTATCTTCATCGAATTCATCCGTGGCGTGCCTCTGATCACGCTGCTGTTCGTGGCTTCGGTGATGTTGTCGTATTTCTTCCCGCCTGACAGCACGGTCGACCTGTTCTTGCGCGTTGTGATCATGATCACCATGTTCTCCGCCGCCTATATCGCCGAGGTGATCCGCGGTGGTCTGGCCGCGCTTCCACGTGGACAGTATGAGGCAGCAGACAGTCTGGGTCTGGATTACCCGCAGGCGATGCGTTTGATCATCCTGCCGCAGGCTCTGAAGATCTCGATCCCCGGGATCGTGAACGTGGCCGTTGGGCTGTTCAAGGACACCACACTGGTTTCGGTCATTTCGATGTTCGATCTGGTGGGCATGATCCGGGGCCCGATCCTGGCGTCAACCGAATGGAACGGCGTCTATTGGGAGCTTCTGGGCTTTGCCGCGCTTCTGTTCTTCGTCGTCTGTTACGGCATCTCTCAATATTCCCAGTGGCTCGAGCGTCGCCTTGCCACGGATCATCGTTAAGGAGTTCAACACATGTCTGAACTTGCAGTAGAACGCGAAATCGATCGCTCCAAGATGCAGGTGAGCGACGAGGTCGCCATCGAAATCAACGGCATGAACAAGTGGTACGGGTCCTTCCACGTGCTGCGCGACATCAATCTGACCGTCAATCAGGGCGAGCGGATTGTTATCGCTGGGCCGTCAGGGTCGGGCAAATCCACCCTGATCCGCTGCCTGAACGCGCTGGAAGAACACCAGCAGGGTACGATCGTCGTCGATGGGACCGAGCTGTCGAATGACCTCAAGAACATCGACAAAATCCGGTCCGAGGTTGGCATGGTGTTCCAGCACTTCAACCTTTTCCCGCATCTGACCATTCTGGAAAACTGCACGCTGGCCCCGATCTGGGTGCGCAAGACGCCCAAGAAAGAGGCCGAAGAGCGCGCGATGCATTTTCTTGAAAAGGTGAAGATTCCGGATCAGGCGCTGAAATATCCCGGCCAGCTTTCGGGTGGTCAGCAGCAACGTGTGGCGATCGCGCGCTCGCTTTGCATGATGCCGCGGATCATGTTGTTCGATGAACCGACATCGGCGCTGGACCCGGAGATGATCAAAGAGGTGCTCGACACCATGATCGAACTGGCCGAAGAAGGCATGACCATGCTCTGTGTGACCCACGAGATGGGCTTTGCCCGTCAGGTCGCCAACCGCGTGATCTTTATGGATGCCGGTCAGATCGTGGAACAGAACGAACCCGAAGAGTTCTTCAACAACCCGCAAAGCGAGCGGACCAAGCTGTTCCTCAGCCAGATTCTGGGACACTGATCCAAGCGAAGCGATTGAAAAGGCGGGGTTTCAACCTCGCCTTTTTCATTCCAGTAGTTCGCGCGGAATGGCAAATCCTTCTACTGTGCCGCTGTGCCAAGTCACGTTTGGCCAGTTCTGAACTTCAAACCGGATCACGGTCGTCGCACAAGTCGGGTAGTCGTGAAATCTGAGATGATCCGGCGCTTGCCGTACAATCCTTTTAGCAAAATCCCCGATACCGGGATTGTGCCCGATCATCAGAACCTTTCGTCCTCGGGCTCCGTTCAAAACGGAGAGCATATTATCTGACCCAGCATGGTAGAGGCCTTGGGTGAACTCCACACTGGCGGCCTCAAGCCCCATCCTGTCCCAGGTTTCGTGCGTACGCGCAGAACTCGAACTAATCACCTCATCCGGCAACCAGCCATTCTTGCTAAGCCATCCGCCAATTGCTGCGGCTGATTTGCGTCCGCGGTTATTCAGCGGCCGATCATGATCGTTCAGGAACGGGTCGTCCCAACTCGATTTGGCATGGCGTGTTAAGATCAGTGTGCGGGTCATGAGGGATGAAACGCCCTCATATGGTGTGCAGACTGTCCCGGATCGCGCTCTGCGCCCGCGCTGAGCGGGCAAGCCAGTCGTGCAAGGCATCCTCCGGTCATGCAGGTCTGCCCTTCGTCTGTGTTCAGATGATCATGGCAGGCCGTAACATTATAGAAACTATGAGGATTGAGCGCGCCAACCGGGCACGTTGTGGTGCAGGGCGCGGGGCAAGTGGTACAGGGCGAGGCGGAAATAGCTTCAGGGATCGCAAATTCTTCCGGGAAGTGCAGCGCCCCTCGGTACGAGATCAGCATCCCGACTGTATCGTGCACCAGCGCTCCGACCGGGCTGCTGAAGGTGCGACCGGAATTGAGCGCCCAGTCGATGAAAGGCGCATAAGGCGGGCCGCCGAATGGGAAGTGAGCTTCAGCGCCAAGCTCCTGCGCCATCTGGCCAACAACGCGGGTTGACCACCGATCCACCGGATCTGTGTGTTGCCACTCAGGGGCGGCTTTCAGTACTGGCCAGAAGGCACCGGCAGTCCCCAGCATTATCAGTGTGCCGGTCTCCAGCTGTTTGGTTTCAGTCACGCGGGGGTGCAAAGCGCCCATGATGATGAGGCCTGCAGCCTCAGCAGCTTGCGCGACGCGCGTGAATTTTGGGCAGATATCTGAAGAGGTGTCTGATTGGTCAGTCATCGAAACCCTCAACGCATCGATCAGTCAGGTCGGATCAGCGAGCCTGCGCCATGTTCCGTGAACAGCTCCAGCAAAACCGCATTGGGCGCGCGCCCGTCAAGGATGACAACGGCTCGAACACCGCTGTGCAGGGCGTCCAGAGCTGTCTCTGTCTTTGGGATCATACCGCCCGCAATCGTGCCTTCCAGCGTCATTTCACGAATTTGCCCGGCTTTGAGTTCGGTCACGACCTCTCCGGCGGCGTTCTTGACGCCCGAAACATCGGTCAGCAGCAGAAGACGATCCGCCTTGAGCGCTGAGGCGATCGCGCCCGCCGCCGTGTCGCCGTTGACGTTGAATGTCTCACCCTCGCGGCCAGCACCCAAGGGGGCGATTACCGGGATCACGTCATGTGAGAACAGATCGTGCAAAATTTTGGGGTTCATCTCGGATGGTGAACCGACAAACCCGAGCGAAGGGTCCGTTTGGTTGCAGATCATAAGGTTAGCGTCCTTGCCCGACAGACCAACGGCCGAGCCTCCCTGGCCGTTGATCGCCTGCACAATGCGCTTGTTGACGAGACCCGAAAGCACCATCTCAACCACCTCTACGGTGGCTTTGTCGGTCACGCGCTTGCCGCCCACGAATTCAGACTGGATGTCCAACTTGTCCAGCATTGCATTGATCATCGGGCCACCGCCATGAACGATGACCGGGTTCACCCCGACCTGGCGCATCAGAACCACGTCGCGGGCAAAGCTTTCCATTGCTTCGTCACTGCCCATGGCGTGGCCGCCCAGCTTAATGACGACAATCGCGCCGTCATAACGCTGCAGGTAGGGCAGGGCGCTGTTCAAGGTGGCTGCTGTGGCGATCCAGTCCCGATTCATATCTCGTGTCTTCATGGCTAAAGTCCCTCTGACACACCGTGTTAGGGCCTTTGCCCGGCGCTGCCAAGGGCGAAGCTATTCCAGATGCGCGATGATCGAGCGCAAGGTCGGAATCCCGTCGCCTTTCTCGGACGAGGTCAGCACGATTTCAGGGAATGCCGCAGGGTGTTTCGACAATGCGCTGCGCACCTGTTCCAGAACCTTCTCGCGATCTTTGGCCTTGACCTTGTCGGCCTTGGTCAGCACGCATTGAAAGGTTACGGCGCTGGTGTCCAGCAGCTTCATGATCTCGGCATCGACCGGTTTCACCCCATGGCGCGAGTCGATCAGCACAAAGGCACGGCGCAGGGTTTGACGACCGCTCAGGTATTGCTTCAGCAACCGTTGCCACTTCTCAACCACCTTGACCGGTGCGTTGGCATAGCCATAGCCGGGAAGGTCCACCAGATAGAGCTCTGGGCCTTGGGTAAAAAAGTTGATCTCTTGTGTGCGGCCCGGTGTGTTGGAGGCACGTGCGAGACCTTTGGTGCCGGTCAGTGCGTTGATCAGGCTGGACTTGCCCACATTCGAACGCCCGGCGAAGCAGACTTCCAGCCGGTCAGGGGCAGGCAATCCGTCCATAGCGACGACGCCTTTGACAAACTCTGAAGGTCCGGCAAACAGCTTGCGCCCGATTTCCGCTGCAAACTCGTCGGGCGTCTCGGCCAGTGGGAATGGCAGCGCGGTCATAGCAGTTGAACCTTGTCACCGGCGCGGATGATGCCACCTTCCCGCACCTCTGCGTAGACACCGAAATCCTGATGATCCCAGCTGTTCAACGCACCCAGCGTGTCGGCATCCCGCTCGCCCGTTTCAGGGTTGGCGGTGGTCGCCATGCAGCGTGTAATACGCTCGCGGACGTGAAAGACCACCTCACCAATGCGGATATCGCGGTCAATCCAGTCGAACTCTTCCCACAGCGGGAGCCCATCGAACCAGATATTGCCGCGCCAACGGGTGATGGATAGGTCGCGACCCAGCTTCTGTTCGACTGCTCGATGCGAGGCCATGCTGCACAGGCTGATTGATGGATAATCGCTGTCCGTCATGCCGCGACCGGGAACGCGGATAATACGAGCGGATGCAGCGCGATCGGCAGGCATCAACGGCTTGACCCACTCCAGAAACGCTTGCTGTTGCGTATCAGGCTCAAAGCTCAGGTCGGGCCTGTTTGGATGGCGCAGCGTGACGGTGTTGCCGTGCAATTGCGCCGAGATTGCCATCAATTGAGGTGCCTTCGAACCTCGGCTGAAATTGGTGCAGGGCACCCATTCCGACCCGTCTGCCTTGGAAACCTCATGCGCCACTGCCCAAACACGATCCCCGGGCATGGTCTGCCCGGGGGTCATGGTGACTTGATCAAGGCTTTCACGCCCGTGGCTTTTGATCGGATGCCGCCACAGCGCGGTAACTGCGCCGCTCATTTATCGTCCGTTTTTGGCGTGCGCTTGAAGCCGGATTTGATGTTGCCGAACACATCAGGCGTATAGCCCTGGCTGCGCATGATCAGATATTGTTGGGTAAAGGTGATCGTGTTGTTTGCAATCCAGTAGACAACCAGACCGCTTGCAAAGCCACCCAGCATGAACATGAACACCCACGGCATCCAGGCAAAGATCATCGCCTGCGTCGCGTCGGTTGGTGCCGGGTTCAGCTTCTGCTGCAGCCACATCGAGATACCCAGCAACAGCGGCAGGATACCGATGAAGATCAGCGCCATGAAGCTCTCGGGCTGCGGCGCTGCCCAAGGCAGCCAGCCAAAGAAGTTGTAGATCGAGGTTGGATCCGGCGCGCTGAGATCCTGGAACGGGCCAAACCAGGGCGCTTGACGCAGTTCGATGGTGACGAAGATCACCTTATACAGCGAGAAGAAGATCGGGATCTGCAGCAGGATCGGCAAACAGCCCGCGGCGGGGTTCACCTTTTCCTTCTTGTAGAGCTCCATCATGCCCTGTTGCATCTTCTGGCGGTCATCGCCAGCAGCCTCTTTCAGGGCCTCCATCTGTGGCTGGAGTTCTTTCATCTTCGCCATCGAGACATAGGATTTGAATGCCAGCGGGAACAGGATCGCCTTGATGATCAGCGTCAGACCGATGATCGACCAGCCCATATTGCCGATCAGAAGGTTGATATTATGAAGCAACCAGAAGATCGGTTTGGTCAGGAAGAAGAACCAGCCCCAATCGATGCTGTCGATGAATTTCTGCACGCCTTCGGACTGATACTCGCGAATGGCTTCCCATTCCTTGGCACCCGCGAACAGACGCGTGCTGACCTCTTCGGTCGCGCCAGCGGCAACGGTCAGCGTCGGCAATACGGTTTCCGTCTGATAGATCTTGCGGCGCGAGTCGTATTTGGCCGCGGCTTTGAACGCCGATCCGGGGTCGGGGATCAAGGTGGTCATCCAGTAATGGTCGGTAAAGCCGATCCAGCCGTCCTGTTTGACCTGATACACCTCGGCCTGTGCGCGCTCAGTGGAGTCGATGTCAAAATCGCGCACATCGCCATAATCGACCTCGGACAATGTGCCGTCCGCCATGCCGATCACGCCTTCATGTAGGATGAAGAAGTTCTTGAGACCCGGCAGATCGCCATCTTCGCCGATACCGTGACGCGCCAGAATGCCGTAAGGAGCCATGCTGACCTCGGACGCAGTGGCGTTTTCGACCGACTGGGTCACCGAGAACATGTAGTTTTCATCTACCGAAATGGTGCGTCGGAAGGTTAGGCCGTTGCCATTGTCCCAAGCCAGGGTGATCGGAGTGTCCACACCCAGCGCGTCGCCCTGCTCAAGCGTCCAGAGGGTGTTGGGACCGGGAACATCAGTGCCGGATACGCCAGAACCCGGGGCCCAACCGTAGAGGGCGTAGTAGGCGGATTCAGAGCCTACAGGGGACAGCAGCTCGACAATGGGAGCACCTTCGTCGATGGAAACTTTGTAGTCTTTCAGGAACAGCTCATCAATGCGGCCGCCCGACAGTGACAGGCTGCCTTTCAGACGCGGTGTGTCGATCTCTACGCGCGGGGCTTGTTCTTCGGGCAGTGTTTCGTCAGCGGCGGCGCTTGCCTCACCAACAGTGCCGGAGGCACTGGGCGTTTGAACCTCGTCACCTTCAAGAGCAGCGATCGTGGCCTCTTCCTCTGTCGCCGTCGGTTCCGGAGGTGGGAACAGTACGAACCAGACAAGGATCACCAGAAAGCTGAGCGCGGTTGCGAGGATAAGATTCTTATTCTGATCGTCCATCGGGGACAGCCACCTTAAGCAGTGAAACACACCCGGTGGGTTCAACAGAGTGCAGGCCCAAAGGTCAAGCGGAATCGCCAGCCAATTCGCCGCAATGGCGGATTCAATCCACCAGTTACATCGAATTCATCCCATTTTGCGCCCGATCTTGGGGGTGCCCTTGATCTTGGCCCGGTGCGCGGCGATCCACTCTTGCGTCTGTTCATAAGGCATGGGTTTGGCGATGCCGAACCCCTGTACGTGATCACTGCCCAATTGCGCCATCAATGCGTGCTCACCAGCCGTCTCGATACCTTCAGCAAGGGTTTCCAGGTTCAGCCGCTCTGCCATCGTCAGAATGGCGCTGACCAGTTGTTGTTGACTAGGGTCCTGATCTGCCCTGGTCACGAAAGAACGGTCAATCTTGATGCGTGAAACGTCAAAGCGCTTGATGGATGCGATCGAGGCATGGCCGGTTCCGAAATCATCCAGATCGATGCAGCAACCCAGGGCCGCTAAGGCGGTTACATTTCGGGTGATCACGTCGTCGGGACGGCGGGAAAAGACAGTCTCTAACACTTCGACGGCCAGCCTGTCAGGGGTCAGGTCAAACTGATCCAATTCCCATCTCAGCCGATCAACAAGGCTGGGATTGCGCAGCTCGTCTGACGAGAAATTGATGCCGATCCGAGGCACCACGAGGCCGGCGCGATCCCAGTTTCGCATTGCATCAAAAGCGTGATGCCGCAAGACCTGCCCCAGTTGCTCCATCAGGTCGGCCTGCTCGGCGAAAGGTAGAAAGACCTGAGGACCGAGGACTCCTTTGCTTGGGTGTTCCCATCGGGCAAGCGCTTCGAACCCGGTGATGTTGCCCGTATCCGTGGAGATCTGTGGTTGGAACCAAGGGCGTATCTCACCATGGTCCAGCGCGGCCTCGAAATCCCGCCGCAGGTTGGCGCGAACCAGGGACCGCCGCCGAGTCTCGGTAGAATAAGCGCGGATCGTCGAAGGCCCGCTGCGCTGGGCCTCGGTGAGCGCGGAGCAGGCGGCTTCGATCCATTCCCCGGCATCTGCATCCAGCACATCGGAACGCAGACAAAAACCCACTGAACAGGACAGATAAACGCTGGCACCGTTGAGCAGAACAGGATCTTCGATCGCGGTCTGAAGACGACCTGACATCTGAATACAGGCCTCAAGATCGAGGTGGGGCGAGGGTTGCAGCCCGATCAGATACCGATTCTGGTAAATGTGGGTAAAGACATCGTGGCTTCGGATGATGGCAAGGATGCGATCACTGAATTGCAGTGTGATATGGTTCGCTGCGGCCTGACCATGGGCATCCATCAGATCGGCGAAGTCATCCAATGCCACCGCGATACAGGCAGCATTGTCGCCGCTACCTTTTGCGGTGTCGCTCAGAACCTGCATCTCGGCCTGGAACACGTCGTTCGCAACCAATCCGGAGGGGCGAGCCCCCGGGCTTGTTGCCCGATGCAGCTGGTTACCCCAACCGCACGTTGCGCTCAGCAGCGGCAAACCAAGCGCCGTGAGCAGCAAAGCGACCTCGCCACCCAGCCAGAAGGCAGCGAGGCAGGCGGCAGGAACAAATGCAAGCGCCTGCGGCCCGCTGAGGCCGGTGCGCAGCAACTCAAGGATTCGGTCAACAGAGACAATATTCCGCATCGGTTTCGACGGCCTTCGGCTTGTGCATGGGTCGCGCAGGCCGAGCGTAGGAAACCAATCTGAGTCAGTCGTTAACGCAGCTGTGGAATTTCGTCCGAATTTTCGTTTTTTTGAATCGGATCGAGCGAAAGATTTGCAAAATCAAAGAGTTTTGGATCCAGCAGGTGCGACGGACGCGCGTTGGTCAGCGCCCGGAACATCACCTGCCGCCGTCCGGGGCTGTTCTTTTCCCATTGATCCAGAATCTGTTTGACCTGTTGGCGTTGCAAACCATCCTGACTGCCACACAGGTCACAGGGGATGATGGGATAGTTCATCGCCCTGGCGAATTTCTCGCAATCGGCCTCGGCCACATGGGCGAGGGGGCGATAGACGAACAGGTCGCCCTCTTCATTCACCAGCTTGGGCGGCATGGTTGCCAGACGCCCGCCATGGAACAGGTTCATGAAAAAGGTTTCAAGGATATCGTCACGGTGATGGCCCAGAACAACCGCCGAACAGCCTTCCTCTCGTGCAATCCGGTAGAGGTTGCCTCTGCGCAGGCGTGAACACAGCGCGCAATACGTGCGCCCTTGCGGGACCTTGTCCATCACGATGGAATAGGTGTCCTGGTATTCGATGCGATGGGGTACGCCCATGCGGTCCAGAAACTCGGGCAGCACAGTCGCGGGAAATCCAGGCTGTCCTTGATCGAGGTTGCAGGCCAGCAGATCGACAGGCAGCAAGCCCCGCCATTTCAACTCGTATAGCACCGCCAACAGGGTATAGCTGTCCTTGCCTCCGGACAGACAGACCAGCCAGCGTGGGGGCTTGCCGTCCTTGTCATGCGCGGACGGGTCGACCATCCCATAATGTTCGATGGCTTCGCGTGTCTGGCGCACGATGCGTTTGCGCAGTTTCTTGAACTCGGTGGTCGAGGGGGCACCGGCAAAGAGCGGATGGATATCGTCGGCTTCATCAAACATGGGCGGGGCCTATCGCAGAAGGGTGAACCGGGCAAGGGTCAGGGTTTTTCGTCTGGCACTGGGTCATAGCCATCGCCGCCCCATGGATGGCAGCGTCCGATGCGCCGGGCGGCCAGCCATGTGCCCTTGACGGGGCCGTGCTTCTCCAGCGCCTCCAGCGCGTAGGCTGAACAGGTGGGTTGATAGCGGCAGTTGAAACCGACCCACGGGCTGAAGATCAGCCGATACGCCCGGACGGGCAGGGCGAGGAGATGCGCAAGCAGTGTCATTTGCCGCCATGCAATTTGCGCAACGCATAGCGCAGATCGTCTAGTAGCGCGTCGAAGGGGCGGGCAGCTGTGACCTCGGCACGTCCGATGAGAACGTAATCCCAACCCTCGCGGCCCTGAACGGGCAGAACGGCACGCGCAACCTCGCGCAGGCGACGCTTGGCGTGATTGCGGGCCACTGCATTGCCGACTTTCTTGGAACAGGTGAACCCGACGCGAATGCCGGACGCTTCATCGGTACCGCGTTTGCGTGCTTGCACCATCATTGAGGCCGTACCCTGACGTTTCGCCCGCGCGGCCTTCAGAAAATCCGAGCGATTCTGCAATACGATCAACGTTTCGGGCGCGCAAACGGACGCCGCCGGGGGCTTCACCCTCGGCTGGTTGCTACCATCCTCAGGGGCCTCCGGCGGCGTCATGTTCATAACCTGATCAGTGAGCGGTTTACGCGCTCAGCGATTTGCGGCCACGTGCGCGGCGCGCGTTCAGGATTTTGCGGCCGGCTTTGGTGGCCATGCGCGCGCGGAAACCGTGGCGGCGTTTGCGAACCAGGTTCGAAGGCTGATAGGTGCGTTTCATCGCTCCGTCTCCAATCTATAGCGGTGGGTGCGGCGCGGATTCGCCTGGCCCTAATGTTCGAAGCCCGTCCTCTACTGGGTCACGGGTGCTAAGTCAAACCCCTAGGTGGGTGTTTTGCGGCCTTTTGCAACAATTCTGTAACCGGTACCAGCAAAAGGTTTCAAATCGCGGGTTATAGTGCCTGAATCCCTCACATTCCCTGCCATAAACATCAACGCCGCGTGAGGTCTCTGTTGCGGGACCCGCAGGCGTCGCATGTTGTAGCCAGAATGAAACGTACAAAACCGGACAACCTGATGAGTGATGCAACTCAGGCCCCGCGCAGCGGGCTTGCGCGCCATATTCCATTGCTGGTGATTCTCGCCGTAGCTGCGGTGGGGTTTTTCACCTTGGGTGATTACCTGACGTTTGAGACCCTGCGCGACAACCGCGAGGCGTTGTTGGAATGGCGTGACGCCAATTACTGGGCCATGGTTGCTGCATTTGTTGCGATCTACATCGTAATCGTCGCCTTTTCGTTGCCCGGGGCGGCCGTGGCCTCGATGACCGGAGGGTTCCTGTTCGGTCTCTTCGCCGGGACCGCATTCAACGTTGTCGCCGCCACCATCGGCGCATCGGCCATCTTCCTGGCAGCACGCTGGGGGTTGGGCGCATCGCTGACAGCGCGGCTGGAATCCTCGGAAGGGGCGGTCAAGAAGCTCAAGGACGGGCTGCGCGAGAACGAAATCTCAGTTCTGTTCCTGCTGCGTCTGGTTCCCGTCGTGCCGTTCTTTGTGGCCAATCTGGTGCCCGCGCTGGTGGGCGTGAAGTTTCGTAATTTCCTGATCACGACCGCGCTGGGCATCATCCCGGGCGGCATTGTCTACACCTGGATCGGTGTCGGGCTGGGTGGCGTTTTCGACCGGGGCGAGACGCCGGATGTCTCGCTACTGTGGGAACCGTTTGTCATTGGCCCCATCATTGGCTTGTGTGTTCTGGCCGCTTTGCCGATTGTCATCAAATCCCTCCGTGGCCGAAAGGACGCTTGACCCATGCAAGAGTTGAAGACCGATATCCTGGTGATCGGCGCCGGGTCGGGTGGGCTGTCTGTGGCCGCCGGGGCCAGTCAGATGGGGGCGGATGTCGTCCTTCTGGAAGGGCACAAGATGGGCGGCGATTGCTTGAATTTCGGCTGCGTCCCCTCAAAGGCTCTGATCGCCAGTGGCAAGGTAGCCTATGGACAGGCGCATGCGTCCGCTTATGGTATCTCGGATGTGGTGCCGCAGATCGACTATGCCGCTGCCAAGGATCACGTTCATGATGTGATCGCTCAGATCGAGCCGATGGACAGTCAGGAACGTTTCGAAGGCTTTGGCGTCAAAGTGATCCGGGAATATGGCAGCTTTGTCTCGCCTACGCAGGTGCAGGCCGGAGACCATCTGATCACCGCCCGCCGTGTCGTGGTGGCCACCGGCTCTGCGCCTTTGGTGCCGCCTCTGCCCGGGTTGGATCAGGTGCCATATTACACCAACGAGACCTTATTCGACCTGCGCGACAAGCCCGAACACCTGCTGATCATCGGCGGCGGCCCCATCGGCATGGAGATGGCGCAGGCGCATATCCGGCTGGGGTGCAAAGTCACAGTCATCGAGGGCATGAAAGCGCTGGGCAAGGACGACCCCGAGGCAGCTTCAGTTGTGTTGGACAGCCTGAAGGCTGAGGGTGTTGCGATCCACGAAAACGCCATGGTCGCTCAGATTCGTGGCAATGCGGATTCTATCGAGGTCGTCACCGAGAACGGAGAAATCTATGCAGGCTCTCACCTGCTGCTGGCGGTTGGGCGTAAGGCCAATATCGACAGGCTGAACCTTGAAGCTGCCGGGATTGATCGGACACGCACAGGCATCAAGGTCAATGAGTCTCTGCGAACATCCAATCGCAAAGTCTACGCAATCGGTGATGTGGCTGGCGGGCTGCAATTCACTCATGTGGCAGGATATCAGGCCGGGGTCATTATCCGCTCGGCCCTGTTCGGACTGCCGTCAAAGGCGAAAACGGCGCATATTCCTTGGGCCACATATACCGACCCAGAACTGGCGCAGGTCGGTCTGAGCGAGGCGCAGGCCCGCGCACAGCACGGCGACAGGCTGGAAATCGCGCGCTTTGACTTTCATCACAATGATCGCGCCATTTCCGAGCGGAAGACGAAGGGTTTCATTAAGGTGATGGTCGTAAAAGGCCGACCCGTCGGCGCAACAATCGTAGGGCATCAGGCCGGAGAATTGATCAACTTGTGGTCGCTGGCCTTGGCCAATAACCTCAAGATGGGTCAGATTGCTGCAATGGTCTCACCCTATCCGACGATCGGAGAGCTTAACAAACGGGTGGCGGGCGCTTATTTCTCGCCAAGGCTGTTTGAGAATCAAACGGTTAAAAGAGTGGTCAGATTTATCCAGCGCTGGATTCCCTGACCCGAGGAGGAGCGCAAAGTGAACTCGCTGTCGGGCCGATTTCTGATCCTGACGACGGTCTTCGTCATGTTGGCCGAAATCTTGATCTTTGTGCCCTCAATCGCGCGCTTCCGTGAGGATTTCCTGCTCAACCGATTGGAGCGGGCCCAGATAGCATCGCTCGCACTGCTGGCCGATGATATGCTGGCCGATGATCTTGAGGCTGAATTGCTGGCCAATGCCGGCGTCTACAACGTTGTATTGCGTCGCGATGAGGTGCGCCAATTGATGCTGTCGTCGCCCATACCAGACCGGATCACCAAGACCTATGACCTGCGCGATGCCAGTGCCTGGGTATTGATCCGTGACGCCACTTCGCGGCTCTTTACGCCTGAGAATGAGGTCGTCCGTGTGATTGGCGCCCCGGTGAAAGACGCAGGCCTGCTGATCGAAGTGACCATGGACAGCGATCCCCTGCGCATGGCGATGACGGATTACGGCTTGCGCATTCTCGGGCTATCTTTCGTAATTTCGATTATCACGGCATCGCTCTTGTTTCTCGCCGTGCGCGTGGTGCTGGTTCGTCCGATCAAAGGCGTGGTCGGCTATATGCAGCGCTATGCAACCGCACCAGAGGACGCGCGCGGTATCATCTCCCCCAGCTCCAAAGTGACCGAACTGCGTGAGGCGGAAGAGGCGCTCCAGACGCTTCAAACCGATCTAACGCAGGCCCTGAAGCAACGCGAGCGGTTGGCACAACTGGGCGGGGCGGTCGCCAAGGTCAGCCATGATCTTCGCAACATCCTGACATCGGCACAGCTGTTCACTGACCGGATCGAGACCAGTGACGACCCGCTGGTGCGTCGCTTGGCGCCCAAGCTGGTCAACTCAATTACCCGTGCGGTGTCTTTATGCGAAAGCACGCTGGCTTTCGGTCGCGCCGAAGAGCCGGCCCCGACCCTGACCATGGTGCACCTGCAGGACGTTGCCGCTGATGTTGTTGCCAGCGAACAGCTTGCTATCGCCGATGCCTGTGTCGAAATCGTCAATGACGTCCCCAAGGAGTTGGTGATCCGCGCCGATCCCGAACAGATTTACCGCGTTATTCTGAACCTCGTACGCAATGCCCGTCAGGCTCTTATTGCTGCGGGCAAGCCGGGTCGGATCACCGTCTCCGCTGTGGAACAGGACACCGAGTGGTGTATCGAAATCAGCGATACAGGACCTGGCCTACCACCCAAAGCACGTGAGAATTTGTTCACGCCATTTCAGGGTGGGGTTCGAAAGGGTGGATCCGGTCTTGGCCTTGCAATATCGCAGGAATTGGTGCGTGGCCATGGTGGCGATCTATTCCTGAAGGATACCGGAGCGCAGGGAACTGTCTTTGAAATAAGGCTTCCCCGGGGCGGCGTGACTTTTTGAAGATTTTTTTGCAGAATCCGCTTGCACGCGCTCAGCCCCGGGTCTACATAGCGCCTCACCAACGCGGACCGATAGCTCAGCTGGATAGAGTACTTGACTACGAATCAAGGGGTCGGGGGTTCGAATCCTCCTCGGTCCGCCACTTTTACCGTGTGTCAGGCGACACATAGTTCTGCCACCAGCGACAGAACCTTGCCATTTTCGCCACACTTCCTTCATCCAGCACCTAGACCGATTTCAATGATCCTGACTTCCCTTTCGGGAAAATCAGGGCTGATTTGCAGATCAGACGCCGAAGGCGCTTGTTCCTGCTGATCTGCCACGTGGCGAACGCGGATGGGGGCGAGGCAATGCTATTCGACAATAGTGGTGCGGCCCGCAGGCGCAGCCGAGGACACGGTGTTGTCTAATAGGGTTGCCCGAGGGGGAAGGCAGCGTCTTACCCCTGATGGACAGGGGCGTTTGGCTTGTCCAAATCCCACTGTCCCCAAAAGATGTGCGGCGGTGTGGGCTGCGCGAGTACTGTTTGCGCGAGGCAGCCTTTTGTACTCGTTCCACTGAATGGCCACTACTCAACCAGAGATCGCTTCACATAAAACCGCTTCAGTGAGATGCGCGGTTTATTACGACGCTGTCAATCATCCGTTGGTTGCGAAAATCTGCCTTTCGAGGTCCGGATCGACGAAGACTGCAATGCGGACTTTGCTGTCATTCGATCTGTGGCTTTCGCTGACGCAGCATCGTCTCGCAGGAGCAGCACTGAATTAGCCATGTCACAGCAAGTGTTGCCACAGCGGCCGTTCAAACCGCGTTCAACGACCATATTCCAAAACGTACCGTCGCCACGTGGCAGGTTTATGCGAACGACGTGGGACTTTGCCGCCATCGTCCCTGCGGGTATTGGCTGGCGCAGTACTTGCTCGCGTGTGCAACACCTTAGTTTGGGCTTCCCGAAGCATCGGGAGCGCATCGATCAGCAGCTTGTGCCACAAACTCGGTACGGCACCGAATTCCAACAACATGTCACAGACGACCGGCAGAGAGACATCGAGCCGTGCTTGAGACCAGGTTCGCACCAACGCCTGGGCGGGGCGATGAAACTGGCTTCCTGCGGGCGTTAACTTTGCTCCGCTCTTCCCGCGTTCGAAGACAGGCTGACCAAGCTGATCTTCCAGAGGACGAACGCGAATGCTGACCGTTGATTATGTGTAAAACACACGACTTGATCTGACATTTCTGCTCTTTTGGAGCGCAAGCAAGGAGTGTCGATCAATGACAAGCATTCAGGAAAAGATCATCAAGCCGAAGCTGGGGCTGCTGGAATTGGCCAAGCAACTCGGCAGCGTTTCACAGGCCTACAAGGTGATAGGTTATTCGCGGGACAGCTTCTACCGGTTCAAGGAACTGTATGAACAAGGCGGCGAAGAAGCCCTGATGGATCTCAGCCTCCTTGGGGAATGTCCGTGCAAATTCAATGCCCATACTTATCTATTTGTAATTCTGATATCAGCGTCAACATAAATTTGTTTTTCAAACCAAACGATTGACCCCATATTGTCTGTGTAGCGGTCTGGAGCCGTCACATGTTCGGAACACGATCCATGATATTGTGAAAAGTGTCGCTTCCTATCTCTCGTGACGCCGACACCTGAGTGAGGAGTTTTCACGGTCCCGCTCTTGGGCCGCCGCATCAAGAATGAAGATCTCAACCTGGGATCCTATGGATGCCCCATTCATGGAGAAAATCATGAGCCGCGTATCAATAGGTGCACTACTCGCGATGCTGATGGTGACATCGGCTTTTGCAATGCCCGCCGAAATCGACACCGATGGCGATGGAATGGCGTCTTTTGCCGAAATCCAGGCGTTTTATCCTCAAGTGACAGAAGAACTATTCGGAGAGATCGACCTTGATGACGACGGATACGTCAATGATGAAGAATTCCTGCAAGCGGTCGGAGAAGAACTCGTCCCTGACCCGGTAACTGACGCATAATCCGGTCGTCGCGGAGTGATCGACACATGTCTAACAGCACACGGATCAAAAGACTGTTCCTAGGTGCCGCAGGCCTCTCGCTACTCTTGTCCCCCTTCGTCATGCTCAGCCAGGCCAGCCTGTCCATTGGAACCTCGGCCCTGGTGGTTCTTGTTTCGATGTCCATAGGTTTTCAGGCGTTGGTGACCGCAGTATTGAATTCGCAACATTATTGCTGGGTTCGTGGTGCCTTGGGAATAGCATTGGGAATTGAAATACTGGGAGGTACGTCGGCGCTCGGCTACGCCGAACAGTACACGGTCGCGCTAAGTGCCAGAATCGTAGGGGTTGCGCTCATCTCAATCGCAGTTGCCGAGTGTTTTGATAACAATCAACACGGCGGCTCCCAGGCAGGTGAAGGGCGGGAAATTGCCCTGTATTCATTGCGCTACTGGCGCCGGCTGGGTGAGCCTCGGAAGGCTCCAGAGACGATCTTGGCCTTCAGGTCAAGCTGTCAGAGGTCTGGTAAGCCGACAAAATCGATTCACCCTGTGACGATCAGCGGTTGACGTCCCGGCAACTGGTGCTTTGCCGTCATGAGACCTCGTAAGAAAACCACGCCGACAAGTTCACCGAGATCGTTAACTATGTATGGATGCCGGCTGCGATAGCGCTCAAAATCGCCTTCGTCCGAGGCCAGGCCTCGCAGGAATTTGCCAACGGTCTCTGTACACGAACAGTTCCAACTTGCAGCCACCGCACAACCTCAGGAACCTCGTTGAACTGGACCCACAATCAGCACCAAAGGGCTGAAACGAAAAGCTTGACCAATTGACGCGACACCTGTGATCGGCCCAAATCCCGATTTTTTTTAACACTATCCAGGCAAAGAAAACCTTCGCTGCAGTCACGCCAATGGCCGCTTCAGGAATCGGAAACTTTATTTCACCCCGTCAACTTCGGAGCCAGATGTCCGAAAATAGACTGCGTCTAAGGAGGGTGTATTGACAAAACAAATATCAACGCGCAGATAAATTCGCTTCTCAGAATTCCGTGGCGCGCGTAGCTTTGAGCAATGATGAAATCGTTGGTCTGAGGAATCAGAGATGGCTAAGCAGAAACCCGTAGATAAGTATATCCGCGACCAGGATCGCAGCCCTACGAGCATTTTGTCTCGCTTGAAGTCAAAAAAACAGTTGCGCAAGTTTGCCAAGAAACATGCCAAAACCCGGCGTGAAGATTTTAACGATTCACCCGCCCAGAACTAGCTTTCCGGCTACCACTTGAGTCCAACAGCGGGCTTGAGGCCTGCATGTCGCTAAAAAGCGTATGCAGGCATCTTTTGCTGCATTATCCGAAAATTTGGCTTCAGCGATTGACACACTCACCATGAAAGACAGACGTCTATGGATTGCGGGTGTCGCGGCGACCGTTGTTCTTGTCGTCGCTGTCGCTTTCGTCAGCGGCTGCTTCGGCGACGGAGAAACTGAGACACTGATCCCTACCAGCCCTGAGGTTTCGTCACCGGAGGGATGATCGACTAGCTTGGTGATCGGATGCGCTGACGCAGTATGCGTCAACGCATTCACTTTGCACCGACCAGCAAGGATCTTGCGACTTCCTTCAGGTAACTGGCCGCCTGGCCTGGAAAGCTGTCACTTTGTTCTTTGTTAAAAACAGCATGAGCTGCGTAGGCAAACCTAGGTGCATTATTTACGATTCGTAGCGATCCGTCCTTGATCCCTGTTTCAACAATTCGGCGCGGAAAGTAACCCGACGCTGGTGTGGACATCAGGTATTGCAGCCCAAGTGTTCCGATTTCCAGGTGCAAGCCTGGCGTGACAAGGTCAGGAAAATTCAGTAGGTGATCCGCCCGAAATTCGGGTCCCCAATCAACAAAAATGTAACGGCCGCCGAGTGGGTTTCCCAATTCTTCCATGTCGCTACTGACGAGGACAAATTCGTCTTCAAAGAGCTGCAGTGCAACAAGCCCAACCGTATTTCTGGGACGGTACATGACTGCGAGGTCTAGAATACCATCTTCGACTTGCTGGTTCAGATCGACTGCGTTGGCCCAGGACGCTTTGACGGCCACGTTTGGCAACGTGTTCTCCAAGCCTGGCATAGCTGTGGTCAAGAACCCATCCCACAGGCTGGGGAATGCACCGATTTCAAGTGAGGCATAGAGTTCGGCAGGCAATGCGGCATCCAGCTTTGCCTGCGTCCACGTTCGCACAAGCGTGACTGCATGCCGCTGAAAATGCACTCCGGCTGGCGTCAAAGTTGCCCCTGTCTTGCTCCGTTCAAAGACGGGGTGCCCAAGCTGTTGTTCAAGGGTTCTGATGCGCATGCTTACCGTCGATTGGGTAACGTGCACCTTATCTGAGGCTTCGAGAAAGCTACCGGTTTCGACGACAGCAAGAAAGGTTCGGGCGAGTTCGATATCCATTCGGCACCTATTTGCATCTACGATAACATCGTCATGTTAAGTTCGTTATTCAAGTTTGAACGAATGTGAGAATTTGATCCTGCGAGCGACTCTCGCTCGCTGTGATCAGGAGTATTTCACATGAAATCGACATCCAAACCCAAGCCCAAGCCCAAACCCGCGTCGAAACCGGAGTCCAAGGACAAACCAACGGTCGGCGCTGCCAAAGCCGGACACAACTCGGATCGCTAAGCGCCTCCGAGATCGCCCAAAAAACAACAAGGGCTGCTTGAGGGCAGCCCAATCGAGAAAGGAGAATACAATGAATCGCATTTTCTACGCTATTTTCCTCGCTTCTATTCTTGCCACAACGGCAGGCGCAATGACCGCCGATGTTGACACGGATGGCGACGGCTTCGCGTCGATGGCGGAACTTCAGGTGGTCTACCCTGACCTGACAGAAGAGGTGTTTCAGGAAATCGACACTGATGGTGACGGCCTCGTCAATGACGAAGAGATGCTCGTTGCGATCGATGACGACCTGATCGCTGATCCCGAAGGCGATAAGTAAAGCCGACCAGGGAACGCTTGCCATGCAAACGTTTGATCTGTTCCGATGGCTCGATACCACATTTGGGCTCTGGTTGACCCTGTCCCCCTTTTTGATGTTCAACCAGGCGCCCTGTTTCAAGGTGTGGTAACCAATGAAGCGGTGACCTTGATGGTATTCGGCCTGCTTGCCCTTGTTATCGCGGGTTTCTGATACAAGAGGCACCGTGCAATTCAAATTGCCATTGGCAGTATTCTCGGAGCTGGACTGATCACGTCGCCCTGGTTGTTCGGATTTTCCGGCAATGTCGTGGCGGCTTGGTACACCGGACTGATCGGTCTTGGTGTTTTGGTGACAACTCTGTTTGCACTGGTGAAGTCTCAAACCGAGTTGAGTTCTTAGTAAGTTTGTCACCGAGGGGTGGGAAACCGCCCCTCACTCCTTTGGACCATTCCGGAACGCATGGAAGTAGCTAGATGGACATTAAGTTTGCACGAGCATTTGTCGCGATTGTCGAAACCGGCAGTTTCCGTAAGGCCGCGGCAAGACTGAGCCTGGAGGAAGCGACGGTGCGCGATCAAATCGCTGCTATGGAACGTCTGCTGGGCAAGCAGGTTTTCAAGGAAAACGGATCTGCCCCAAACCTCACGCCAGCTGGTCGGCATTTCCTGCCGCATGCTAGGGCGTTGATACGCACCTGGACAAAGGCAAAACTGGAAGTTGCGTTGCCAGAAGACATCGAAGTTGCGCTGGAGATTGGAACGACCTCCTATCTGTGGGAGCATATACTTCTGCCGTCCTTCTTCAGGATCAGAAATGAGCTACCAAAGACTGCGATCAAGACGGTCGTTGGCACCCCGGAAACGCTTGCCCAACAGTTCAAATTTGGAAGCCTGGATGCTGTCATTACGCATGATGCCTCGCTCTTTGATGTGGGTGAACGTGCGCATCTGTTTCGTGATGAATATGTCTTGGTGGGCCATGACAAGAAGCAGTCATCGCCAGACAATTCTTATGTGTTCCTCGACTGGGGTCCGCAGTTCAGGGCCGAGCATCTTCTGTACTTTCCACATCTTGTGACACCGAACCTGCAGTTGGATGCTAGCCCGGCCGTTGTCGATTATGTGGAGGACGTTGGAGCCAGTGGCTATTTTCCGTATCGATTGATCTGCGAACACCTGTCAGATTTGGAGTTCGATGTTGTCACGGACGCACCACGCATTCCCTATTCCGCCTACGCAATTTTTGATCGCGAGATGAGCCAGAATGTGATGGCCGTTCTGAAAGCGATCCTAACCGAGACGTCCAACCCTGCAGTGACAGCAATCCAGCGCAAGATGACACTCGTTCATTAGGGTGCTGAAGACGGCCAGCCACCTTGACCAGTAGATGCTCCCAGGAGGAAACGATGACTGCTTTTGATCGACCAATCCCGATGTTCGCCAAGTATCCATTCGAGGTGATCAGGCGTCTGTATGACCGCCCGCTGCGGAAAGATACAGCTCAGGAAATCGACGATTTCGAGTGCCTCGATGACGCGCCAGACCTGGATTATTGGGAACCTGCAGAGACCTTGCAAAGGGAGGCTGATTGGGGGTCGGAGACTATGCGGCTCTAGTTTCGGCGAAAATTGAGGTGTCCTCAGAATTTTCCCTGAAGGCCTATTGTAGTCGATTTCGGCGATAGCCATTTACCACGTTTTGGCACATGCCATCGTCAAAGAGGGCATGAAAGCCGTGGCTGCGGGCATGAACCCCATGGATATCAAACGCGGGATCGACAAGGCCGTCGCGGCTGTTGTGACCGAAGTGAAATCGATGTCTCGCCCCCGTCGGTGACACAGCCGAGATCGCAATAGTCGGCACAATCTCTGCCAATGGTGAGGCTGCAATTGGTCAGCAGATAGCTGATGCGATAAGGAAACGCCGAACTGCAGGCGTGAGTGTCGCGCCGGATTTTCCGCGCTTGAGCAGCAGCATCGAAGAAAGTACCCGTTTCAACAACGGCCAGGAAGGTCCGGGCAAGTTCAATGTCCATGGGTCACCTATTCGGATATTCGATATTATCCGCGAGAAAAATTCGTTATTCAATAGGGTACGTTTGTGCCATATCCATTGCGTAGCGCGGAAGTGTCCCCACCAGGTCGGAACGCAAATCAACCGTTCTCATATTGTAGTGGAGGTCCCGATCTGCGGAGCCGTTGCAATCTGGGTAACAGAGAAGCCCAACCGACGCCCACGCGCTACACCAACCTCAAACTGGGCGCGCCATGAAAGGTAGCCCATATTCTCATGGAGAAGAAAAATGAGTCGAGTTTCTATTGTTGCTCTGCTCTCTTCAGTGTTTGCCCTTCCGGCATTCGCAACGCCTGCCGACTTAGACATGGACGGTGATGGTATGGCGTCTTTGGCTGAGCTTCAGACAAAGTACCCTGAAGCCTCGGAAGATTTCTTCCTGGAGATTGATGCGGATTCCGATGGGTTCATCAATGACGGCGAATTCGTTACCGCTGTCGATGCAGAACTTCTTCCCGGCCCAGTAGGGGATCAGTAAACAAAGGTCGTCACGGTTATGAGAAAGCCAATCCCACCCCAGAAATGGCTGCTTGCCGCGATGGGTATCTGGCTGGTTCTGTCCCCATTTCTCCTGTTTCGTCAGGAAACCCTGTTACAGGGTATGGCTGAATCTGAAGCTCTCGTCTTCATGGCCACTGGCTTTGGTGCTTTGGTCATGGCTGGCGCTGGCGACCGGAGCCACCTTCTCGCACGGGTGGCTCCGGTATCGGCACTTGGGGTTTCTCTAATTGCCGCACCTGCGGCCCTGAGCTTTACCGGCCACATTGTGGCGACGGCAAATGCATGGCTAACGGGATCGGCGCTGATCGCGCTCGCAGTTTGGGAGGTAAAAGCGAGCCGCGTATTGCGTACAATCTCGTAATCTGGCGCGGGGCAGGCAACTGCCCCGCGTTCTTGTTTTCTGACCACCTAGATGATCTCATCCTCATCAAACATTGGATCGCCGTCGAGCTGATTGGCGATCATGTCGACCCGCATTTCAACATCGGCGCTCGTCGTTTTGGCGATATGAAACAAGGCATCACCCTCGTGCACAAATGGCAAATTGGTGCGGCCCACAATGATACCGTCCGCTTCTCCAAGAACATCCATTCTGATTTCACCAAAAGGGTCCGAGATCCGGCCAAGCAAGTCGCCGACCTCCACATATTCGCCTGCCGCCTTGAACGTTCTAAGCAAACCACCGACCGGAGCGCGCACCCAGGAACTCGTCCGTGCGTGAACCGGCGCTTCACGCACGGGAGCGATGCCACGCTTGGCGACCATGCCCATCGCGTTCATAACCCGAAGAATACCTGCGAGACCCGCCCGAGCCGAAAGCTCGTCGAAACGCAACCCTTCTCCCCCTTCGAACAGCAGCACATCGACACCTCGCTCTTGTGCCGCTTTTCGCAGGGACCCGTCGCGCAGCTTGGAAATCATGACGACCGGTGCACCGAACGCATCGGAGTATCTGATCGTCGCATCCGAAGCCGGAGAAACTCGAATTTGAGGCAAGTTGGTGCGGTGGATCGCGGCAGAATGAAGATCGATACCGAGATCGGAACGCTCAACAATTTCGGTCATAAAGATATGTGCGAGGCGGCCCGCCAATGATCCGCCCTCGCTGCCGGGAAACGACCGGTTCAGGTCGCGCCTGTCCGGAAGGTATCTCGATTGGGTCATGAAGCCGAACGCGTTCACGATTGGCACAACCAGCAAAGTGCCCGCGATCTTGTCGAGTTGAGGTGCCCGTAGCAATCGCCGTGCGATTTCGACGCCAATCACCTCATCGCCATGAATTGCCGCGCTGACAAATAGGACTGGTCCTGGGCGGCGGCCATGAACCACATGCACTGACATGCTGACAGGCGTATGATCGGACATCACGCTCACCGGCAGATCGAGCGTAGCCCGCGTGCCTGCCGGGACGGTGAAACCACCGATTTCAAATGGCTCGCGCATAGCCGTTATCCGCGCCCTCTGGTCTTGGTGTTTCCCTTGGTGGCGTTCTTTTCCAGAAACTCGATGATCTTGCCCGCAACATCAATGCCGGTTGCCTTTTCCACCCCTTCAAGTCCTGGTGAGGAGTTCACCTCCATGACAACCGCTCCATGATTGGCGCGCAGCATATCTACGCCGCAGACATTCAGCCCCATCGTCTTGGCTGCACGCACGGCGGTAGAGCGTTCCTCGGGCGAGATCTTGATGGGTTGGGCACTTCCACCCCGGTGCAGGTTGGATCTGAACTCTCCCTCGGCCCCCTTCCGCTGCATCGCCGCGATAACACGGCCACCAACCACAAGCGCACGAATATCTGCGCCGCCCGCTTCCTTGATGAACTCCTGGACCATGATGTTAACTTTCGCGCCGCGAAAAGCCTCGACAACGGATTTTGCCGACCGGTTTGAGTCGGCAAGAACCACCCCGATGCCCTGCGTACCCTCCAGCAGCTTGACCACCAGTGGAGCGTCGCCCGCGAGTTTGAGAACTTCGCCGGTCTGTTTCGGATCATGAGCGAAGGTGGTGACCGGCAAACCAATGCCGTCCCGCGCCATGAGCTGCATGGAGCGCAGCTTGTCGCGCGATCTGCCAATCGCCACTGACTCGTTGAGTGGGAAAACACCCATGATTTCGAATTGCCGCAGCACGGCCAATCCATAGAACGTGACCGACGCTCCTATCCGGGGGATCACCGCGTCATAACGCCCGAGCTTCTTACCATCGTAATAGACCTCCGGCCGGCGTGAAGCGATGTTCATGTAGCAGCGCAGCGTGTTCACGATATCAAGCTCGTGGCCGCGCTGCTCGGCGGCTTCTTTCAGACGGCGGTGCGAATAAAGGTCCGGGTTCCGGGCCAGCATGACAAATTTCATTGGCGTTGTCCTTCCGGGTCCTTGCGTCTGGCTTTCTTCTTGATCCCTGTTGGAGCTTCTCCGGAACCCAGCAGATAGGAGTGACCCGGATCGACTAAAATCCCCCGCCTGCGAATGGCGGTGCGGCCAAGGATCAGATCAAATTCCATCTTCGCACGGTTGGCCAAAGAGACGTCGATCTGCCAACGATGCCGTCCAAGCAAAAGCTGCGTTCTAACGATCAGTCGACGTTCTGGGACACCACCTGTGTTCTTGATCTCGCGTTCGTCGACAACTCTGGTTCGAACCCGGTTTGGTGAACGGCGGTTTTGGACTGGTATCATGAACTCAACCCATCGCTCGCCGTCAATTTCAAACACTGTCTGATCTACAGCATGGAGTGCTGCGGTTCTTGCACCGGTGTCTATCTTGGCCGGGATATTCTCTATTCCGAAGTCGGGCAGGCTGATGCGTTCACGCCAACCTATGATTTCTGGGTGTGCCGCACGCTTCACCATAGCGTCTACTCTATGCAGTCATCGTTGGCACGTCTGTAGTTCACAAACGAATTGGCGCTCATCACGACATAAAACGTGTCCATATCGATTAACACGTACCCAAGTTCGAAAAGCGAGACCGACAATGCACGGATGTCAGTTTCGTATAAACGCCTGCGCCCTGCGATCCGACGCACGAGCTTATCCGGAATTCGATAACGTCCATTTGCCTTACCGCCAAAGTCCTGATCGTAAAGTTCCGCCAAGCGTTCAGCGGTCATGGATATCCAGTCATTTTCACGCATGACTTTTCCTATATTGGCAATAATTATTTGTCTATAGACAAATAAAATCTGCTATAAGTCCAACATTGACCAGAATCCCCATCAAAGAATTGAATATGAGCGACACAGATACTTTCCCAAAGGAACTGGAAATGCAGTTGCAGCAGGCTTTGTCAGAGCGTGACGGGGCTGAACTCGCAAACCTGCTTGATCCTCTTCCGTTGAGCGATGCATTGCGTGAGTTACTCAATCTTCCAGGAGAACAGCGGAGCATCGCACTTTCGTTGCTGCCACCGGAATTGGCTGCCGAACTTGTCGAAGAGGCACCGAATGCGCTGGCAGTCGATCTTGTCGAGCGCATGGGGTCGGAGCAAGCCGCAGAGGTTATCGAAGAGCTGGATTCGGATGTTCAGGCTGATGTCATTGGAGAGCTTGAAGACGCGGATGCGGAGGCGATCCTTACTCGGATGGATCCCGAAGATGCCGCAGAAGTTCGTCGTTTGGTCGAGTACGAGGACGATGTCGCGGGCGGCCTCATGGTTGCAGAAGCCTTCACATTTTCCGAGACCGATACAGTGGGAAGAGTGCTCAGGCGCTTCGCCAACGAAGAATATGACCTCGAACGGTATCGGGGCCAGCATCCCTACGTACTGAACTCAAATGGCACTCCAATTGGTGTGGTCTCATTACGCAGCCTCGTGTCCACTCGCCGAAGCGCGCGTTTGACTGATATCATGGTGCCCCCAATTACCGTCCAGGCCAACATGCCGCTGGAGAAGCTGGAAGACTTGTTCGGTGAACACCCGTTTCTTGGGTTGCCGGTCGTCGAGGCGGACGGGCATCTGGTGGGTGTCGTCTCACGTTCAGCCGTCGATGAAGCTCTGCTGAAACGCGCGGAATCGTCCAGCCTGAAACGTCAGGGTGTCTTCGGCGATGAACTTCGGTCGATGCCGATTCCACTTCGGGCGCGGCGGCGTCTACAATGGCTGTCGGCCAATATTGTTCTTAACGTGATCGCAGCTAGCGTGATCGCCGCCTACGAACAAACCCTCGCTGCTGTGATCGCGCTCGCTGTTTTCCTGCCGATGGTGTCCGACATGAGCGGCTGCTCGGGCAATCAGGCCGTCGCCGTGAGCATGCGCGAACTGTCCCTCGGCCTTGCCCGACCGATTGATGCCATGCGGGTCTGGATCAAGGAAGTGTCGGTCGGAGTGATCAACGGGTTCGTTTTGGGGCTTCTGATCGGCGCCGTTGCGTGGATGTGGAAAGGCAATCCGTTTCTGGGTTTGGTGATCGGAGGAGCGCTTGGGCTCAACACAATCATAGCTGTGTCAATCGGCGGCGTCCTGCCTTTGCTGTTGAAGCGCATCGGTCAGGACCCAGCGGTCGCCAGCGGCCCTTTGCTGACGACGATAACTGACATGGCAGGGTTTTTCCTCGTCTTAAGCCTCGCGACGGCAATGATGCCGCTTTTGGTCTGAATGTGACGTGAGACTTTAGTCCGACGGGCATTTGCCATTCCGAAACCCAGTATGAATCATGGTTGAACAGGCACGTGGTCTTGGAACCGCAAATCCCAAATAATTTTGCGTCTCACAAACAAAAAAGCGTCGCTTTCGAACGCTTTGGTCGAAAACGGCGCAGCGACATGAGCAGGTTGTCGCAATATTCAGCGGCAATCTGACAAATGGTGTTCAGGATGATGGAAATACATTCGATTCCCGGAGCGTTCACCTCCCGGGAATGCGAGCAAATTGTTGCCGCATCGAAGCAAGCCCCGGCAAATGAGGCCTTGCTGGTCGGCCAGAACAGGGATCACAACTTGCGCAGATGTGATGTGACCTGGCTGGACGACGTCAATGGAACCGGATGGGTCATGGCGCGTCTCATTAGCCTGGTGCGCCGTTCCAACACTGACAAGTTTGACTTTGATCTGCGGGAGTTCTCCGAGAGCCCGCAGGTTGCGTGCTACAAGGCCTCTGATGGGGGTCATTTTGCCTGGCACTCCGATATAGGAGATGGCCCGACCGCTCGAAAACGGAAACTGACGCTGGTTGTTCAGCTCAGCAAGCCGGGAATGTATGACGGGGGCGACCTTGAGATCATGCCTGATGCCTACGCAGTGACAGCCAGTCGGTATCAGGGAAGCGCGACAGTCTTTCCCAGCTTCTTGCTACATCAGGTGACGCCGGTTGAGCAGGGCGAGCGATACTCTCTGACAGTATGGGCGCATGGCCCGGCCTTTCGTTGAGCCGGCATATCATGGGCTTCTTTTTGCTCTATGTGAGGAGGCTTGAATTTATCAATCGTCGGGTGTGAGACTATCGGCAGCGAAGCGCCCCGCGAACCTGTGCTGATCGGCAGTCGGGAAGTAACATTGCTTCGTATTAGATGTTAATTTTTGAGCTACCCATTTTTATTTATTAAGTTGATTTATAACGTTTTTATCTGAGCGCCGCGACACCAAAAATATTTACAGTCAAACCTCTTGAAACAGTGATTTACCCTTCCGAAATCTCGCTTGTTAGCACTCTCCAGCTGGAAGCGCTAATAGGATGAATCGCCAATTGAGGAGAATTCAGAATGGCCTTCAAACCTCTACATGACCGTGTGCTGGTTCGTCGCGTTGAGAGCGAAGAAAAAACCGCTGGCGGCCTGCTCATTCCAGACAGCGCAAAAGAAAAGCCCAGCGAAGGCGAAGTTGTTGCAATCGGCGAAGGCGCACGCAAGGACAACGGCGAGCTGATCGCAATGGCCGTTTCCGTAGGTGACCGGATCCTGTTCGGCAAATGGTCGGGCACCGAAGTCAACATCGGCGGTGAAGAACTGCTGATCATGAAAGAAAGCGACATCATGGGGATCATCGAGGATTCTGCTGCGGCAAAAGCCGCCTGACGCCTCAGGTTCACCAGGTAACAACAAACAACATACTAAGGAGCAAGTCACATGGCTGCTAAAGACGTCAAGTTTACGACCGATGCCCGCAATCGCATGTTGCGCGGTGTAAATATTTTGGCTGATGCCGTTAAAGTGACGCTGGGCCCCAAAGGCCGCAACGTGGTTCTGGACAAATCCTTCGGCGCGCCGCGCATCACCAAGGATGGCGTAACCGTTGCCAAAGACATCGAACTGGAAGACAAGTTCGAAAACATGGGCGCGCAGATGGTGAAAGAAGTCGCCAGCCGCACCAATGACGAAGCCGGCGACGGCACCACCACTGCAACCGTTTTGGCTCAAGCCATCGTTCGCGAAGGTCTGAAGCAGGTTGCTGCTGGCCTGAACCCGATGGACCTGAAGCGCGGCATCGATCTGGCGACTGCCAAAGTTGTTGCAGGCATCAAAGACGCATCGCGCGAAGTCAAAGACT
>NZ_JBQFTW010000015.1:0-64730 GCF_056538865.1 Ruegeria sp. BE3 | reverse complement strand
GCTGGCCGGATCGGCGACTCCGTCGTCGTCACCGAAACAGGATTCGAATACATCACAAACTACCCTCGACAAATCCTGCTCAGTAAATAAGTCAACTGGCGGCTGACACAGTCATGGCAGGGCGCTGCTAAACAACCGAACTGCCGCAGCTGTAAGACTGAAACCCGGCGCGCCCTATTCGGCGCGCCGGGTGTCGTGAGAACATAGACGGTTGAGGTTGCTTATGCGCCCGTTGCGGCCATCCGTATAGGTCGCTCCGATCTCTTTCGGGGTTATCCAACAGATCGGACAAAGATAGAAAATGAGACTTCAGACCTATATTGTCGACGCTTTTTCAGACCGCCCCTTCAGAGGAAACCCCGCGGGTGTGTGCCCGCTTGACGAATGGCTGCCCGCATCGGTCATGCAATCCATCGCGAGCGAGTTGAACCAATCTGAAACGGTGTTTTTTGTTCCCAGAGCAAATGCACACAACAGCGACGCACTTGCCGAATACGACATTCGCTGGTTCACCCCCACGCGCGAGGTCGATATGATCGGACACGCGACGCTCGCCGCTGCTCATGTGGTGTTTTCCAATCTCGGGGTAGGGTTGGAAGCGGTCACCTTTCATTCCAGTTCTGTCCAAATGACTGTTCGACGCGGGGAAACCGGACTGCGACTGGATATGCCCGCACTTGTGCCAGAGGTGATCGACGCCCCCTCGGGCCTGATCGAAGCACTTGGGAAGAGGCCTGCGAAATTACTGGCCGCAAAGCATTATCTGGCGGTTTTTGACAACGAAGATGACGTTCTGAGCTGTGCTCCGGACTTCGCCGCTCTGGCAAAATTGCCATTGCCGGCAGTCATCATATCCGCGCAAGGGTCAGGAGAGTTTGATTTCGTTTCACGGTTTTTTGCCCCGGCGAACGGAGTGCCAGAGGATTCAGTGTCGGGCGTGTCGCATTGCTGTCTGACACCTTATTGGTCTGAAGTATTAGAGAAAAAACAACTGTTAGCGCGTCAGTTATCGGCGCGGAGTGGTGTGATTTCTTGCGAATACGACGATCCCAGGGTGTTCCTTGAGGGAACGGCTGCAGTGTCGTTGGAAGGTGTCCTGTTCATTCACTGAAGCTGCTGAAGCAGTTTGATTAACTGCGGGATGCATCTGTGCGCAGCCATCCTGCCGTGGGCTAACTTTTTATTACCGAACGCTCGCGTAAGCTGGTCCGCTATGGGTTCGACCAGTCAAGATAACGGTGTGCGGGCATCCGTCGATATATGCTTCAACGGATGCCTCAGATATCTGTTATCGAACCACATGAACCGAGCACGGAGCGTGACGTACCACGCGTGCGGCGGTCGAACCCAGAAGGTAATCCTGCAGGCCGGGGCGGTGGCTTGCGATGACTATGCAATCGGTTTCATGTGACGCCGCATAGTCTAAAATCCCGCGGCCTGCGTGCCCTTCGACCACTTCAACTTTGGCGCCCGGAATATCACCGATCAGCGGTTTCAGCTTGTCGCTGATCGCCGTTTTGGCAATTTCAAAGTGGTTCTCGGGCAGCAAGTCGCTGGTGTATTGCGGCAGATGTTCGACAACATGCAGCAATGTCAAACTGCCATCACTTTGCCAAAGGGCCCGTGCAACCTGGATAGACTGCGCGACGTCGCGATCTGCGTCAAAGGAAACGGGCACGAGAATATTTCGATACATTGATCAACTCCGAAAAATGCAACGACCAGTGCACGCAAAGATTGCGTACGCTGGCCGTTGAAGTTTGACCTGCAGCATATTCGAGGAGAGTGGCTGCATGGTCGGGGAAGGTCATGTCAGGCGGCCACAAACATGTCTTTGTACTGGTCACGCAGGACGTTCTTTTGAACTTTGCCCATGGTGTTGCGGGGCAACTCATCCAGCAGGATCAGTTTGCGAGGATGCTTGAACCGCGCAAGGCTGTCACGAACGGCACCCATCATCGCATCCAGATCGGGGGACTGGCCCGGCTCGGCCACGATCACACCCAGAACGGTTTCGCCAAAGTCAGGATGCGGCACGCCAACCACCGCGCTTTCCATAACGCCGGGCTGATCATCCAGAACCAGCTCAATTTCCTTGGGATAGATGTTGTATCCGCCCGAGATGATCAGGTCTTTGTTGCGACCAACGATATGGACATACCCATCATCGTCGATGCGACCCAGATCGCCGGTGATGAAGAACCCATTCTCGCGCAGTTCGGCGGCGGTTTTCTCCGGCATCTGCCAGTAGCCCTTGAACACGTTGGGCCCGCGCACCTCGATCTCGCCGATCTCGCCCTGCGGCAGCGGATTGCCATCTGAATCACAGATCTGCAGTTCGACCCCGGGCAAGGGAAAGCCTACGGTGCCTGCGCGGCGGTCACCGTCATAAGGGTTTGAAGTGTTCATATTGGTTTCGGTCATGCCATAGCGTTCCAGGATGCGATGACCGGTACGTTCTTCAAACTGCACATGAGTTTCGGCCAGCAACGGGGCCGAGCCCGAAACAAACAGGCGCATATGTGCGGCCAGATCCTTGGTGAAACGATCATCATCCAGCAGACGGGTGTAGAAGGTCGGCACGCCCATCATGGTCGTGGCTTCCGGCATCCGTCCGATGATCTCATCCAGATCGAATTTGGGCATGAAAACGATGCTGCTGCCCGCGGCCAGCGTGACATTGGTGGCCACGAATAGTCCGTGAGTGTGAAAGATCGGCAGCGCGTGCAGCAGCACGTCGTCGGATGTGAAGCGCCATTCCTTGACCAGCGCCTGCGCATTCGACAACAGGTTATTCTGGGTCAGCATTGCACCCTTCGACCGGCCCGTGGTCCCCGAGGTATAGAGGAACGCGGCCAGATCATCGCCGTCACGGTCAACGGTCTCAAAGCTGGCAGGCATGGCGGCTGCCTGCTCCATCAGGCTGCCGCTGCCATCAGCGTTCAGGGTTTCCACCTTCGCGTCAAGCTGCGCACCAACCGGGGCGAGTTTCTCTTCGCTGCGGCTGTCACAAACGATCAGCGAGGCGCCACTGTTTTCGATGAAATAGGTCAGTTCATCCACCGTGTAGGCGGTGTTGAGCGGCAGGAATACAAGACCTGCTTGCGCACAGGCAGCATATAGCGCCAGCGCTTCGGGCGATTTCTCGATCTGCGCCGCAACCCGGTCGCCGGGTTTCAGCCCCAGCTGCGTTGCCACATGGGCGATCTGTGCGGCGGTGCTCAAAAAGTCCTGATGGGTGATGGTCGTTCCGTCGAGCAGCTGCAAAAAGGCTGTGTCTTTACCGGCATGAGCGCCGAACAAACCGTCATAGAGAGGATTGGCCATAAGGGTTACCTTTCCTGTGTCGTGGTGAGAGAGGCTGACGCGGCAAGCGATTTGGCCTCGGGAGAGGCGATGACCTCGCGGGTATTGGCGAACTGCTCGTGGTTCTGGGCCACACGGCCAAGGTCATAAAGATAGTTGACCATTGTCCCGCCAGACTGCGCCCGGCCTTTGTCCGAAACATCGGCATCGGCATGGACCGCATGGACCAGCGCGCCATTGCCAAGATGGAACCGTGCTACCGGATCAAACGGCAGATCGCCGCGGCCTTTGGCGCTCAGCAGGTAATGTGCGGCCAGCGCCTTCATCTGATCGGGCTCTTCGATGTTCCAATCGATGCTTTCCTGCGACAACCATTTGGTCAGCCCCGGAATTGGCGAGAGTGTGACGAAAGTCTTAAGCCCCGCCAACTCAGCCGACAGGTCCGAGGCCACCTGTTTAATCAGCGAGTTGCCGAAAGAGATGCTAGCGAGCCCCGCCTGACAGTTGGAGATCGAATAGAACACCGCCGTATCGGCCTGATCTTCAGGCAACGGATCGCGGTCTTCGGCAAGCAAAGCCTGAACCGAACCCGGAATGCCGCTGTTCAGCGCCACTTCGACAAAGATCAGCGGCTCGTCCGGCATCGAGGGGTGGAAGAAGGCAAAGCAGCGCCGATCCGTGGGTTCAAGCCTGCGGCGCAGGTCGTCCCAGCTGTCGATAGCATGCACCGCTTCATATGCGATGATCTTTTCAAGGATATGCGCCGGGCTCTCCCAGTTGATCGGGCGCAGCACCAGAAAGCCGCGGTTGAACCAGCTGGCGAACAGGTGCCGGAAATCCAGATCAAGCGCCTGCAACTCGGGCTCCTTGCCGCCCAACCGTAGCAGGTCGGCCCGCATCTGTACCAGCGCCCCGGTGGCACCGGGTACTCGGTTCAGGCGGCGGATCATCTCTTGCCGCGCCGGTTCGACGGCAGCGGCAAAGGTGCGATAGCTGGCCTTCGAGGGGTTGCGCTCGTACTCGTCCAGTGACGAACGCACCGCCTCGGGGTCGATATTCATGGCGGTGGCGAGATAGCGGAAGAACTCCAGCTTGTCGTCATCGCTCAGCGTATCGAACCGTGTCAGGATTTCCTCGGCCAGAGCCAGCCCCGAGGTTTCCCCTGCTGACCCAACCAGCGCGTCGGCCAGTTCGGTCAGCGGGCGGCCATCCGGGGCCACCGCGCTGTCGCGGCGGTAACGCCGCTCGAACACGGTGGATAGAAGATCCGCCAGCAGGGTCATACCGCTGCTCCCATGATCACGTCGGGCAGCCAGGTGGCTAGACCGGGGAACAGGCAGAGCAGGATGATTGCGATCACCATACAGGCCACGAAGGGCAACGAACCGGTCAGGATGGTCTTCAGCGAGATGTCGGGCGCAATGCCGTTGATTACATAAAGGTTCAGACCAACCGGGGGTGAGATCAGGCCAATTTCCATGTTGATGGTCAGCACAACCGCGAACCAGATCGGGTCAAAGCCGGCGGTGGTGATGATCGGCAGCAGGATCGGTGCCGCCATCAGGATCACAGCCACGGGTGGCAGGAAGAACCCGGCGATCAGTAGGAACACGTTGACCGCACCCATCAGAACCCAACGGTTCACGTCCAGCGTACCGATCCATTCGGCAATCGCCTGTGTGATGAACAGCGAGCTGAGCATGTAAGAGAACACACCGGCAGCGGCGATGATGAACAGGATCATCACGCTTTCCTTGGTGCTGTCGCGCAGCACGACCCAGATGTCCTTGGGGTTCCACAGCTTGTAGATAATCATCGCGATCAGCAGGCAGAGCAGGGCACCGACAGCAGCCGTTTCCGACGGGGTGGCGATACCGCCATACATGGCGTAAAGCACACCCAGAATGATGCCGAGGAAGGGCAGCACGCGCGGCAGAATCTCGAACCGTTCGGCCCAGGTGTAGCTGCCCGAACCCAGACGGGTCGCGTCACCGGATTTCCAGGTCGAATACAGCGACCAGGCCATGAACAGACCCACCAGCATAAGGCCCGGGATCACACCGGCCAGAAACAGACGGCCAATCGAGGTTTCGGTGGCAATACCGTAAACGATCATGGTGACCGATGGCGGGATCAGGATTCCCAGAGTACCGCCTGCAGCGATCGAACCGGCGGCGACGCCGTCAGGATAGCCACGTTTGCGCATCTCCGGGATACCCATCTTGCCGATGGCGGCACAGGTCGCGGGTGACGAACCGGACATAGCCGCAAATAGGGCACAGGCACCGAGGTTTGATACGACCAGACCGCCGGGAACACGGGTCAGCCAGCGTTCCAGCGCTTCGTACAAATCCGCTCCAGCTCTGGTAGAGGCGATTGAGGCCCCCATGATGATGAACATCGGGATAGACAGAAGGGCGAAGTTATCGAGTTTGCCGAACAGGATTTCCGGCATCAGTTCCAGCGAGCGCGGTCCGTCAAAGACGATTAGGAACCCAGCCGAGACGATCAGCAGGCCGATGGCCACGGACACGCCCGAGAAAAGAACAAGGATGGTGGCGATGGCGACAATAGCGCCGAGCAGAAGGGGATCCATCGGCTTTACTCCAGACCAAATGGTTTATCGATGCCAAGCAGGACGGCGACGAGATCGGCGATCAGTTGCAACAACAGCAGACCAAAGCCAACTGGGATGGCGAGGTAGGGGATCCACAGGCGAACGCCCCAAACGGTGTCGGATTTCCATCCGCGCTCCCATGCGAAGTGCCAATACTCGTAGCCGTAGAACAGCATGACTGAGACGATGGCGATGGACAGAACCGAAGTCAGGATCGCCATGAAGAAGCGCGCACGCGGTGCCAGTGAGATTGGGATCAGGTCGACATTCACATGCCCGCGCAGGCGCTGCACATAAGGCAGCCCGACCAGCGTGGCCGCGATGACCAGATAGATGACCGCTTCGGTTTGCCAGATGGTCGATTGATTCAGCACGAAGCGCACGACGATCATCTGGCAAGTGATAGCGACAGCAGCGACGATCATTCCTGCGGAACACCAGCCCGCCAGAGTTGAAAGTGCGGCGACGAAGCGAAGGAAGGGATTGTTCCCTGTGTGGGAAGCAACGGCAGAGCTATGACCGGCCATTTGCGCCTCCTGTGATTGAGATGCAATTAAGTCTGAAGATCAGAGAAGATCAGAACTGAGATCAGGGGCCGGGCGGCGGCGGGGCCGCCCGGTGAGAGGGGGTCACTCGACCGCCAGAGCCTTGTCCAGCAGGTCCTGCCCATCAGGAACCTCTTCTACGAAGGCTTTGTAGGACGTCTCTTGTGCCAGGGCGCGCCAGGCTTCGAAGTCTTCCGGGCTCATCTCGGCAATTTCGACACCAGCCTCTTCAAAGACCTTGGCCGAGTTTGCGTCCTGTTTCTTGGCTTCTTCCAGATAGAAGGCCTGTGCTTTTTCCGAAGCAGCCAGCAGGGCGGCCTGCTGTTCTTCGTTCAGACCATCAAAGGTCGATTTGTTCATCAGCAGCGGCTGATACATGAACCACAGGGCCACATCGCCCGCAGGGGTGTAGCACGCGACCTGCTCGTAGATGCGATAGCTGACGAAGGACGAAGACGAGGTGTTGGCTGCCTGCAGAACGCCGGTTTGCATCGCGTTATAGATTTCCGACGATGCCATGGATGCGATCGAAGCATCTGCACCTGCCAGCATTTGCTCGAACGACTTACCAGCCGCGCGAGTTTGCAGACCCGCCACATCCTCGGGGTTGGTGATGCATTTGTCCTTACCGGCGAAGCCACCAGCCAGATAGCCGTGTACCAGAACCATTACATCATCGTCGGCCATCTTGGCCTCAAGCGCGTCCATGAAGGGGGAATCCGCCAGGCGGGCTGCGTGATCGTGGTTCTTCACCAGACCCGGCATCAGCGTCAGGTTATAGGCGGGCTGCTGGCCACCGGCATAGCTGAGCGGCAGAACCGTCATATCCAGCTGACCCCGGCTGAGCGGCTTGTACTGCTCGCGCGGTTTGAACAGCGATTTCGAGCCGAAGATCTTGATGTCCAGGTCGACATCGGCAGCGGCGACCTCATCGGCGACCATCTGCGCCACCTGATGGCGGATGTCTTTGTTCGACCACTGATGCGACAGACGTAGTTCTTTTGCACTGGCCAGCGTACCGGCAGATGCAAGCGCCATCGCGGCAACGGCGGTTTTGAGAATGGCTTTCATTTTTTCCTCCCTGTGAAACCCGGGCTGACCGGGGATACTGGAAATCATAGGGGGCTTATGTTTTTTTAGTCAAGTATTTTGTATACAAGAATTGAATTCTTGAGTTCTCGTTAATTTGTGAATAAAACAATAAGCCATGGACCAACGCCTTGCGGATACCATTGCCCAAGACCTGGAAGAGCTGATCTTTGACGGCACTTTCCCAGCCGGAGATCGTCTGGACGAAGTTCGCCTGGCTGATCAATTCGGCGTTTCACGCACACCACTTCGAGAAGCATTTCAAAGGCTTGCCCTGTCGGGGTTGGTTGACCTCATCCCGCGCCGTGGCGCTTTTGTCCGACAGCCCGGCCCGGTGGAGCTGATGGAGATGTTTGAGGTCATGGCTGAGCTTGAAGCTGTTTGCGGACGCCTTGCTGCTCTGCGCATATCGGACAAGGCTTTGGAGGATTTGTCCGACGCAAACAACAAGTGCCAGATGGCGGTGGATGCCGGGGACCCGGATACCTACTACCTCGAAAACGAGCGGTTTCATCGAATCATATACAATCAGTCCGGCAACTCGTTTCTGGAGCAAGAGGCGTCGAAGTTGCATAGAAGGTTGAAACCCTTCCGGCGGCAACAGCTGCGGTTCCGTGGACGTATGGAGCAGTCGATGTCCGAACACGAGGATATCGTGAATGCGCTCGACAAAGGAGATCCAGAGGAAACGGCGAATGCATTGCGCACCCACGTCGCCGTGCAGGGCGAGAAGTTCCACAACCTCATGGCCTCTTTGAAGAACACATCCGAATAACGTCATTCGCGCAGTGCGCGGCGGTGCCCAGGGCCACCTTGAGGCTGGGATGTCTAGCGGTATAAGCAGACGGCTTTGTATATTGGTTGGGTGAGGGGCGACTTAACTGGCTATCACTTATTCATCCATGGCGAAGTCGATATGAATGTGATTGCCATCAGGATCCCAGACATTCAGTTGCACAATATTTGCTGCAGCCAAATCCGTGCGCCGATACGTGACGTCCAACTGTTGCAGCTTGTCCTCGAACGTTGCGCGCCCGTTTGCGGAGAACGCGAAATGCTCAAGCTTCAGGCTTGTTTCCGAACCCACCGCTTCGGTCTCAACCCCCACTAAGTGCACGTAAGCGGTGTCGCCGGCATAGAGCCATGCGCCCGGAAACGGAAAATTCGGCCGTTCACCGACCCTCAATCCCAATACGTGTTGGTACCATTCGATCATCTGGCTCAGACGCGTAGTCCGCAGGTTCACATGATTCAGAGTCTCGATTGGCATGTCTTACCTGCGCGACCATTTGATCGAGCAACCCATCGAGGTGATCTGCTCGCGTGGTCCCTGACCGGTTTCTGAGATTTGGAGCATGGCGTTGACCAGTTCCGGAGTTCGATTATCGGTCGCTCCCATGTGTGCATCATCCAGTCGACCGCGATATTGCAGCTCACCATTGGCGTTCAGTCCGAAAAAATCCGGCGTGCAGACTGCGTTATACGCTCGACCCACAGACTGGTCCTCATCAACGAGATAGGGAAAGGCGAAACCGTTGCGACGTGCAAATTCCTCCATCCGGGGCGGCGCGTCTTCAGGGTAATCCTGATAATTGTTGGACATCACCGCCAAAACGCCAATGCCTTTGGACATAAGGTAATCCGCATCACTTGCAAGCCGGGCAGCGATGGCTTTGACGTATGGACAATGATTGCAAATGAAAGCGATCAGCAAGCCGTTCCCCAGATGGTCAGACATCTTGACCGGCACGCCAGCCGGAGTTTTTAGCGTGAAGTCCGGCGCCTTCCAGCCAAAGTCGCAGATCGGGGTGTCCAACAGCATGATCGCCTTCCTTTGTGATGAGCCTGGGTGGCGTTCAGCCGACCGAGGTCATTTCGTTCAGCGTGAATTCCGCAACCGCACCTTCGGTGGCGGCCATATAGTCCTTCAGATGCTGATTATTCATATGGGTTTGCCACAATTCGCGCGATTCCCAGTTCTCATAAAACAGGAAATGCGCTGGATTGTCGTTATCCTGATGCAGGTCGTAATTGATACATCCCTCTTCGGCGCGAGTGATGTCGATCAGTTTGATCAGCTCAGCCTTCACCAGTTCGATCTGATCCGGGTTGGCCTTGATGTTGGCCACGATGGTTAGTTTTGCCATGTTATTTATCCTCAATCGGTACTGAGGAGTACTTATCCCGTTGCCTCTGCCGGATAAACGGGTATTGATCGGATAGATAATCCGGAAATTCCGCATAATGCTTCTGAAGAACATCGCTCTATTTCTGCAGATCGTCGAAAAAGGTTCACTCACCGCAGCCGCGCGCGAGGCGGGATTGTCCGCAACCACAGTGTCCGAGCGACTGGCAGCCCTCGAAGCACACTACGGCGTCGTACTGCTGAACCGGACGACCCGTTCCGTCCGCTTGACGGAAGAAGGCCGCGCACTGGTCGAAGGTGCGCGCGAAGTATTGGAATCCGTTGACGAGCTTGATGCGCGTATCCGTATGGGTGCACAAACGCTCAGCGGACCTATCCGAGTGTCCGCGCCCAATGACCTGGGGCGCTCGATTGTGTCAAAGGCAATCGGGAATTTTCTGACAGAGCATCCGGATATTTCGATCGAACTGTCGCTTTCGGATGGCTATGTCGACGTGGTGGGTGAAGGTATCGACATTGCTTTGCGCTTCGGCGAGATCGGTGACAGCACATTGCGAAGACGTAGTCTGGGTGAGTTTCGGCGGCTGGTCTGTGCTGCACCGAACTATCTGGAGCGGCAGGGAACCCCAAGCGCGCCATCGGACTTGAGCACGCATAACTGCCTCGTGATGCGATTTGGTACCCATCTCGATAATCAATGGCGCTTTGGGCACGGTTCTGAGCAGCAGGTCGTTACCGTCAGAGGTGATCGCGTCGCCAATGATGGCGCGTTGGTTCGGCAGTGGGGGTTGGAGGGGCGCGGGATCATCCTGAAATCTGCGCTGGATGTCAGCGCCGACATTGATAATGGAGACCTAGTAGAAATCCTGCCATCTTACGCGCCATCACCGACGCCGCTGCAGATGCTCTTCCCACCTAGTCGAACCCAGCCACGGCGTGTGCGAGCCTTTGCGGATCATCTTGAGAAAGCTGTGCGCCGTTCCGTGGAGCAGCACATTGACTGAGACCGAAGCCAGTTCAAATTGTCAGATGTTATCCCTGAAAACCGGTTCACACGGATAGCAGGCCGTGCGAACCGGGCGCAGAAAATTTGCTTAACGTGCTCCCAGCATCCGCCTCAGGGTACCGTCCTTGTTGATGATGTGGTGCTTGATCGCTCCGACGACGTGCAGAAGGATTGCAGCGATAACGATCTTGGCGGCTAGAATGTGGATGAGCTCACCAAGCTCTGCCAGGCTTTCATTGATGGCAATTGGTCGCCCGGTGTCGCCAAGGTTGGCCGCCACCAGATCCAGACCAAAGAGTGTCAGCCCGCGACCGGACATATAAGCATCCAGCATACCCGACAACGGCATCGCGATCGTGCCCAGGATCAGCACCCAATGAACCACCCGCGCCAGACCGTGTCCCATACGGGTGTCAGAGTTGACCTCTTGTGGCCATCCCATGCGCAGACGCAGAACCGCACGCCATAGAATGAAGACAAAAAGGAGCATGCCGAGGGATTTGTGAAGACCGTACAGGGCGAACTGTTCCGTGCGGGTCAGGTACAGACCCATGGCAATGACCGCGATCATACCCAGCCCGATGATCCAGTGCAGAGAGATCTCGGTGCGGGTCAGAGGTGTGGTAGACATGGCTCGTTCCTTTGTGATGTGCCAAGCGTTGAGGACTAAACGGTCAAGCCGGGCGGTTCCGGCGAAATAAACCTGTTCGCCTTAGATTTTGCTCAACGGATCGATTGTCGTTGAGCAGCAGGCCAGCACGGTCTTCTGTCGCGGCACTGAAGTCGGCTGGTATCTGGGCATAGCTGGGAGCTTTCGGTGCAGGACTGGTGGAGAACACCCAGCCTCTCGCGACCAGGTGCAATCCGGCGACGTTGACACACCTACACGCGCAATGCGCAGGCAAGCGCTGAAATCATCCTCGCTGTTTCGACCGCCCTGATGTGGCGATGACTCGACTTCACCCCAGTGATTTATTTGGCGGCTTCAGAGTTCTAGATTGACGGTCTTCGATCATGATTATTTCGACTTGATGGGCTTATGCGTTGCGAGAGTTTATTGGCCGTACTCTTTGGTCGGGTTGCGATAGATTGTGTGGTAGTGCCCCGAACCCACGGCGCTGCTGCCTACATTGCCGCCGGTCGACAGCATCTCGATGATCAACGTCGGGCCTTGGATGCGCATATATGTGGGTGTGTTGACCTCATCGGTTCCCGACCAGGCAAATGAGATGTCTTCCAATCCATCAGACAGTTCGGCCATGCGCGGGATGGCGTTTTCATCCGGCTGAATCGCAACCCATTCCTTGATGGCAGCCAGCAATAGCTCTCGCTGCCCGGTATCCATATCCGCGGCAGACAAGCCGATCACCGACGGAATGGTGCCATCCTGCCCCGGTCCGGTCAGCACATCCTCGGGGATTGTGCCCGCATCTGCAGCGGTCTGTTGTGCTGCGTTCAGAGCAGAAAAGACTGCGTACCCGGACAGGTGCATGTCGCGCACAGCCTGATAGTCAACTCCGTTGACTGTAAATATTGCCGGTTCGGTGCCGACAAACGTGGGCGACATGGTTTCGATCCGGTTGCTTTCGATCGAGATGTTCAGGGCAAGATGATGCCCGCCGAACTGCCATCCCCATGATCCGTCGGTTGAGGGTATGCCGAAGAAAGACAGCCAGTAATTCTCTGGTGCCCATTGCAGCTGTTTGGCGCGCTTGTCCGCACTCAGGAACGTCTCAGCGGCCAACGCCTCGACCACGCTCTGATAGCCGTCCTCGCCCAGCGATGACGCCAGGAATTCAAACAGCAACGCGCGCTGCTCGTCCGAGAGTTCGCCGACCGAGATACCCGTCCGCTCAACGATCCCCGCAGGCAGGTTGGACCATTGCGCGCGGTTGGGGCTGCCCATATCAAACATGAACTGAGCCTTCGCGCCATCGTCGATGCTGGCCAGAAACGTCTGGGCCGCCTCAAGGGCTGCGACGCCCGATGCCGGTCCGTAAGGCTGCGCGTAGGCTGGGATCGGGAAGATCTGCGCATGTTCATGAGTTGGGGCTTCATGTGCGAACGCGGTCGTGGCGAGGAACAACGCTGCGGTTATCGTCAAAGCTCTCATCGTCATTATCCTTTATTCAATGTCCGTAGCTTCGGGCCAAATCACGCGCAAATCCTCGCGAAAGGCGAACCGCTCTAAATGAGAGCCAAGGATTTCTTGCAACTTCTGCAACTGTTCAAAGGTCTCGGCTTGGGCGCTCAACCGCAGAATGTCACCCTCGGCCTGTGCCCGCGCCGTGCCAGCTGAAAAGTGGAACACGACCTCATCTGTTTGTCGTTCAACATTGATCTTGTGGCCAAAATGTTTGGAAAGCTGTTCGACATACCCGTCGGCCTTCGGGGTTGAGAGCATGGTTTTTGATGACACTGGCATCCGGCAATCTCCGCTTTGTACTGAAGCGGATATAGCAACGCCATATTTGCTGGATTAGTTCGTTTTGTCAGATTTCTTTCTTCGATGAATTGAATGAATGGATATCCGTATCCGAAGGTTTATTCCATAGTGGCTGCTGACCAGACCACCTTTATCCAGCTTCAGCGCGCGATTTGTTGGAAGTTTAGGCACCCTGAAAGAGCGCCTGTGCCCATTCTGGAGGTCTTAAACAGCGGCTGCGGTCGAAGCGAATTTGGTCGATAGCGTTCAAAGTCCGATCATGTCGTTTCCTGCAAGCGGGTTTCGGGAATCGTCAAGTGAGCCGTCGTCAAAACTGAAAGGATCGTGGAAACTGCTGGAGAAACCTGATGACGACAGAAACGGTAACTCGTTCCCGGTCTGGTGGGCGGTTGGCCCGCCGCGCCATCCGCACCGCACCCAAGTTTGACATGCTTCCGGGCCTGACGCGCGGCATACCGCTGTGCGAGGTGATGGATCAGGCGCATGTCGAACGGATCGACGCGGCCTCGATGGATATATTGGAGAATGTTGGCGTCCAGTTCCGTGATCCGATTGCACTGGAAGACTGGAAGAAGGCGGGCGCAAAGGTCGAGGGCGAGCTTGTCTTCCTCGATCGGGGCTTGGTGCGCGAATTGATCGCCACGATCCCTTCGGATTTCACCTACCACGCGCGCGACCCGAATAAGAATGTGCGGCTGGGTGGAAATCACTCAATCTTTGTGCCGATGACCGGCGCGCCGTTCCTGCGCGATCTGGATGATGTGCGCCGTAACCCGACGCTGGACGATCTGGCGATGTTCCATAAGCTGGCACATATGATGCCCGCGCTGCATTCTTCGGCACACCATATCGTCGAGCCATATGATCACCCGATCAGCCAGCGGCATTTGCGGATCACCTATTCGTCCATGAAGCACTCGGACAAGACGTTCATGGGCATGACGACATCGCCCAAGAACGCCGAGGATGTGATGGAGATGTGCGCGATCCTGTTCGGTGAGGATTATCTTGAGGATCACCCTGTCACCACGGGTAACTGTAACGGAAACTCCCCGCTGGTGTGGGACGAAACCATGCTGGGCGCGATGCGCGCGTTCTGCCGCCGTAAGCAGCCGGTGCTGTGTTCGCCTTTCGTGTTGGGCGGTGCCAACACACCCGCCAGTGTACCGGCCACAGTGGCGCAGTTGAACGCCGAAGCGTTAAGCGCGCTGGCCTATACTCAGGTCATCCGCAAGGGGGCGCCCGCGATCTACGGGCATTACCTATCCACGGTCTCGATGAAGTCCGGTGCACCGATGGCAGGTACGCCTGAGATCAGCCTCATGAATTTCATGATCGGCCAGATGGCGCGATACTATGGCGTGCCATGGCGGACCTCGAACACGCTGGGCGGGGCCAAGACCTTTGACGCGCAGGCCGGGTACGAATCCGCTACCACCTTGAGCGCCGTGATCCACGCTGGAGCAAACTATATCTGGCATTCGGCGGGCTGGAATGAGGCCGGGATGCATTGCTCGGTCGCGAAGTTCATCGTCGATGCCGAACAATGCGCAATGGCTTATCGCATGGCGGAAGGCCCCAAATGGGCCGACTTCGATCAAGCTGTCGCAGCGGTTCCTGATGTAGGCCCCGGAGGTCACTATCTGGGCCATCCGCACACGCAGGAGAACTTCCAGCAGGCTTTCTTCATGCCTGAGCTCTTCGACAACAATTCGATCGAGCAATGGCAGGCCGAGGGCAGCATCGAGATCACCGAGCGCGCTCTCAAACATGCGCGCAAGCTGCTGGCCGAGTATCAGGAACCCAAGCTGGACGATGCCAAGAATGAAGCGCTGCTGGATTATATCGCGCGTCGTGAACGTGAGATACCGGCGGCGGATGAATTGAACCAGTCTTACTGAGCCGGATACACTCCCCGAACTGGCCCGTCTTTCTTTTGAGACGGCTTCTTTTTTGAGTTCTCAAACGCGAAACGCCGCCCGAATTGGGCGGCGTTCTTGGTTTGGATTTGAGCGCTGTGGCTTATTCAGCAGCCTGTGTAGCGGTGCCTTCGTGCTTGTCACGCAGACCGTCACGGTAGAGCGCTTTGCACAGCGAGATGCACATCAGGCCCATTACCATGGTGAATGGCAACGCACCGATGATCATCGCGTTGCGCAATGCGTCCATCGGGTTGTTTTCACCCGCTGCCAGGATCAGCGCACCAATGACTGCCGTCAGGATCACACCCCAGATGATACGGTGCTTGATGCCCGTCTCCTGGCTGCCGCCTGACATGATCGTATTCATCACCAGAATACCTGAGTCCGCAGAGGTCACCAGGAAGGTCATGATCAGGATCACGCACATCACGTTCAGCATCGACAGCAGGCCACCGTCGATCATGTAGGACAGCGTCACGAACAGCTTGTTGGTGTTCGATGCGCCGATGATCGCGCCCTCGGCCGCGCCTGCCAGCTCAAGGTCAATCGCCGTTCCGCCCAGAACGGTCATCCATGCAAAGCAGACCAGCGCAGGTGCGAAGACGCAGCCAAGGATGAACTCACGCACGGTACGTCCCTTCGAGATGCGTGCCAGGAACAGGCCCACAAACGGCGAGAACGCAATCCACCAAGCCCAGTAGAAGGTGGTCCAGCCGGCTTGCCAGCCGAATTGACGACCTTGCTCGCCTGCGGCATAGGCTGCGGCCAGTGTGGCCTCATCCAGTTCCGCCGCTGCCCCTTCCAGACCGCTCTTGAAGCCGTCAAAGCTGCCCCAGGCATTGGTTGCACCGCCCATCAGGGCATCCGCGTGGGCTTGTGCCTCGGCAGGCAGAGCTGCCGCGAAGGCTTCGGCCGAGAGCGGACCATAGGCACCGAAGCTCAGCGAGATGAAGTGCAGGATATAGTCGACCATTGCCGTGCCATAAGTGGTCATGGCGAAGACGAACGAGCCGAACACAACGAAGGTGCCCAGCAGGATGATCGACAGAACCAGGTTCAGGTTCGACAGGTATTTCACACCCCGGCCAACACCCGATACCGCCGAAATGATCGACAGGCACATGATGACAACCAGACCCGTGATCAGACCCACTTTGGACGGGGTTGGCACTTCACCACCCAGATCCATCACCCATTCCATGCCGGTGATGGCATAGACACCGTCGATGAACTGGCTGACGCCGTAACCAATGGTGACGGAAACACCCAGGATCGTTGCAACAACACCCAGCACGTCAACCACATGGCCCAGAAAGCCGTTCATCAGCTTGCCGAACAGCGGCGTCAGGGCCGAGCGGATGGTCAGCGGCATGTCGCGGGTATAGGCGTAGTAGGCCAGCGACAGGCCAGTCACCACGTAGATCGCCCAAGCATGGAAGCCATAATGCAGGAAGGTGAAGCGATAGGCCGACTGCAGCGCCTCGGGCGTGTTGCCGGCCACATCTTCCGACACCACCACCGGGTTCGAGCCCCAAAGGCCCAAAGGCTCGGCTGTGGCAAAGACCATCAGGCCGACGCCCAGACCGGCCCCGAACATCATCGAAAACCACGAAAAGTTCGAGAACTCGGGCTTTTCGCCCGGTGTGCCCATGACGCGTTTGCCGGTGCCCGGAATGATGGCCACTATGGCCAGAAAGAAGAAGAACAGCCCGACGATGATGACGTAGAAGCCGTTGAAGCTTTCCAGAAGCTTGCCGTTCCAGCTGCCCAGCGTGCCGTTCGCATTGGCCGGAAACACCAAAGCCCACAGCACCAGCGCAACCATGATCGCCTTACTGATAAGCGCAATCGGAACGCTGTAATTCTCATAAAATCCGGCATCCGCCGTCTTTATCTCCAAATCCGTAAAAGGGTCCTTTATCGACATCTAATTCCTCCCGTGTCGAGTTTCCCGCCATTCACTGGCTGTTCTTATTGGCATGATCGCAAATCGGTTTATTCGTCGGTTGCTTTCCATTCCTTCCATCTCAGGATCAGGTTCGCTCCAATCTCGCGGAACGGTTGCGGAGGCAGCTGTTTGGGCGCAGCCTCGGCGTTGAAATGTCGTGAAATTTCGGATTGATGGCCGCAGGCCATCTCGGCGGCAGCGATGCCTGTCAATGTGCCGCGCGCTGTGCCCAGCCCATTCTGCACGCAGCCCGAATAGACACCGGTATCGATTTCCCGCGCCACAGAGACGCTGTTCAGGCTCAGGCAAAGGTGACCGGCCCATTGATATTCCATCTGATAGCCCGCTAGTTGCGGAAAGCGCTGGTCGAATTTGCGTTGCATGACTCTGCCAGCCCGGCGCAAGTCGCTTGCGGAGGCCGCCATTCTGGGACGCAGCGCTGCGCAGGTGCGGGTGATAATCCGGTTGCCGCCCTGACCGGTGTCTATGCGGCGCACTGTCGTGCCCATCGGGTCAGACGGGGTCACGCCCCAACGGTTCTGCCCACCCAGTTTGCGAAGTGCGTCATCATCCAGCTCGGGTGTCATCGCGGCAAACAGGAACAACTGCATCAGTCGGTTGCGCTCGATCCCGAAGCTTTCCAGATGACCATTGACGGTCAGTATGACTTTCGGAGCAGTCACCGCGCCTTTTTGGGTCATTACCTGCCAGCCTTCACCCTTGCGGGCAAAACCGGTAACGGGACTGTTTTCGAAGATGCGCACGCCTTGTCCGACAAGCCCGTCTGCCATCCCTCGGATGTAACCAGCGGGTTGCAGCATCACTGTACCAGACGTGTAAAGCCCGGAAACGTAATGGCGCGAGCCGGTCAGTTCGAACATCTGCTGCGGGTCCAGCACCTGACTCTCCTCACCCAGCGAGGCGAGATGCTCAGCGTAACTTTTGTTGTGGGCCTCGGCTTTTTCAGTGGCAGCCCCATTCACCTTGCCAGAGGGATCAAAGAAATTCGGATCGATCTGGTATTCTTCCACCGCCGACCGGGCAAAGCTTATGGCCTGCCGGTTCAATGCGATCGTTTTTTGATCATCACCACCGCCGGAGTAGTCGTCCGAGGCCAGATCATGCGGCAGGTCGATCATGAAGCCCGAGTTTCTTCCTGCAGCTCCCTCTGCTACGCGCCCGGCCTCGATTACCACGACACGGGCATTGGGTTGCAACTGCAGAATGCGCCGGGCTGCGGATAGGCCAGCATATCCTGCACCGATGATTGCGAAGTCGGCGCTTTGATCGTCATCCAGCACTGCCGCAGGGACCTGGTCGCCCAGAATGACACTCCAGGCGGCAGGCCCTCGTTGGACCGGTAGGGTATGTGCAGTGTAGCGTGTCAATTCACAGCCTCGTCTGCGTCATCGGCAAGATCAATCCAGATGGTTTTCAACTGGGTATACTGATCATGGGCGTGAACCGAGTTGTCACGTCCGCCAAAACCCGACTGTTTGAAGCCTCCAAACGGCGTCGAGATGTCGCCTTCGCCAAAACTGTTCACTGTTACGGTGCCAGCGCGCAATGCACGGGCGCCGCGGATCGCGCGTTTTGCATTGGCGGTGAAGATCGATGCGCAGAGCCCGTATTCGGTGTCATTGGCAACCGAGATTGCCTCATCAAACCCGGACACTTCGATAACCGACAACACCGGGCCAAAAATTTCCTCGCGCGCAAGGACGGCATTGTTATCAGAGACTTCGACAACTGTGGCCTCAACAAAGCCGTTATCAGCCTTGCCACCGATCACGACGTTTTCGGCCTGATCCAGATAGCCGCACACCTTGTTGTAATGTCCTTCGGACACCAGCGCGCCCATGCGGGTTTCCGGGTTCAACGGGTCGCCGATATTCCACTGCTTGGCGTGATGTGCGATTCGGTCCAGCAATTCGCCTTTCACGTCTTTGTGTACGATCAGGCGCGAACTGGCCGAGCAATTCTCACCCATGTTCCAGAATGCGCCATTGACCAGATGCTGGGCCACGCGGTCCAGGTTCTCGGCATCGTCCATCACGATGGCAGGGTTCTTGCCGCCCATCTCAAGCACAACCTCTTTGGCATTCGACTCCGCCGAGTAGGTCAGAAAGCGCTTGCCTGTCACGGTCGAGCCGGTGAACGAGACCATGTCGATACCCATGTGACGGCCAATCGGTTCTCCGACATCCGCCCCTCCGCCTGGCACGATGTTGAGAACGCCGGCCGGGATACCAGCCTCCATCGCCAACTCTGCCACACGCAGCGCAGTCAGGGTGGTTTCTGCCGCCGGTTTGACAACCAGCGAGCAGCCCGCAGCCAGGGCCGGGCCGATCTTCCACGCCAGCATCAACAGCGGGAAGTTCCATGGTAGCACCAACCCTACGACGCCAATGGGCTCGCGGATGACCATTGCGATATGATCATCGGAGGCGGGCGAGACCTGATCGTAGATTTTGTCGATCGCTTCGGCGTGCCATTTCAGGCAGTGGATGGTCTCGGGTACATCCACGGTCTCACAGTCATAGATGGTTTTGCCGCTGTCGATGCTTTCCATCATCGCAAGCTCGCGCGCGTTGCGGGTCATCAGTTTGCACAGGCGGATCAGCACATCCTTGCGCTCGGACGGGTGCAGTTTCGACCAGCGGCCATCGTCAAAGGATTCGCGCGCCTTTTCGACCGCAAAATCCACGTCTGCGGCATCGCAGGCGGCAATCTCGGCCAGTTTGTCGCCTGTGGCCGGATTGACGGTTGTAAAGGTTTTGCCGGACATCGCCGGGCGGAAGCTGCCATCGATGAAAGCGCCGGTAGGCAGGTCCAGACCCGCGGCAATGGATTTGTATTCGTCCTGAGTCAGCAGATTCATGTCTATTATCCTTCTGCCACGATGTCGGCGATTTTGCGTTTCAACACACGCGTGACCTGTTCCAGCGCGCGTTTGTCATCCTTGTTCAACCCGCGCAGCGGTGGGCGCATGACGCCTGCATCGATCCCGTTCATGGTGACGCCATGTTTGATGGTCTGGATGAACTTGCCACCCTGTTCCAGCACGTGCATCAGCGGCAGCATCGCTGACATGATGCGGCGGCCTTTGTCGAAATTGCCCTCGACCACACAGGCATTGTAGAGCGCCACGTGTTCGGCAGGCAGGAAGTTCGACCCACCACAGACCCAGAAGGGCGCGCCCCAGGCGAAAAATTCCAGCGCCTGATCGTCCATGCCGCAGCCCAGCTGGATATGTGGATAGTCGCGTGCCAGCAGATGCACCCGATTGATATCGCCTGAGCTTTCCTTGATGCCGCAGAAATTGCGGCTGCGGCCGACGCGATCCAGAAACTCTTCGCCCATCATGGTGCCGGTGCGGTGTGGATAGTTGTACAGCATCACCGGTAGATCAGCGGCCTTGTCGATGGCCAGCGCGTTCAGCGCGTTTTCCCGATCGGTGGGCACCGAATAGGCCGGGCTGGCGAGCAGGATCGCATCCGCGCCAATCTCGCGCGCGCCAGCGGCCAGAGCGATCGAATCCGGTGTCATCATCGCGCCGGTCCCTACGACCAGCGGTAGACGACCCTGCAAACGCTGATGGGTGAACTTGGCCAGCTCCAGCCGCTCGGCCACGGTCTGGGAATAATTTTCGCCGGTCGATCCGCCTGAGATCAGGCCGTGCACGCCGTTTTCGATCAGGTATTCGATCACATCAGACAGGGCATCCCAATTGACGCTGCCATCTTCATGATAAGGGGTCACCACCGGGGTGTAGATCCCTTCAAACTTGAACAGGGGAGTCATTTACATCCTCATGCAGGGTTTTTGCGCGCCACTGTCCCCAGCGGCAGGTCAAGCCCGGTGGGCGTGACGAACAGCTCGATCTGGTCGCGCGAGAGATTCCAGTGATCGATGGCCAGCTGCGCAGCAGCCGCCTCATCACCTGCCTCGATGGCGGTGATGATGGCGTCATGCTGGGAGCTGGCTTCAGAGAGATCTTCAACCATCGTCGCATCTTGCGGACGGTAGAAGGTCATGCCGATCCGGGCGTGGTCGATCAACAGCCGTTTGAAGGATGGCAACAGATAGATGTTATCCGCCATATCTCCGGTAACCTCATGGAACCGGTTGTTCGCCATCGCCCGATCCGCACCCGAACCGGATCGCAGCGCCGTTTTGAATATGTCTTGCGCTTGCTTTAACTCATCTAATTGGGCGGGTTTTGCGTTCTTGGCGGCCAGCTGCAGGATGGCGCCGTAGATCATCGGTGCCGCTAGAAAAAAATCTCGCAGAGTGGTATAGGACATGCCAGAGACTCGCGCGCCCCGATTTTCCCGCAGCTCCACATAGCCTTCGCCTGCAAGCTGCCGGAACACCTCGCGCAACGGCGTGCGTGATATCTGAAACTCATCCGACAATGTCGCTTCGTCCAGATCCGCACCGGGGCTCATGGCCAGAGTCAGGATTTCGGTCTTGAGGTGTTCATAGAGTTCCGACTTCCGGCGCCGGGCTGCATCTTTCATCAAAACTGCTCCATTTCGTGGCTCCGAGTCTCTTGTGTGCGAGGTCGATTGCGCAGCCTTACAAGAAAATACAATTTGAGTACAATGAAAAAAATAGGAGTATGCAATTTCTTCCGAACGGGCTAAGCGACAGATTGGGATGTGCGTTCGCCGACAATCGCCAACCCCAAGGCTCACTCAAACCAGAGGACAGATATTTTTGCTGTCTGCTGGAATTCTGATACGAAGGTCACCATGTCCAAAACCCAGCATTTTACGTTCTTGCTGATCGAGGAGTTCTCTCATCTGGCCTTTTCCTGCGCGGTCGAGCCCCTGCGGATCGCCAATCTGGTTCAGGGCGAAGAGCTATATAAGTGGTCGATCTTGTCCGAGGATGGAGAAAGGGTAACCTGCTCCAACGGCATCGTGACGATTGTGGATGGGGGAATCTCGCACATCCCGAAATGTGATCGGCTGTTTGTTCTGTCCGGCATTAACATGCGCAACCACGTGACCCGCCCTTTATTGGGCGCGCTACGGCGTGAACGGGCGTTGGGAACTCCTATCGGGGCGTTGTGTTCGGGTTCCTGGCTATTGGCCGAGGCGGGTTTTCTGGATGGGTCAGAGGCTGCGATCCACTGGGAATATCATGACAGTTTCATGGAAGCTTTCCCCGAAGTGAATCTGGTGCGCAGCGTGTTCACGGCGGATGGCAAATACATCAGCGCGTCGGGGGGGACAGCGACTGCTGACCTGATGCTGCATCTAATCGAGCAGGATCACGGCCATGACCTGGCGGTCTCGGTGTCGGATCAGATGGTGTATAATGCCGTTCGCAATTCAACCGCTGAGCAGCGCGTTTCATTGCAGTCGCGTAACGGGATGCGCAACGCTCATCTGGCAAAGGCGATCCAGATCATGGAGCGGAACCTCGAAGCCCCGATTTCTCCGACTGAGATTGCGTCAGAACTTGGGATCTCCACACGCCAACTTGAGCGACTATTCGGAAAATTCCTGAATGCGTCGCCGAAGAAGTATTTCATGGAGATGCGACTGGATCGAGCTCGGAAGTTGCTGCTGCAGACTGAGGCTTCTGTCACGGATGTCGCGATCGCTTGTGGATTTGAGAACCCCGGGCATTTCTCGCGGGTGTACCGCGCCAATTTCGGCATCACGCCACAGATGCAGAAAAACAAGATTGATTGAAATGCTGCTATGCCCACAAAACAGCAGGTGAATCCTGCGATTTGCGGGTTTGACGCCTGACTCTGGTCAGGATACGAATTCTTAGCCTGTGTTTATGTGGGTATTTTTGTCATAATCCAACAATTATGTGGACTTCTTTAGCTATTTTGTTACACCCGTCCTTCAAGGATGGAATAATTAGATGACGGACCAGTTCTCTCTCACGCCGCGAGAGATGCAATTGCTAGAAGCCTTACGTAGCCTCGGAGGCGATGCGCGCAACGCCGAGTTGGCGAGTTTTCTTGATGTTTCGGAAGAAACGATCCGGCGTACGGTCAAGTCGCTCTCCAAGCGTGGTCTGATTTCGCGCGCCCACGGTGCCGCGCGCCTGACCGGGGCGCAGCATGATACTAATTACTTCCAGCGACTGGGTGCGCATATCAACGAAAAGCGCAGGATTGCTGAAGCAATCGCAGATCTGGTTCCCGATGGCGCATTTCTGTTTTTGGATGTTGGAAGCACCACGGCCTTCGTGGCCGAAGCATTGCGAGGCAAAAGTAGCCTCAGGGTAGTCACTAATTCCTCGAACGTGGCGCACACGCTGCTTGCGCGTCAGGGCAACCGCGTGTTTCTGCTGGGCGGCGAGATGCATCGTGACAGTCTGGGCGCGTTCGGCTTCGTCGCGGAAAGTCAGGCCAGACGGTATCTTTATGATTTTGCTATCCTCAGCGCGGATGCCTTGAGCGCCAAGGCGGGCTTCATGTATCTCGACCCGACGGAAGCTGAGCTTGCTGCCGTCGTCGCGGAGCGTGCCGAGATGACGATCATGGCGATGGTTCATCAGAAACTCGGGGCTCTCGCCCCACATCAAGGGCTTGATCCACGGCTGATTTCGAAACTCGTGATCGATGCTGAGCCGGGAAAGAAGCTGTCCGCCAGGCTGGAGCATTGGCAGATCGAAGTTGAGGTGGCCGCCTGATGTCACTGACCTCTTTATCAGAAATTAGGAAATACGGAGCAGACCAAAAAGCCCGCATTTCAAACCGGCAGAAAGATCGCGCAGAATGGCAATTTTAGTATTCTTGACGCAACTGGCCGGTGCCACAATGCTCTTGCTGTTTGCGGTTCGTATGGTCCGCACCGGGATCGAGCGCAGCTATGGCGCGTCGTTTCAGCGGGTGCTGACGCGGAATGAAAGCATGGTGGGTTCGAGCCTTACCGGCCTGCTGTTGGCGGTAGTGCTGCAATCGTCGGCGGCGGTTGCGCTGCTGGCCTCGGGCTTTGCCGCCGGTGGATATCTGGCCTTTCCCGCCGGTCTGGCTGTTGTGCTGGGCGCGGATCTGGGCTCGGCACTTGTGATCCAGATTCTGTCGTTCCGACTGGATTGGTTGGTTCCGCTATTGCTGGCAGTAGGCGGCTGGCTGTTCGTCAAGACCGAACGCAAGAAGCCGCGCCAGATCGGGCGCATTCTGATGGGGATTGCCTTTATCCTGATCTCGCTGCGGTTCCTGCGCGAGGCAATGGATCCGATCCGTGACAGCGCCTTCCTGCCTGCAATCGCCGACTATCTGGTGCGTGATTACGTGACTGCATTTCTTGTCGGCGGTGCTCTGGCATTTGTCATGCACAGCTCGGTGGCGGCAATCCTGATGTGTGTCACATTGGTGCAAATCGGTGCGTTGCCATTTTCCGCCGGTCTGTCCCTTGTTCTGGGGGCGAATATGGGCAGTGCGCTGATACCTGTCTGGCTGACCCGTGGTATGGAGGCGCGCGCCCGTCGCATCCCCTTTGCCAATCTGGCGTTGCGCGGGGTTTGGGCGGTGCTCTGTCTGTTTGCTGCAAATCTGGCTTTGCGTTCCGGGTTGGTAAGTGGCGATTACCAAGGTCAGATGCTGGTGAACGCGCATCTTATGTTCAATGCCTCTTTGCTGATCCTGTCGCTGCCGTTCTGCACGTTGCTACAACTTCCGTTCGAACGCCTCTTCCCCGATGCTGCGCCAAACAGTCAGGCCGATCCGCTGGCGCGCCCGGTCAGCGCGTTGGATCCCGGCTTGGTTGAAACGCCGACACTGGCCGTCTCGGCGCTCAAGCGTGAGCTTCTGCGCATGGCTGATTTGGTGCAGATGATGTTCAGCCCCTTGCTTGGCCTTTACCGATCTGGCGATGAAGAACAGATCAAGGCCATTCAGGATATCGATCTGGATGTGAACCAGTGCCTGACGGATATTCGCACCTTCGTGGCCTCACTGCCGTCCGAGAACATGGACTCCCGGCATGCGGATGTTGCCCGCGACGTGCTGGAATACGCGGTGCGTCTTGAAACGGCAGGGGACGTTGTGGCCAAACGACTGACCGTGCTGGCATCGGAGTTGCGCGAGAGCGGTAAGCAGTTCTCGCCGGAAGGCTGGGCGGAACTGCAGGAGATGCACGAAAAAATCCTTGCGAATCTCAAACTGGCAACGAACGTGATCCTCTCGGAAGACCTTGAGAGCGCGCGTCTGCTAAATCTCGAAAAGACAGAGATCAAACGGGCCGAGCGTGACAGTCGCAAGCGGCATTTCCGCAGGTTGCAGAACGGTATGATCGACAGCTTTGAAACCAGCGATGTGCATCTCGAGACCCTGCGCGCATTGCGCGAGTTCAACAGTCATATCGCAGCGATCTCGACACCGATTCTGTATTCGAATGGCCAGTTGCTGGAAACGCGGTTGATTGAAACCTTGTCGCAACGAGAACGCGAAGCGGAGACCTGAGAGCCACCTGCGTTTCGCAAGATTTTCGGTCGTATATCGGCGCTGCTTTGCCCACATTTTGGTCCACGTCGCGCATTTGCGGGGCGGCTTTTTTGCGGCCGCTCGACATCTATAAATAAATCCTATGATAAGATTGATATTATCGATTTTACATATGGGCCTCCGGATTGCAAAGGGTTGATCACAACGCGGTATCGGAGGTGAAGGATGAACAGAAGTGACCGGAAGATTGAAGCACCCCGTTTGGGTGAAGCTTATCTTCTGACGCCGGGGCCTTTGACGACATCTTATCCGGTGAAACAGGCGATGCTGCAGGACTGGGGCAGCTGGGACGAAGATTTCCGCGCGATGACGCGCGAGATGCGCAGCCGGTTGCTGGCGTTGCTGGGCGAGGGTGCCGAAGAGTTTGACTGCGTTCCGATGCAAGGCTCGGGCAGCTTTGCGGTTGAGGCGATGTTGGCGGCGTTCATTCCGCGGGATGGCAAGGCGCTGGTACTGGCGAACGGGGCTTATGGTCAGCGTTCGGCGCAGACGCTGGCCTATCTGGGACGCGATCATGTGGTGCTGGACAAAGGCGATTACTTGCCGCCGCGAGGGTCGGAAGTGGCCGAGATTCTGGCCCAGGATCCTGCGATCACCCATGTAGTTGCGATCCATTGCGAGACCTCATCGGGTATTCTGAACCCGGTCGAGGAGATTTCGGAAGCCGTCTACGGGGCAGGGCGCAAGCTGCTAATCGACTCGATGTCGGCCTTTGGCGCGATTGAACTCATGCCGTCTGAGATTCGGTATGAAGCGATGGTTTCCTCCGCCAATAAATGCATCGAGGGCGTGCCAGGCTTTGGCTTCATTATCGCCCGCAAGGATGAACTTGAGGCGGCCAACGGCAACAGCCACTCGCTGTCTCTGGATGTGCACGCGCAATGGGCGCATATGGAAAAGACCGGCCAGTGGCGGTTCACGCCGCCGACCCATGTGGTTGCGGCCTTCCTTGAAGCGCTGCGCGCGCATGAGGCCGAAGGCGGTGTTGCAGGCCGTGGCGCACGCTATGCTCACAACCGCGATGTAATGGTCGCGGGCATGCGCGAGCTGGGCTTCGAGACCTTGCTGCAGAACCGCTGGCTGAGCCCGATCATCGTGACGTTCTTCTGCCCTGCGGACGAGAACTTCGTCTTTGACCGCTTTTATGAGCTGATGAAGGACAAAGGCTTTATCATCTATCCCGGCAAGCTGACGGTTGTGGACAGTTTCCGCGTCGGCTGCATCGGGCAAATGGATGAACATGTGATGCGGCAGGTTGTGGCCGCCGCCAAGGACAGCCTGGCCGAGATGGGGGTCGCGAGCGCGGCGCCTCCGGCACGGGCACTGGAAGAACGCGCCAAACTGGCCGCCTGAAAAGACAAAGGACACTCCTCAAATGACCATCCATACCCCTGTGACCGCGAATGAGCGCGTCTATCCCGCGCCAAAAGTTCCGGCCATCGCCATCTGTCTGGACGGCTGTGAGCCGGAATATCTGGAAGTGGCCATCGCCAAGGGCCTGATGCCGACGCTCAAGCGCATCCGCGAGACTGGCACCGACCGACTGGCGCATTCGGTGATCCCCAGCTTCACCAACCCAAACAACCTGTCCATCGCCACCGGTCGTCCACCGATCGTGCATGGCATCTGCGGCAACTACCTGATCGATCCCGATAGCGGCGAAGAGGTGATGATGAACGATGTGCGTTTCCTGCGCGCACCGACCATCTTCTCGCAGTTCTACGAGGCGGGTTATCGCGTTGCCATGGTCACCGCCAAGGACAAGCTACGCGCACTGCTGGGTGCGGGCCTCAAGTTTGACGAAGACCGCGCGGTGGCGTTTTCCTCGGAGCGCTCGGGTGAGACCACAAAGGCGGAACACGGCATCGATAATGCCAGCGCGTGGCTGGGCATGGATGTCCCCGAGGTCTATTCGGCAGAGCTGTCGGAATTTGTATTCGCCGCGGGCGTGAAGCTGCTGAAAGAGTTCAAGCCTGACATCATGTACCTGTCGACCACCGACTACATCCAGCACAAGTTCGCCCCCGAACAGCAGGGCGCTTTGGACTTTTACGCCATGTTCGACAAATACCTCGCGCAGTTGGATGAGCTGGGTGCGGCCATTGTCGTCACTGCAGACCACGGCATGAAGCCCAAGCATAACGCAGCGGGCGAGCCCAATGTGATCTATGCGCAGGACCTGATGGACGAATGGCTGGGCGAGGGTCAGGCCCGTGTGATCCTGCCGATCACCGACCCTTATGTGGTTCACCACGGTGCGCTTGGAGCTTTTGCCACCGCCTATCTGCCCGAAGGTGCGGACCGCACGGACATCATGACGAAACTTGAAGCACGGGATGAGCTTATCCTTGTCATCGACAAGGAAGAGGCGATCCGCCGCTTTGAACTGCCCGCCGACCGGATCGGCGATATCGTGATGATCTCGGGCGAGAACATGACCATTGGCACCTCGGCAGACCGCCACGATCTGGCCGCGCTGAAAGAGCCGCTGCGCAGCCATGGCGGCTTGACCGAGCAGGAAGTGCCCTTCATCGTCAACCGCGTGATTGACCTGCCGGGCCAACCCGAGGAACTGCGCAACTTCGATGCATTCTTCTATGCCACCACGGCGGCGGCGCAGTAACTATGAAAGATCAGGCAATGACTGAGATCAGAAACGAAGGGATGCGCATCGGCGGCGAGATCGTCTTTACTGACGAGACCGTGCCAGTTCTCTATCCCTACACCAATGAGGTGATCGGCCATGTCCCCGCGGGCAAGGCCGAGCACGCCCGCCGCGCGTTCGAGATCGCGGCAAACTACAAATCCAAGCTGACCCGGTACGAGCGCAGCCAGATCCTGCAACGGGCCGGAGAGCTGATCGGTGAGCGCCGCGAATATCTGGCCAAATGGCTGGTGCTGGAGCTAGGCATCTGCCACCAACACGCGATCTACGAGACCAAACGTGCGCAGGATGTCTATCAGTTCGCCGCTGCCGAGGCGCTGAAGGATGATGGCGAGATCTTCTCGTGCGACCTGACCCACAATGGCAAGGATCGCAAAATCTTCACCACGCGGGAACCTGTGGGCGCGATCAGCGCGATCACGCCGTTCAATCACCCGCTGAACATGGTCAGCCACAAGATCGCGCCGTCGATTGCGTCGAACAACTGCATGGTGTGCAAACCGACCGAGTTGACGCCGCTGACGGCGCTGACGCTTGCGGATATCCTCTATGAAGCGGGCCTGCCGCCCGAGATGTTCCAGGTGGTCACTGGCTGGCCGCAGGACATTGGTGAAGAGATGATCGTCAATGAAAATATCGACATCATCACCTTCACCGGCGGCGTGCCAGTGGGCAAGATGATCGCGGCCAAGGCGGTTTACAAACGTCAGGCGCTGGAGCTGGGCGGCAACGACCCGCTGATCGTTCTGAACGACCTCAACGATGCCGATCTGGACAAGGCTGCGACCATTGCGGTGGCCGGTGCCACCGGCAACTCGGGTCAGCGCTGCACTGCGATCAAGCGCATTCTGGTGCAGGAGAGCGTGGCTGACAAGTTCGTGCCGCTGGTGTTGGAGAAGGCGAAGAAGATCAAGTACGGCGATCCACAAGACCCCGAGACCGAACTGGGCTGCGTCATCCACGATAAGGCGGCAGAGCTCTTTGAGAACCGTGTTTACATGGCCGAGAAAGAGGGGGCAGAAATCCTCTATCACCCCGGCCGTCAAGGCGCGCTGCTGCCCCCCATCGTGGTCGACAAGGTGCCCCATGACAGTGAGCTGGTGATGGAGGAAACTTTCGGCCCCATCATCCCCATCGTTCGCGTGCCGGACAATGATGAGGAAGTCATGGCGATCTCGAACTCCACCGAGTTCGGCCTGTCTTCAGGTGTTTGCACCAACGACCTGAACCGCGCAATTGCCTTTATCAACGGGCTGAACGTGGGCACCTGCAACATCTGGGAACAACCCGGATACCGCATCGAAATGTCCCCCTTCGGCGGCATCAAAGACTCCGGGAACGGCGTCAAAGAAGGTGTTATCGAGGCGATGAAGTTTTTCACTAATGTGAAGACGTATTCGATGCCGTGGCCAAGGTAAGGACATAGAGGAAGTCTGTACCTCTCACTACGGCGCGAGGCCCGTCATGGGGCTTCGCGCTGTCGATCTCTGCGGATCAAATCAAAATCGAGGATGATATGTCTGTCAGAATTACCCACACCGAAGGAGAGTCCAACACTTCGGGTGCGCGTAAATCGTGGCAGAAGTCCTCAATCGGGCCACGATCTGCGCCTTTGCTGAAACGCGACGCGGATGTGTTCCTGCATCAAAGCTTGTCCAGTCCCTGTGTGAGCACGATCGCCAAGGCCGAGGGCATTTGGATCGAGGATCTGGATGGCCGCCGGTATATGGATTTTCACGGCAACTCGGTCCATCACATCGGCTATGGCCACCCGCGCCTGGTCGAAGCGATCAAGACGCAGCTGGATGACCTGCCATTTGCACCGCGCCGGTTCACCAATGATCCGGCGGTGGAGCTGGCCGAAAAACTGGCTGAAATCGCGCCCGGTGACCTTGGAAAGACGCTATTCACCACCGGTGGTTCGGATGCCAATGAAGTGGCTCTGAAAATTGCGCGCGCCGCGACTGGCCGGTTTAAGACAGTCAGCTTCTGGGATGCATTTCACGGGGCCGGTTTCGGTGCGGCGTCGGTGGGAGGTGAGGCGACCTTCCGCAGTCATATCGCGGGGCCTTTGATTCCTGGGGCCGAACATGTCGCGCCTTTTGCCTGCTATCGCTGCCCTTATAACCATGCGGGTCCCGAAACCTGCGGTCTGGCCTGCGCCAAGATGGTCGAATACGTCCTTGAGCGCGAAGGCGATATTGCCGCCGTTATCGCGGAACCGATGCGGGCAGTGCCCTATGTCCCCCCGGCGGGCTTCTGGCAAGCGGTGCGCGAGGCGTGCAACAAACACGGCGCGCTGCTGATCATGGATGAAATTCCCACGGGTCTGGGCAAAACAGGCAAAATGTTTGCCTTTGAGCATGACGACATCGTGCCCGACATCGTGACCCTTGGTAAAGCACTGGGCGGAGGCATCCTGCCCATCGCTGCCTGTGTCGCCCGCCGCGATCTCGATGTGTGCGGAGATTTTGCTATTGGGCACTATACGCATGAGAAGAACCCGGTCACTGCCCGCGCTGCTCTGACTACGATCCAGATCATTGAGGAAGAAGGGCTTGTCGATCGCGCCGCCGATTTAGGTGCCCACGCGATGGACCGGCTTGAAAGCGAATTGGCGCAGGTTGAGATCGCAGGAGATATCCGCGGGCGCGGCCTTATGTTCGGGATCGAGATTGTCAAAAACCGTGCCACCCGCGAAGCCGACAATGCCTGCGCCGAGCGTATCTACTATGCCTGCCTGAACGCTGGGGTCAGTTTTAAGATCAGCCAGGGCTGCGTGCTGACTCTATCCCCGCCATTGACCATTGGGCGGGACGATCTGGATCATGCTCTGGATATTGTCATCACCGCAATTCGGGATCAGACCTGACGTTGTGGGGTCGCACGTTTTGTCGTTAGCGCAGCTGTGCCGGTCGGTGCGCGTTTGGCTTGTCGGCCTCAGAGAGCCAGTCAAATAGCACTTTGGCGCGATCCGAGGCCTGATTGTGCAGAACGACATAGAAATCCAATGGGGACGAAACCGTCTCGGGTATGAGTTTGACCAGCTTGCCCGATGCGATCAGCTCGGACGTAAGGCCTTCCCAACCCAACACTGCCCCCATGTCATCCTGCGCGGCCTGCAGTGCGATGACATAGTTGTTGACGCGGTGCGCGGCCTTCAGTTTCGCCGTGTGCCCGAGCGCGCGTAGCCATTCCTGCCAATCCGTCCAGCCACTGTCAGCCGCTTCAAGATAGATCAGGGGGATATCCGCGACGTCCGCAGGAGACCCAAGCTGATGTTGCTCGGCAAAACGCGGGCTGCCAAGGGCCATGATCTGGTCGTGAAACAGGGCACGGCAAAGGCCGGAATCCTGATCCATGTGACCGTAGTGGATGCTCAGGTCGCAATCGGATGGGCTGATGTCCTGATCGCTGACGATCTGGGCCACCGAAATATGCGGATGGCTTTTCCAGAACTGCGCCAGACGGGGTGTCAGCCATAGCGAGCTGACAGCTGTGGTTGAACGTATCGTAACCGATGACCGCCCGTGATGTGCCCGCAGTTGCCCAACGGCCTCATTGATACCCTCGAAACCGCGTTGCAAAGCCACCAGCAAGTAAGCCCCGCTTTCCGATAGTTCGACACCACGGTGAAAGCGATGGAAAAGATCGCAGCGCAGCTCCTGTTCGAGGCTTTTGATCTGATGGCTCACGGCCGCAGGGGTCACGTTCAACTCTTTTGCTGCGGCTTTGAAGCTGACGTAGCGCGCGGCAGCTTCAAAACTGACCAAAGACGTCATCGGAGGCATATCGTAAGGTCGTTTGGGCAATTTCACCTCGTATAACGTCTGCTGCGGTTGCTTGTATTACAAGCACAGAGTGTAGTTTAGAGTTATTTCAAGTAATCCAAGGTGAGATTTTTTGCAATTGCGCAGATCGCAGGACCAACCAGAATAAGGCCGATTCACGAAGGGCGTTGTGGAGCTATGCCTGACGATTCCTGTGCAGAAACGAAACCTATGGTGACACCGGCGTTGCCAAAGAGCTTTTGAAGGAAAACAAAATGAAATCACATGCCAAAGTGGTGGTTGTCGGAGGCGGGTGCGTCGGGGCCTCGATCCTCCATGGGCTGACCGAGCATGGATGCTCGGACGCGGTTATGCTGGAGCGAACTACGCTGACCTCTGGTTCGACATGGCACGCGGCCGGTTTGCTTGTGACTTTCGTGCGCTCGCACAACGTGTCGAAGATGACGATGGAAACCATCCGCATCTATACCGAGGTAGAAGAGAAGATGGGCAGCTCGGTCGGGCTGCGGAAGGTTGGCCAGCTGCGAGTGGCCAATACCGAGAAGCGCTGGGATGAGTTTCAGTCCTATATCTCGATTGCCGAAGCCGCTGGGGTGCCCTGCAAGCTGCTGACCCCGGAAGAGATTGCCGAGGTGCATCCGCTGCTGAACCAGAGCCCGGATATCCGGGGCGGAATTTTGCACACCGAGGACGGCTATGTGAACCCAGCCGATATCACTATGGCGCTGGCCAAGCTGGCGCGTGATGCGGGGGCGACTGTCTACCAGAATACCGAGGCTCAGGCTTATGAGAAGCTTGAGAATGGTCATTGGAAAGTGACCACCAATCAGGGCGAGATCACGTGTGAGCATCTGATCTTTGCGACCGGGAATTACGCCCGCGAAAATGCGCGCCGCGTGGGGCTGGATCTGCCCTGTATCCCGATTGTCCATCAGTACTGGACGACCGAGACTGTGCCGCTTCTGAAGGAGCGCCGGGCGCAGGGTCTGCCCGAATTCCCGATCCTGCGGGATGAGGACTATGGCGCTTATCTGCGCGAAGATGTGGGCGGCATCCAGTTCGGCCCCTATGAGTTCACCAAAGACCTCAAACTGTTTGCCGAAGACCGCGTGCCGCCTGAGTTCGGGGCCGACCTGTTGCCCGAAGATTTCGATGCGGTGGAAACTCAGTGGGAGCGCGCCATTGAACGCGTACCCACTTTGGGAGAGGTCGGAATCAAGGCCAACACCCGTGGTCCGTTCCAGATGACCCCGGACGAGCTGCCTCTGGCTGGTCCCGCACCGGGGCACGAGAACCTGTGGCTGGCCGAAGGCATGCCCGGCGGCATCCTGTGGGGCGGCACTGTCGGCAACCGTCTTGCCAAGTGGATCGTCGATGGCGATCCAGGTATGGACATGTCGGAACTCGATCCGCGCCGGTTCTCGGACTACGCGTCGAAACGATGGACCATGGACAAGGTGCGCGAGACCTGGGGCACGCACATGGATGCGCACGTACCGGGTGAGGATTTTCCTAATGCGCGTCCGATGAAGACCGTGGGCAGCTATGATCTTCTGACTGCTCAGGGCGCGGTCTGGACCAGTTTCAATGGCTACGAATTCCCGCGCTGGTTTGCCAAATCGCCCGAAGAGGCAATCCCTGAACACAGCTTCCGACGCACCAACCATATGGAACTGGTGCAGGAAGAGGTGCGCCGCACGCGCGAAGAGGCTGGGTTCATCGAAATGTCCCCGATGACCAAATTCACCGTACGCGGGCCGGGGGCCGCTAAATGGTTGGACAGTTTGATGGCTAACAAGCTGCCCAAAGTGGGCCGCATGACCCTGTCGCTGATGCTGAATGAAAAAGGCGGCATGGATGCGGAGTATACCGTTGTGCGGTATGCCGAGGATGACTTCTATCTGATCTCTACCCCGAATTGGCGCGCCTATAACTGGGATCAGATGCAGCGTTTGTTGCCCAAAGATGGCTCGGTCATCATGGAAGATATCTCGGAGCAACTGGGCGTGATCGCTCTGGCCGGACCCAAGATACGTGAGATCCTGCAGCCCCTGACCGACAACGATCTGTCGAACGAGGCTTTCCCGTGGCTTTCGGCACAGATGGGAGAGGTGGGTTATGCCAAGGGTGTGCACCTGTTGCGTGTCTCGTACACCGGTGAGTTGGGATGGGAATTGCACCATCCGGTCGGATATAACCGCCATCTTGTTGATCTGTTGCTGAAGGCGGGCGTGAAGCCATTTGGCCTCGAGGCATTGGAGTCGATGCGCCTTGAGAAATCCTATCGCGCGATCAACCGTGAGATCTGCAAGGATCTGACGCCATACGAGGCAGAATTGGGCCGGTTCGTGGCCATGACCGAAAAGGTTGGCGGGCAGGTTTGTGAACGGGACTTCATTGGCAAAGCGGCGCTACAGAAACAGCAGGAAGAGGGTGGATACAATACCTTGGTCACGCTGAAGCTGCCGTTCTGCGACACCTCGGTGATGTTCGACGAAGGCGTTTATGCCGATGGCAAGCTCATCGGGCGGGTCACTTCTGGTGGGTTCTCGTACTATTGCAACCATGACATCGCGATGGCGCTGGTGCCGCAGGATATGACGGCGCCCGGCACCAGGATGCAGGTGCTGATTCACAATGAAATGCGCGAGGCAGAAGTGATCGACACCTGCGCCGTTGACCCCACCAGCGCCCGTGCGCGCGCCTGATCCGGAGGATTTGAAATGGCAGAAGCAAGAGCACGCTCAGGCCGTGGCGGAGGGCGCGCGGCACGGGTTCAGGCCCGCACCAACCCGCCTCCGGTCTACTTGTCGACGCTGAACCGCAAGGTTGGCCCGATTGATCTGCTCGGCCCCGAAGGCGTCGAGAAGATCCACAACGCTGCGATGACGATCCTGGAAACCACCGGCATCGAGTTCCGCGATCCCGTCGCCTTGGCTGACTGGAAGAAATACGGTGCCGATGTGCAAGGCGAACGCGTGCGTATCGGGCGTGAGATGTTGATGGACCTGATCTCGGCTGTTCCGTCGGAATGGGGCTATGCTGCGCGCAACCCGGATCGCTCATTGCGGGTGGGTAACCAGCATTCGGTGTTTGCCAACGCCTACGGGGCACCATTTGTCTATGGTCTGGACGGCGTGCGCCGTCCCTCGGTGCTGGAAGATGCCCATAACTTCTTCAAGCTCAGCCAGATGAGCCAGTCGATGATGGTGCCCGGTATTCTGCCGGTGGAGCCGCAGGATGTTCCAGTGCCGCAACGCCATCTGGAGCTTGTTCACGCCGCGCTCACACTGACAGACAAGCCGATCAAAGGCTCGGTCCTGTCTGAGCAGGCGGCACGCGATTCAGTTGAGATGGCGCGCATCGTGTTCGGCGTGGATTTCGTGGACGAGAACGTGGTGATGGCCGCCCTGTTGAATTGCAACACGCCTCTGGTCTGGGATGAGACCATGTTGCAGAGCCTGCGCGTCTATGCGGCGGCCAACCAGCCCTGTCTGCTTTCGCCCTTTGTTCTGGCCGGTGCCAGCACACCTGCAAGCCCGCAGGGGGGTGTGGCGCTGCTAATTGCGGAATCTCTGGCGGGCATGGCTTATAGCCAGATCATACGGCGCGGAGCTCCGATGGTGCTTGGTGTCGCGATTATGGGTGTATCAATGAAGACAGGCGCGCCGATGATGGGCTCACCTGAACCCGGTCTGATGAACTTACTGGTGGGGCAGATGGCACGGTTCTACGGGGTGCCGTGGCGAACTTGTACGATGTGGACCGGATCGAAGTCACCGGACATGCAAGCCGCGTTTGATACCGCAAACACCATGTGGCCGGTGCTGCTAGGCGGCGCGAACTATATTGTCCATTCGGCGGGGTTCCTTGAGGGCGCGCTGGGCGTAAGTTATTCCAAATGGGTGCAGGACGCGCTGCAGCTGGAAAACTTCCACCGCTTCTTTAGCGGCTTGCAAGATGAGAATCTGGATGCGCTTCTAGGCGATATTGATCAGATCGGACCCGGCGGGCACTTTTTGGGAACCGACCACACGCGCGAAAATCCGATGCATATGAACCACCTGCAAAACAACGATAGTTTTGAACAGTGGGAAGCTGAGGGTTCGAAAACGGCTGAGATTGTCGGCACGGAAGAAGCAGAGCGTATGCTGAGAAACTATGTTCAGCCTCCGATGCCCGACGATCGACGCGGGGCGCTGGACGAGTTTGTCGCCAAAAAACGTGCGGAATACAGCGCGTGACGCGATAACAAGAGGCACATCGGTGCCTCTTTCAGCCACACAAGGACAGGATTCAGCGAATGACCGAAATCTCGACGAAAACGCTCTCACTTCAAGAGGTGCGGGAGTTTGCCAAATCCGTCCTTGTGGCTGCCGGGATGGACGATGGGGGCAGTGAGCTGATCTCTGAGATCGTCACCAAATCCGAGCGTGATGGACCGCGCAGCCATGGTTTGCGCATGCTGCCGGTCTATGTACAAAGCTTCACCTCGGGCTATGCCAACCCCGCCGCCAATCCCAAAGTCGAACGCATCGCACCCGGTGTGCTGCGCGGAGATGCAGATAACGGCTATTACCAGATTGCTGCGGCGTTGGCTCTGGGCGAGCTGATCGGAATGGCCCGCGAGAACGGCATCGCAGCGTTTACTTGTGCCAACAGCCATCACCTTGCCGGTTTGCGCTTTGATACCGAACCGCTGGCTGAGGCCGGGTTGGTTGCGCTGGGCGTCGTGAACTCTCTGTCGATGGTGGTGCCGCAGGGTGGTGTGCGCCCGGTCTTCGGTACCAACCCGATGTCGTTTGCCTGTCCGCGCGAAGGCGCGGCGCCGATTGTCTGGGATCAGGCGTCTTCGATGGTGGCATTGATGGATATCCGCATGGCCGCGGCCGAAGGGCACGACCTGCCGCATGCAGCCGGGCTCGACCCCGAAGGCCAACCCAGCACCGATCCGAACGCCATCCTCGAAACCCGTAGCCTGTTGCCATTTGGCGAGCATAAAGGGGCCGCGATTGCCTTCTTGATCGAGGTTATGGGAGCAGCCTTGGCAGGGGGCACTCTGTCGGTCGATAACGCAGATCGCGAAGCGCACGGAGCGCTGAATATCAAGGGCGGATCCACCTTGATTGCCATTGACCCGAAACGGTTCGGGAACGTAGCGTTTGACGACTACGTCAAGCGTATCTGCGCCGAGATCGAAGGCAACGGCGCGGCCCGAGTGCCCGGCGATGGACGGTTGAAGAACCGTGCTGCATCAGAAGCCGAGGGCGTTCGCGTCAGCACCGAATTGCTATCTCAACTGGATGCGCTGCGGTAAAGGGTTACGAAATGACGGGCGTGGTGGTAATCGGCGGTGGCGTCGTGGGCATTTCCTGTGCCTTGGCGCTGCAATCGCAGGGGCATGCGGTCACGGTTGTTGAACCCGGGCCGGTCGGTGAAGGGGCCAGTTGGGCCTCGTGCGGGTGCATCGCTGTTGGTGAAGTTGTGCCTTTGTCCCAACCGGGCATGCTGATGAAAGTCCCCGGTTGGTTGCTGCATCCGGAGGGGCCATTGGCCCTGCGTCCGGCTTCAACTCTTCGTCTGCTGCCATGGTTTGCTCGTTTCGCTGCCAATGCGCGCCCCGCCAAGATGCGGGCCATCGCGGCAGATTTGGCGCGCCTGACCTTTGCCGCCACCGATGATTTCAAGGCTCAGCTGGCAGATATCGGTCAGCCAGAACTTCTGGTTGAGCGACCGGTGATCAAGCTGTTTGACGATGATACCGATCGCGCAACCATGGCAGCAGCTTTCGATCTGGCACGAGAGTTGGGGTGCACGATAGATGAGGTTTCTGGCCGCGAGGCTCATGACATTGATCCCGCCATTGCGCCTGATTTCAAACACGCTGCTCTGCTGCGTGACTGGAGTTTCGTGACCGACCCCAAGAAGCTGGTCGAAGCGCTGCATCGGGCCCTTGTCAGCCGCGGCGGCACGGTTGCGCATGGCGCGGCAGATACTTTTCAGCGCGAGGGCCGAACGGTTAAAGCCGTAAAACTTCGCGATGGCCAAGCCTTGCAAGCGGATGAGTTTGTCCTCGCGGCGGGCACGCATTCGCGTTACCTAGCGCAGCAATTGGGCGTTTCGATCCAGCTGGAAGGCGTTATCGGCTATTCCACCGCGCTGCACGATACTGGCTGCGATCTGGCGCACACAGTTTTTTACGCCAAGGGCGGTTTCGGTATTACGCCTTATGAGGATGCGCTGGCAGTGGCCGGAACCATCGAATTTGCCGAGCTGACAGCGAAACCAAATTGGAACCGCGCAGACATTCTGGTCAAGCGCGCGAAACGCGTGCTTCCGGACCTTAGAGTCGAAAATGCCGAACGTCGCATGGGTCGTCGCCCGTTCACTCCGGATACACGACCCATTATCGGGCGCAGCGGACGGTTGGCGAACGTCACCTTCGCCACCGGACATGGCCAGTTGGGGCTGACCCTGGGTGCAACAACCGGGCGTCTGGTTGCGGATGAGATCGCGGGTCGGAGGCCGGGGATCGACCTTCAGGCGTTTAGCCCCGACAGGTTCTGAGGCCCAGTTCTCAGGGCAGGCTCAGCTTTGCCATCCGTCCACCGTCGACCGTGTAGATTTGGCCGGTAATAAACCCGCTTTCATCTGCTGCGAGGAACGCAGCCAGCGCAGCGACCTCTTCGGGTTTTCCGGTCCGGGCAACCGGATGGATTTTTCCGATGTCGCGGCGAAATGCCTTTGGGTCGGGCATGGAGTCGATAAAGTCGAGATTCAGATCGGTATCGATCCATCCCGGGGCGATGGCATTGCATCGGATGCCCTCATGCCCATGATCGATGGCAACGGCGCGCGTTAGCCCGTGCAACCCTGCTTTCGAGGCGCAATAAGCCGCGTGGCCGGGATTGCTGCCTAGCCCTTCGATGGACCCGGTATTGACAATGCTGCCCCGCGTCTTCCGCAGATGGGGCAGGGCAGCCCGGATCATCAGGAATGGTGTAGTCAGGTTGACGGTCAAGGTTCTCTGCCAGTCTTCCAGGCTCATATCCTCGACGCAGGCCTCTTGCATCATCCCCGCGTTGTTGATCAGAACATCCAATTGCCCTGTGCGAGCGATCACCTCTACCACCACCTGACCGGGAGAGTTGGGGTCGGTGAAGTCGGCTGCGATCCCCTCGAACCTGTCATCGTTGCCGCGTTGCGCCGTAATCACGCGCGCACCTTCCTCGGCCAACCGAACCGCGATGGCTTGCCCGATCCCGGAGCGGCCACCTGTGACCAGAGCTACCTTGCCGTCAAAGCGCCTCATGCAACCGGCTTCCCGCCATTGACCTCGACCAGCGTGCCGCACATATAGCGCGCCGCATCTGAAGCGAGGAACAGAACAACATCCGCGATGTCCTCAGGTTCGGCAATCCGTCCCAAAGGAACGGTCTTGCCCAGCTCAGTCACCGCCTCGTCGGGGTCGAACCCACGTTTGGCGAAGCCCGAGCGCAGCATTGGTGTGTTCACCTCATTCGGGCAGACGGCGTTGATGCGAATACCCTGATGCGCGTGGTCCATCCCCATGCATTCGGTCAGCGAGGCAATCGCTGCCTTGGTCATGCAATAGAGCGCATGGTTCGGCCCCGGAGCCTTGCCACCCCAGCACGATGCAGTGTTGACGATGGCCCCGCCGCCCGTCTCAGCCATCAATGGGATGGCGGCGCGGCAGACCCGGAACGGAGCTTCGACATTCACGCCCATGGACAGCGCCCAATCCGCATCCGAGGTCTCGGTGACGGGCCCCCGCGTGATCACACCGGCATTGTTTATGACGATATCCAGCCCACCCAAAGCCTGACGTGCCTTGGCGGCCAGTTGGTCGCAATAGGTTGGTTCGAGCAGATCGCCGGGCAGATGGGCATCCGCTTCAATGCCGTCGGTGCACCGATCAGCGACTGCCACCTGCGCACCCTGTGCGCGCAGCTGTTTGACGATGGCTTGCCCAATGCCACCGGCCGCACCAGTGACCAGCGCTTTCTTACCCTGAAACACGTCTTACTCCTCCCAGCTTGCAGCGGCTTGTCCCAGCAGGTCCCGGTGCATCGTCACGCCGAGGCCCGGCAAATCGGGCGGCAGGACACCGCCGTTTTGGATAGGGGCGTTGAAAGCTCCGGTCTGGATCGTCACCATATCACGCGGGTCCAGCACGCAGCGTAACAGGCGTTCAGGGACGGTCGCACCCATGTGGAAGATTGATGCGGCAGAGAGCGTCGATCCCACGGTGTCCTGTACGCTGATCGTCAACCCAGCTGCGCGGCAGATATCACGCTGGCGGCGCGCGGGGGTCAGGCCTCCCGCCTTTGAGATTTTCAGCCCGATGCCATCGGCCACGTCCAGCGCGACCAGCTTGGCAATATCGCCGTCGTCCTGCGCCAGCTCGTCCAGAATGATCGGAACATTGCAGCGCTGGCGCAAAGACACGGTCTCGCGCCATGTGGCACAGGGGGCCTCCAGCACAAAATCCAGCCCGTTCGGAAGTGCACGTAACATCCGCAAGGCTGTTTCAGGGATCAGGCCACCATTCGCATCTACGATGAAATACTCACCCGGCTGGCGATCTGCCAGCGCGGCCGCAATACGTTCCGCATCTAGTGCGGGCCCCCCTTCAGAATCCAGCGCGCCCACTTTGACCGAATGGCCCATATAACCCATCGCCCGATGCTCGGCGACACGGGTGCGCATATCTTCGGGCGTGCCCGCATAGATTGAGCTAATCACGGGCAACCGATTTCCTGTCGCACCACCCAGCACCTTATAGACCGGCAAGCCGACCGATTTTCCGAACAGATCCCAGCAGGCCAGATCGATCGCCGATTTCGCGTGATTGTGCCCCAGCAGGGCCTCGTCCATCGCGTCGTTGATCCGGTCCACATCGCGCGGATCGCGTCCGATCAGGTAGGGCACGATTTCTTCGATACCGGCGCGGGCGCCGCGCGCATGTGCAGCGATGTAGTTGGGGCCAAAGGGGGTGGACTCGCCCCAACCCTCGGTGCCGTCATCCGCTGTGATGCAGACGATAACACTATCAAACCCAGTATAGATGCGCCCGCCGGACAGCTCGTACGAGCCGCCCGTATAGGGCAGGTGCAGTTCAAAAAGCTCGATCGTTTTTATCTTCATGACGTCACCTGCGGCGGGATCAGCACCAGTTGCCCAGTGTGCTTCTTGGCCAGAAAATCTTCCTGAGCCTCAGCGATGTTGCGCAGCGGATAGGTCTTGGCAACGACGGGGCGAATTTCTCCGGCTTCGATGTATTTCACGAGGTTTTCGAACACGATGTCTTCCTGAAAGGTACAGCCAAAGAGCGTGAGATCTTTTAGATAAAGCGTGCGCACGTCGATCTCGCAGATGGGACCTGCAATAGCTCCGGCCGTGGCATAGCGCCCACTTCGGCGCAAAACATCCAGCAGGCTGGGCCATTGCGGACCGGCCACCAGATCGATGACGACGTCAATTGATCCTTCACCCAATTCCGCCACCAGATCGGCATTGCGATCCAGGATACGATCAGCCCCCAGCGCCCGCACCGCTTCAGCCTTCGCAGCCGAGCACAGCGCAACTATCTGTACGCCGCGTCGCTTTGCCAATTGCACGGCAGCCGAACCCACACCGCCCGAAGCGCCGGTGATCAGAACAGTTTCTGCCTCAACACCTGCACGATGCAGCATTCCTTCGGCGGTGGAATAGGCGCAGGGGATTGCGGCCAGTTCCACATCGTCCCAGTCACAGTTCACCGCATGGGTTTCCTGCGCAGGTGCCACGCAGAACTGGGCAAAGCCGCCGTCGCATTCGCTGCCGAGGGTCCAGCACTCGTATGGACGGTAATCTACGTAGGTTCGCAGCATGTTCCGCACGATCACGCGCTCACCGATGCGGGTGGGATCTACGCCTTCTCCAATCGCGGCGACATAGCCGCAGACATCCGCGCCTTGGATGCGGGGAAAGGTCAGGGGCGTGCCGGACCAACTGGCGTCGCTATCATCAACCGTGTCAAAGCCCGAGGCCCCGCCTGTGTTTGTATCCTCGGTCACCGCCTTGGAGTACCAGCCGATCCGGGTGTTGATGTCTGTATTGTTCACACCCGCTGCTGCGACCCGGATCAGGACCTCACCGAGACCGGGTTGCGGGACGGGTATGTCGGACCGGTAGTCTAGCATCTCGATACCGCCATGACCGGTCAACAGGACGGCGTGCATGGTTTCGGGGATCATGAAGCTCTCCTTAGAACGAAGCGACTGGCGTGCCGAATTTGGTCTCATCCGGGATGATGCCCAGGCCCGGTCCAGTCGGGCACTGAATATGGCCGCCTACAATGGAGATGCCGTTTTCGGGATCATAGTTGCCTTCGATATAAGGTGCGGCGAGCCATGCGCCTTCCATCAGGGTGGGGCGAACAGTTGCTGCAATCTGAGTGCAGGCAGCCGCGATGATGTCGCCGCCCCAGCTGTCATCGCAGGTATGTGGCAGGTTGCGGGCTTCGCAGATATCCCGGAACGTTCGCATATGTTGCAGGCCACCTATGCGTGTCACCTTCATGCCAAACCCGTCGACCAGCCCTGTTCCGGCGGCAGAGATCACAGTGTTCAGGTCAACGCTGTTTTCATCCATATAGATGCCATGGGTGACTTGCGGGCGGATTTTCTGCAGGTCCTGATAGGTGTTGCAGGGTTGTTCCATGATGAACGGGATGTCGGGGCATTCCCGGCTGACGCGCAGGGCGTCGCGGGTGGTCCAGCCCCGGTTGCCATCCACGGCAAGGCGCATACCGGTTCCGCCGATGACTTCCCAGACTTTGCGGATGGTTTCGATATCGATCTCGACGGGGCGTCCGCCGACCTTGATCTGCAGGCGGGGATAACCCTCGGCCAGCTTCTCTTTGGCGAGACCTGCGATATCGTCTGGCGCGCCTACACCCGTAGCGTAGTAGGATGGTACCCGATCTGTCTGCGCCCCACCCAGCAGGTCGGCAACATTGACGTCCAGTCTTTTGCCGATCAGGTCATGGGCGGCAATGTCGATGGCCGCTTTGGCATAGTTGTGCCCATTCAGCAGCCCGTTCATCCGGTGATGCAGCGCAACCGGCCAAAGGTCGGCTCCGATCAAACCTCTGGCCATCTCTGTCAGAGCGGCGCGGGCCCCACCCGCATGCGCCTCGGCATAGGTGGGACCTACTGGACAGGTCTCACCCCAGCCAGAGGTTCCATCCTCAGCCACCAGTTTGACCAGCGTAGTGTCCAGAGCCCAGACCTCGGCATTGGCCATGGTGTATGGACCGTTCTTCACCGGCAGATCATGTGCGTAGATGTGGATTTCCTTGATCTTCACGTCGGTTCCTTTGTCCTTGTCCGGGTGCCGGTCTATCTAATATCGGCAGAAGTCAGCAGCGCACGAGCGCAGCGTATCGTGGCAATGGTTGCGGGTTCGACGCCAAGCAATCGGGCGCCTTCAGTCAGCCCTTCGTGCAGAATAAACAGAGCTTCGGACAGGGCCTCGATATCGCAATCTGGTGCGACTCGTGACAGCCGTGCGCGGAACATGTCGCGGACATGCGCCTTGTGCGTTTCGACTGCCATCCGGATCGCCTGGCTTTCGGGATAGGCCGCCAGTGCGTTGCGAAACAGGCAGCCGGTGTTTGAAATCTCATGCAGCCAATCCGACAGTCGAACGAGGACATGCAGCACATGTTCTGCACCAGTTGCATCGTCCTGACCGATCCAATCAGAATAGGTCGCGTCCCTGTGCTTCAGCGCGCCTATGACCATCGCCTCGCGGCTGGGGAAGTATTTGTAAAGCGTCCGCAGCGAAACGTTTGCACCTTCGCGCAGCGCTTCTACACCTTGCGTCGCAAAGCCCATCTCAGAGAACTGTCGGTCCAGGTTTTCCGCGATCTGATGCTGTGTGTCGTTCATGAGATCATGGTAGAGTGATCGTTCTACCTTTGACTTGAAGAATTACGACACGGACCTCTACGCGACCGACAAGAGAACCGCTTCAACACGGCAGGTTTTCTGGGCACGGCAGCGCGATGCAGTTGGTCATCCAGAAGGTACGCAAGATCGCCGCTTGGCGTTTCAGACTTGTATCGTCAGGCTGGTGTTTTTTGCTTCAACAGATAATCACGCACCACACCGGCCAGCATCGAGCGGTTGTCTTCAATCGCCATATTGCGTTGACCCTTATCGGCTTCTTCATCCGTGAGAACAGTGCCGCGCCGGGTCTCCAGCAGATTGCTGGCGTAAGCTTTTGCGAATTCCGGATGGCCCTGCACAGTCACGGCAAAGCCGGGATACCACAGCGCGCCGTTCTCGCAGAATTCGGTTGATGCGATGGTCACCGCACCTTCGGGTTTCTCTTCGACCTGATCCTGATGATAGGCTTGGATGGCAATCTTATTGGGTGCCTCGCCCAGTTCGGTCGGCCAGTCGGCAGTGGTTGGATACTCATGCACACCAAGGCCCCAACCTTTGTTGGATTTGCGTACCACTCCACCCAGGGCCTGCGCGATGATCTGGTGGCCGAAGCAAATGCCGAACATCAACCTGCCGGCGTCGCGCGTATTGCGAATGAACTCTTCCAGCGGCGGGATCCAGGCGTGATCCTCATAGGCGCCGAACTTTGATCCGGTGATCACCCAGAGATCGGCCTCTGCCGGGCTGGCAGGAAATTCCTCGTCCAGAACGGCATAAGAAATGAATTCGGCATCCACATCGCCAAGCCATTGCTGCACCATGCCGGGATAGTCGCCATGTACCGGGGCCAGCGTTTCGGGCGGTCGGCCGGTTTCAAGGATACCAATGCGAATTCTGTGATCGCTCATCATACTCTCCTGACCGGCAGCCCATACCATGCATAGATCAGCGTGAACATCGCAGGTTGAAAGTGTTCCGGTTCAAATTTTCGAAAGGGTAGAATCATTACATCTGGGGCTTGGGGGCCGCGTTCAATATCTGCGTTGCATCGCATCTCTGCAAACAGTTGCGTGGTTACAACCGGCTGAGGTAATAGGTATATTCTGCGGGTGTGATGGGATCCTGAATGGCAGCGATCTCATTCCGTTTCACGGTCGCGTAGAGATTGCGATAATCGCCAAATATGTCCTGCGCAATTGATGAGGCCTCGAAACGTGCAACTGCGGATAGCCAGTCATGATCCAGCGGATTGGCGGGCACGCATTCGGGGTCATCCAGTGGGCGCTGCAAGGCAGGCGCATTCTCAAGACCATGCATCATGCCACCCAGAATGGCGGCCATAGCGAGGTAGGGGTTTGTGTCCGCGCCGCTGATCCGATGCTCCAGACGCGCGCTCGGGCCGTTGGTTTCGGGTAGGCGGACCGAGGCAGCCCGGTTGTCCAGACCCCAGTCAGGTGCCGCCGGGGCGAAGCTGTTGGGGCGGAACCGGCGATAGGAATTGCCATGAGGCGCAAAGATGGCCTGCAGGTCGCGCATGCTGTCCACCACACCTGCCACAGCGTTGCGCAGGGTCTGCGAAATTTGTTCCCCGTCGCCCGGCGTGAAGATGTTGTTGCCGCCCTTGTCCACGACCGACGCATGCACATGCATCCCATTACCGGGGTAATCCAGATAGGGCTTGGCCATAAAGGTGGCCTCGAACCCGTGGCTGGCGACAACACCGCGTACCAAACGGCGGAACAGGATCGCGGTTTCGGCTGCTTCCAATACGTCGTCTGTATGGTGAAAGTTGATCTCGAATTGGCCGGGGCCATATTCTGCGATCAGGGTGTCGGTGGCCAAGCCCTGAGCTGCGCTGGCAGACAGGATATCGTTCAGGATCGCTTCGCGCCGCGCCAGAAGTTCCATGTCGTAATTCTGGGCGTCAGGGCTGAAAGCGGGTGGGGTAGGTGCCTCGAACCGTTCATTGCGGGCGCGCAGGACGTAGAACTCCAACTCGGTTGCAACGACCGGGCGCCAACCTTTTTCATCAAATCGGTTCCAGACCGAGCGGAGAATCTCGCGCGGGGAATGCGGGCTGATGTTTCCCTGCATATCGGTCATTTCCACCAGGACCTGAGCCACGTTTCCGTTAAGCCATGGGGCTGGACGCAGAGTGCCTTTGACAGGTGTCAGAAGGCCGTCGGGGTCGCCGACCTCAATGCCAAGACCGGTATTTTCGACTTCATTGCCCATGATCGCGGGTGCGTAAGTCGAAAGGGGTAGACGAACGGCCCCTTTCTCCAGTTTTCCCACGTCATCGCCGGGCAACCATTTCCCTCTCAGGACCGCATTGATGTCGCATAACAGCAATTCGATCCTGTCGGGGGTGCCATGAGTTTGACAATGATCTGCATATTCTTTGGCAAAACTCATGCTGCTTGCTCCGCCATTTGTTCTTCTTTCTGGCGCTTTCTGACCGCTTGTTTGTTCAGAAGAGATGCAGTGATCGTGCCGACGGTGACCAAGCAAATCAGAATTGTCGACAGCGCGTTTATCTCGGGGCTCACGCCCAGACGGACCGAGCTGAAGATCTTGATCGGCAATGTGGTCGACGACGGGCCAGCCACGAACGAAGCGATCACCAGATCGTCCAGCGACAAGGTCAAGGCAAGCAGCCAGCCAGAAATGACCGCCGGGGCAATGATCGGCAGCGTCACCGATCTGAACGCATCGAAGGGAGTACAGCCCAGATCGAGCGCCGCCTCTTCCACGGACCGGTCAAAGCTGACCAGACGCGAGCTGACAACGACAGACACGTAACACATCGAAAATGTGGTGTGCGCCAGAACGATCGTCAGGATACCGCGATCCAGCCCGATCGAGATGAAGAGCAGCAGCAATGACAGTCCGGTGATCACCTCGGGCATCACAAGCGGCGCATAGATCATGCCCGAAAACAGGGTGCGTCCAAAAAACCGCCCTCCGCGCACCAGTACGTAGGCCGCCATCGTGCCCAATACAGTCGCTGCGATAGAGGACGCGAGCGCAACCTTCAGCGTCACGATGGCTGCATCAAGGAACGCCTCGTTTCTGAAGACCTCTCCGTACCATTTGGTCGAAAACCCGCCCCAGACGGTGACAAGCCGCGATTCATTGAAGCTGTAGATGATCAGGATGATCATCGGCAGGTACAGAAATGCAAACCCAAGCGTAAGCGAGGTCGCGTTGAACCATGTCAAACGTCTCATTGCTCGGACTCCATCATCTTTTGCTCGTTGCGCTGATAGAGGACGATCGGGATGATCAGGATCAGCAACAAGACCACAGCCACAGCGCTTGCCACTGGCCAGTCGCGGTTCGAGAAGAACTCTTCGAACAGAACCTTACCGATCATCAGGGTTCCGGATCCACCCAGAAGCGATGGGATGACAAACTCACCCAGAGCCGGGATGAACACGAGGAAGCATCCCGCGATGATGCCGGATTTTGATAAGGGAACCGTGATCAGCCAAAACGCTGATGTGCGCGAGCAGCCAAGGTCTTCTCCGGCTTCAAGCAGTGAACCATCCAGCTTTTCCAGCGTTGAATAGATTGGTAGGATCATGAACGGGCAGTAGGTGTAGACGATACCGATATAGACCGCCCAATTGGTGTTCAGGATCGTCAGCGGTTCACCGATCATACCCAGCCACATCAGAAATTGATTCAGCAGCCCTTCCTGACTCAGGATTCCCATCCAGGCATAAACGCGGATCAGAAAGCTGGTCCAGAACGGCAGGATCACCAGCATCATCAGGGTCGGGCGCCATTCGTCCGGGGCATTGGCCATCGCGTAGGCAATCGGAAAGCCTATCAACAGGCACAGGAAGGTCGATATCGCCGCGATCCGAAGGCTGGACAGGTAGCTTTTCCAATAAAGATCGTCTGTGGTCAGGAACACAAAGTTCTCGAAATCCAGTTCCGAGAAGAACTCTTTTATCGCGCTCCAGCCGCCCGCCAAATCCAGAGTCGGTGTGTATGGGGGTATCGCGAGCGCGATATCGGACAGGGAGATTTTGAGAACGATCCCGAACGGGATCAGGAACAGCACCAACAGCCATATGTAGGGCACTGAAATCAGGAACAAACGCCTATAGTTCATGTCTCGTCCCCGTTACCGATCCAGCACGATGCCGGCTGTTTCGGTCCAGGACAGCCAGACCTCATCGTCCCAGGTGAGATCCCGTCGGGCGATACGACGATTATTTGCTGTTTGCGCTTTCACCATTGCGCCGTTGGGCAGCTCAACCTTGTAGGTCGAAATATTGCCGAGATATGCAATGTCATGGACCTTGCCCTGAACCACATTGGTGCGGCCATCCGGGCGTTCTTTGCTGATCGCCACTTTCTCGGGTCGGATGGCGAAGGTGCATCGGGCTTCAAGCTCGGGTGCGTGCGGGCATTCAGCGACAAGTGGGGCCTGTCCTTCGGACCAGTGAAGCTCGGTCTTGCCGTCTCCTCGAGGTTTGGCGTTTCCTTCGATCAGGTTCACGTCGCCAATGAAATCCGCCACATAAACCGAATTTGGAGTTTCGTAGATGCGATCTGGAGTTTCGACCTGCACCAGTTCGCCATGGTTCATGACTGCAATGCGACTGGCGACCGTCATTGCTTCTTCCTGATCGTGCGTGACGATCACGAAGGTGGTGCCGGTCTGCTCCTGAATGTCCATCAGTTCGAATTGGGTATCCTGGCGCAGTTTCTTGTCCAGCGCGCCCAGTGGTTCGTCCAGCAAAAGCAGCTTGGGCGCCTTGGCCAACGATCGAGCCAACGCGACCCGCTGTCTCTGACCGCCAGAAATCTGATGTGGTTTTCGTTTTGCAAATTTGCCAAGCTGAACGAGGCTCAGCATCTCCTCAACGCGCGCGGCAATCTGATCCTTTGGCATCTTGTCGCGTTTCAGGCCGAACGCGATGTTATCCCAGACCGAAAGATGTGGGAAAAGGGCGTAGCTTTGGAACATCATGTTCACAGCACGCTTGTTTGGGGGGATGCTGGCCATGTCCTGACCATCAATCGTGATTACACCTTTTGTGGGTGTTTCAAAACCGCCCAGCATCCGCATCAGAGTTGTCTTGCCGCAACCCGAAGGGCCAAGCAATGCAAAGAATTCCTTGCGGTAGATATCCAGTGTGATGTCGTTGATCGCGGTGAATGCGCCAAAATTCTTGGTCACCGACTTAAACGAAATCAGTGGGGTTTCATCCGCATCTGTCCAGGGTGCAAAGACCGATGCGCTTGCCGGTTGGTTCATACTGAGTCCCTCCTTACGGAAACCGCCCGGCCCAGATTTGGGTCGGGCGGTCCGGATTGATCACGGGCCCTAGTCAGGTCCCTGATTTGATCTTGGTCCACAAACGGGTCACCACCCGCTGTGTTTTCGCCGGGTAGGGCGTCGTGATGTAGAGGTTCTGCATCGTCGCTTCATCCGGATAGATCGCCGGGTCTCCGATCACGTCCTCTTCCAGAAACTCTTGCGAGGCTTTGTTGCCGTTGGCGTAGTAAACGTAGTTCGAAGCGGCGGCCATGTTGTTGGCGTCCAGGATGAAGTTCAGGAACTTATGTGCAGCTTCCGGGTTCGGCGCATCTGCAGGGATGGCCATCTGGTCGAACCACATCAGCGAGCCTTCGGCGAACGGGTGATATTCGATCTCAACCCCGTTTTCGGCCTCGGCGGCGCGGTCACGGGCCTGCAGGACATCACCCGACCAACCCACGGCGACACAGATATCACCATTGGCCAGCGCGTTGATGTATTCCGAGCTGTGGAATTTTTGGACATAAGGGCGCACAGCGGTCAGAAGTTCTTCGGATTTGGCGATGACGTCGGTGTCATGGCTGTCCGGGTTTTCTCCGATGTACTGCAGTGTCATCGGGATGATTTCAGTTGGTGCGTCCAGAAAATGAACACCGCACTCGGCCAGTTTCTCCATGTTCTCGGGTTTCAGGACCAGATCCATACTGTTAAGCGCCACATCCTCGCCCAGCACTTCTTTGACCTTGCCCACATTCACGCCAAGCCCGGTGGTTCCCCACATGTAGTTGATCGAATGAGCATTGTCCGGGTCATAACCCGAAGTTCGATCCTGAATAACATCCCAAAGATTGCCTGAGTTCGACAATTGCGACTTGTCCAGAGGTTGGAACGCGCCGGCCTGAATCTGGCGTTGCAGGAAGGTGCCGGTTGGCACAACCACATCGTAACCCGAGCCACCGGCCAGCATCTTGGTTTCCAGAACTTCGTTGCTGTCAAATACGTCATAGATCAGATCTATTCCGGTTTCTTCTTCGAACTTGGTCAAAAGCTCTTCGTCTATGTAATCTGACCAGTTGTACACGCGCACTTCACTCGCCCACGCGGTTTGTGCTGCGACTGCCGCAATGACGAACAGCGCACTCGACTTATGCTTTAGCATTCTTTTCTCCCCATCTGTCGGTACTGCGTTGCAATTTTGATCAAAATATGATTCTTTGCAAGCGCCTCGTCAAAATTTGATAATTTTATGATGGTGAACTAGGTTTCGATGCACGAATTGATAGGAGCGAAAAGAGAAGAATGAACCGGTTGACAGGCAGAAAGCCGGAGCACGAAACGATCTACGTTCAGATCAAGGAAATGATCTTGTATGGTGAATTTGTGCCCGGACAGCCGCTTACCATTCATGGTCTTGCCGAGGCGATAGGGGCCGGGGTAACGCCTGTAAGGGAATCGATCCGACGATTGACCGCCGAGGGCGCATTGGTGGCGCAAGAAAACCGTCGGGTGGAAGTTCCGGTCATGAGTGTCCATCGCTTGCAGCAGATCGAATTGGTTCGAATGTCAGTCGAGCCGAACCTTGCGGTTATGGCGGCTGAAAACTTCAAAGAATATCAAATAAGTGAGTTAGAACAGATAGATGCCATGGTTGACCGAGCCATTGAGGCTGGCGACATAAGAAGATATCTCGAGGCAAACTATCAGTTTCATTTCAAGCTGTATTCCGCTGCCGACGCTCAGATTCTGCAGCGAATTGCAGAGTCGCTTTGGCTGCAGATCGGGCCGTCATTGCGTGTCGTTTGCGGTCGCTCCGGGACAGCGAACCTGTTGGACCACCACCGCGAGGCGACTGAAGCGCTGCGAGGAGGAGACCCGGAAAAGGTCAGAACCGCCATTGAGCGAGATATCAGTCAGGGCATGGATTTTGTTCGCCAAACCCTTCCGGCTTAGCGTGATTTAAGTCGCTTGTTTGGGGCTGGTGAAACGTGGTGATTGACTATCACCTCAGATTTGATCAAAACTGTTTGCGTTGAAGAAGGTATCGCTTGTTTAGCGGTGTCGCGGAGGTTTTGATGAAAAATGCGAACAGTGATCACTGGCAGGAGAACCTGTCGGATGAATTCATGGCATACGCACAGGGGCGCAAAATCGATGAGGTCGAATGCATTGTGCCGGACCTTGCAGGGACCTCGCGTGGCAAGGCGATGCCCGCCATCAAGTTCAGGCCGGAAGAGGACCTCGCACTTCCGATCTCGCTCTTTTATCAGACGATTTCGGGTGAGTATGTCGATATGGAAATCGAGAACCAGTGGCTTGAAAAGGATATCGTGCTGTGCCCGGATATGAGCACGGCCTGCTCGGTTCCCTGGTCGGGTGACGATGTGTCGGTTCAGGTCATCTGTGACATGTTCAACCGCGATGGCTCGGCGCTGAGCGTCGCACCGCGCAACGTGTTGAAACGCGTGATGCAGGCGTATCGCGACAAAGGCTGGGCACCGATCATCGCGCCAGAGCTCGAGTTCTATCTTACCAAACCCAATCTCGACCCGAATGAGGAGATCGAGCCACCACTGGGCCGGACTGGCCGTAAAGGTGCGAGCCGTCAGGTTTATTCGATGGCCGCAGTCGATGAATATGGGGCGGTGATCGACACCATTTACGACTATGCCGAACTACAGGGCCTCGAGATTGATACCGTCATTCAGGAAGGCGGCGCGGGGCAGATTGAAATCAATCTGATGCATGGTGATCCAGAGCGTTTGGCCGATCAGGTGTTCTACTTCAAGCGCACGATCAGGGAAGCGGCGCTGAAAAACGGTGTCTTTGCCACTTTCATGGCAAAGCCGATCCGGGACGAACCCGGCAGTGCCATGCATGTCCACCAAAGTGTGATCGACACGACGAGCGGCAGGAATATCTTTTCGAACGAAGATGGCTCTGCCTCGGACCTGTTCCGTTGGTTCATCGGCGGATCGCAACATTATATGATGCAGGTTGTTCCGCTGCTGGCGCCCTATGTCAACTCGTACCGCCGGATTACGGTCGATGGCCAAAGCGCGCCAGCCAACCTGGAGTGGGCGCGCGACAACCGTACGACCGGTCTGCGTATACCGCATTCCAGCCCTGCTGCGCGTCGACTTGAAAACCGGGTCATCGGGATGGACTGCAACCCCTACATCGCCATCGCCACGTCGCTGGCCTGCGGGTATCTGGGGATGATGAACAAGATCGAGCCACGCGCCGAAGCCAAGCAGGAAGTCTGGGAGGCGGAAGAGCCGCTGCCTGCCAGCCTGCGTGAGGCGCTTGACCAGTTCGATGATGCAACCGAAATCCGTTCGGTCCTGGGTGAGGAATTCTGCCAGCTCTATGCAGATATCAAACGCGCTGAAAACGAAGAATACCAGCGCGAAATCTCACCCTGGGAACGGCAGCACCTACTTTTGAACGTTTGATTGGAGACCCTAACATGACGGCATTCGCAAACCATCTGCCCACTGCTGAACTGCAGGCGATGGACGCTGCCCACCACCTGCATCCCTTTACCAAGGGGGATGAGTTGAATGAAAAAGGCGCCCGCGTCATTACCGGTGCAAAAGGTGTCTGGTTGCGCGACAGCGAAGGCGCCGAGATTTTGGACGGCATGGCCGGTCTCTGGTGCGTCAATATCGGTTATGGCCGGGAAGAGTTGGCCGAGGTCGCAGCACGGCAGATGAAAGAGCTGCCTTATTATAACACCTTCTTCCAGACTACACATGTCCCTGCGCTAATGCTGGCTAAGAAGCTGGCTGAGCTGGCACCCGGTGATCTGAACCATGTGTTTTTTGCCAATGGCGGCTCGGACGCCAATGACACCAACATTCGTCTGGTGCGCACTTACTGGGCCGAGAAGGGCCAGCCCGAGCGGGACGTGATCATCTCGCGCTGGAACGCCTATCACGGTTCGACCATTGGTGGCACGTCGTTGGGTGGAATGAAAGGGATGCATGAGCAGGGCAGCCCGCCGATCCCGGGCATCGAGTTCATTGATCAGCCGAACTGGTGGGCTGAAGGTGGTGACGTATCGCCCGAGGAATTCGGCCTCGAACGCGCGCGCCAATTGGAAGCCAAAATCAAAGAGGTTGGGCCGGAAAAAGTCGCGGCCTTTATCGGCGAGCCGATTCAGGGGGCGGGCGGAGTCATCGTGCCACCATCGACGTACTGGCCCGAGATTCAGCGCATCTGTAAGAAATACGATATCCTGCTGATCGTTGATGAGGTGATCTGCGGTTTTGGCCGGACTGGCAATTGGTTTGGCTCACAAACACTGGGCATCAATCCAGACATTATGACAGTAGCTAAGGGGCTCAGCTCGGGCTATGCGCCCATAGGTGCGTCGATAGTGTCGGACGAAATTGCGAAGGTTCTTGACGGGACCGAGTTCAATCATGGCTATACCTATTCCGGCCATCCTGTAGCCTGCGCCGTAGCGTTGGAGAACCTTCGTATTCTGGAAGAGGACGGGATCATCGAACACGTGCGTAACGTAGCCGCCCCTTATCTGAAGGAAAAATGGGAGGCTCTGGCCGATCATCCGCTGGTGGGCGAAACAAAGATCGTTGGAATGATGGCCTCAATTGCGCTGACCCCGGACAAGTCGACCCGTGCTCCGTTTGCGTCGGACGCTGGAACCGTTGGGTATATCTGCCGTGAACGGTGCTTTGCGAACAATGTCATCATGCGTCATGTGGGCGATCGGATGATCATTTCTCCGCCGCTGACCATTACGCTGGATGAAATCGATGTCCTGATCGAACGGGCCCGCAAATCGCTGGACGAATGTCTTGAACAGATCCGCGTGGACGGAATGTTCGAAGCGGCGTGAATGCGAGCCTCCAATGGATCTGCTGACCGCAAATGACCGGTTGGGGGAATACCCCGGCTCATACTATGCCGATGTGGCCGAAACCCTTGACCCGTTACCCCGGGCGCAGGGATCGTTGGAATGCGACGTCTGCGTTGTCGGTGCGGGATTCACGGGCCTTTCAACGGCCTATCATCTGGCGCAACGTGGCTATGACGTGATTGTGCTGGATGCACAGCGTGTCGGTTTTGGCGCATCCGGCCGCAATGGCGGTCAGGTCAGCATGGGGCAGCGCGTCGATCAGGAAGAGCTTGAAGGCATGGTCGGGGACGAGCATGCACGCCAGTTGTGGGATATTGGCGCGCAGGCTGTCGATCTGGTGCGCGAACTAACCAAGAAGGATGAGGTCCGCACCAGTTTCCACGATGGCGTGATCCACACAGTGCACCGGGAACGGTACCACAAGCACAATGTGGAATACGTCGAGCACATGAACACCAAATATGGCTATGACAAAATCCGACTTCTGGACAAGGATGAATGTCGCCATTTGGTGAACTCACCTGCCTATTACGGCGGAACGCTGGATATGGGTGCGGGTCACGTGAACCCGTTTGAGCTTGTGCTGGGTCTGGCGCGGCTGGCCGTCAAAGCAGGTGTGCGGATATTCGAACGGTCGAAAGTCAACAAGGTTCTGGAGGGTGAGCCCGCGGTGGTCAAGACCGAGGAGGCCAGCGTCAAGGCGCGCTATGTGGTTTTGGGTTGTAACGGCTATTTGGGTGAAATGCACAAACATGTGGCGCAACGTGTCATGCCGATCAACAATTTCATCGTGTCCACCGAGCCGATGGACCCGGCAGCGCAGGAAGAGATCATACGTAACAACTATGCGGTCGCTGACAGCAAGTTCGTGATCAATTATTTCCGCTTCTCTGACGACCACCGCCTGCTGTTTGGCGGCACCGAAAGCTATGGTTACCGGTTCCCGTCCGACATCGCCTCGGCGGTGCGAAAGCCGATGACCGAGATATTCCCGCAGCTGAAGGGCGCCCGCATCGATCATGCCTGGGGTGGAACGCTGGGCATTACCATGAACCGGATGCCGCATTACGAACGGATCGGAGGTAATATTCTGACGCTGTCGGGCTTCTCGGGCGCAGGCGTGGCTCTGGGTACGTTGTCGGGTCAGATAGCGGCAGAGACCATTGCAGGTCAGGCAGAGCGTTTCGACATCATGGCCAAAGTTCCGACCAAACCCTTCCCCGGCGGTCCGATGTTTCGCACACCGCTTCTGGTGCTGGCGATGCTTTGGTTCAGCCTGCGCGATAAGTTGTAGACTTTGTGCTCGACCCGCGTAGATCATGCTTTTGAGAAGCTAACAGTATGGTATGTCGGCGGTGACGGTGAAAACAGATAGGCGCATGACGCGCGGCGCGGCAAAGCGTTCCGATACCCCGATGGCAGCCGTTGGTTGCTTTGCGGTGTCCTGCCTCGCTGCGACCTGCAACATCTGCATCCGACCCGGGTAACAGCGGATGAAGAGACTTTATGAACCCCTGGCCTATGGCGATCGCCCGATCCGTGACCGGTATTGGGACAGCACGGTTGATGCGCCTATGCCTGAGTATCAGGTTCAGGCTGGTGAAACGGTGTGTGAATTCGCAATCATCGGTGGCGGCTATACCGGTCTGTCAGCGGCACTGACTCTGGCCGGGGCAGGGGCGGATGTGGTGTTGCTGGACGGGCAAGGGCCCGGCTGGGGTGCCTCTGGTCGCAATGGCGGGTTGGTCTCGGTCGGCAGTGGCAAGATGGAACACGATCAGATCGTCAAGAAATACGGCGAAGATGACGCGCGCGTGTTCTTCGATGCCGAACGTGCTTCGGTCGATTTGGTCGAGGAGTATCTGGATCGGTACAATCTGGACGTGGATCGTCATTCCAAGGGTTACACTTACGTCGCCCATCGGCCTGCCGCTGTTGAGGGGCTCAAGCAATACGGGCAACAGTATACGAACCGCTATGGGCTGCCTTATGAGTTCGTTCCAAAGGAAGAGATGGCTGCGCATGGCCTGAACAGTCCTGATTTTCACGGTGCTGTGCATCTGCCGATCGGATTTGCACTTAATCCGATGAAGTTCGTTCTAGGCCTGACCCGGCAGGCCGAAGCTGCCGGAGTGCGCATGTTTTCGCATTCTCCGGTCACAAGGATCGCGCAGGACAACGGCCATGTTCTGCATACGCCCAACGGGATTGTGCGTGCAAAGAAGCTTCTGATCGCAACCAACGGTTATTCCTCAGACGATCTTCCAATGGCATTTGCGGGTCGCTATCTGCCTGTGCAGTCGAACATTCTGGTCACTCGACCCTTGAGTGATGACGAGATCAATGCGCAGGGATGGTGGAGCGCGCAGATGGTCTGTGACACACGCACGCTGCTTCATTATTTCCGTCTGCTTCCGAACAAACGAATGCTGCTTGGCTTACGCGGTTCGGTCCGTGTAACGGAGACCAACATCGCCGCGACCGAGGCCAAAGCTCACGCTGATTTCAAGCGGATGTTTCCCGAATGGAGGCATGTGGAAATTGCGTATTTCTGGTCGGGTTTGATCTGTATGACCCGCAATCTCGTGCCCTTCGCCGGCGCGGTTCCCGGGTTGGACAACGCCTGGGCTGCGCTGGGGTATCACGGCGGTGGTGTAACGATGGCTCCTTATGCGGGCGCGCTGATCGCCGATCAGGCTTTGGGCCGTGCAACCCGACCCCATCCTGATCTGATGAAGCGCCCGATGCGCCGGTTCGAGTTTGGCTCATGGCGGCGCGCCTCGCTGCCGTTGGCCTTCACGTGGTACAAGATCAAAGACAACCTTTGATCCCGCCAAGGCGCGCGCAGGATTGCAGAAAGACCCCCGAGACTTCATTCAAAGCCAGCTCAAAGACTAGGCAGGATTCCCCTGCGGTCGTGGCGAAGGCCGATCTTGGCCTCCGCTGGTTGCCGATATCTTCAGGTTCTGTTGCGGAAGATGAATCCGATGAAGTTTAGCAGCAGCTGCGCAGCCAGGATCTGGGTGCTTTCGGTCGGATCATAGGCTGGGGCAACCTCGACCAGATCGATGCCCACCACATCGCCGCGCTTGGTGAGGCCCTGCACGATTTCCAACACATCGTAGTACTGAAACCCGCCGTGGCTGGGTGTACCGGTTCCCGGCGCGATTGACGGGCAGAAGGCATCGATGTCGATGGTGACATAGTACCGCGCGCCCTCAGGGATACGATCTAGAACGCCTTCTGTCCCCAGCTTGCGTACCTGCCGCACAGAGATGATGTCCGAACCGCGCGCGCGCGCATCGTCGTACCCTTCCTTCGCGGTCGAAGACACGTTGCGAATGCCCAATTGGGTCATGCCTGAGACATAGTCTTTCTCGATAGCTCGGCGCATCGGGTTTCCGTGGCCCAGGGTCACGCCTTTACGCTCATCGACGAAATCCAGATGCGCGTCGATTTGAACGACGTGGATCGGGCCATTCTTGGCGCAATCTTCAGCGTAGGCATTGATGCAGGGGATGTTGATCGAGTGATCGCCCCCGATCGTTACCGGGATAGCACCCGCATCGAGGATCTTTTTCACCCCGAATTCGATGTTGTCGTGGCTTTCTTCGGTCTTGGTATGGATGATGTCTGCGTCGCCTATGTCGACGATGCGCACGTCCTCACCCAGATAGGTGGCGTCATCCTCGTGATCATAGGCTCCAGCATGACCAAAGCTGAACAAGGTCGATGCCTCGCGTACGGCCCGCGGGCCAAACCGTGCGCCCGGTCGGAACTGGCATCCGAAGTCGAATGGCGCACCAAGGATGGCGACATCTGCGTCGATCTTGTCCCAATTCTCGACATAAGGTTTCTTGCCGAATGTTGAAATACCGACAAAGGGTAGATTCAAGCGTCCAGATTCGTAGCCATGACCTGACATGATTTCTCCGTTTCCGAGAGTTTAGTGATGAGCCCGTTCCGGCGGGAACGAGGCGATTTGAGAGGTGGCGGACAGTAAACTGGTCGCGATCAGCATGAGGAACACCGAAAATCCCATGAGCCGTAGCGCTCGGCGCGCTGCGGACAAATGGACAAAGCATCCCTCGCGGGGCGATATCGGTTTATCGTGACAATAGATGTAGAGCATGCAGTAGGCCGAGATTAACACTACAATCGACAACTGATGCAAGATACTGGCAATAAACAATCGCGACATCGGCATGTTAGAAACCACGCCGTTGATGGCACTGGTCCTTTCAGCCCAGGTCTTACCCGATCGATGCCCCAGATCACTCCAGCGAGACCCAGAGAACTCTGGCGTCTTCTTCGCTGGTCGAGATGCAGCCGTGGCCCATGCCGCTGTCGTAATAGAGAGAGTCACCTGCTTTCATTTTCAGAGGCCGATAGTGCTCAGAAACGAATGTGAGCTCGCCACTGATCACGTACATGAACTCTTCGCCGCTATGACGGATCCAGGTCTCGAATTCTGACAAATCGCGGGCTTTGATCGTTGCGATGTAGGGCAACATGCGCTTGGTGGTCAGCTCAGGGCAAAGCAATTCGTGCAGATAGGTGGGAGTGTCCTTCATTTCGCCTTCACCTTTTGGGGTGAAATCGCGGCGTCCTGAAATTCCGGTCTGGTTGGTTTGCAGGAACAATTGCGGTGTGCTCATGTCCAACGCCTGCGTCAGCCTGCGAACAATGTCGAAGCTGGGGCGTGTCTGATTGTTTTCGATCTTGGAAAGTGTCGAGCGACCGATTCCTGCAGCCCGTCCTGCTTCTTCCAACGTCCATCCTTTTGCCCGGCGCGCATCCCGGATTGAGCGCCCCAGTGCAGCGCCTTCATCCTGTTCCTCCGGACCGGAGGCCTCGTTCGAAGTATCATCTGCCATGAAAATCCCCCTGTTTTTCTTCAGGTTACCTGTTTCCCCGCACTCACACAACTTCACAAAAATGAGATTAATGTTGCCATAAGAGATAAAAATCCACTATAGGAAACAAAATTTCGTACTTGGGATTCGGGATTGCTGGAGGAGACCATGTTTACAAAATCGATCAAAGATGCCGATCCGGTCATTGCTGCGTCAATTGCGCGTGAAGGCAAACGTCAGGCAGAGCAGATTGAGCTGATTGCGTCGGAAAACATCGTTTCGCAGGCTGTCATCGACGCACAAGGCTCTGTTCTGACAAACAAATATGCCGAAGGTTACCCCGGTCGCCGTTATTATGGCGGGTGCGAATATGTGGATGAAGTGGAAAGCGAAGCGATCGATCGCCTCAAGAAACTTTTCGGGTGCGAATATGCAAATGTTCAGCCGCATTCGGGCGCGCAAGCCAACGGCGCGGTGAAGCTGGCGCTGCTTAGCCCCGGAGACACGATCCTTGGCATGTCGCTGGATGCCGGCGGTCACCTGACCCATGGTGCAAAGCCCGCGCAATCAGGCAAGTGGTTTCGTCCGGTACAGTACGGTCTGACCGATGCAGGTCTGATCGACTACAATCAGGTTGCAGAGCTGGCCCGGGCTGAGAAACCCAAACTGATCATCGCCGGGGCATCGGCCTATTCTCAGAAAATCGATTTTGCCAAATTCCGCGAAATTGCTGATGAGGTCGGGGCGTGGCTGCTGGCCGACATGGCGCATATCGCTGGGTTGGTAGCCACGGGTCTGCACCCCTCGCCGATTGGACACGCTCATGTGGTTACTTCTACCACGCACAAGACTCTGCGTGGCCCGCGCGGCGGCATCATTCTGACCAATGATGAAGCGCTGGCGAAGAAGATCAATTCGGCAGTTTTCCCCGGCTTGCAAGGCGGCCCTCTGATGCATGTGATCGCGGGCAAGGCAGTTGCCTTTGGCGAGGCTCTGAAGCCGGAATTCAAGGAATACATGCAGCGCGTCGTCGACAGTGCGTCCGCGTTGGCTAACGTGATGATGGCACGTGGTTGCGACATCGTTTCGGGTGGCACCGAGAACCACTTGATGCTGGTTGATCTGCGCCCCATCGGTGTGACGGGCAAGGACGCCGAGGCCGCGTTGGAACGCGCCGGGTTCACCTGCAACAAGAACAGCGTTCCCGGCGATCCTGAGAAGCCGACCATCACCAGTGGTATCCGTCTGGGCACCGCTGCCGGATGCAGCCGCGGCTTTGGACCGGAAGAGTTCAAGCAGATTGGCCACCTGATTGGAGATGTGTTGGACGCACTGGCACAATCCCCAGGCGGAGATGAAGCTGTCGAAAAAGAAACCCGCGAGAAGGTTCACGCCCTCTGTGCAAACCACCCGATCTACTGAAAGAAGACCAGATGACTTACGATCTTATCGTCATCGGCGGCGGCCCGGGCGGCTATGTTGCAGCCATTCGCGCGGCTCAGTTGGGCTTGAAGGTGGCCTGCGTCGAAGGGCGCGGGGCACTGGGTGGAACCTGTCTGAATGTGGGGTGCATCCCCTCCAAAGCGTTGCTGACCTCTTCGGCCAAATATGCCGAACTTGCACATCTCTCCTCCCACGGTATTGCGGTCGAGGGGGCCAGCATTGATGTATCCGCGATGATGGGGCGCAAGGACAAGATCGTCGGCGATCTGACCAATGGCATCGCGTTCCTGTTCAAGAAAAACGGCATTGATCTGATCGAGGGCTGGGCCAGCATTCCGGCGGTCGGGCAGGTCAAGGTGGGGGATGACGTCCATGAGGCAAAGAATATACTGATCGCCACCGGTTCCGAACCCACCTCGCTGCCGGGGATCGAGATTGACGAGCAGGACGTCCTCAGCTCAACCGGCGCGATTGCGCTGGACGTTGTGCCCGAGCATCTGGTGGTGATCGGTGCTGGTGTGATCGGGCTGGAACTGGGGCAGGTCTGGGCCCGTCTGGGCGCCAAAGTGACGGTTGTTGAATATCTGGACCGTGTGCTGCCGGGCATCGATGGCGAAATTGCCAAGCTGGCGCAGCGCGCCCTGTCCAAACGCGGGCTGAAGTTCCAGCTGGGCCGTGCTCTGAAATCGGTCGAGAAAACGGATGCGGGCCTGGCCCTGACCGTGGATCGTGTAGGCAAGGACAAAGAAGAAGTGATCGAGGCCGATAAAGTCCTGATCGCAGTTGGTCGTCGGCCGGTGACCCGGGGTCTTGGTCTTGCGGACCTTGGTGTTGCGGTAGACGCGCGCGGGTTTATCGAGGTTGATGATGCCTTTCAGACATCGGTGCCGGGTGTTTATGCCATCGGCGATTGTGTTCCGGGCCCGATGCTGGCGCACAAGGCTGAAGAGGACGGTGTTGCTTGTGTCGAGATGCTGGCAGGGCAGGGCGGTCACGTGGATTACAACACTGTGCCCGGCGTCGTGTACACCGATCCTGAGGTTGCTTCTGTCGGATTGACCGAGGAGGCGCTTAAAGAGGCCGGAGCCGAGTATTTGGTGGGCAAGTTTGCCTTCATGGCCAACTCTCGCGCGCGTTCTACCGGAGAAACCGATGGGGCGGTCAAGGTTTTGGCTGACCCGAACGGCAAAATCCTGGGCGCTCATATCTGCGGTGCACATGGCGGTGATCTGATTGCCGAACTAGTTCTGGCCATGACCAAGGGCGCAACCGTGTCCGAAGTAGCCGCAACCTGTCACGCACATCCGGCCATGGGAGAGGCGGTGAAAGAAGCCTGCCTCGACGCCATGGGCCGCGCGATCCACGCGTAAGGGGGAATAGCCAGATGACCGTCCAGCTTCGTCCTCGCCACCCGGAAAAAGCCAAGAAGGCAGACAGTGTAATCCCGCGCAAGCCTAAGTGGATTCGCAAGAAAAAGGGCGACAGCGCAGAATACTATGAAACCCGACGCCTGATGCGCGAGCATGATCTGGCAACGGTCTGTGAAGAGGCCGCGTGCCCGAACATCGGTGAATGCTGGTCCAAACGCCATGCCACGATGATGATCATGGGCGAGATCTGTACGCGTGGTTGTTCCTTCTGCAATGTAGCCACCGGTCGGCCAGATAAGTTGGATGTATTCGAACCGGGCCGAGTTGCTGCCGCCGTCAAGAAGCTGGGTCTTCGCCATGTGGTGATCACGTCAGTTGACCGGGATGATCTGGAAGATGGCGGCGCCGAGCATATCGCGCAAACCATCCGCGCCGTGCGCCATCAAAATCCGGGAACCACAGTCGAAGTTCTGACACCGGATTTTCTGGGAAAAGGATGCGCCTCAGATATTGTATTTGAAGCGGCACCGGATGTCTTCAACCACAATCTGGAAACTGTACCGCATCTCTATCCGACGGTGCGCCCGGGTGCTCGCTATTACACGTCGCTCCGCTTGCTCGACGATGCAAAGCGCACCAATCCCGAGATTTTCACGAAATCGGGCCTGATGGTTGGTTTGGGCGAAAGCTTGAACGACGTGCGGCAAGTCATGGACGACCTGCGTGCTGCCAATGTCGATTTTCTGACCGTCGGCCAGTACCTGCAACCCACCACGAAACATCATCCGATCGACCGGTTCTGGTCACCGGAAGAATTTGCCCAACTGGAACAGATCGCGCGTTCCAAGGGCTTCTTGCACGTGTCGGCGACTCCGCTGACCCGTTCGTCGTTCCACGCGGACGAAGATTTTGTCGCCCTAAAGCAAGCCCGCCAACGGGCTTTGGCGAACTGGGCATAACTCTAACGCATATGGGAGGAAATCCATGGAAGCGTTAAACTCAATCGTAGGGGCCATCAATGGCGTCGTATGGGGGCCGCTGATGTTGGTTCTCATTCTTGGCGTCGGCTTCTTCCTGCAGGTCGGCCTGAAATTCATGCCGATCCTGCGCGTCGGCACAGGTTTCAGCCTGCTGTTCAAAGGCCGTGAAGGTCAGGGCGAAGGGCAAATCAGCCCGTTCAACGCGCTGATGACCTCGCTGTCGGCGACCATCGGTACGGGTAATATCGCCGGTGTGGCCACTGCTGTCTTCCTGGGCGGTCCGGGCGCCTTGTTCTGGATGTGGATGACCGCCCTGGTGGGCATGGCCACCAAATATGCCGAAGCCGTCTGCGCGGTTAAGTATCGCGAAAAGGACGAGCTTGGTAACTATGTCGGCGGCCCGATGTACTACATCAAGAACGGTCTGGGCGCGAAATGGGCCTGGCTGGGCGTTGCTTTCGCTCTGTTCGGCGCGATCGCTGCCTTCGGCATCGGCAACGGCGTACAGGCCAACGGTGTGGCGCAGGTACTGGAAGCCAACTTTGGCCTCAACACCTCGGTCACCGGTGTCGTGCTGATGGTCCTCACCGCAGCCGTGATTCTGGGTGGTATCACCCGCATCGGTGCGGTTGCCGGTAAGCTGGTTCCCTTCATGGCGGTCGCTTATATAATCGCCGGTCTGCTGGTTCTGCTGATTAACATCGGCAATATCGGTTCCGCCCTGTCGCTGGTCTTTACCTACGCCTTCACCCCATCGGCCGCCGAAGGTGGTTTCGCGGGCGCAGCCGTCTGGGCCGCCATCCGCTTCGGTGTGGCACGTGGTGTCTTCTCGAACGAAGCCGGTTTGGGTTCGGCACCGATTGCGCACGCCGCCGCCGAGACCAAAGGTCCGGTAAACCAAGGCCTGATCGCTATGCTGGGTACGTTCATCGACACCATCATCGTCTGCTCGATCACCGGTCTGGCAATCATCGCTTCGGGTGCGTGGACATCGGGTGAATCCGGTGCGGCGCTGACCAGCCACGCGTTCGAACTGTCGCTGCCGGGTATCGGTGGGTATCTGATCGCCATCGCTCTGTCGATCTTTGCCTTCACCACCATCCTGGGCTGGTCGTTCTACGGCGAGAAATGTGTGGAGTTCCTGCTGGGTGTGAAATCCCTGATGCCCTACCGCGTCCTGTGGATCGTCATGATCTACTTCGGCGCAACTGCAGATCTGGGCTTCATCTGGCTGCTGGCGGATACGCTGAACGCCATGATGGCCATTCCGAACCTGATCGCCCTCGCGTTGCTGAGCCCAATCGTCTTTAAATTGACGAAAGAGTTCTTCGCCTCGGGCGGCAAGTCCGAAGAGCCGGGCGCAACGGCTGCCGAGTAATCTCGGGTCTAAAGAATGCGGAGGGCCATCTCGGCCCTCCGGTTTGAAACCGAATTCCCTATCTCGAGGAGAGACGTGATGGCCACGAAAATCCTGCTGCCTATTGATCATACCGACGACCGCTCATGGAAGAATGCCCTGCCTCTCGCACTGGAACAGGCGAAATTCTACGGGGCTGAGCTGCACGCGGTTGCCGTCATCCCTGAGATCATCCAGCTGCCGAACCTGCCCGCCAATTATGGCGCTGGCGCGAAAGAGCACGTGCGCAATGCGGTTCAGGCCATTCTGGATCATGGCGATGCCTCTGACGTAACAATCCACGTCGAAGAAGGCAGCGTTTACCGCGAGATCCTGAAGCTTGCCTACAAGGACGGCTTTGACCTGATCGTCATGGCGTCGACCAAAGGCGATTTCCCGAACTATGAGATCGGCCCGAACCTCGCCCGTGTCGTGCGCAACGCGCATTGCACCGTCACGGTCGTTCGCGACCAGTCCCGCTGATTGAAAGGCGCAAGTTATGACAGAGATTAAGCGCACTCCCCTTCACGCGTTGCATGTTGAGTTGGGAGGTAAGTTGGTTGATTTTGCTGGTTGGGAGATGCCTGTTCAGTATCCCTTGGGGA
>NZ_JBQFTW010000014.1:0-67510 GCF_056538865.1 Ruegeria sp. BE3 | reverse complement strand
TCGGGGGCTTCGCAATACAACTCAACAGTTGCGAATGCCGAGGTTGCCGAGAAGAGTGCAAAGAGCATCAGCGCAGAAGTCCTGATCATGAGCATTTCCCTTCGTTCGCAATCCGGTCAAAATATATCTTAGGTTCACAGTTCTCAATAAGCGTGTCTCGTTGAGGTCGCGGATTATACCGTGATGCAAATCCACGCGATGCATAATAATCATTCAAGTTACAATTAGTCCGTATCAAAACCATCAATCAGCGCGCCGATCCGGCAATCCAGCAGCACGTAAATCGTCAATAAAGCCGTCAGGAACGCTTTTATCTAAGAACTTTCCGCTGAGACTGTGTCGTTGGTCCTCAATCGTATAGTTAGGCTGATTTTCCAGCAATTTGTCTATCGAGCCTTTGGCTTCCTCAAGCCGCCCCGATCGTACGTACAGTGCCGCCTGCGTACGGCGCGCCAAGTTAGGTATTTTCGTCATCCGGTCTATCGCTTCGAGACCAGCTTCATATTCACCGGTGAAATACAGCGCCCAGGCGAGGCTCCAAAGGTACCAATCTGGATGATGGGGGTTCAGACGGATCGCGGTTTGGAGTCTTTCAACAGCCTCGTTCGCGCGGCCAAGGTAAACCAGCGTTTCAACGGAACCCGCCAATACACCTGCCGAGTTGGGGTTAAGCGCGATGGCGCGGTCATACTCTTTTTCGGCTTGCTCAAGGTTATTGGCCTGCATGAACGTGTGAGCGAGAACCCAATGCGCCAAAGAACTGTCAGGATCGAGCTCAACAGCTTTGCGAGCCGCCGCGAAGGCAAGGTCGAGGGCTTGTTTTCGCGGTCGATCGGCACACCATCCCCAGCGATCACAGTTGATATGCACCCAGGCGAGGCTGAAATAGGCAACCGAATAGGCCGGATCCAGCTCGATAGCCTCTTCAGCCAACCGTTTGGCTTCTTGATTGCCTGCCGGTGTGAACTTCAACCGTTCCGCGCGGCTCAGATAAACAAGCTCATATGCCCCAGGGCTTTGAGTGGGTTGACGCAGCAATCGGTCGTATTCAGCGAGGTCGATATTCTGTTCCAGTGTCGCGACAATCGTTCGGGTGATTTCATCCTGCAGCGCAAAGATGTCCACCATGTCGCGATCATACGTATCAGTCCAAATCGCATTCCCGGCCGCCGCGTCTATGAGGGTCGCATTCACGCGAAGCTTGTCACCTGACTTTTGCTGACTGCCTTCCAATACATACCGCACGCCCAGTTCCTTGGCGATATCGCGAAGATCTGCCGACTTGTCTCTGTAGAAGAAGCTAGAGTTTCGGGCGATTACGAAAAACTCAGGAAAGCGGGAAAGTTTGGCAATGATCTCTTCACTGATCGCGTCGCTGAGGTAGCCCTTGTCGCTACCCTGGCTCAGGTCACTGAATGGCAACACGGCAATCGACGGCTTATCCGGCAGCGGACGTTCCATTTCTGCTATCTTCACCGGCTGAAAATCAGGTGCGTTGAAGCGCCACACGACTAGTCCGACAACAAGGATTAGAGCAACAAAGACAACACCAGCCGCCCGGGCAGCGGACGGAATTCGGTTTGGCTTAGTGATCTTGACAGAAGATACCAGCCGCGTCGCTTTTTCATTCAGCTCTACGTTAAAGACCGGTACAGCCAGTTCAATATTCTTGACCTTCACTCGGCCCAAATCTTCGAAGTCCAGATCCAGTTTTCCGCGAACCTGGCTAAAGACGTTGCGGTGAACACAAACTCCACCGGGTTGAGCAAGGCTTTCGATCCTTGCAGCAAGGTTTACACCGTCCCCGTAAATGTCCCCGCCCTCATCAATCACGTCTCCAACGTTGATTCCGATGCGGAACTCAATTCGGTCGCCAGCGGGAACACCAGAGTTCCTTTCGGGCATGCCGCACTGTATTTCGACTGCAAAACGAACCGCATCCACAACGCTGGTAAATTCCATCAACGCCCCGTCGCCCATCAGTTTGATGGTTCGCCCTCCGTATTGAATAGCCTTGGGGTCAATTAGTTCCGAACGATGCCTTTTGAGAGTTCTTAGTGTTCCCGCCTCGTCGTCTCTCATGAGGCGGGAATAGCCGACTACATCGATAGCAAGAATGACCGTGAGTCGACGTTTCACTAATGACTCCCCCTTAAGGAAGGTTAGGGAAGAACGATAAGAATTTCCACATGGTTCAATTATGTTCAAACTGATGAGCGCCCGGCTTGAAAACGCATTATCACGGCCCAGATCAGACCTTGGCCGGAGCCTTGGAATGCCGCGAGTGCAGCCCGCCTTGCGGACATTCGCGGCAAACGCAAAATAAGAAGCTGGATGAACTCACAGCAGTTCTATTTTGCACAGGACCATGCAACATATGCTTAGCGCCGTCTAGTCTACCCGGCGCCGGAATTCGGACTCGAATACACCGAAGGAATAGACATTTGCGACGTATTTGACTGCGTCAGTCGATTTTTCCCGATCGATGTAGACGTTGTTACACTCTTCGCGGTCGACATGGACCGCCTTCGTGCGATGGCAGTACTGACCGTCCCGGATCACCCAACGCGACGTGATTGGCTGGCCATCCATCCAGCCGAAAAACATAACGGTCACCCCCTTGGACGGGCGATCCTGCCGGTAGGGTGTACCGAAGGGGCCGGTGTCGACAATTTCCTCGTACTCATCCGAGAAGAGCGCGACCAATTCGTCATGCCTCAATCTGTCGGCTTCCCGTCCCTTCTCGAAATCAAATGGCGAGGCTGGCATTCCGGCGGCGGAAAGCGCTTCGGCCCACAACGCAAAGAGAGCCGGGTCCGAGTACCGTCCGAAGTAACCCTGTTGCCAAAGGAGGTTGTTCCAGACTGTTTCCTTCAAAAACAGGTCCATGAACTGTTTCCCGATCTCGATGTCTCCTTTCCGGGCATGTGCCGCCGCTGCCAATATGTACTGGTCGATCCGATCGCTTTCTTCGGGCGGTACACGATTCAGAAGCGCAAGCGCCAGGTCGGTTTCGTCCAGGAGAAAGCGATGAAAGGCGAGCTCTCGCATTTCCGAAGCATTGAGCCGGGGCGAAAGGTCTTGGTAGGCTGTGAATTCGGTGCGCGCTTCGTCATAAAGCCCGGCCGCGAGAAGAGCCTGGCCTAACACGTACCGCAGCCGGGGTTCATCAGGTTGCAGGAAGACGGCACCCCGGGCCTCGGTCAAGGCAGCATTCCATTGGCGTTTCTCGATTTTGATGCCGATCTGAATCCCGAGGGCATCTGGATGGGTGTCGTCGACGTCGAGGATATAGCGGACTGTCCGTTCCGCTTCCTTGAGCGCGTCGAGCGTATATCGGATGGTGTTATAGCTGCGGCTCCAGATGATGAAGTTTACGGTGGCATAACCTGCATGCGCGGCCAGAAATTCGGGATCCCGCTCGATCGCGTATTCGTAGAGAGGGAGAGATTGTTCCATCTCGAAGAAGTTCCCGCTGGCAAGGAACCTTTCGGCCTCGGCATAGGCCATGAACGCGCCGGTATCGGTTGTGGACGGCGCCCGCAACACGGCGCGTTCCGGCGCCGACAGGGGGCCTATGAGTTTGGCGGCGGCCCCTTGTTTGAGCCCGGCCAGAAAGTCGAAGACGTCTGCCGGCGCCCCGTGGGCGCTATCCTCCCAGATCACCGCGCCGTCGTCGCCGAAATCTCGGAGGTTTACGGCCAGCTCAATCCGGTCGCCCGCCCGGCCCGCCGTTCCGCCGAGCACGTAGCGTATGCCGGTCTCTGGGTCGATCTCACCAGGCTCGGGCGCGATCCCCTTGTATCCTAGGGACACGGCATGGGGGACGGTTTGCAGACCCTCGAGCCGGGACAGCGAGGCGATGAAATCCTCGGTCGCGGCGTCGGCGATCTGTCGGTCCCCGGCCGTAGCAGCGGCAAACGGTACGATCAGCAGGCGGTCGCCCCCCGGCTGGGGCGGTGCCAACCAGAACCAGGCGAGATACCCTGTAGCAAGAAGCACCAAGGCAAACGCAAAAATCCCGAAGCGCATGTTCGGCTTGCGAGTGCGGTGGGCCGTGACGACGGTACCGGCATCTTCGGGGTTTGGAAGCACCGCAAAGGCAGTGATTGGATCTTGTATGTTCTTGACCTGTTGCGGGCCAAGATCCGCGAAGCCGAGATCGAGCTTACCGTGGACGTTCAGAAAGACCGGCTCTGATATGCAGATCCCTCCGGGGTCAGCGCAACCTTCCAGGCGGGACGCGATATTCACCCCGTCACCGAAGATATCGTCGCCATCATGCACGATCTCGCCGAGGTTGATACCGATCCGGTAGGCGATGCGGCGGTCTTCGGGGATGTCCATTTCGAAGTCGGGCATCTCGCGCTGCACCGCGACGGCCCATTCGACGGCGCTGACCACACTTGCGAACTCAAGCAGCGCACCGTCGCCCGTCGTCTTGACAATTCGCCCCCCGAAGCCCCGCACCGCGGGGTCAATCAGATCGGTACGGATCGCCTTTTGGCGCGCTAAGGTGCCAGCCTCGTCCAATTGAACGAGGCGGCTGTAGCCGACCATGTCAATCGCAACGATGGCCGCCAACCGGCGTTGAAGCACCTCCTGAACCAAACCGATCCCTCGCACCATAATTGAGGACAGTATAGGAAGTTCTCCGGAAGATGACGAGTTGGGTGCTTAAGGCCGGTGCTCGCAGTCACCAGTGCCTGCCCGAACAGTTTAGGGCGGCCCATTAGCTGCCGTTGATCGGTGGGCTTCGTCGCAGCGGCGAGCCCGTCAAAGGAGACATTCGCTGCGGGTGCAAAGCTTTGATACAGTTCTTAAAGTTACCGGGGGCGGTCTGGTTCGTTGGGGTTGCGTGTAATCAAGCTTTGTATTTCGCTCATTGCTTCAACCGGCAAGGCACCGAAGGTCAGTGCTGCTGAAATAACCTCAATTTGTTCTTCTGTCCGAGCGCCCGGAATCGGTACGTATGTTTCAGATTGGCCCCATATCCACCCAAGAGCCCCTTGCACAAGAGTTCGGTCATTTGAAGTCAGTAAATCCCGAACCGCATCAAGTTGTTGCATGAGATCCGGGTTTGCTTTGCCATCCTTGTAGTACTCCATCCAGCTTTCACCGGATGCGCGCACATCGTCCGGCGCCATGACGCTGTTCTGATCGTATTTGCCAGATAGCAACCCCATCGCAAGGGGTGAGCGGATTAGCGATAATAGCCCTTCCTCTTGGACAACTTGTTGCATCCGGGGCGCGTCGAAAAAGACGTTCAACACGTATTCCAATGCGCTGAATCCATCCCTGGATGAGGCTACCCGGGCGCTTTCGGAATGGTCGGTGCTCCAACCATAGGCACGCAACTTGCCGGCCTCTTTCAACCGGTCCAGTTCGTCAAACACTGCCTCGGCCCGGGAAACTGGCATATCGTTCACATGCAACAGCAAGAGATCAATCCGATCCCGTTCCAGCCGCGACAGGCACCCATCAACGGCAGGGCCAACTTGATCCGGGGTGAAAGGGTCAAACGAAATCTGCCTGCTTGCCTCATCGATCCCAACCCCGATCTTTGTGACAATCAGTGCATCGGGTCGCTGCTTTAGCGCTTTGGCCAACAAACGTTCCGAATGCCCCGCGCCATAGGCGGCGGCGGTGTCAAACAATGTGATCCCACCGTCCAGAGCGGCGTGGATCGTGCGAATGGAGGTTCCGTCGTCCGATCGAGTGTATCCCAGCGACTGTTCGCCCCAATACATCTTGCCGCCGATCGGCCAGCATCCCATGCCAAGGGGTGAGATTTCGGTTTCGAGAAAATTCATCTGTGGACCTCGTGACTGATCCTTCAGAAAAAAAGCCATCACAGTCTTTTCATCAACAACACAGAATGTAAGCTTTATTTCATGAATGAAAGCAACTTTGACTGGGACAACCTGCGGCTTTTCCTTGCGGTTGCCAGAGCAGGCGGGCTTGGGCCAGCGGCCGAACAGACCGGCAAGAGCGCACCCACACTGGGTCGGCGCATGATCGAGCTTGAGCGTAACCTCGGAACTGAGCTGTTTCACCGCAAACCGCGAGGGTATGACCTGACCGAAGACGGTCAAACGCTGTTGAAAAAGGTGGAAAGCATCGAGGCGCGCGTCATACCTGTCACTGACAGCAGCCTCGCCAGCGCACCACCTTTGGTCAAAATCTCGGCCGGGACATGGGTAACACGGGTTTTGATCGGCACAGTCGGAAAGCTTACCGGATCAATGCCGGTTCGGCTGCGCTTCATCTCGTCAGAAGAGGTGTTGAAGATCGGACACCGGGAGGCCGCGATCGGCATTCGAAACCACCGACCAGAAGAGATCAACCTGGCGGGTCGCAAGATCGGGCGCGTTCGGTTTGCGGTCTATGCCGCGGACGCAAGCGTTTTGACCTGGGCGCGGGTCATGTCCAATACACCTTCGGCAAAATGGTTGAAGGCGCATTCGCAAAAGGACGACGCCATCGAAGTGACGGCGCCGCAAAATGCGCTGGAGCTTGCAAATGCAGGGCTGGCCCGGGCAGTTCTGCCCACCTTCATCGGAAACACGCAGCCGGGTTTGAAACCAGTCTCACCCCTGATTGATGATCTGGAACATGATCAGTGGTTGGTCACACATCATGAAGACCGATTTCTTCCAGAGGTGCGGCATGTCATTGACCGCACCCATGCCGTGATGTCGGAAGCTTGTGAAAACGGGTGAACCGAGGCTGCAGATGCCTATTCACCCAACCGTTCCATCAACCTCGCATATGCTGTCTGGCCGCGCCGGAATGTTGGCAGACGGAAGAACTCGTCCGGGGCGTGTTGGTTTTCATCCTCATGTCCGAACGCAAACATGACCGCATGTAAACCCAGTTCGTCCAGCAAGGTCGACATCACAGGGATCGAGCCTCCAACGCGGGTTCTGTACGCGGGTTTGCCATAAACCTCTTCGAGGACCTGTCCCGCGATCGCGGTTGCGTTGTGTCCGGCCGGTACGAGGAAAGGGTCCGCACGACCGGGATTGCGAGATACCTGTGCCGTCACACCCGGCGGGCAATGAGCTTCGACATGGGCCGAGATCAGGTCAAAGACCTTTTCGGGATTTTGATTGGCGACCAGTCGGCAAGTGATTTTGGCCGAGGCCAACGCAGGCAAAACGGTCTTTGTGCCTTCCCCTTGCCAACCGCTGGTCAGCCCGTTGACCTCAAGTGTCGGACGTGCCCACAAATTTTCACGTGTCGTATACCCCGGTTCGCCCAACGTGGCCGGGGCTCCGGTCTGAGCCAGATAGGCCGCCTCATCCCAAGGCACTCGCGCAATTGCGGCGCGGTCTTCGTCCGTCAAATCGACGACATCGTCATAGAAGCCATCCACCGTGATCCGACCATCGGGCGATTTCATGCTGGCCAGCAACTGGGCCAAGGCCATTGCCGGGTTTGCGACGCCGCCGCCATGCATACCAGAGTGCAAGTCCGATTTCGCGCCCTGAACCGAGATCTCAAGCGAGGTGAGCCCTTTCAGACCCAGCACCAGTTGCGGTGTCTCGGTATCCCACTGGCTGCCATCGGCGGAAAAGATCATATCGGCCTGAAGCCGGTCGAGATTTGCCTCGATAAAGGGGGGAAGGTCGGGGGATCCGATTTCTTCCTGGCCTTCAAAGAAAAACCGGACGTTGACAGGCAGCTTCCCAGTCTCCGCCAGCAAAGCCTCGGCCGCTAGGATCGGGATAAACATGGCGCCCTTGTCGTCGGTCGCCCCACGCCCATAGATCCGATCCCCACGGATCGTCGGCTCGAACGGAGGTGAGGACCAGAGCTCGAAAGGTTCGGCAGGTTGCACGTCAAAATGGCCATAGATCAGGATTGTAGGTGCTTCCGGTCCGGCGTGCAGCCAATCAGCGCAGACCACCGGATGTCCTGCTGTCTCCATCATCTGAACGTTTTCCATTCCCGCCGTGACCAACCGATCAACCACCCACTGCCCGGCCTTTCGAACATCGCCCGCGTTTTCGGGTTTGGCTGAAACCGATGGAATACGGATGAAGTCGCATAGCTCTTCGACAAAGCGCGATTGGTGTATGTCGAGATATTCGGTCCAGCTCATTCCATGCCCTCTCTGATGCTGGCACTTAACTTACGAAACTGCACGTGGCTCGCAAGCCTGCGGAACACAACCAATTACCTGCAAAAATCAAACACGGTCGAGCGATACTCGGCTCATTCCTGCCGTTGGCTGCCAGTTGGTGACGCTGCGACACCGCCCGCCGAAGCTGTCGTTCGCTGTGGGAACAAACCGACACAACATGCTGCATTAGCATCGCACATCGGTAATGCTCTCAGAAAGGCATCAAGGTAAGGATATTGCGAGACATTGGAAGCTGAACTATCCTGCGAGAACCTCTGCTTCTAGAATGCGTGGTAGCCGGAAAGAAGCGATTTTTCATTCTTGATGTGACGTGCGATCAATTGCTTTTGCAGCTTCGCGGATGGGATTGGGCGTGCGGGTTTCGGGGCGTATTCGAATTCGGCAAGTTCAGGAAAGATGCTCAGGATTTCTGAACGTGCCTCCGTACTGATAGCCTTGAGCACCTCGGGTCCGGTAAACAGGCTTTCCGACGGTGCGCCCTCGGCATAGATCACCTCGTGTTGATCAAAAAGAAGGTGAAAATACTCGACGCTATCCACATCTTGATCGACGAAAATACCGGGCAGAGCAGTTAAATTGACCGCAGGCACCAAAACCTCGGAAATCCCAAACATACGCTCGACAATCTTTGAAGACACCAACATCCGGTGCTGTCGAGACACAACAAGATCACGTCGGGGCAAGCCGTTACCCAAGGCTCCAGCACTGATACGAACCGGACGCAACTTGGGGTTTGCAACTAGTCCCGAAGCAGAAATTCCGCGACGAAACACGCGCAGCAGCGTAGCAAAACCGGCTCCCTTATTCGTGGGATCAAAAACTTCGACCTGATCGCCGGCTTTTAGATCCTCGACTACCTTTTGACCGTCTCTTAAGCGAACATTCGTTCCGCCGACGAAACACGGAACAAAGTCGGGAACAGGCAAATTCACGATTGGGCTCGCAAACGCTCCTTCACCCAGCGCCGTGATCGTAAGCAATGTGTCGAGGGGTGGGATATCTCCTATGAAGCCGATGAAGAACCCTTGTTCGGCTCCGCCGCCGAACGCATTGTTGCCGCTGGAATCATAGTCGAAAACGCCAATCGTATAGGTGTTGGTGCCATCTGTGACTTCGTAATTATAATCCCAAGCAATTGCATTCCCCAGATAGGTTTGCGTGATGTCATCGGGGACCTCATTGGTTACTCCATCTCCCTCGATGATGTTAGGGTCAACGCCATCAGTGATGGTGATCGTACTGTATGAGGAGATCTGAAATGTGGTACCAACACCGCCGAATTGGGCCTGAGCCGTGGTCAGCGTCGTATCCGTCCGAAATGCACCGAAGATATTTGCCATAACCCTTGTTCAGGCCAGTTCTTCGCCGCGATTACCTAAGCAGCTTGAACCCACCCGCCTGACCTCAATTTGCTGTCTGCACATTTCCGCGCGAAGACATCTATAGTGTAACGGTTTGCGCAACATTTGCGAATTATTCAATTTTTAGCCTGCTCTCTATTCGCAATCAACATCCGTGCGTGTTCGTCGTTATCCAGCGGCTGTATTTCTCAGCCAGTCTGAAAACGCTGAGCTATCAGGAAGATCAGAGGCCCGTCAGATCAAGCCGAACTTGAGTACTGAGGGCGGGTAATCGCCAGAGACCTCTGCACACGCCCCAACAATTTGACACCAAGCGGCAACGGGGCTTTGCACAACTCTTTCAAGCGCGCAAGGAATTGCGGTGCCTTCGAAAGCGGTCCATTTCAGCCATTTGAACAAAACAAAATTTGAGATGACTGCTTCCGCCGAGTGACCTCCGTGCACTACGCAAAATTGGACGGTTAAGACCCTTCGCAAACCAGCGGGAAGGCACCGATATCTGGTATCGTGAGCGTGCCCACGGTGACGGAATCATCACCTTCAACGGCTGTTATCAATCGAACCGAGGCAACGATCCGGCTGTACTCGGGATCGGCGAAGTCGATTACGGTATGCATATCGACATCGGCCCCCTGCGCCACGATGATTGGTATCGCGCCTTCGACCTCTGATAGGCTCCAGTGTTTGCCGTCTGCGTGTATGGTCGCACTCACGACTGCGAGACCAGGGACAGTTCCCAATCCGACACCAACAACTGTGCCCGATCCATCAGGGGCTTCGCAATACAACTCAACAGTTGCGAATGCCGAGGTTGCCGAGAGGAGCGCAAAGAGCCCTGGTGCAATAGTCCTGATCATGAACATTCCCTTTTGTTCGCAATCCAGTCAAAATATATCTTAGGTTCAATGTTCTCAACAAGCATGTCTCAAAGCGGGTCAAAGGCACGGAAACGCTGGCATGCGCAGACCACTACGTTGCCCCAAATCATTGGCATCGCCCGGCTGGAACTTGACTGATTCCGATAAGAGTTTGCACAACCGAGCGGACATTCAACTTCTGCGCAGCAACCGAAGCATAAATGTCCCAGACTAAGATGTGGTCGGCCCGTTGCAGACATTCGGCGCGTATCCGAAGTTTTGTGCTAAGAGCGCTCTGCAGAAATTCGAGTGGGCGCGAATTCTGAAACCGTTTGGCATTCATGCAGACAGATGGATGTTATTTGAACAATTCTATCTTTCCACGGGATCCAAGTAGGGAGCTACAGTCGATCGGTTTTTTCAGAGCATGGATGTGATCAATTTGCATCATTCAACAGACCGCTCAGAAATTCGTTAATATATCATTAATCGGAACATCAAAAAGCCATCATTTTTTTGCTGCTAACAAATACGCGGAGGTTTCCGCGCAAAAAAAGTTGCGGTGGTTTCCAGACCACTCTTAAGGGGTGAACAAGATGTTTCGAGTAAGCGGTTTGAACCGCAAAGCGCGCCGTCGTGCAGCAGCACTTTCTAAAGTACAAACGAACAAATACCATCAAGGAAAATCCGCTGCATATCGCGCTTTCGCCGCTCCAGTTACAGCCGGTGCGATAGGTCTTGGCGCATCGATTGGAGTGGCAACTCCTTTGGTTGCGCAAACGGTTGTTCCTCCGCCAAATGGTCCTTGTACTGTTGCGGGTGTCCTCGCCACCTGTACGGGAGATGTTTCAACGGGTGTTCAGGCAAACGGGCCAACGCTCGAAACGCTCAATATCAATAACGTGACAGCTCCGGGAATTGCACCAGGCGGTGGTACAGACGGCGTGGCTTTCAGCACACCAACAGGTAACGCAACCCTTAACGTCCAGACGAATGGAACCGGAGGCATTGTCACGACGGGGAACGGCGCCGATGGGCTTGTTGTGGATGCAGACGGCGACGGGGATGTTTCGATCACATCGACGGGCGACATTGCAACCGACGGACGTCGATCCTTTGGAATTCGATCCGACCTTGAGGGTGACGGTGCAATTTCGGTTAACTCGACGGGCAATATAACGACATCCGGACGCAGCAGAAGCGCCGGTATCGGCGCTACTCAACAAGGTGGTGATGGCGATGTGTCAGTGGTTTCAGCGGGTCGTATAAGCACATCGGGCAGCCGTTCAGACGGAATTTACGCCAATCAGGACGGTGGAGACGGCGTGGTATCGGTCAGCTCAGCGGGCGACATCAGCACAGCTGGAAATCGATCAACAGGCATCACCGCGCTTCAGAGTGGCGGCGAAGGGGATGTCTCGGTGGTCTCGGATGGCAATATCTCGACGGCCGGAAACAACTCTGGCGGTGTACTTGGACAGCAAAGCGATGACGATGGCGATATCGCGATCCAATCGACCGGAAATATTACTACAGAAGGAAACAACGCGAACGCCATCTTGGCGCGTCAAAATGGCGGCGATGGGGATATCACGGTTGAATCCGAGGGCAACCTCTCGACTACCGGAAACAACGCTCGTGGGATCTTTGCCCGGCAAGACGACGGTGACGGCGATATCACGATCCGCTCGACCGGAAATATCACGACAGAAGGCAACAACGCTGATGGCATATTTGCCCGCCAAAGGGGCGGAGACGGAGATATCAGCGTCACTTCGTCGGGCAATATTTCGTCCGCAAGGGACAGCATCCGCGCGCTTGTGACCAATGATGGCGACATTAACATTACAAACCGGGGCGATGTCAGCGGTGAAGCAGCGGGCGATGGTATCAACGCAATAGTGAATGGCGCGGGTGATGTCGTCATCGACAGCATCGGGGATATTACTGGCAGAGAATACGGGATCTACGGCGCGGCCAATGGAACAGGCAACGTAACCATCAATTCCAATGGCAACATTTCTGCTGACGAAGAACATGCGATCTTTGCTGACGCGGAGGACGGGAATGTGACCGTCAATGTGACGGGCGACGTCCAATCGCGCGACAGCGATGCGATTGATGTGGAAACCGGCAGCCCCGGAGGCGTGATTGACGTCACTGTGGTGGGCAATATCACTGGCGGTGCAATCGGAATTGACGCTGATGCCGAGGATTCCGGTGATATCACCATTCAGGTCACAGGTGATATCCGCGCCGGTTCGGATGACGGCATCGAAGCCGAAGTTGACGGTGATGGCGACATCTCGATCACGATGAACGGTGATATCGAAGCAAGCGAGCACGGGATCCGCAGCTTTGTTGCTGGTGACGGAAACATCTCGGTTGAAGCGTCGGGTGACATAGCGGCTGAAAGCATTGATGGCATCAACGCTGAAATAGACGGAAACGGTGATATAACCATTACGGCAACCGGTACCATTAATGCCGAAGTTGACGGAATCTTCACCCATGTGACAGAGAATGGCAACATAAGCCTAACAAACGCTGCATCCATAACCGCAAGAAACGACGAGGGAATTGACGCCGAAATCTTCGGAGATGGCGATGTCTTCATTAGAAACTCGGGGCGGATAACCTCTCGCGAAGACGATGCGATCGAAGTGGATGTCGAGGGAAGCGGCGACGTCAGCATTGTGAACTCTGCCCGGCTTACCGCCGATTCCGACGCGATCGATATCGAACTAAACGGTGACGGCGATGCTCGTGTAACCAACAGCGGAGCGTTGCGTTCGCTGGACAATAACGGGATAGAAGTGGACGTGGACGGAGCCGGTTCGATCACCATTGTGAACACCGGAAGTATTGATGCGTTCGAATACGGTATCGAGATCGAAGATCGTGATAACAATGCCGCCGCAACCATCACAAACTCGGCCCGTATCACCAGTCGCGAAGGCTTTTCCATCGTATATGGCGGCGACGGGAACGACACGTTGAATCTCGAGCCCGGCTCGATTCTGAACGGTTCGGTCGATTTCGGCAATGGCAACGATGGCATGGGGGGCACGAACCCGAATGACATCGACACGTTGAACTTTGCGCACGGGATGAATGCGGTTGTCAATTTTGCTGATGCATCGGGTGACGACAATGACCTCGCGTCCGCCCCTGAAGTCGTCAATTTTGGAGGGGCCGGCGTTTTGGCCAACAACGGCCTCACGGCGGTATCGGTAGATACGACAGGATTTGCGGCCCAAGGTACCTTCATCAGCGATCTGACAGACGCAGTATTCAACACGATTGAAACCGCCAGCCCCTATGCGTCCGGGTCATCGGACGGTCAGGTCAGCAGAAACCTGGGTCCTTTCGGGTATGTCGAACAGGATAACGGTCCATATGTCTGGGCTACGGCCTTTGGCGGAGATCGCGATGTTGAAGAAGACGGTTCAAATCTAGGGTTCAGCCATCGTATGTACGGTTTCGTAGTTGGAGCCGAAACGAATGAACTCATCGATAATAGCGATTTTGGTGTTCTTGTCGGATATGACAACAGCCATATCTCGCTCGATCAAGACGCAGGCGATACCGATATCAGGTCATATTTTGGGGGCGTTTACCTCGAAAGGGACTACGGACGATACAGCATCAACGCGGCGCTTCTTGCTGGCGTAACCGACAATGAAGCGACCCGAAACGTTGATGGCGGCGAATCGAAAGGCGATTTTGACGGCACGTTCGTTTCGCCATCGCTCTCGATCTCGGCACCCATCAACGCCATGCCAATTCCTGCCTTCTTCAGTGCACGCGCAAGCTATGTCTTCCTGAAACTTGATGAGTATACCGAAACAGGAACCGCGTATCCGCTGACGGTCGAGGATCGGAACGTTTCGATCTTCAACACGAGGGTGCAAATGAACTTGCCCCGCCTCTACGAGGCCGCAAATGGATCGAGCACCTACGTGAACTGGGCCGTTGGAGTAGATGCATCTTTCGATGCAGGATCCGACGATGTGGACGCAATCGTGGCAGCGACACCCTTTTCTTTCGTAGCTTCCACAGAAGATGCAGCTGCAGGGTTTCTTGGCTTTACGCTTGAACATACATCTGCAGATGGAAACCGATCGATAGGCTTCAGCGGCGAGTTTCAATCAACCTTTGGTGGTGGATCCAGCGTTGTCGGAGAACTCACAGCTTCCATAAGGTTCTGAAACAACGAATGGCCGTATTGCTTAATCAAATGTTGGTTCTTAACAGCCTCTTCAAACTGACTGCCTGAACATGGGAGCGCCTGTTTAGTTTCGTCACGCATGTCCAAGCCATCTCCGCTTACGAAATCACAAGGATTCTTTGTATCTTAGAATCCAGCCGTAGACGTCGCCCGCGAAGGTCGGCTTTCGCATGCGCTACCGGATAGGTTTGCAACTGCAGCGACGTCCACTTTCCACCCGTATCAACGCCTGATAATGTCTTCAGCCCAGCGAAATCTCAATCGTTTGTCCCTGTCAGACTTGCGAACGGCCCCGGAAGAAATCCGAGGCCGTTTTCTCATATCACCAGCCTAAAATGACCTATTGAAACGTTTAGGTCATGTCACGTGAAACGCCACACAAACTTCAATCTAGATCTGCTAACCACATTTCGAATGACCGCAGCTGCGGCACGTCATGCATCCTTCGATCATCACCATGTCAAACTGGCCGCAGGACGGGCAAGCTTTGCCGCGTGGGGCATCCATGTTGACCACTTGCGCCTGAGGATCGGATTTCAGGCCCATCCCTTCGCCTTCAAGGAATCCAATATTGACCATGTGCTGTTCAATCACTCCACCAATCGCAGCCAGAATCGAGGGGATATACTTACCTTTGACCCAAGCCCCGCCGCGTGGATCAAACACCGCCTTCAACTCTTCAACGACGAAGGACACATCGCCTCCGCGCCGGAACACCGCCGAGATCATCCGGGTCAGGGCCAACGTCCAGGCATAGTGCTCCATGTTTTTGGAGTTAATGAACACTTCAAACGGTCGGCGGCGACCGCCATGAACGATGTCGTTGATCGTCAGATAGATTGCGTGCTCGCTGTCAGGCCATTTCAACTTGTAAGTTGAGCCCTCCAGCGATTGCGGGCGGTCTAACGGTTCGGACATGTAGACTACCTCGCCACCGTCGACCTGATGCGGCGCATCGGCGCTTTCGCCCGGGGCCTTGTCAGCGCTTTCGGATACGGTCAGAACTGAGCCCGTAACATCATTCGGACGATAGGTGGTGCACCCCTTGCAGCCCTGATCCCAGGCCTGCATGTAGACATCCTTGAAGGCATCAAAGCTGATATCTTCGGGGCAGTTGATGGTCTTCGAAATCGAGCTGTCGATCCATTTCTGCGCTGCCGCCTGCATCTTGACGTGGTCAGACGGGGGCAGCGTCTGCGCATTCACGAAATATTCTGGCAGCTCGGTGTCGCCAAACTTATCACGCCACATCTGCACGGCGTAGTCCACAACCTCTTCCTCGGTGCGCGAACCATCCTTTTGCAGCACCTTTCGCGTATAGGCATAGGCAAAGACAGGCTCGATACCCGAGGATACATTGCCTGCATAAAGTGAAATCGTCCCCGTTGGCGCAATAGAAGTCAGCAGGGCATTGCGGATGCCATGCTCGCGGATGGCATCACGCACATCCTCATCCATCTGCTGCATAGTACCACTGGCAAGGTATTTCTCGGCGTCAAACAACGGGAACGCGCCTTTTTCCTTCGCCAAATCGACCGACGCCAGATACGCGGCGCGGGCGATCGCGTGCAACCAGCGCTCGGTCTGACGCGCCGCCTTGTCCGAGCCATAACGCAGGCCCATCATCAACAGCGCATCGGCCAGACCCGTCACGCCCAACCCGATGCGACGCTTGTCCTGCGCTTCGGCCTCTTGTTCGGCCAGCGGGAATTTCGACGCGTCAACCACATTGTCCATCATGCGGACAGCGGTGGCGACCAGCTCCTTCAGCGCATCCTCATCCAGATGGGCGGCCTCCTCGAAAGGTTCCGCAACCAGTCGTGCCAGGTTGATCGAGCCAAGCAGACAGGCACCATAAGGCGGCAAGGGTTGCTCGCCGCACGGATTGGTCGCAGCAATGGTCTCGACGTAGCTGAGGTTGTTGGCCTGATTTATCCGGTCGATGAAGATCACACCGGGTTCGGCGTAATCATAGGTCGCCTGCATGATCTTGTTCCACAGATCACGGGCCTGAACAGTGTGATAGATCTTGCCGTCGAACACCAGCTCCCACGGGCCATCAACCTTGACTGCCTCCATGAAGGGATCGGTCACCAGAACCGACATGTTGAACATGCGCAGACGGGCAGGGTCGGACTTGGCAGTGATGAACTGTTCGATATCCGGGTGATCGCAGCGCATGGTTGCCATCATCGCGCCCCGGCGCGAGCCTGCTGACATGATCGTCCGGCACATCGCATCCCACACATCCATGAAACTCAGAGGTCCCGAGGCATCCGCTGCAACCCCTTTCACGTCCGCGCCACGCGGACGTATGGTTGAGAAATCGTAACCGATCCCCCCGCCCTGCTGCATGGTCAGCGCGGCTTCCTTCAGCATATCGAAGATACCGCCCATGCTGTCGGGGATCGTGCCCATGACGAAGCAGTTGAACAGGGTCACCTGCCGCGCGGTGCCTGCGCCTGCGGTGATGCGGCCAGCGGGGAGGTATTTGAAATCCTCCAGCGCCTCAATGAACTTTTCTTCCCAATGCACCGGGTCTTTCTCGACCTTCGCCAGATCGCGGGCGATGCGCCGCCAGCTGTCCTCGACCGTCTGATCGATGGGCGTGCCATCCGCCTGTTTGAAGCGGTATTTCATGTCCCAGATCTGCTCGGCGATGGGGGCGGCAAAGCGGCTCATTGGTGATTCCTAGTTCCTGTGAGGCATACAAGATAGACCAATTTCATTACCTAGCGCTACCATAACTTGATGAGTCAGGACGTTCGCCCTACCATACCAGTCAGATTCATCTGGGTACTTGCGTGGATAAACTGTGGATAAGTACATCAACCTCGTCAAACTTTCGGTCGGCTCGGAAAGTGTCGACACGCTGATGGCGTGGCAAGACAGCCGAAAGCCTCTCTATGAAGACGGCTGCCCGCGCCACGTCACCCGCATGTGGCCCAAGCGCGAGGCTGAGATTCTAAATGGCGGTTCAATCTATTGGGTGATCAAGGGCGTCGTGCAGTGCCGCCAGCGCATCCTGCGGCTGGATGAGGTGCGCGGCGAGGACGGCATCCGTCGTTGCGCCATTGTACTGGACCCCGAGGTGCACCGCACGCAAAATGCCCTGAAACGTCCTTTCCAAGGCTGGCGCTATCTGAAACCGGAGGATACGCCTGCCGACCTGCCGGAAACTCGCGAGCAGGACGACGCCCTGCCCGACGAAATGAACCGCGCACTGGCGGATATCGGCGTACTTTAGCGCAGACGATCCAGCAGGTCGTTCAGTATTGCTTTTTCGTCCGCGTCGCATTTCGCAACCCGGCTGCGCCACAAGGTCGCCTGTGACTGCAGGATCAACCCGTCCGACAGGATTTTCAGGTGGTTCGCGCGCAGCGTCTCGCCGGTCGAGGTGATGTCCGCAATCGCCTCGGCGGTTTCGTTGACCACAGTGCCCTCTGTCGCGCCCTGGCTATCGACCAGCGTGTAATCTGCGACGCCTGCGTCGGTCAGGAATTCCCGAACCAAGCGATGATACTTCGTGGCGATGCGCAGCCGGTGACCATGGGCTTTACGGAAACCCGCCGCTGCCGCGTCCAGATCATCCAGAGTATCAACGTCGACCCAGCAGGCAGGCGCCGCAATGATCAGATCCGCCTTGCCAAAGCCCAGCGGCGCGACCTCTTCGACCTGCTGTTCCCAGCGCGGCAGCTTCTCTTGCACCAGATCGACGCCGGTGACGCCCAGATGAATGCGCCCGGCGGCCAGTTCACGGGGGATTTCTCCGGCGGAGAGCAGGATCAGCGAGACACCGTCGATCCCCTCGACCTTACCCGCATATTCGCGATCCGATCCGCTGCGCGACAGGGTGATGCCGCGCTTTTCGAACCATGCGAAGGTTTTATCCATCAACCGGCCCTTCGAAGGCACGCCCAGTTTCAGGCTCATTGCGCGCCCTCCTCGACTTCCAGCATCAGATCGGGGCGGATCACACCGCCGATGGCAGGGATCTCCGAGCCGTCACCCAACTGCCGGGTCAGCGCGTCATAGCGCCCGCCAGTTGCGACCGGCGGCAGATCAGGGCGGCCTTCGGCGTAGAAGCCAAAGACAAAACCGTCGTAATACTCCATCGATGTCCGGCCGTAGGATGCCTCAAAATCTAGCCGATCAACATTCACACCCCGCGCCTGCAGGGCAGCGATCCGGGCCTCGAGCCGATCCAGAGCGGGTGTAATCTGAGGCAGGTCGACCGCTACGTCGCGCAACTGTTCCAGCGCGAATGGCATGGTCTCGCGCACGTTCAGCAGCGTTTCCAGCCCGGCCAGTTCATTGTCCGAGATCGGCGGCGCGGCTCGGTCTTCGCGCAAAGCTTCGATCCGTTCAAGTATCTCCGGAGCGCGGCGCTTGCCGATCATGGGCGTATCCATCACCAATGGGTCGGCAGCGTCCAGCAGCGCATCCCGGCCCTCGGGCCCTGATTTGCGTCCGGCGTATCTGTCCAACAAAACGCGGAACCGGCGTGGCCGCCAGAGGTGCCGCATAAGCGCGGCTTTGCGACGGTCGGTTGTTTTCAGCCCGGCAACGGCAGCGGTCAGAATGCCGATATCGCCGGTCGCTGCCCGCAGCGGCAACCCACGCAGCTGCAGGGCAAACAACGAGAACACTTCGGCATCGGCCCCGGCGGGATCTTCGCGGTCAAAGACTTCGTAACCGACCTGAATATACTCGTTGGCCCGGTCCGGGTCGTGCTCCTGACGGCGAAACACTTCGCCGGAATAAGTATAACGCGCGGGCTCAGCTCCTTCGGACATGTGCATCTGGACCACCGGCAGAGTGAAATCCGGGCGCAGCATCTGCTCACCCCGCAGCGCGTCCGAGGTCACGTAGGCACGCGCGCGGATATCTTCCCCGTAAAGATCCAACAGCGTCCCGGCCGGTTGCAGCAGGGGCGTGTCCACCACCTGCGCGCCCGCCGCCTCGAACCGGACACGCATCATGGAGGCGCGGGCCTGTATCTGGGAACGGTTCGCCATGGGTTAGTCCTGACTGTCCAGAATTTCACGCACTTTGGCGACCAGATCGCCACGTGGCACTTCGAACTGGCTGGGGCGTTCTTTCCATTCCTCCAGCGTGGCGCTCTCGGCGATCTTGGCCCCAAGGATCAGGTCCTTGATCTGCACAATACCATTCGCCTTCTCATCGCCGCCTTCGATCACCGCAACCGGAGAGTTCCGTTTATCCGCATATTTCAGCTGATTGCCGAAGTTCTTGGGGTTGCCCAGATAGACCTCGGCCCGAATACCGGCATTGCGCAACTCGGCCACCATCGCCTGATAGTCGGCCATGCGGTCGCGGTCCATCACTGTGACAACCACGGGGCCTGTCGCCTGCGCGGTGATCCGGCCCTTCTCGCGCAGAGCGGCCAGCAGGCGGTCCACGCCAATCGAGATACCAGTTGCAGGCACTTCCTGCCCGGTGAAGCGTTTGACCAGATCGTCATAACGCCCGCCGCCTGACACCGATCCAAACTGCCGCTTGCGGCCTTTCTCATCGAATATCTCAAAGGTCAGTTCGGCCTCATAAACCGGCCCGGTATAGTAGCCGAGGCCACGTACGACCGAAGGATCAATCTCGATCCGATCCGCGCCATATCCGCCCGCATCCAGCAGAGCACCAATTTGTTCCAGCTCGGCAATACCATCCGCGCCGATCTTGCTGTCGCCTACGGCAACGCGCAGATTGGCCAGCGTCCCGGCAGTATCTGCAGCTTTGGAGGTCAGGAAGGCGATCACAGGCTCGGCCTGATCGTCGCTAAGGCCCACGCCGTCGATAAACGCGCCAGACGCATCCAGTCGGCCCTTGGTCAGCAGCTCGCGGACACCGGCCTCGCCCACCTTGTCGAACTTGTCGATGGTGCGCAGGACATTGTCACGGGCGGCGGCGTCTTCACCCAGTCCCATCGCCTCAAGCACGCCATTCAGAACCTTGCGGTTGTTCACGCGCACCAGATAGTCGCCGCGTGGAATGCCCACAGTCTCCAAGGTGTCCGAAAGCATGGCACAGATCTCGGCATCCGCAGCCATCGAGGCCGTGCCGACCGTATCCGCATCGCACTGATAAAACTGGCGATACCGCCCCGGCCCCGGCTTTTCGTTGCGCCAAACCGGACCCATCGCATAGCGACGATAGGGCGTCGGCAGATCGTTTCGGTGCTGCGCATAGACGCGGGCCAGAGGCGCGGTCAGATCATAGCGCAGGGCCATCCAGTCGCCGTTGCCGCCTTCGTCAAACTCCTGCCACGCAAACACACCTTCGTTCGGGCGGTCCACGTCGGGCAGGAACTTGCCCAGCGCCTCAACCGTCTCGACCGCGCTGCTCTCCAAAGCGTCGAACCCATAGCGATGATAGACGCCCGCAATCGTCCGCAGCATCTCGGTGCGCTGCGAGACTTCCTGGCCGAAATAGTCGCGGAACCCTTTTGGCGTGACGGCCTTGGGGCGGGGCTGTTTCTTGGGCTTGGCCATATGGGGCGTCCTTGGGGCTTAGTGTTCCGCGCGCGGTCTATCCCATGGCCTGCATCGGGGCAAGGCGGGGTTTCACTGGCCACGGCGTCACAGGGTCGCTATGAGACGCGTGTAAGGAGAACTCTATGCAGCATCTGGAAGAACAGATCGCCCATCTGACTCGCACCGTGGACGAGTTGAACGCGGTTGTGACCAAACAACAGAGCGAAATCGACCGCCTCACCCGCCGGATCGAGATGCTGCTACAGCGCGAGGCCGAACGGGCACAGGAAGGATCAGGCGGGGTCGTGTTCGGCGACGAACGCCCACCGCATTACTAAGCGGTCATAACCCCAGCGTAGATTTCACCGCGTTATCGACCACTCCTCCCAACAGGGCATCTTTGTCCGCTGCGCAACCCTCGGACAATGCAGCGATGAAGGTTTCGCGCAGTTGGGCTTTTTCTTCGTCGGTCGTCGCATGATCTTCGATATTGATCTGGCGATTGTAGAGCGACAGGGCCGTCATCTTTTCAACAACGGCCACAACAAAGGCTTCGTCACCATCCGCTTCTTCAGCAATCGAGGCGCATGTGTAGTGCATCACAGGCAACGCATCCTGCACCATCTGATCTGCAGCCTCGTCAGCTATCGACCAACCCGGCAGTAACACGCAAATCCCTGCAAAAACACTTCTGAATGAGGTCATACGCATGGCAGTCATTTCCAGTTATGTCCGATAATCGCCCCGGCTACACCACCGATCGCCGCGCCCTTGCCGTCACCGATCAGCGCACCAACACCGGCACCAATCAGCGCGCCTTCGATAGTCTTTTTCTTCTTTTTATCATCCGCAAATGCCGCGGTCGCCACGGTAAGCGAGATTGCACCCGCCAAAACCATCGCTCTGGAGCCAATACCTGAAAATGCCAAACCAATGCCCTCCTGTTTCACGCGTAAAGAGTGTGCAAAGGCAGCCTATCTGCGCGAAAACGCTGTGGCAATAAAACCGGCTTCTAAATCTCTTCGACCGACATGACACCGTCCAGCGATTTGATCGCCCCTTTGATCTGCGGGTTGATGGGGAAATCCTGGCCCAGGTCCATTTCGACATCCCCCGGCAGGGCGGGGTCCAGCAGACACAGCTGGATCGGCCCCTTACTGGCACCCTTGGCCGCAGTGCTCGCATCTTCCAGCACCTTTGCCACGGTCGGCAAGACCTCTGGCTGATCCAGATAGATACGCAAACCTGTTGCTCCGGCCTCGGCCACGACCGCATCGACCGGGCCGACAGATCGGCCCAGAAGCTTGAGCTGATCGGCCTCCATGGTTGCTTCGGCGGTCAGAACCACCTGCGCGCCGGTCTCCAGAAACTCGCGCGATTTCTCAAGCGTCTCCGAGAACAGCGTGACCTCGTAAGCTCCTGTCGGATCGGAGAGCTGCGCAAAAGCAAAGCGGTTGCCGCGGGCCGATTTCCTCTCTTGCCGTCCGGCGACGACGCCTGCCATTTTGGCAATCAATGGGCCTGAGCGGGCCTTTTCGATCACCTCATCCAGCGTCAGTACCTGTTTGCGCTTGAGCGCTGGCATGTAGTCGTCGAGCGGGTGGCCGGACAGGTAGAACCCGATCGCTTTGAACTCTTCGCTCAGACGTTCAGCTGGCAGCCAGTCGGGGCTGGGCGAAAGGCGCGGCTCGGGCAGGTCGTCCCCTGCTTCGCCAAACAGCGAGACCTGGTTGGAGTTTCTCTGCTCGTGGATCGCACTCGAATAGCTCACAAGCGCATCGAGGCTTTCGAACACGCGACGTCGATTGCCGTCCAGTTGATCGAACGCTCCGGCACGCGCCATCATCTCAAGCGGACGTTTGCCAACCTTCTTCAGGTCAACCCGGCGGGCAAAGTCGAACAGGTTGACAAAGGGCTTATCGTCTCGCCCCGCAACCACGAGATTCATCGCTTCAACACCTACGTTCTTGAGCGCGCCCAGCGCGTAGACAAGTTCTCCATCCACCACGTCGAACGTTGCAAGCGAACGGTTTACGCAGGGCGGCACATAAGGCAGGTCCAATCCTTTGCGGACCTCCTCAAAGTACACCGCCAACTTGTCGGTCAGATGAATATCGCAGTTCATGACACCCGCCATGAACTCGACCGGATGGTTCGCCTTCAGCCAACCGGTCTGATAACTGACCACCGCGTAAGCAGCGGCGTGAGATTTGTTGAAACCGTAGTTGGCGAACTTGTCCAGCAGGTTCCAGACCTCGGTCGCCTTGGCCTCGTCCACATTGTTCTCAGCAGCGCCCTTGAGGAATTTGGGCCGTTCAGCATCCATCGCCTCCTGGATTTTCTTACCCATCGCGCGGCGCAACAGGTCCGCGCCGCCGAGGCTGTAGCCCGCCATTTCCTGGGCGATCTGCATCACCTGTTCCTGATAAACGATAATGCCTTGGGTTTCGTCCAGAATATGGTCGATGGAGGGATGTAATGTGTCCCGCTGGCTCAGCTTGTTCTTAACCTCGCAGAACTTGGGGATGTTCTCCATAGGGCCGGGACGGTAGAGCGCGACCAGCGCGATGATATCTTCGATGCAGTCGGGCTTCATACGCTTGAGCGCATCCATCATGCCCGAGCTTTCCACCTGGAACACCGCAACCGTTTTGGCCGCTGAATAGAGCCTGTACGTCGCTTCATCATCCAGCGGGATGGCGTTGATCTGGTTCACAGCTCCGTCAGCGGGTTCGTAGAGTTCCGTGCCATCGGGCGCTATGTGAAGGTCACGCCCGGATTTGAAGATCAGATCCATTGCGTTCTGGATCACAGTCAGCGTTTTCAGGCCAAGAAAGTCGAACTTGACCAGCCCGGCCTGCTCCACCCATTTCATGTTGAACTGTGTCGCGGGCATGTCGGACCGAGGGTCCTGATAGAGCGGCACCAGCGCATCCAGAGGGCGATCTCCGATCACAACCCCCGCCGCGTGGGTCGAAGCGTTCCGCAATAGGCCTTCGACTTGTTGGCCATAGGTAAGCAGACGCTCCACCACCTCTTCGTTTCGCGCCTCTTCCCGCAGACGCGGCTCGTCTTTTAGCGCCTTTTCGATGGAAACCGGTTTGACGCCCTCTACCGGGATCATCTTGGACAGGCGATCCACCTGCCCGTATGGCATCTGCAAGACTCGCCCGATATCGCGGACTGCAGCCTTCGACAGCAACGCACCAAAGGTGATGATCTGCCCCACCTTGTCGCGCCCGTATTTCTGCTGAACATAACGGATCACCTCTTCGCGGCGATCCATGCAGAAATCGATATCGAAGTCGGGCATCGAGACCCGTTCGGGATTCAGGAACCGCTCGAACAGCAGGCTGTAACGCAACGGGTCAAGGTCGGTGATTGTCAACGCGTAAGCCACCAGAGATCCGGCACCTGAGCCCCGCCCCGGCCCCACTGGAATGTCATGATCCTTTGCCCATTGGATAAAGTCCGCAACGATCAGGAAATACCCGGGAAAGCCCATACCTTCGATGATGCCGAGTTCGAAATCCAGCCGTTCCTGATATTCTTCGGGCGTTACCGCATGCGGAACAACGGCCAGACGTTTCTGCAAACCCTCATTGGCGATGCGGCGCAGTTCTGCCACCTCATCATCCGCGAATTTCGGTAGGATCGGATCGCGGCGATAGGCCATGAAGGCGCAGCGTCTGGCGATCTCGACCGTGTTCTCAATCGCTTCGGGCAGGTCGGCGAACAGTGTCACCATCTCTTGCTGCGACTTAAAATAATGCTGCGCGGTCAGGCGGCGGCGGCCTTCCTGCTGGTCGACATAGGCCCCCTCGGCGATACAGATCAGCGCGTCATGCGCCTCATACATATTCGAGGTCGGGAAATAGACATCGTTGGTGGCGACCAGCGGAAGGTTCTTGGTATAGGCCATCTCGACATGGCCACGCTCGGACAGACGCTCGGCCTCGGGCTGACCGTCCTCCCCGGGGTGCCGCTGTAGTTCGATATACAGGCGGTCCGGGAACATCTCTGCCAGCCGATCCACCAATGCCTCTGCTGCCGGGCGTTGCCCTTGCTGCAACAGCATCCCCACCGGCCCGTCGGGGCCACCGGTCAGACAGATCAGACCGTCTGATCGCTCCGCCAGCTCATCCAAAGTGACCTGCGGCAACTGACCACCCTTGTCTACATAGAGACAGGAGCTCAGCTTCATCAGGTTCTCATATCCCACCTCTGACTGTGCCAGCAGAACCAATGGCGCAGGAGGTTTGGTCTTTTCACCCGGCTGCACCCGAACGTATGTGAGATCAATCTGGCACCCCATGATGGGCTGGATGCCAGCCCCGCTTGCGGTTACCGAGAACTCGAGGGCTGAGAACATCGAATTGGTGTCTGTCACCGCAACGGCGGGCATGTCCATCTGCTCGCACAAGCCCGGCAACTTCTTCAGTCGCACGGCGCCTTCCAGCAGTGAATATTCGGTGTGAACGCGGAGGTGAATGAATCGAGGGGTACTGCTCATGACCCCTACGCTATCCCAGCCAGCGGCGCTGCAAAAGCGGGAACCGACGCTTTTGAATGCTTAAAAAATCGACGTTGATTATTTGGCTTTTCTAGAAGGTGCTTCGGGATTGATCTGGGGCCGAGTTCAAAAAGCGCTTTATTTACAAGCGACTGACTTTTAAACAAACGCGATATTTATAAGCCGCGCGGGTCCAATGGTGTATCATATAGGCAGTTTTTCTTGCCAGATAAGGTGCGCTGTTTCTAACATCTGATGGCAAGCTAACGCCCGCCACTCTTTCTACGTCGCATCGAAGGAGGGCCAAACGGGCGCAACCGGGTAACGCGACGGGTTTCTCGAATGAATATCACGTTTCTTCTGAACGGAGAGACAGTGGAGTTGACCGACGTTGATCCGACGGCTACCCTACTGGACTGGCTGCGCGAGGATCGCAGCCTGACCGGCACCAAGGAAGGCTGCAACGAGGGCGATTGCGGTGCTTGCACCGTCATGGTGACGGATGACGGTGGCCACAAGGCGTTGAACTCCTGCATCCTGTTCCTGCCTCAGCTACATGGCAAAGCCGTGCGCACCGTCGAAGGCGCAAGCGGCCCGAATGGCGAGACGCACCCGGTGCAACAGGCGATGGTAGACCTGCATGGCTCGCAATGCGGCTTCTGCACCCCCGGTTTTGTCATGTCGATGGTTGCCGGTCACGCGACTGGCGCGACGGATCATGACACTCAGCTTGCCGGAAACCTGTGTCGCTGCACCGGCTATGCGCCCATTATCCGAGCAGCGAAAGCCGCCGAGGAGCAACCTGTACCGGTTTGGGTCAAAGACAAACCCGTCGCAAGCCCTGCCGCGTCGCCGATGCTGCCGGGATCGTCCGACGAGCTTGCGGCTGTCTATGCCGAAAACCCCGATGCCACTCTGGTGGCCGGAGCGACCGATGTGGGTCTGTGGGTCACCAAGCAGTTGCGTGATCTGGACCCAGTGATCTTCCTCAATCGCTGCGAAGATCTGAAAGAGATCACCATCACCGACAAAGAAATCCGTTTCGGCGCCATGGTCGATATGAACCGTATAGGAGAGGCGCTTGCTGACCTGCACCCCTCTTATGCCGAAATGATCCGCCGCTACGCCAGCGTTCAGGTGCGCCACGCCGCGACCGTCGGTGGCAACATCGCCAATGGCTCGCCCATCGGGGACAACCCGCCTGCGCTTATTGCTTTGGGCGCAACTTTACACCTTCGCAAAGGCGAAGCCCGCCGGTCCCTTCCTTTGGAAGAGTTCTTTATCGACTACGGCAAGCAAGATCGCGCACCCGGTGAGTTTGTCGAAGCCGTCAGCTTCCCGCGTCAGACAGATCGCCTGAAAGCCTACAAACTCAGCAAACGGTTCGATCAGGACATTTCAGCTGTGTGCGGGTGTTTCAATATCACCGTTACGGACGGAGCAGTCACCGAAGCGCGCATCGCGTTTGGTGGCATGGCTGGTACTCCGAAACGGGCATCCCATGTCGAGGCCGCACTGATCGGCAAACCCTGGTCGCGCGAGACGATTGGCGCCGCGCTTCCTGCCTTTGCCGACGATTACTCACCACTCACGGACATGCGCGCCTCGGCCACCTATCGTCTGGAAACCGCCAAAGCGATGCTCGAGAGGTATTACTTCGAAGATCAGGGCGAGGTGACCAACGTATTGGAGGTGTCGGCATGAGCGTGACCAAACCCCTCCCCCACGATGCGGCCCCTTTGCATGTGTCCGGCTCGGCCCGTTATGTGGACGATATACCGACGCCAAAGAGTTCTCTGCATCTGGCCTTTGGGCTGAGCCCGATCGCCAAGGGCAAGATCACATCGATCGACCTGTCAGCTGTGAAAGCTGCCGAAGGCGTTGTCATGGTGATGACTGCTGAGGATTTGCCCTTCGCAAACGATGTCTCTCCGTCGATCCATGATGAGCCTCTGCTGTCAGACGGCACCATTCACTATATCGGCCAGCCTGTATTTCTGGTTGTCGCAACCAGCCATCTGGCCGCTCGCAAAGCCGCACGGCTTGGGAAGATCGACTACGCGGAAGAAACCCCGATCCTGACAGTCGAAGAGGCTCTAGCCGCTGACAGCCGGTTCGAAGGTGGCCCGCGCATTTACGCCAAGGGTGATGCAGATGCGGCTATCTCTGGCGCGACCCTCGTGATCGAAGGGTCTTTCGAACTTGGCGGACAAGAGCACTTCTACCTCGAAGGTCAAGCTGCATTGGCCGTGCCGAATGAAGGCGCGGACATGTTGGTGCACAGTTCGACCCAACACCCGACCGAGATTCAGCACAAAGTAGCCGACGCTTTGGGTGTTCCCATGCACGCGGTCCGGGTTGAAACCCGCCGGATGGGCGGAGGCTTTGGCGGCAAGGAAAGCCAAGGCAATGCTCTGGCAGTGGCTTGTGCTGTTGCAGCGCGTGCAACCGGCAAAGCCTGCAAGATGCGCTATGACCGCGATGACGACATGATCATCACCGGCAAGCGCCACGCATTCCGCATTTCCTACAAGGCCGGGTTCGATGCGAACGGGCACATTCAGGGCGTCTCGTTCCTACACCACGCAATCTGCGGCTGGGCACAGGACCTATCTCTGCCCGTCGCGGACCGAGCGATGCTGCATTCAGACAATGCCTATCTGCTGCCAAATGCCCGGATCGAGAGCCACCGGCTGAAGACGAACACCCAATCCGCCACCGCCTATCGCGGGTTCGGAGGCCCTCAGGGCATGGTCGGCATCGAACGCGTTATGGATCATGCGGCGTATGAGTTGGGGCTGGACCCAGTCGAACTACGCCGTCGCAACTATTATGAACCAGCGCACAAGGTTGCTGAGGCTGCGCCGGCAGAGAAACCACTGGGTCACCCCGACCCGCATGAAGACCTGACAAGCCGGGGCGCAGTTGAGATGGGGGACACCCCTGTGCGCCCCCTGCCCGCAGGCGGCAACACCACGCCCTACGGGATGGAGGTCAGCGATTTCGAACTGCACGGCATGACCGAAGCTCTGCTGAAATCCAGCGACTATGCCGCGCGCAAGGCAGCGATAGAAAAATGGAATGCCGAGAACAGCGTGATCAAGAAGGGCATCGCCTTCTCTCCGGTCAAATTCGGGATTTCCTTCACGCTGACTCATCTGAATCAGGCGGGCGCACTGGTGCATGTCTATCAGGACGGCTCGGTCCACCTGAACCATGGCGGCACCGAGATGGGGCAGGGTCTGTTCCAGAAGGTCGCTCAAGTCGCAGCATCCCGCTTTGGCATTCCGCTGGAGATGGTCAAGATTACTGCCACAGATACCGCCAAGGTGCCGAACACCTCGGCCACAGCAGCGTCTTCGGGCAGTGACCTGAACGGTATGGCAGTGAAAGCCGCCTGCGACACGATCCGCGGCCGGATGGCTGACTATCTGGCCGAGCGGCACCAAGCCGATCCGTCAACTGTTACCTTCTCGGACGGCCACGTTTCGGTCGGCGAAGAACGCTATACCTTCGCCGAAGCTGCTGCGTTGGCCTATCAGGGTCGTATCAGCCTGTCGGCAACCGGGTTCTACAAAACACCCAAAATCGAATGGGACCGGATCGCCGGGCGCGGTCGTCCGTTCTTTTACTTTGCCTACGGAGCCTCAATCACCGAGGTCGCCGTCGACACACTGACCGGCGAGAACCGCATCCTGCGCACCGATATTCTGCATGATGCCGGTGCCTCGCTGAACCCAGCGCTGGATATCGGACAGGTTGAGGGCGGTTATGTGCAAGGTGCCGGCTGGCTGACGACCGAGGAACTGGTCTGGGACGGCAAGGGCAATCTGCGCACGCACGCGCCCTCGACCTACAAAATCCCGGCCTGCTCGGACCGACCTGACATCTTCAACGTCGCACTTTGGGACGGCGAGAACCGCGAGGACACGATCTATCGTTCCAAAGCCGTCGGAGAGCCGCCGTTCATGCTGGGCATATCGGCGTGGCTGGCCTTGTCGAATGCGGTTACAGCCTGCGGCGAGAGCTACTCGGCGCTGAATGCTCCTGCCACGGCCGAGGAAGTCTGGCACGGCGTCCAAAGGATGAAGGGAGGCATCTGATGGGATTTGATCGAGAGGCTTTGAGGGAGGCGGTCAAAACCCACGGGAAAGTCACCCGGGTGGTCATTGCTGCGATCAAGGGGTCATCCCCGCGCGAAGTCGGCGCTGCAATGCTGGTTTGGGAACACGGGCAAAGCGGCACAATTGGTGGTGGGGCACTGGAATTTCAGGCGGCAGAGATCGCGCGGAAACAAACAGCCCAATCCCGCCTGACCCACCACGCGCTCGGCCCCGATATGGGTCAATGCTGCGGCGGTGCAGTTTCACTTTTTAGCGAAGTCTTTGATCTAAAGGCGGTTGAAGCGCTCGACGACACGATCATAGTGCGGTCTGCCTCGGAAGGCGAAATGCCTCTGTCCGTGAAAAGGTTGCTGGCAACTGCGCGCGGTCAGGGGATTGCCCCCGAACCGCAACTGATCGACGGCTGGATGGTTGAGCCGTTGCACAAGCCGACCTGGAACCTATGGATATGGGGCGCAGGCCATGTCGGACGGGCACTGGTGGATGTTCTGTCCCCCTTGCCCGGCATTGCGATCACCTGGGTCGACACCGGACCCGAGCGCTTCCCGGCCTCGGTCCCAGCTGGTGTCACTACAGTTCCAGCCGCCAAACCGACCGAGCTGGTTCGCCATGCACCACCCAATGCCGAGCACCTTGTGCTTACTTATTCACACAATCTGGATCTGGAATTGTGCAACCGGCTGCTTTTGCACGATTTCCGCTTTGCGGGGCTGATCGGCTCGGCTACGAAATGGGCGCGATTCCGGTCGCGGTTGGCAGCCCTTGGGCATTCGCCCGAGCGGATCAGCCGGATCACTTGTCCAATCGGCGATCCCGGCTTGGGCAAACACCCGCAAATGATCGCCGTCGGCGTTGCCGCGCAACTGTTGCGTCCGGCCCGACAAACCGAGTTGAAGAAGGACCTGAGCGCGTGACCACTCCACTTTTGAGCTTGCAAGGGCTGACCAAGGCCTATCCCGGCGTCGTGGCCAATGATCAGGTGTCGTTTGACATCGGCGAAGGCGAGGTTCACGCCTTGCTGGGAGAAAACGGCGCGGGCAAATCCACGCTTGTGAAGATGATCTACGGATTGGTGAAACCCGACAGCGGTACGATGCTGCTGCGCGGCCAACCTTTTGCGCCGCCAGAACCGCGCGCGGCGCGCGGCGATGGGATCGCGATGGTGTTCCAGCACTTCTCGCTGTTTGACGCACTGAACGTGGCCGAGAACATCGCGCTGGGGATGGAGAACCCGCCCCCGATGGGTGATCTGGCCTCGCGAATCCGAGAAGTATCCGAGACCTACGGCTTGCCTCTCGACCCCTACCGAACCGTTGGAGACCTGTCCGCCGGCGAGCGTCAGCGGGTCGAGATCATCCGCTGCCTGCTCCAAGATCCGAAGCTGCTGATCATGGACGAGCCAACCTCGGTTCTAACTCCGCAAGAGGTTGATATCCTTTTTGAGACGCTGAACAAATTGCGGTCCGAGGGCACCTCGATCCTCTATATCTCGCACAAGTTGGAAGAGATCCGCACTCTGTGTGATCACGCCACGATCCTGCGTCTGGGCAAGAACGTGGGCGAGTGTGTCCCGGCTGAGACCTCGGCGCGTGACATGGCCGAGATGATGGTGGGCTCGACCCTGCAGACACCGGAGCGATCGGGGCGTGAGTTCGGGGATGTTGCGCTGGATGTCAGTGGGTTGTCGGTGCCGTCGCCATCAGAGTTCGGTACGGCGCTGAAGAATATCCACATGACCGTCCGCAAGGGCGAGGTTCTGGGCATTGGTGGCGTCGCTGGGAACGGCCAGGACGAACTGCTGGGTGTGCTGTCAGGTGAAATTCAGACGGCCGCCGACGCGATCAAATTCAACGGCCAGCGTATTGGTAAACTCGGCCCGACTGCCAGGCGGAAACTAGGCGTGCTGACCGCGCCCGAAGAACGGCTGGGTCACGCGGCGGCGCCGGATATGAGCCTGATCGAAAACGCCCTGCTGACCGGTTCGGTCCGCGAAGGGCTTGAGAGTAACGGCTTCCTTAAATGGACCGAAACAAAGAGCTTTGCTGAGAAGATCATCAGCGCTTTTGACGTCCGGACGCCGGGCCCTGAGAACGCGGCGCGCTCGCTGTCGGGAGGGAACCTGCAGAAGTTCGTGATCGGTCGCGAAGTGTTGCAGAACCCGGATGTTCTGGTGGTGAACCAGCCGACATGGGGCGTGGATGCGGCGGCGGCGGCCTCGATCCGGCAGGCCATTCTGGATCTGGCGGCCAAGGGAACTGCGGTCATCTGCATCTCGCAAGACCTCGATGAACTGATGGAAATCTCCGACAGCTTTGCCGCACTGAACGAAGGACGACTAAGCGCCCCGCGCGAAACCACGGGCCTGACCGTTGACGAGATCGGGCTGATGATGGGCGGTGCGCATGGCATGGAGGTGGCCCATGTCTAAACAGTTAAAAGAAAAGAGAAACACGGGGGTATGAGCAGATGATTGTGTTGGAGAAACGGCCTCAGCCGTCCAAGGCGTGGTCTTATTCCACCCCATTGGTCGCGGTGCTGGCAACGATGGTTTTTGGCGGCATCCTGTTCGCCATTCTGGGCAAGAACCCGGTCGAGGCCATCGGCACCATTTTCTGGGAACCGCTGTTTGGTGAGTTCGCGTTCTATTACCGCCCGCAATTGCTGGTTAAAGGCGCGCCGCTGGTGCTGATCGCCATCGGTCTGTCACTGGGCTTCCGCGCCGGTATTTGGAATATCGGGGCCGAGGGGCAGTACATCATGGGTGCCATCTTTGGCGCCGGTGCTGGTCTGGCCTTCTACCCTCTGGATGCGTTCTACATCTTTCCGATCATGGTGATTGCGGGCGCGTTTGGCGGCTGGCTGTGGGCGATGATCCCGGCCTTCCTGAAGGTGCGCTTTGGTACCAACGAAATCCTTGTGTCGCTGATGCTGGTCTATGTGGCCGAGCAGATGCTGGCCTCGGTTTCGCTGGGTCTGTTGAAAAATCCCGAAGGGTTCGGTTTTCCGGGCTCGCGTAATCTGCAGTCCTATGACAGCGCTCATAATGCCGAGCTGATTGCAGGATCAGGGATGCATTGGGGTGTCGTCACGGCTTTGATCGCTGTGATCTTCGCCTATGTGCTGCTGAACCGACACATGCTGGGCTTCCACATCCGCCTGACAGGCGAAGCGCCTCGGGCCGCGAAGTTTGCCGGTGTGAACCCTGCTCGCCTGATCCTGTTCTGTTTGGGTCTGTCCGGCGCTCTCGCTGGTCTGGCGGGGATGTTTGAAGTCTCGGGCCCCTCTGGCGTGGTCAGCATCGACTTTAACGTCGGCTATGGCTTTACCGCGATTATCGTGGCCTTCCTGGGCCGCCTGCACCCGGTGGGCATCCTGCTGGCTGGTGGGCTGATGGCGCTGACCTATATCGGCGGTGAAATCGCGCAGTCGCAGCTGGGTCTGCCTGCCGCTGCCATTCAGGTGTTTCAGGGCATGCTTCTGTTCTTCCTGCTGGCTTTCGATCTTCTGACAAACTACCGCATCCGTGCGGCCCGTAGCGAGGTAGCGTAATATGGACCTTGGTGAAATTAACCCCGTCCTTCTGGTCGCCTCGCTGATGGTGGCCGCAACCCCCCTGCTGCTGGCCGCGATCGGAGAGCTGGTCGTCGAAAAGGCAGGCGTCCTGAACCTCGGCGTCGAAGGCATGATGATCGTCGGCGCAATCAGCGGCTTTGCGATCTCGGTCGAAACCGGCTCACCCTGGTTGGGCTTTATCGCGGCTGCCATAGGCGGTGCGGTTCTGTCGCTACTGTTCGTATTGCTGACGCAGGTGGCATTGGCCAACCAAGTGGCAAGTGGCCTTGCCTTGACCCTCTTCGGCCTCGGCTTCAGCGCCCTGATGGGCCAGAGCTATGTGGGCGTCAAACCCCCGGACATGGCCGATATCCACATCCCATTGATCAGCGATATCCCGGTGATCGGCCCGATCCTGTTCCAGCATGACCCAATCCTCTATGTCGGCATCGCGTTGACGGCGGCCGTTTGGGCCACGCTGAAATACACCCGTGTCGGTCTGATCCTGCGCGCGGTGGGTGAAAACCACGATGCGGCACACGCGCTTGGATACAAAGTCATCAAAATCCGCATCATGGCGATCCTGTTCGGTGGCGCTTGCGCGGGCCTTGGTGGGGCTTACATCAGCCTGATCCGCGTCCCTCAATGGACCGAAGGTATGACCGCCGGCGTTGGTTGGATCGCTCTTGCGCTGGTGGTCTTCGCCAGCTGGAAACCATGGCGGGCCTTGCTGGGCGCCTATTTGTTCGGCGGCATCACCGTGTTGCAGCTTAATTTACAGGCAGCGGGCGTTGCCATTCCTGTCGAGTATCTGGCAATGTCGCCCTATATCATCACGATCCTTGTGCTTGTGATCCTTTCGGCCGACAAGAGCAGCGCACCTGCCGCATTGGGCCGGACCTTCCATGCCTCACACTAGGGGCTAACTAAACCAACTTGGGGAGTAACACATGAAATTCACTACACTTCTGGCAAGCGCCGCCATGGCGCTGGGTCTGGCCTCGGGGGCCATGGCTCAAGACAAGACCAAGGTCGGTTTCGTCTATGTCGGCCCGGTGGGCGACGGCGGTTGGACCTATGAACATAACAAGGGCCGCTTGGCCGTAGAGGAAGAGTTTGGCGACAAGGTTGAAACCGTCTTCGTCGAATCCGTTCCCGAAGGTCCGGACGCCGAACGCGTGATGACCCAGATGGCACTGGAAGGCGCTGATCTGATCTTCACCACATCGTTTGGTTACATGGACCCGACGATCAACGTGGCCAAGAAATTCCCGAACGTGAAGTTCGAGCACGCGACCGGTTACAAGACCGCCGACAACGTCTCGGTCTACTCGGCCCGTTTCTACGAAGGTCGCGCCGTTCAGGGCCATATCGCAGGCAAGATGACCAAGTCGAACATCATCGGTTACATCGGTTCCTACCCGATCCCCGAAGTGATCCGCGGCATCAACTCGGCCTATATCCACGCCAAGAAGGTGAACCCGGATGTCGAGTTCAAGATCGTCTGGGCCTACACCTGGTTCGACCCAGCGAAAGAGGCTGATGCCGCCACCGTTCTGATCGAACAGGGCGCGGACGTGATCCTGCAACACACCGACTCGACCGCGCCACAGGCGGCTGCGCAAGAGGCGGGCAACGTCGTTACCTTCGGTCAGGCCTCGGACATGAGCGAATACGCTCCGTTCCCGCGCGTCAGCTCGATCATCGACAACTGGGCGCCTTACTACATCGCGCGCACCCAAGCGGTGATGGATGGCTCGTGGGAGACCGTGAACACATGGGACGGCATCCGCGAAGGCATGGTTGAGATCGGCGAGATTTCAGATGCGGTTCCCGCCGACGTCAAGGAAGAAGCGCTGGCGATGAAAGCCTCCATGGCTGCGGGTGAGTACCACCCCTTCACCGGACCGCTGAAAAAGCAGGATGGCAGCGACTGGCTGGCTGAGGGCGAAGTGGCCGATGACGGCACACTTGCGGGCATGAACTTCTACGTCGAAGGGCTGGAAGGCGAAATTCCACAGTAAGATGAAATTCCGCAGTAAGATCGAGACAAGCTGACTAACCAAAGGCCCGCACATCAGGCGGGCCTTTTTTTGATACAGATTACCGGATCACCCTGCGTGATCAAAAGCGGCGCGAAGCAGCGGGCGGTATTCGGGCAAGGCCAGATTCGACAAGTCTCAGGCTTGCTGCAAGCTGAACCACTCAAGATGCGAGTGTTCATGGTTGTTGATAACGGGAGCCCCGCCCTGCCATTTCTGGACCAGAAAAAACCGGTAAACCGGCGGCGTTTCAGCATTGACCCCGGTATCGACGATTTGATCGAAATAGCGGGGTTCGATGGGTGAAATGGCGATTTCCTCGTTCAGTTCACGGATAAGAGCCTGCTCAGGCGTTTCTCCGATTTCGATTTTTCACCAACGAAATCCCAGCAATTCGGATAGGACGCCCGAAAATGCGCGCGCCGCCCGAGCAGCACTTTTTCGTCCTGCATGATAATGGCGCACGCATATTCGGAAGAGCGGTTGGGACCGGTCATGTAGCTTACCTGAATGCCTTGTCTCAGCAAAAAGCTGGAACCGGTTTATTCCCGCTCAATGCCCGCTCAGAACCAGCGTGTTCACTGGCATCAGTATCAAGCGCAACCGCAGGCCCGCTGCATGAACGACGCCAATCGTATCCACCACATGCAGGAATGACTTTTTCCAGAAACCCAGATCCTCATGCTCTAACCGTTCGTGATTGTCGGTATAGACATTCGCCAGACAATTGCTGCCCGGTGGTACATCGTCGGCCATGCTCTCATAGAGCGGCTCAAGATAGACAAGGATCGAGCCTGGGTTGGTGTTGTTCTGCACGTCCCGCAGCTCATCCGTGGGGCGGATCTGGCCCGAGGGGATCACATCCTGCACCTCGACCACCACCACGGGGATCACGGTGAAAGGTTTGGTCATGCAGCCCAGCTCTCCGATCATGCCGGGTTTGATGACCTGCGCGGACAACTGGTTAAACGCGGCCTGAAACCGGTTGTGACCCGAGTTGGATGGCACAAGAATACCCGCAGGGCGCAGAAGCGGGCTGACATAATCGCCAACCTGCAAACCGAATTGTTCAACCCGACCACTCACGCCCGCACTGACCACGGTTTTTTCGAGTTCCGTGAGCGCCGCATCCAGCTGCGCGTTGGCGCTGGCCAGTTGCGCAGGGATCAGCTCTTCGATCTGTTGCACGACGGCTGCGCGCTGCGAGACCGCTGCGTTGACCTGGGCCTCGCGTTCGGCAACCAGATTTTCGAGCCGGTCGATTTCAGCCAGACGCACTGCGCTGGATCCTTCATCGCGTAGGGTTGTGTTACGCTCCAGATCCTCCAGCGCCTGATCAAGGGCGGCACGCGCGCCCGCGATCCCTGCCTCAGCCTCGGCCAGATCGGTCTGGGCCACTTTCAACGAGGCTTGAACCTGTGCGATCTGCGCATTGGCGGCCTCAACCTGAGCGGTCTGGGCGAAATCCTCGATCCGGAAGATCGGTTGACCTGCGGTGACCTGTTCATTGTTGCGCACATAAACCTCGGACACGCGCCCCCCCAGTTGCGGCAGGATCGTCACGGTGCGGAAATAGGACGCCGCAGTTTTGCTGGATGGGTGGAAGTAAAACAGCGTCGTAATCACCGTCAGCGCCAGAATGGCACAGGTCGTGAGGCCCCAGCGCAGCTCGTACCACATGGTGAACAGGGTGATCTCATGCCCGATCCGCTTGCCTTGCACAAAACGACGGAACAGATAGTCGGGAAGCACGGTAATCAGTGCGCACAGCATCGTCTCAATCATGGTTCAATGCCCCTGCACTTCTGGTTTGCTTGGTTCTGGCTCGGGCTCCGGAGCCGGCGTCTGCCCCGGTGCCAACGACCGGATCGCGTCAGCGATTGAGCGCAATGGCGCTGCAAAGTCAGGAAACTGGAAGCCAGCGACCAGTACCGCAGCAACCCAGAAGATGCCATTATGCGTGAACAGAGCCAGAAGCGCCAGAATCCCAACCAGTTGGAATTGCGGATGATTTGTCTCATGCGCCATCTTTTCCGGTATCGAATGCAGGGTAAAATACGCCACGCCGATCAGAACAACCATGGCAACGGTGAAAATCAGCATGAAGGTAAAAAGATAATCACTGCCATCTGCCTGCGTGACATAAGCGGGGATATGGCCCGTTGCCATTGGATGAAGGTTTGCCATGTCCACGTCTGTCTCCAAATCTTCTGATATGTGCACTAAAACCAGTCTGGAAGCGTGCGATCAAGTGTCCGATACCTTGAACTTGCGTCTTTTCGGGCGACGACGCCCATGCAATGGTCCGCTCAGACTCAAATACAACCCGTTCGGTTCGGGATATCCGGATCAGAAAGGCGCGAATGATCGATTTTCTAGTGATCGGAGGCGGTATTGCCGGTCTCAGCACCGCTGCACGCTTATCCGCACATGGTGAAGTAATCGTTCTCGAAGCTGAGGACGCGTTGGGCTACCATACGTCAGGCCGATCTGCCGCCCTGTTCGAACAGGAGTATGGGCCGGATTCGGTTGTGGCGCTGTCCAAAGCCAGCGCCGCCTATTTTGAGGACAACGATTATCTCACCCCGCGCGGATTGATGCTGGTAGCGGCAAAGCATCAACAGGATCAATTTGAGAAAGACGTGGCAGACCTTGGCGTTCAGCCGATAGATTTGGAGGATGCACTGCAGCGCATTCCGATCCTGAATCTTTCGACGGTGGGGTTTACCGCGCTCAGTAACAGCGCTCGGGATGTCGACACCGATCGTGTCTTGCAGGATTTCGCGCGCAGAATCCGAGCGGGCGGAGGCAAAGTCCTCACCCGTCAGAGGGTGACGCGCATTCGCAAGTCCGGACACTGGATCGTCGAGGCGCAAGATACGTTCGAGGCACGTCAGATCGTAAACGCTGCTGGCGCCTGGGTGGATGAGGTCGCGCTGATGGCGGGAATTGAGCCAATTGGGATCAGTCCACGCCGCAGATCGATGGCACGTATTCCTGCGCCTGGTGGTCACGATGTTCGCAACTGGCCCATGATGCTGGGTGTCGGGGAAAGCTGGTATGCCAAACCGGATGCAGGAAAGCTCCTGGTCTCACCTGCCGAGGCGGACCCGACCACGCCCCACGATGCCTATGCAGACGATATGGTATTGGCCGAAGGTCTGGCCCGCTATGAAGTAATGGTGACTGAGCCCGTCACACGTCTGGAAAGCAACTGGGCCGGTTTGCGCAGCTTTGCCCCGGACGGCACGCTGGTTCTGGGGCCGGACCCTGCGGATCGGTCATTCATCTGGTCTGCCGCTCAGGGCGGCTATGGCTTTCAAACAGCGCCTGGGGCTTCACAACTGGTTAGCGATCTGGTGTCAGGTTCGGCACCGGCGATTGATCCCGATGCAGTTGCGGCGCTGAAACCCGAAAGGCTCCGCCGATGAGCAAGCGTAAGTTGCCCTCGAACGCCAGCGTCGCCAACGAAGGGGATGGTGGCAGATTGGTCGCACCTGCAGCCAGTCGGAATTCCGACGTCCTGTGCGATTTGCTAGATCGCGTTGCCCCTCAATCGGGTGATGCGCTGGAGCTTGCAAGCGGAACAGGTCAGCATGTTCTTGCCTTTGCCAAGCGCCTGCCCGGCCTGAACTGGCAACCCAGTGAAATCTCAGCAGAACGCCGGGCCAGTATCAGCGCCTATTCTGCGGGATTGGCCAATGTTGCGCCTCCGGTTCATCTGGACGCGACTGTCCTTGGTTGGAGCCAGAGTTTCGACCAGAAAGACCTTATCGTTCTGATCAATCTTCTGCATCTGATCAGCTGGGCCGAGGTGACAGCTTTGGTATCCGAAGCAGCTTTGACCTTGCGACCCAAGGGGCGTCTGGTTCTTTATGGGCCTTTTATGCGCGCAGGCGCGCTGACAAGTGATGGCGACAAACGATTCCATGACGCTCTGATCCAGCAAGACCCGGATATCGGCTATAAGGACGATACCCAAATGCAGGAACTTCTGCGCGCCAACGGGCTTGAATTGCTGGAAATCGCCGAGATGCCAGCGAACAATCTTGCCTTCGTCGCAAGAAAACCGGCGAACTGATCAAGATCAAAGTCGAGTTTGCTGCTCCGCTTCATATGCTATTTTTGATATGTATGAAGAGGAGCTTTGCTATGACCTGGCAAAACGCGCTGGATGAAACCCGCAAGGGCTTGCGTAACTTGAACAGCACCATTCCTGATACCGCGCGTGCTTTTGGCGCATTGGGGAAATCGGTCAAGGAAGGCGGTACGCTGGATTATAAAACCAAGGAATTCATCGCCTTGGGCATGTCCATAGCCGTACGCTGTGAACCCTGCATTTCCCTGCACACCGAAGCTTTGATCAAGGCTGGTGCCTCACGAGAAGAAGTGTCGGATGTTTTGGCTATGGCCATCCAGATGGGGGGCGGACCGTCGATGATGTATGCCGCCAAGGCCTTGGACTGTTTCGACGAGCTGTCCGGCAGCTAACTGCGTCACCTTGTCCCTGACGGATCGAGGTCTGCTGCACGTTTCACACAGACAATGCCAGACAACGATGGAGTAAAATGAAATGAAACCAATCTTTGCCGCTCTCATCGCGGCTTTTTCAGCAGGTACCGCATTCGCCGCCAGCCATGCGGATGAGGGGCTGGAACATTTCTTCGAAAGTTGGGACCTGAACAGTGACGGGATTATCAGCCTGCCAGAGGCGACCGAGCAGCGCGAAGGCATTTTCTATATGTTCGATGCTGACGAGAATGGTGTTCTCGACACTGCAGAATATGACCTTTTCGACACAACCCGCGCCGCCGCGACTGAAACCGGAGCTGAGCGCAGCAAAGCGATGCAGGCAGTCGATACGCTGAAACGTGAATTCAACGACTCGAACCAGGACGGGCAGATCAGCCATGACGAGTTCATCACCGGAACTGACATCTGGCTGAAAGCGCTGGATCGCAACAAAGATGGGCAGGTCAGCTTGGTCGATTTCCAGCAATCCTGACAAAAAAGGCCCCGGTCAGAACCGGGGCATTTTGATTTATCCATCCTTGCGGATGACCTCATTCTTCGGATCGTAGGGGCTGTCGCAGGTAACAACTGCATCCCAAAGTTTGTCCTGCATTTTGACCTGCAGCTTGGTGCCTTCGACCGCCAGTTCGGGCTTCACATAACCCATACCGATGGATTTCTCGAAGGCGACCGAGTAACCGCCCGAAGTCAGACGGCCGACGCGCTCTCCCTCCGGCGTATAGAGCACCTCGCGACCCCACGGATCGGCATCGTCCGGGCCATCAATCAGCAGAGTGCAGCATTTCACACGCACGCCGGTCTCTTCCAGCTTGGCTTTGCCATAGAAATCTTTCGACAGATCGACAAAGCGCGGCAGGTCAGCCTCAAGCGGGGTCGCATCGCGACCGAGTTCAGTGCCGAAGGCGCGATAGGATTTCTCCTGGCGCAGCCAGTTTTGGGCGCGTGCACCGACCAGCTTCATACCGTGCTTCTCACCGGCTTTTTCCAGCAGGTCGAACAGGTAGTTCTGCATCTCGATCGGGTGGTGCAGTTCCCAACCCAGCTCACCGGTATAGGCCACACGGATCGCATTGACCGGGCACATGCCCAGTTCGATCTGACGGGCCGACAACCACGGGAAGCGCTTGTTGGACAGCGCGGTATCCGGGTCAGCGTCTTTGATGACCTCTTTCAAAACGTCGCGCGACTTGGGTCCGGCGATGGCGAAGACGCCCCACTGCGTGGTCACGTCCTGGATTTCGATGTAACCGAACTCCTCCATCTTCTCTTCGGCCGCCTTGCGCAGATAGTCGGCGTCATATTCGGTCCAGGCACCGGCGGAGACGATGTAGTAGTTGTTCTCGCCATAGCGGACGATGGTGTATTCGGTGCGGGTGGTGCCGTGCGAGGTCAGCGCGTAGGTCAGGTTGATACGACCGACCTTGGGCAGCTTGTTGCACGTAAACCAATCCAGGAACTGGGTCGCACCGGGGCCTTTGACGACATGCTTGGTGAAGGCCGACGCGTCGATCAGGCCAACGCCTTCTCGGATCGCCTTGGCTTCTTCGACGGCATACTGCCACCAGCCACCACGACGGAACGAGCGGCTTTCCTTGTCAAAATTGTCCGACGCGTCCAGCGGGCCGAAATAGTTCGGACGTTCCCAGCCGTTCACCCAGCCGAACTGAGCTCCGCGCGCCTTCTGCCTGTCATAGGCCGGAACGGTGCGCAGCGGACGGCAGGCCTCACGCTCTTCGTCGGGGTGGTGCAGGATGTAGACGTGCTCATAGCACTCTTCGTTCTTGCGCGCCGCGAATTCGGTGGTCATCCAGTTGCTGCTGTAGCGTTTGGGGTCTAGCGAGGCCATGTCGATCTCGGCTTCGCCGTCGACCATCATCTGCGCCAGATAGTAGCCGGTGCCGCCAGCAGCGGTGATGCCGAACGAGAAACCCTCGGCCAGCCACATGTTGCGCAGGCCCGGCGCCGGACCAACCAACGGGTTGCCGTCAGGAGTGTAGCAGATTGGGCCGTTGAAATCGTCCTTCAGGCCGGATTCAGCGCAGGAGGGAACGCGTTCGGCCATCGCCATGTACTGATCCGCGATCCGGTCCAGATCCAGCGGGAACAGGTCGGCGCGGAAGCTGTCCGGCACGCCATGTTCGAACTGCGCAGGAGCGCCATGTTCGTAGATACCCAGAATCCAGCCACCGCGTTCCTCACGCGCGTAGGATTCGTTGTCGGCGTCGCGCACAACGGGGTGTTCGGGGTTGCCCGCTTCGCGCCATTTGACCAGCTCGGGGTCTTTGTCCATGACGATGAAGGTGTGTTCAACCGGGATCGCAGGCATCTTGATACCCAGCATCTTGGCGGTCCGCTGTGCGTGGTTACCTGATGCAGTCACGACATGCTCGGCAGTGATCACAACCTGCTCATCTGAAGGAACGAGATTGCCACCCTTCTCGACCATCTTGGTGCAGGTAACTTCCCAATGGGTGCCGTTCCAGTGGAACGCATCGGCCTGCATCTTGCGAACAATGTCGACACCGCGCTGACGCGCACCTTTGGCCATCGCCTGAGTGACGTCGGCGGGGTTAATGTAGCCGTCCTCGGTGTGATAGATCGCGCCCTTCAGATCGCTGGTTTCGATCAGCGGCCAGCGTTCCTTGATCTGATCGGGCGTCAGCCATTCATAAGCAACGTCACATGTCTCGGCGGTGGACGCATAGAGCATGTATTCATCCATACGCTCTTGCGTCTGTGCCATGCGCAAGTTGCCCACGACAGCAAAGCCGGCGTTCAGGCCGGTTTCTTCCTCAAGCGTCTTGTAAAAGTCGACCGAGTATTTGTGGATGTGGGTTGTCGCATAGGACATGTTGAACAGCGGCAGCAGACCGGCCGCGTGCCATGTTGATCCGGACGTCAGTTCGTCCCGTTCGATCAACATCACATCGTCCCAGCCCGCTTTGGCCAGGTGATAGGCGATCGAGGTCCCGACGGCGCCGCCGCCAACGACCAGTGCTTTGACTTGGGTTTTCATAGCCGGGTGTCTCCCCTTGAATTCAGTTGACACCATATGGCGCATTTGCGCGCCCCGGCGCGACATTCATCCGACCAGTGATATAAGAAAAACGACCCACGCGATGAGCCGGGTCGTTTTTGTGTCTTATGAAGGGTCGCTATCCGCCGCCGAGAGTGCAGTGCTTGAATGCGCCCTTGGTCAGGCAATCGCTGCTTGTACCTGATCCGCCTTTGTTTACACGGACCACAGTTTCCTTGTCAGAATCGGATTTGCCAAAAGCCGACATCAAACCGCTCAGAAACCCGCCACCGGTGGCCTCGGGTTCAGCCTCCTCCGAAGCGGAATCTCCACTGAATTTGGCAAACAGCTTTCCAAAGACATTCCCGCCGCCTGTCTCAGCCTTCTGAATTTCGCCATCCAGGATATCCGCCAGCCCCTTGCGGTATCCAACCTGAACCAGGTCTTCTGACGATTCGATTCTATTTGCCGTGAGGTCGAAAGCATCGTTAGGCAAGCCATATTGGCTGGCCAGTGTGTTGGCCATCAACGAAAGCTCATCAATGTTTTCAAGCCGCAACCGCGCCAGTTCATTGCGCAGTTTGACGAATTCCTTGCGCAATGCAGCCATCTCGGCCGCCACATCGCCCTCGCGTTCCGGATCGGATTTCGACCCGTTGCCGACACCGGGCACCGGTTGACTGAGCAAAGCGTTCAATTCGTCATAATCCAACTGCTCCAGAAACCCGCGCAGCTTCGGCGCGGGCGCATCTGAATAGATTTGCAGACGGATTTCTTCCCCCAGACCAATGGTCGCCTTATAGATATCAAACCCGGGGTCAGCTTCCAAATCCGTGATCCCGGCGGTGACCATCGACCAGAATGACCGATCATCTACGGTGATCACACTGAATCTGTTTTGCGCAAACTGAAAATATGCCACGCCGCCTATGATGCCGAACGGCGTGTAATCCCGCGCACCCGTGCCCAACCCTTCCATGGACATTGCGATGTTACCAGCCAAGGTGTTGGACTTTGCGTTTGCTCTGAACCGCATCTGAAGCCAAACGGTATGAACGCCGTCTTCGTAAACTGCACTGGTGCGATCAAGCTTGATGGCCAGTTGTTCGACTTCTTGAACCGCGAGTTTCTTGGCCAGCGGTCGGGCGGCCTCGCTTATGTTATCCTGCAAAACCCCCTCGCGAGCATCACGAGCATAGTCAGCATCGGCGATAGCGCGACGGACCCAACTGTCAGCCGAAGCGGGGAGATGGCCTCTGGGTCCTTCTTTCCAACGTTTCTGCCGCTCACGCTCAATTTCTTCAGCAGCGAGTTCGGCCTGATACAAGTTGAACCGTTGATTGATGGTGTCCACATACCCGCCAAACGACAATCTGCCTTCGGTTTTCTTGTCCTGTTGGAAATAGTCCAGACCTGCAACAACTATGACGGCGATCAACAGGAATCCGATGAACCGCAATACACCCATGAATAACCTCGGAATCAAATACTGCTCTTGCCCGAACCACTCACATAAAATTGAGGCGTTGTTATGACCAACCCTCGCAAGTGGGGTCAGAGAATCTTGCCGGGATTCATGATGTTATCGGGATCCAGTGCTGATTTGATCGCGGACATGTAGCCCGTCGCTGCGCCAAGTTCCTTGACCAGATAGGGGCGTTTGCCCTGCCCGATCCCGTGCTCTCCGGTGCAGGTGCCGTCCATCGAGATCGCCAGATCGTTCAGCCAGCCGACGAAAGCTTCGGCAGCGGACACTTCTTTCGCGCTGTCCATGTCAATCAGCACCAAAGTGTGAAAGTTCCCGTCACCGACATGACCAACGATCGGAGCCTGCAAGCCAAGTTCCTTCGCCTTGTCCTGAGCCGCCGTCACGCATTCGGCCAGTCGCGAAATCGGAACGCAGACATCAGTTGAAATGCCGCTCGCCCCCGGGCGCAATTGCAGGCAGGCCCAGTACATATCGTGCCGCGCCTGCCAAAGCTTGTTGCGTTCTTCCGTCGTCGAGGTCGAGGCGAAATCCGTGCCACCGAAATCCTCGGCGATCTGACCGAAGCTGTCGGCCTGTTCCGCGGCACCACTGTCTGACCCGTGGAACTCAAGCAACAGTAGCGGGGTTTCAGGTAGGTCCAACCCGGAATAGGCATTGGCCGCACGTACAGACATCTGGTCCAGTAGTTCAATACGAGCCACAGGTATGCCGTACTGGATGGTCATCATCACCGCCTGACAAGCCGCATCCACGGTCGGGAAAGAACAACGGGCCGAGCTGATCGCCTCGGGAATGCCCTGCAGGCGCAGAGTGATCTCGGTGATGATCCCCAGTGTCCCTTCAGCCCCAATCAACAGGCGCGTCAGGTCATATCCCGCCGAAGACTTACGTGCCCTGTGGCCTGTGCGAATGACCTGCCCGTCGGGCATTACCGCCTCAAGACTCAGCACGTTATCCTTCATCGTCCCATAACGCACCGCGTTTGTACCCGAGGCTCGGGTGGCCGCCATCCCGCCCAGCGAAGCATTCGCGCCCGGATCGATAGGAAAGAATAGCCCCTGATCACGCAGATATGTGTTCAGGTCGGCACGGGTCACGCCGGGCTGCACGGTGCAATCCAGATCGCCCGCATTGACCGACAGAATTCTGTTCATCTGGCTCAGATCAACCGACACTCCACCTGCAGGCGCGTTCACATGCCCTTCAAGAGAGGTGCCCGTGCCGAACGGGATCACCGGCACCTTATGCGCGGCACAGGTTCGGACAACCTCGGCCACTTCTTCGGTGGATTGCGGAAACACTACTGCATCGGGGCTCTGGTTCTCGATCCATGTGGTTGTGTGGCCGTGCTGTTCGCGGATCGCCGCACCGGTTTGCAATCGATCCCCGAAGCGTTGCTTCAATATCCCCAACGCCGTCTCAATCCCGGCCTCGTTGCGTGGCAAAGTGGGTGCCTGCACCATCATGTTCCCCTTTCGCGCCTGAAGCTTACAGCATTGCGGGCACGACCTGATCTGGCGGGCGGTGACCATCCTCGAAGGTCTTGATGTTGATGATCACCTTCTCGCCCATCTCAATTCGCCCTTCCAGGGTTGCCGAGCCCATATGCGGCAGCAACACCACGTTGGGCAGTTGCCGCAGTCGCGGGTTCACATCGGTGCCGTGCTCATACACGTCCAATCCGGCCCCAGCGATTTCACCCGCACGGATCATGCGGGTCAGGGCGTTTTCGTCGATCACCTCGCCACGCGAGGTGTTCACGATCACCGCCGAAGGTTTCATCAGCTTCAGCCGCCGCGCGTTCATCAGGTGGAAAGTCGAAGGAGTCGATGGGCAGTTGATCGAGATGACGTCCATCCGGGCAACCATCTGATCCAGACTGTCCCAATAGGTTGCTTCAAGCTCCTGCTCGATCTCAGGGCGCAGGCGGCGGCGGTTATGGTAATGCACCTGCATCCCGAATGCGCTAGCTCGCCGGGCAACGGCCTGCCCGATCCGACCCATGCCGAGAATCCCCAGGCGGCGGCCACCGACTCGGCCGCCAAGCAAAGCTGTTGGTGCCCAGCCCTCCCAATCGCCTTTTTGCATCACGCTCAGCCCCTCCGGGATGCGGCGCGTTACAGAAAGGATCAGCGTCATCGTCATGTCCGCTGTATCATCAGTCAGCACTCCGGGCGTATTCGAGACCAGAATGCCGCGCTGCCGGGCGGTTGCCACATCGATATTGTCGACACCGGCTCCATAATTCGCAATCAGGCGCAAATTTTCGCCCGCTTGGCCCAGAATGCCTCCGTCGATTGTGTCGGTGATGGTCGGTACCAGCACATCGGCCTCTTTCACCGCCGCAACCAGCTGATCGCGTGTCATCGGCGAGTCATCGTCGCGCAACCGTACATCGAACAGTTCACTCAACCGGGTTTCCACTGCTTCGGGCAATCGTCGCGTAACGACAACACTCAGACGTTCTCTTGGCACCTCAGCCCTCCTACCGCTTTGCAAATCGCCGCGCGCCATGGCATCGTGGCGCAGGATGACACGGGGCACAAGAACCCCTTGGGCATAGACCCGAGCTTTTTTAGAAACACGGTCAACAGGCAATAAGAGCAGGCAGGCAGTGAGTGCGAGGTTTTCAGTGAAACGCCGTGTTATGACGGTGATTACCGCATTTGTTTTTGCGTTTGTCACCAACGCTGTGTCCGCGCAGGACAAACGCGGCCCGGTCACGAATCTGCCGCTGCCACGCTATGTCTCGATGAAAGCTGCCGAGGGTAATGTCCGCCGTGGCCCATCCCTGACCCACCGAATCGACTGGGTGTTCAAACGCCGCGGCATGCCGCTGCAGATCACCGCAGAATATGGAAACTGGCGGAAGGTACAGGACCGCGACGGTGCTGGAGGCTGGGTTCATTATGCCCTGCTGTCAGGGGTGCGAACAGTCCTGGTTGAATCGGACTTGCTGCCTGTCTACGCGACAGCGGACCCTAATTCAAAGGTCAACGCCCATTTCGAAACAGGCGTAGTGGCGCGGCTGGGAACCTGCACCCCCGACTGGTGCCGTATCTCTGCCGGGGGGTTTCGTGGGTGGACGCTCAAAAGCAACCTTTGGGGCGTTGATGCTGCCGAAATCCGCGAATAGCTATTCCGCAGCCTCACCCCCGCCACGCTGAGCCAGCTCCTGATCCAGAAGCAGCAGATTCCAGCGATCCGTACCTGCCGCCTTCACCTTATCGAGAATGGAGGTAAACAAGTCCTCTTCCTCGATCTGTTCGGCCAAAAACCAGTTCAGCATGTTTTGCGTGCTATATTCCTTTTCAGCCTGAGCCAATTCGAACAAAGCGTTGATCTGTCCCGTCACAGTCTGTTCCTGCGATAAGGCCTGCTCCAGCACGTCGACCGGCGACGCATAATCCGAGTGCGGTTTCGCAATCCCTTCCAACTCAATTCGCGCGCCTCGCTTGGCGACAAAATCGAAGATCCGCATCGCGTGTGTTTCCTCTTCGGCCGAATGGCCCCGGAACCAACTGGCAAATCCTGGCAAATCCTGAGCCTCGAAATAAGCCGACATTGCAAGATAGCTGTAGGAAGCGTTCAACTCATTATTGATCTGCTTGTTCAGCGCCTCGGCGACTTTTGGGTTCAGATTCATCGCGTGCTCCTTCCAACTCAGTGGCGTGTGGTTGGAAGATAGTATCAGGGATTGATATCCTCAATGGCGAGGCTTCTTATTTTATAATAATAAACAATACCTTACAATTTTCCTTCTGTAGCTGAGTTTCACCTGCAACTGCATCGGCCGTCTTATCTCGGGCATTGATCTTCCCCTCAAACTCTTCGCGCGCGGGCATAACAGGTAAGCAATGATGACGCCGATATGGTGTTGAATTATCGGATCACATCCACCGCAAGTGTCATTCAAAATTATTTCCAGATTGATGACACTTTTGTCCTAAAAAGCTCTTGAACCCCGCAACCAACAGTCGTAGATAGCCGCTCACCGTTGGGGTGTAGCCAAGTGGTAAGGCAGCGGTTTTTGGTACCGTGTATCGTAGGTTCGAATCCTACCACCCCAGCCATGATTTTCCCGTAACATATTGATTTTGAACAAGGTTTTATAATCTCGTTCCGTAAATGTTGCGGGATGAGGAGAAATCCCGCAACATTTTTGAAGTTGCCTGCATCTGGCGCTTTCACTAAGGCTTTGAAATAATTGGGGAGTCCCTTTTTGTTTGAGGCAAGATGAAATACGTTCCACCGTCGACTGAAGAAACCGCATTCAACTGCCCACATTGTGGCGCGCTGGCCAAACAGTTTTGGCGGTCAGCCTACGCGCATCCAATGGACAAAGACGCGACACCTCAAATCTGGACGCGCGAACGAGTCGACAACTTCGACTTTGATCAGTTTAAGGACGAAGTACGCGAGGATATGCGAAGATTGGTCGAGCGTTGCGCAACCGGTGCTCCTTTTTTTGAAAAGGATGAAAAGTACGTAAATTCTCACATTGGGAACCTCTGGTTGAGCCGCTGCTATAACTGCGATCAGCTTTCGGTTTGGATTTACAATCGTTTAGTTTATCCTGTTGTTGGGAGTGCCCCAGTAGCGAATTCTGATCTACCAGCCGAAATTAGGCGTGACTACGACGAGGCAAGTGCGATTCTTGATGTGTCACCTCGAGGTGCTGCGGCGCTAATCCGTCTGGCAATACAAAAGCTATGTGTGGAGCTTGGGCAGTCGGGCAAGAACATAAATGAAGACATTAAGTCCCTTGTTCAGAATGGTTTGGACACTCGTGTTCAAAAGGCGCTGGATGCTGTGCGCGTCATAGGAAACAATGCCGTCCACCCGGGCCAAATTGACCTTCGAGACGACCGAGCGACCGCCGAAACCCTGTTCCGGTTGTTAAACCTTGTCGCAGAGAAGATGATCTCAGAACCGAAGCATGTCGACGAAGTCTATGCAACTTTGCCCCAGTCCCAATTGGACGCGATTCAAAGACGCGATAAGAAATGACAGGTTTCTGCGTTGCAGAAATTCCCGCAACAAATCCCGCAACATTTTCTCGCCAAACCAGTTGCAACTTATTGAAATTAAATGTTTTTTGAGAAAATCAGAATCCTACCACCCCAGCCATGATTTTCCTCTGTGTCGTCCGGTATGAATCGGAACTTGTCCGGCTTGAAACGCAACTTTTGTCGAGTAAGAGCGCAACTTTTACCAAAACTGGCGGTTTTGCAATTGGCTCTCAGCCCAGTTGGCTGGTCGCCTAGTTTTAAAGAACTGCCACGGTACATGAGGTCTGGAGGTCCTGGAAACAGCACCCAGGGCGGGAACAGGCCGAGAAAATTCTGGGCGAAGAGCAGTGCCGGGAGTTGGAGGTGATTTTCCCGAATGCGTTTCCTTCATCTGGAAATTCCGCCATGAATGATGCCAGAACCTTTGCTGTTGGAAAAAAAGCCAGAAAGCTATTGCAGAGACATAGGCAAAACAAAAAACCCATCTATGCCTAGTCGTTTTAGGGGTCGAGCGCGCCTGAGTGCTAAATCCTTTTTCTAGCAAAATTTGGCTGAGCTGCCGTTTGTTCCAAGCGCGGCGGATTCAAACATAGAGCCCAGAACGTCCGATGCTGCACTCTGTACGAATGTCAGCTTTGGGTCGAACTCTGATCTTGTCGCGTTGAGGTTTCTTCAAGGCGTGTTTTGAGACGGCCCACAACTTCTTGCGTTGTCGCAATATCATCTGGCGACAGACCTTTCGAGAGTTCATTCACCCATGGGATTTGCTTCGCAATCGCGGCTTCGTATAACTCCTGCCCCTTTCGAGTCATGACAACCAAGTGCGCCCGCTTGTGGTGTGGGTTCGGCTGAAACTCCACCATGCCTTCTTTGCTCAATTCATTGATGATCCGTTGTACGCCCTGCCGGTGAACGCCCATCGTCCGTGCATGCCAGGCAACGGATTCCGGTCGATCAGAATAGGCGATGGCACCAAGAATCTGCCATCGGGCACTTGTTAGACCGAGTTCTGATACGAGGCGATCACCGGCAAGCTGCAATCGACCGTTCAGCCGAAACACATCCAGTATCAATGCTGTCACGGCTTCTCCTTCTTCGGTCCTTCGCGCATCCGGCATGTCGATTCCTCATTTTATTTGACAACGTGTTGTCATTATGCTTGAAGCTTCCTAAATATGACAACATGACACCAAAATGAAACTACTTTCAAGGAGTACCGAAATGGTCAGCTTCAAACCCCTCGACCCCGAGTTTCCTATTGAGCGGCAATTGGGCATCGACGCTGGACCCGTCGTTCTTGTCAATCTCTTCACAGTCGATCCCGGTGACCAAACCGCCTTGGTTGAAGCTTGGAAGAGCGATGCCCAATGGATGAAAAAGCAGCCGGGTTACATCAGCACTCAACTGCATAAGGCTATTGGTGACGGCAGCATGTACCTGAACTACGCGGTCTGGGACTCTGTTGCGGACTTCCGCGCCGCGTTTTCAAACCCCGAGTTTCAGCGGCAGCTCAGCCACTATCCCTCAAGCGCTGTGACCGCCCCCCATCTGTTCGAGAAGGTTGCGGTGCAAAATTGCTGCACGGCCTGACGAAATCTTTTCCAAAAGCCAATTTGAGTGGACCGCTATGAAAACAAAGATTCACGCCATCACGGGCGGCATCGGCTTTGTGATGATCCTCCTCTTCTGGACATCAACAGCCTCCAGCGAGCTCTTTGCGAGCCATGAAACAGTCGCAACCGTCAAGGCATTGATCTTGAAAGGCATGTTCATCCTCATCCCGGCAATGGCCATCGCTGGCGGGTCAGGCATGGCAATGGGCCGGAAACGCAAGGATGCACTTACGAAGGCCAAGAAAAGCCGCATGCCTGTCATTGCGCTGAACGGCTTGCTGATCCTCGTACCGGCTGCTTGGTTTCTGGCTGGCAAAGCCGCTGCTGGCGAGTTCGACAGCACCTTTTACACAGTTCAGGTGATTGAGTTGATCGCTGGCGCAGCCAACCTCGCGATGATGGGATTGAACATTCGCGATGGCTTGCGAATGACCGGCAAAATTCGGAGGCCTCGCTGAGAGCTCGATTCTAGTCCAAGCACTGGCGAAATTGTCGACATTCGAGCAAACGCAGCGAATTGGTGCATTGTTGGGCCAAGCGGATCTCAAGATACACCTAACACAGTGTCGGCCTACTGGTCGCTTAGAACAACCAAAGCTTGAAAGTGCCAAGCGCAACAAACCGCAATCACCCGTGACGGGTGTTATGTGAAGCAATCTCTGGTTGAGTGGTCCGTCCGTCCACAGCCTACCGGCCCAATCACCTAACACCACATTGAGCGGCTTTTTCCCGCCCCATTGATCTTGTTCGCCCAGTCCGATATTCAGACGGGCTGCGTTTTCGGCCGTCTATCCGAGCCCAGCCCGAACCAACGAGCCAACCGATGGAGGGTGCCATGTAGTTCAGAAACTGCATGAAAGGCCAATGACATGGCCCACTACAAACGCAAACGTCCCCGTACCGTGCTTGGGAACGGGTACTCACGCCTAGGTCTGAGCCGTCGTCTCGGAAAAGACCCGGATGAGGTCCGGTGGCTTGGCAATTGGCCACGCTATCACGACATCACCTGTCACACGCGTCCAACGAGACGCAAATCCAAGGCTCTTGCGTCCGGCATCCTGAAAGGCGCTGATCCTGACGACCTAGTCTGGCCCGATGGGCGCAAGCCCCACCACTATTATTGGTGAGTATGTGCGGCGGAAGCATTCCATAACTCCGCCGCGCACTTTGGCTCAGGTGGCCGTTGAGACGACCGAAGCAGTTTGGCCCGTTGCGGCCATCGTTAGATCACGAACCGAGTCCCGCGTCTTTTCTCACTATGAACCGCAGCAAGTTATTGCCCTCGGTCATGAGGTCGTGGCGATCTTCGTTCTTTTTCACTACGGATGCCCACGCCATTTGATCCTGTATGAACCCCATGTAGCTCCCGCACGCGTTCAAGCGTGATGAGTTTGGGTGCTGAAATTTCCGTACCCAGAACTTTCGCGCCGGTCTGCAGCGGATAGTTCTCCCGTACAAAATCCTGCACGCAAGCCCTGAGCTCCGCTGTTGCCGGGTCCTCTTCAGTTTCTTTCAGCCAGGTATAGAATTCGCCCATATCTGTTGTGAAATATGACCGCTTGGTGGAAGACCGACGCCTTGCACGTTCCAACTCGGATTTCAGGGTTTCCGGTCCATTCTTCAAAACCTCGAACCCAGTTTATGACTCAAAGGTCACAATTCAACTGATGTCCAACATCGGGGGCGCCTTCCGATGTCGAACGTTCACCTTGCTTCTGGTCCAACTATGACGGTTGGGTCAGGTTCGTGTGACGTTCAACACGGTGTCGGGCGACTCATAGTTTTGCCATTGGCACGCGGCCAAGTCATTGATTTTGAATCAACTGGATTTTCCTCGATGCACTAGTTTTGCCTTTTGCGACTCAAAGGTTTTCCATTGCGTTGGAGCAGAGTGATATCAGCCATTCGTCTCAGGTGCAGAGAAAGCCCAGAAAGAGCCCAACCTGTACCCTGGATTTTATTGCTGCATGCGCTTGTAGCAGTAACAACATTGCAACTGCCGAATATCTTGTGCGGCCAAGCAGCGGAAAGAACTGTCATTCATGCAAATAGCAGCGATGCTCGCGGCGGCAGTTCACAGTTTGCTCAACAAAGCCGTCCTTCACTTCATCCGCAACAGCTATCGCCTAGCTGAATTGGTGGACACGGGACCGTGGCATATGAACAGTAAACACAACAGTCGCCTTCCAACGGCTTCAAAACTGTTTTGCACGACTTGCATTCATAGAACCACTGGCAAGCATCCGTTGGCATTTGCTCGGTTTCGCTGTGGCCGCACTTCGGGCAAATCAGGGTGCTTTCTAGGACTACAGTTTGTTTTGTCATAGTCTCACATCTGCATGATCAGGTAATCGTTAATCCGTGCCTCGTTAAACACAACGACCCAAGCCACGCCGGTGATTAGAGTTGTTCCTGCAAGCCGCCATTTTAACGTCGGTAAGGAACCGCGCCGATAAGATACCAGCCACGATATCGCGACGAGCGCCGTTGAAATCGTCAGCACATAGTAACTCGCTGCCGCAACCTTCCCAAAGATTGCCAACCAACTGCCGCCCAGCCCCAGTAACATCATCATCATGGGCAAAACGCAGCAAGTCGCGACGCCAAGCGCTGATAGCGATCCCAAATAGCTGAGGCTAAGGTACTTCTGCATTCTGTTTCCCTGATGGACTACGTCGCGCGGAGTTGTAGAGACAACAACCTCTCGTATAACTTCTGTAGCCACTACAGGATCAAGACAGGAAATCTCACATGTTTGCGATTGGGGAGGCATCCCGGCAAAGCGGTGTCGGAATTGAAACTATCCGCTACTACGAACGCGAAGGGATCGTGCCGAAACCAGAAAGGGCATCGAATAATCGACGCATGTACTCTGCGCACGATGTGGGACGGCTTTGTTTTCTAAGGAAGTGCCGAGACTTGGGTTTTGCGCTTGCCGATGCAAAGGTGCTTCTCAACCTGTCCGAAGGTGATAGCGAGGATTGCCAATCCGTTAAGGAACTGGCCGAGCTTCATATCTCCAATGTGCGTATGAAGATAATCGAACTTAAGCGATTGGAGGCCGCCCTGAATGAACTTACGGCCAACTGTAACATCGGTAACGTTTCTTGCCCGATGCTTACGCAGATACGGACCTACTAATGGCACTTTGAGGCTCGCAGTCGCCCTATGCCAACGCAGCATGACCCAAGATTCGGGCCGCGCAGAATCTACCGTTCGTTAGAGAGGTCAACTCGTTGATTTAGTAATGTTTCAATCAATGAACATTTGTGCCTGGCCGCGGTGTTCTTGAAGCACGCGGCGATTTCGGACAGTGAGCCCTACCTGCCGTGCCTGAGCAATCAATTTGCTGCATACGCATTCGGCAGGTTTTATCAGAAGCCGACCTCTGATTTCCGAAACGCAGAGCAATGCGTTCTGCCTATCTTTGTCCCAAATTGGGCTAGGCAGACTCAGATCTTCTGTTGCTTTCCATTGTATCAAGGCTTGTATCGTGTGTACTCAAAGTCCATATACACAAGGCTTACGTTTTTCTTTTTCGACCTGCTGTCTCCCAAACTCGGCGTTCAGTCTTTCGATTCAGACCGACCACGCCGAGTCGCCGCAATGATGCGGGCGGCAAGTATTAGGAGACTTCCACCATGGCAAATGGCACAGTAAAATGGTTCAACTCGACCAAAGGTTTTGGCTTTATCGAGCCTGAAGATGGTAAGCGCGATGTGTTCGTGCATATCTCAGCACTTGAACGTTCCGGCATCAGCGAATTGAAAGACGGCCAGAAGGTCACTTTTGACGTCGAAGCTGGCCGTGACGGACGCGACAGCGCCGCCAATCTGGCACTGGCCTGACCTTTTACGGGCACCCTTATGGGGTGCTCGTTTGCACAACGGGCTGCTAAAAGCCCTTGGAGAACAAGTCAGTTGCAACAGCAGGAATTGACCCGGGCGCTCGCGCAATACCGTGTGCCCGATACGAAGCGTAGCGTTTTTGAACTGACAATCACTGTCATCCCCTTTTTCGCGCTATGGGGCGCAGCGTGGTTTGCGCTATCCCTTAGTATCTGGGTCACTGTTCTACTGGCCATCCTGAACGCCGCATTTCTGGTGCGTATCTTCATCATCATGCATGATTGTGGTCACGGATCTTTCTTTAGAAGCCGCAATGTTTGCAATTGGACTGGCCGGGTTCTGGGTGTTCTCGCCCTGACACCCTATGACGTCTGGCGGCAAAGCCATGCGATTCACCATGCCTCAACCGGTAACCTTGATCGGCGTGGTATGGGTGACATTCCTACATTGACCATTGAGGAATACCTGAAACGGAATTGGTTCGGGCGTGCCGCTTACAGGTTAATCCGGAACCCCTTCATCCTGTTCTGTATCGTACCGGTCTACACGTTCGTTTTTCAAAATCGCTTGCCCTTTGGTTTCATGCGGTCAGGCTGGCTGTATTGGGCAAGTGCAATGGGAACAAACGCCGCGATTGCGGTGGTCCTGGCTCTGATTTTTTGGACCGGAGGCCTGGATGTACTGGTTTTTGTATTCCTTCCAACCATGATCGTCGCCGCGTCGATTGGTATTTGGCTATTCTATATTCAACACCAGTTTGAACACACGACTTGGGAGCGGGAAGAAGTGTGGAATCTTCAGAACGCCGCATTCTATGGAAGTTCTCACTATGCCCTGCCAGGCATCCTGCGGTGGTTCTCTGCCAATATCGGTGTGCACCATGTTCACCACCTTGCCAGCCGCATACCGTTTTATCGGCTAAACGAGGTATTGCGTGACCATTCCGAGTTGGAAAATTGCCAGCGTATTACTCTATATGAGAGCCTTCATTGCGCACGATTGCATCTTTGGGATGAAGAATGTCAGCGCCTGCTGACGTTTTCTCAGGCTTTGTCGAACGCCAATCCCAAAAAGAGCTTAGTGTAGTCTGGCGCGGACCAAATAGGCTTCAATAGTATCACCGCCGAGGGCGCGGATAGCCTCTAGTCGGTGAAGACCTTCAATCAGCACGAACCTTTTGTTGTCAGCGCGTATCTGGATCGGGGTCTTCTGGCCATTCTTCAGGATATCTTCGGCCAGCGTCAGAACTTTTTGTTGATCAAGCGTTTTCGCCCGTTTCACAGGTACATATATCAGGTCGAGCGGATATGGTCTTTTCTCCAACATAAGCTACGTGAGCAACCTTTCGTGCATTTGTTGCGGTTCGAAGTTCGCTACAAGAGCTGGGGCTGGAACGTACGTCATAGAACCGAACGAACAGCGTCGCGCAGTTCCTGATGCATGATCCAGGTTGCTGGCTCATCTTCACTTTCGATGTGAGAAAATGCCAGGACCTGAGCGGCGCCATCATTCTGTACCGATCCGGCGTCGGGTAGATCTAGTTCCAGGTATTCTGCGATCAATAGTCCGATTTTCTTGAAAACCTTGATGGACGCCTCGCGCGATTTGTAACCGGCCGCCTGAGACAAGTGACCAATGGTCAGACCGTCCTTGCCTGCGATAGTAAGTGCTTTGAGCATTGTGACCTGCGCAGGGGTGAGCCTGATCTGTCGCAACGCCTCGGTATATTCTCTTTCACTGGGAACGAGGGTGCCAGAGTTTCCCTCCAAACGGCGTTGACCGCTACGCTTCCTGTCTCGTTCTTCGAGAATTTCTTTTAAGGCTTCAATGGCCAATGCTGGTGTTTCGCCAACTGCATCGGCAATCATTGCCTGCGTTTTAGCCGGTGGCTTAGGAAATGCCCTTGCAACACAATTGCCGCTCAGAACGCCAGCCTTAATCATGTACTTTCCAAATTCTTCCTCAATCACTCCTGATACGTCAGCGTTCCGCAACTTACGAACACTGCGGTCCTGAAACGCTCTTTGTTCCAGACCATGAGCTGACATCTTTGAACCGGGAAGGGTTACTTGAGGGGCATTTTTACGCATCAGAGAAACACCACCACAATTATCGCTGCAACGCACACTGCTAACGCAATAGATATCTTAATCCCATAAGACCGGCGACGCACCTTTTCGGCTTTGAGAATTTTACCCAGGTTTTCGTCAATCGAGTTATGGTTCACGGCTTAGTCCTTCCGGATTTGTCAGGCGGCTTTGGTTTCCACCAACTTATTGTCGCGGCACATTTTCGGTGCACTGGTCGTTCTGTCTCGTGAACGGCCGGTTACATTCCCAACCATCACCTCTTCGATTCAAATGAGCGTTTGAAGGGACAAGAATCGCAACGCACTTGTCCCGGTTTGCGCGAAAACCACGTTCGCATTTCCATCCGGAATAAGTTTCAGGCGCGAGGTATGCATGCTGTGGAACTGCCACAGGCTCACAGCCGCTATCCGCTGCCCTGTAACCTCTGATGCACACCCAACCATCCGCGCTGTTTTTGTCAGTCAGGCGGCCGTTGCTCGGGACACTAATCGCAACACAATCCTGGTCTTCCTTACGAAATCCCCAGTCACAGTGTACTTCCTGTGCGCCAAACCGGGTTTCGACGTACCCATTTTGAGGCGCAATCAATTCTTCGCATTTTTCTCCGACTCGTCGGAAGAGCCGATTGCACTCCCATCGATCTCCAGTCGATGCAAGATATGCGTTTTTAGGAACTGCTATTTCCTCACAAAGATCTCCAACACGCTGGAATCCATGGTTGCATTCCCAAACTGGACCATAGGAACTGCCGGTCAAATGCGCATTTTGAGGTGCGTTTGCTCTTTGACACGATCCGTTCTTGTTTTCGAAACCTTCGTCACAAACCGATCCGTCGGCATTGCCTGCGACTTGGGCAGGAAGCTGCGTTCCTGAGAGCAACACTAAGAGTGTCGGGATCAGGCAAAGAACGCGGCGCAAAAACACGATGAATGACTGAATGAAGCGGAGCCTGAGACCTGATCTATCGGGCATCAAGCACGCAATTTATGAGCCATGTGCTGTTCATACGGCGCCTTCTTTAATTGGTCACCCGATGACTGGGGCTTGTCAGGTGACAGTTGCGAATGCTTGCGAGGAACTAGCTCATCACGAAGACCCCAGCGAAACCCGTTCCTATGCTGGGGCACATGCTACAGTTATTCTGAAGGCCATTGGATCATCGAAGCCGGCAGCATCGCGGCGACGAGTAACTTTCACCAATGCACTTTTGTGGTCCTTAGCCAGAATAGAGTCAAGGAAGTTTCCCTTGTCGCAATGCAAGTACCGCCAGGGCAGGTAGTTTTTGAAACTGCCGGTGACCAAGATCCTTGGTGAACTACCGAAAGAAATTGTCTGGCCTGAGTGCGGCGAAAGAGGAGTATGTGATCAAGGCTTCCCCGTGACTATGAATGACTGGCCTGATAACATTGGCTGCAACGCAGCGATTTTCGCGCCGCTTCTGCACAAGTACTCGCGGCGTGATCAAATGGCCGCTCGGTCCCGCACCCTGTAAATTGCGCCTGAGCCGAGAAAACTGTGCTGCGAGCGTACGCAACAAGATTTTGACACTTCCGCTCAGGGCACGCTACGTCCCACTCCTGCGTAAAAGAACTAGAACCACTATGGATTGGCGACCGACAGCGCCGCTCGCCAAACTGTCTCAGATGTCTATGCGCTCTGCAATGCTTAGCGCGTCTTCCAATTCAACGCCCAGGTATCGCACGGTGCTATCGACCTTTGTGTGCCCAAGCAGAAGTTGGACCGCGCGGAGATTTCCTGTCTTGCGGTAGATCTCAGCTACTTTGGTTCGGCGAAGCGAATGCGTGCCATATCCGCTCGGTTCCAATCCGATTGCGGTCACCCAGTCTCGAACCAGCCTGCCATACTGGCGCGTCGAGATGTGTGGTCGATCATGGAATCGGCTTGGAAACATGAACCGGCTAGCAAACATTTCCGGTGATTTTACCCATACCAATACAGTTTCTCGCGTGTTTTCCGTCAGTTCGAATTGAACAGATCGCTTGGTTTTGCTCTGGATCACCGAAACACGCTCACGGACGCGATCGTCTTTGACAAGATCGGTCACAGCGAGTTTGACCAGATCGCAGCCGCGTAGCTTGCTATCAATCGCGACGTTGAACATTGTGAGATCACGCATATTTCCAGAAAGTTCGAGCCGGGCACGGATCGCCCAGACCTGTTTTGGGAGTAGCGGTCGTTTCTGACCGATGATCCGCCCTTTGTTCCAAGCTCTGGGTTTTGGGGTGACTGCAGGTAGTTGGACTCTTGGCATATTTTGCACTCCGATCCACCCTCCGCACCCAAGCAACAGCACCGCGCTGACCACCGAATAGTACAAGCGGCGTGAATGCCTGCTGTCCGATTATGAATACTGGCATGGTTTAAGTGTGTGCATTAGGCGGCTTGAGCCCATATCACTACGCATAAGAACGGTTCGAGTCCAAACCGCGCGTACGCTTCGTCTTCAGCACCGATTACCGATCGGGTTCCACGTTAAAAGGCCCGGGTCAGCACCAATAAGATAAAATGAGATATGATCAGAAAAGCTGGTAAGACCGGCGTCAGGTTATCAGCGACGCCGAGCTAACCCAGGGCTTACTGATACGCCATTTCGCCACGCGCTCAACCCCTTGCAGCGTCGACAAATCCGCTCTCCGAACCCTTCGCTCCAGAATGGCGTTCTGCAACGAAGACACGGGCGTTCTTGCGGCACGTCATTGTGGGCGCGAGCCATGATCGTATCTGCTTCGTTGTCGGAGTCTTCCATCAGTTCTTAGCCTCGATTTCTGTTTTGGTTAATACAGCGACTGGAAAAGAAAGTTCCGAGCCCTAAGCCTTGAGATTGAAGGAGCTGCCTGGTTCAGACTGTCCGATGGGACGGCCTGTAATCCGAGGGGTTTTAATAGGACGAACTGGCATTCCTTCGTTCTCAGCAGCTTGGACAGCGAAAGCATACCGAGAACCGCTTGCGCATCCTCGTGGTATGGCTCGTTGATCTGATGATCCGTCGTCTGCCTCAGAAATGAGCGACTCCGAGTAGAGGTGCCGAAGTTGAGTCTCAGACACACCATCCGCTTCCATGATCAGTTGCACCATCGGATCGGCCAAAAGTTGGTCGAGCAAGAATTGTGACAACTCTTTCGCAGACAATTTATCTATTGCGCGTGCTCTGTCCAAATCAGCAAGAGAAACGGTCAAGGTTCGCGCCAGACCGGGGTGAGATTTCCGTGGATGCAGAGAGATTAGCACTGATGCTTTCCAGGCTTCTGGATCCAAATAATCTGGTGGTGCGGAAAGCTCAGTTTCTATGTCGTATTCGCCCGCCGGGAGTAATTCGTCAAAGCCAGGGAAAGTAAACGGCCTGGAAAAGACTGCGATTGTCTTGCTGGTTATCTGGTTCATTTGGGTAGTTCTCCTTTGCTGATAGCGCTCGGAGATGCAGACAAAAACAAGCCACCCTCTCCCGGCAGGGTATTATGAACTTTGAGGTTTCGGCTTTGGTTTTTCGGGGACGGTGTCAGGCGCTTCAGACGTAACTTCTTTTTTCGGCGCGTCCGCATCGTTTTCCTTCAGTGCGGCAGCCGCTCTGGTCGTCAAGTCCTTGAAAGACATCATTTTGATCCTTTGATTGTCCGCACCACCCACGAGCCCAGATGGGGTGTGAAAAGTGAATGCGGATACCACCAATATAGGTATTGGTGGCCCAATTTACTACGTAAAGCCGTAGAATAAGACGGGTGGCTGAAGCAGAACCGAGGCGGCGGCAACCCTGGCGCGCTACTTTCGCTTCGAATATGGGCGATCAGTGTTCGCTGCGGTGCAGTCAACCAATGCGCCATCACCATGGAAGACTTTTGCTACATCGGGTGCAGCCATGCCGCGCGAGAGCGCGCTATAGTTCAATTTCAGCTTCACCTCGCCACCAGGGCGAAGCAGACAACTGGTGTTTTCAACAACGATATGATCACTGGTGGCTCCGACGAACGTGACGCCAGCAGGGAATATTAGACCCGCCGCATCGGTGTCCTGGAGTCCAATCGCAAGGATCGACCGAGTATTCGAAGGACTGTCTAAAGTCACACACTGCATTGAAGGTATAGGATAATTCATTTGCAAGGGATTTGGATTTGATTTGGCTTTCGTTTCGATCACTTCCGCCCAAAGCGTAAAAGCATCTGTGTAAAGCCCGCCGATCGCGTGCCCCGATACGGGATCGGTACCCAACAGGATAGCCTCACCCAGACGCAGGTTGTTGATCTTTCCGGTCGCACCCTTGCCAAGCGCCCATGGCAAACTGGCGGAGCCGCCGCCTGACACTGTTTCAAGAGCGGGTCCAAACGCGCGCTCGGTGTCGATGGCAAGCGACGAAAGCAATGCCATTGCTTCTGCAGAGGGTGCCACATGACCCAGACAGGCAAAATTTGCGCCAATCCCCTTCAGAGAAATCCCTTCCATTCTAAGAATTTGAAACACAGTGCTTTCAAGGTGTTCAGGCGGGATTCCTTCCCGCATATCCCCCATTTCCACCATCAGGATAATGTTGTGAGTAATGTTCTTTCCCAGCGCACTCATGGCCAGGCTTGCGATAATGTCCATCTCTGTGTTGAAGCTTACATCGCAGTAATCAACAACTTGCGCGACCTGGCTCAGCATGGGTGTTCGGATCAAGGATATGGAGCACGAGATTCCAGCATCGCGCATACGCATGATATTGCTGATCCGCGCGTCCGCCAGCCCTGTCGCGCCGCCTTCAAGCATAGCATTCGCAATCTCAGGGTGACCGCACACGGCTTTTGTCACGCCTGTAACCGTAATTCCACGGGGTCTAAGGCGATCGACCAGGAACCGTGTGTTGTAAAGAATTTTGCTCAGATCAATGTCGATACGCAGCTTGCTCATTCAATCGTCGTTACAGGTACGTGCTGCAAACGCGGAAAGGCAGAAAGAACCATGTTCACCAAGTTTGATGAAGGACGGTTCAGAGCGTCAGTGACCGGGAGGTACAATTTGCAGTTATAATCTGTGATGGCCTTTGAAATCTCAACATCATTCATTCCTTCATGGTTGATCGTCATGCCAATTACCTCTGTGTTCGCAAAAGCCTCGATCAGGGTGATTTCATCGCAAGGGTCGGGCATAGTCATGTTGGGGAAATCACATCGACGTTTTCGTTTAGGCGCGTGTTGAAGAATAACTGCATGTGGCTGACTGCCTCGCAGAATGAAGGCTGATGTGCAAAAGGCCGGATGGCTTAGCGCGCCCTGGCCCTCGATCACTATGACATCCGGGTGTTCATCTTCAGATGCTGCAACAACAGCGCGCTCAAGCTCGCCACAGCAAAATTGCGGCGGCACCGAATCCATCGCGACACCATACTTGCCGTCCTGCATCAATCCTGTCTGGCCGGTACCGACCAAAACTGTTTTGATCCCATGCGCGTTAAGGGCATTTGTCAGGATTGTCGCGGTTGTACGCTTTCCAATTGCACAATCGGTGCCGAACACCGCGATGCGGATCGCTTGGACGTCACCAACACTGCCATCTAACAGGCGCAGGTCGCGAATAGGCCGCGGCTTGCGAATGTCGCGTATCGTGACATCGTGAATTTTGGCAAATCCGGCGAGCTCCTTGTCATCGCTAAGAAATTCATGCAGCCCACTGACGATGTTCATTCCGAGCGTTATCGCATCCACAACAACTTCGCGATCCTCAGGGGACATTCTGCCGCTGGCCGGCGCCATTCCGTAAATAAAAGTGTCGGGGATCGTAGCTTCATTAGCGACGGCGGCATCAAGATCATCGAAGATGGGAACCTGATTTGCGATATTATCAAGCACTTTGCCACTGTCACAACCGCCATACGTGCTGTCGATCACCGAAAGAACGCGATAGGCCTGTGAATGTCGAACGAGACCATTAGCCGTCTTGCCATCGATCTTTGCGAAGTTTCCTTCGCAATACACAATTGCAGTCGGTGTATCTGTCACGAGTGTCTTGCGGTGAAGCTCTGGAAAAACTGCTTGTTCAGGCGCCAGCTTTTGCGCATCGCTGGCAATGAACTGCTTGGCATCCGACGCAATGAGTACGGGTTTCATATTTGTTCCTTTTTAGGGTGTGAAACGCGCGTCCTTGGTAAGGACGGGCAAAAATTGTGAAGTTTGGGAAAGTGGGCTTTCTGTCTGAATTCTCACTGGTTCAGAACACACAGCCCTTCTGATCGATGATAGTTTTTGTGGCATTGCCACCCATTGCCGGATCGGTCGATATGGGCATTTGCCGGTAGCTCGATTGCATTGCAGCGATCACCGGACGCCTCGTAGCCACGTTCGCATTTCCATCCAACTCCATGGATCGCGTCATCGTAGAAAGCATTTTCAGGCACAAAGACGGCATCGCACCGTCCGTCGCGCTCAAAATACCCACGCTCGCACGTCCAGGGACGCCCGCTGGTTGATGCGTTCAGAAAAGCGTTTTCCGGCACCGCTACTGCCACGCATGCTTCTCCGTCTTTTTCGTAGCCACGGTTGCAACGCCATGCAGATCCATAAGTGCTATTCGTCAGGTAAGCATTATCCGGCACCACGATTTTCTGGCAGCTATCGTCTACTCTTGTGTATCCACGCAGGCACCGCCACCTCTCACCTGATGGATCGAGATATCCACCTTCAGGCACAATCACTTCAGTGCATGAGGTGCCGCCAACTTCAACAAAGCCGTGCATACATGCCCACCCTGAGCCGTAGGTTCTGTTTGTGGGGTATGCATTCCCCGGCACGACAATGGCCACGCATTCTTCGCCTTCCAACCGATAGGACAAATCGCATTCCCAACCGTCGCCATACTTATTGGGATGCGCGTTATCCGGGATCGAATTTGTTTCTGCCGATGCGGGACTTGATGAGATAAGGGAGCCCGTCAAGCAGCTGAAAACGCCAACAAACAGCGCCGTCATGAAGTGAGAGTAAAACCAGTGCTGGTTTTTTCGATTTGTCCTGGTGCAAACGACGTTGTCCGAATGTTGAGTGATTGAGTTACGATCCATCCAGGTTCAGCCCCTCAATGCAGGCCTGTGCTAGATCTTTGTTGGGGGTTTGGGATCCCGGTACCGTTGCCCAGCCGGCTGCCATAACGGCATCCTTTCGCTTGAAAGAAGTAGCTTCTTTGATCGTCGTTATTTTTTCGGCGCGTTGGGTGTCAGTTCTCGCCATGTCGACGCAGATCGGAACCAACGCAGCGATTACATTGTCGCGGGACATGGCGTTGGCCATCTTGTCCGCGTTACTGCCGGTCATCCATCCACCCCAAGAAAATCCAACGACGCCTACGAAAACCCCTCCGATCAGGGCGCCGTAGATTCCGGGTTTAAGCCATTCGGGCGTGTTCATAATCTATTCCTCCTGCGGGGAAAGCGCCGCATCGCTGTCATTGTTAGATGTAGCCAAGGTTTGGTCTTGCTTGAGCGCCAGTTCAAAATCTTCTGGGTCAATTGGGCGCATTTCCGTGCGGCCTGGCTTGCTGCCTTTGCCCTGAACTGTCAGGTAGGTTCCGGTTCTGCGATATGCTTCGAAACTCAGGCCCTGTAGTAGTTCTTCAACAACAACTACTTCATACTCGCCTGCAGGAAGTTCATCCGGGTAGCCGGACAAAGAGAACGGATTTGAAAACGTCACCAAAGAACTGGACGATCTCGTGCTCACCTTGGTCCTCCATATAGTTTGTTGGATCTTCCCCGCGCAGTCTGCCGCGGTACACGCTCGTAAGCGCTGCGGTAGTACTGGCGTTGTAATTTAGAATAATGTGCAAATGGCAGACGCGCGCTGATCGATGTTAGTCTGCGGCCAATGACCTGAGATTTTATTGGAATCTCAAATGCATTTGGTGCCCGAGGATCAGGTACTGCCAAAAATTGACTAACCTGCGTCAGTGCAACGATGTTTGGATTCCGGCAACGTGATGTGTGTTGGCGGGATATTTGCTGGCGTGTTCTTAACGAGTATTTGAGAAGCGCAGGAAATCCAGTACCGCAATCGGACTGTATTTATCTTGCGCTTCTTTTTCGGTGAAATCCAAAATCTGCCGAAGCGAATGGCGTCTCTAACCAGGTAACTATCATCAAAATCCCGGCATCGCTGAAGGGGTGAACCTATTGCTTCAACAGTGGCCCGGCCTGATCCAGATAAGTGGGGTCAAAACCGGCCAACGTCACCAGTCCGTCATAATCATCAAATGCCACTTGCCCGGATTGAAAAGTAACCAACCCCTTCTCCCGCAGTTGCCGTAGGACACGATTAACATGCACGGCACTCAGTCCCAGCGCATCGGCAAGGTGGTATTGTGTCAGGGGGCAAGTGTATCCCGTCTTGTTTGCCATCCCGACCTGAGTCAACCTCACACCAAGTTCCAAAAGAAAATGCGCCATGCGCTCACCCGCATCTCGCCGTCCTATGTTGACCAGGTGCTCAACCACCATCGCTTCATCTCGAGATACCGCCCAAAGAATTGCTGTCGCCAGCCGGGGCGTCTGCGCAAATGCTTCCAGGAGATCATCCACTACTACTTCAATGGCTTGGATTTCCATGATTGGTTCTATGCTGTGATCCGAGGTGTGCAACAAAACGCTTCGCAAGCCCAGAAAGTCACCCGGTATTTGGAAATCGACGATCTGACGCGACCCGTCAGTCTGGGTTTTGTAGGAACAAACCCAGCCCGAGGCCAGAATGTAGGCCGCCTGCTCTGATTGCCCTTGATGCACAAGGTCACGTCCGGCTTCAAAGGTTCTGCGACGCTTGTGCAGGCGTGCCAATACCGCAAGTTCAACCTCAGTCAGAGCGACGAAGTTTGAAAGCTTTCGGGTGAGTGGACTATTTTTGATAGTGCGCAAGTGTTCTTCCTTCATCGATGAGCAGCCCGCGAAACTATCCGACGCCAAGACTGCTTTCGATCAGTTAAGTATACAGCAATCTATGCCAGTATGGTGCAATTCATCGTGGCGCTTCCATGCTTGGACGCCTGTTAGAAAAGGACGTCTACCATGGCTGACCGGCAAGACCATTCAGGAATGGCCGCACTCTCAATTTGTGAAGCGCTTTTGCTTGCAATTAAAGATCGTGAGCTTCTGCCCGAACATGAAATTGTGGGAGTTCTGCATGACGCAGCTGCTGTCCACGAAACAGCGGTCGGCAATAACGATGAAAAGGACATGCACCAGGCCGCCGCTGTTCTGATAAACAAGATCATTGCTTCCGGCTATCGCGTTCGGCAGTAACGTTAGTTTCCTGTCAGAAAAACAAGATTACGCTCGTCAAAAAAGCATAACAACAAATAGAAGTACTATTGGTGCTTCGTTCCCGATCAATTCAAACACGAAGCAAGAACCAAAGATCCAATCTCTGCAATATCTCAACTTAATGAAAAATTCCACGACCGCGAATTACTCCCTCTTCCCCGCCACCTGCATGAGCCACAACGAGAATTTGCTTACTGGCTGAAGGCCCGCATGGCCTGTCCTACTGCACTGCCTGCGACAACGCAAACGTTGGCTTTGTTCGGCGTCTAAGTTGCTGATCCTATGTGCCTCGAAACTACAGTTTGATAGTATCGCATCATCATAGCTTTGAATGACCGGTCTGGCGACAACAGCTGCAACGCAGCGATGAATGTGCTGCGACAGCAAATCAATGCTGCGTCAGCAATTGCCGCAATCGCACAAGTCCGGTTTGTCCGCACCTTACCAGTTCGAGCACCGCGCGGCGAATGGCCATCCGTCCCAGATCCGTCTTTCACGGATCTCGCGGCGAAGGTGTCGGCAGAGCCCAACCTGTACCTTGGAATTTCTCGCTGCGTGCGCTCGCAAAATGAAAATTGCCGCAAGCGCTTAGATTTCTGCGCCGCAGGTAAGCGGGAAGACCGGCCATTCGTTCAGGGTGCGGCGAGCTACGTACAGGAAGCTTACTGGTTGCGAATATTCTCGATCTTCGCTGCGGGTGCGGGGAAGCCTATTTCGGTCAATGAAGCCCATTGCTAGATAAAACGAAGGGGGCCAAGGCCCCCTTCTTGTGACTTAGCTTACATCATGCCGCCCATGCCGCCCATGTCGGGCATGCCGCCTGCAGGTGCGCCTTCTTTGGCGGGCTTGTCGGCAACCATCGCTTCCGTCGTGACCAGCAGGCCAGCAACCGATGCCGCATCTTCCAGAGCAGTACGAACAACTTTGGCCGGGTCGATCACACCAAACGAGAACATGTCGCCATATTCTTCGGTCTGAGCGTTGAAGCCGAATGCGGCATCCGAAGATTCGCGTACTTTGCCGGCAACAACCGCACCGTCGACGCCCGCGTTCTCAGCGATCTGGCGCAACGGCGCTTCAATCGCCTTGCGCACGATGTTGATGCCTGCATCCTGATCGGCGTTTGCGCCTTTCAGAGTCTCCAGAGCTTTACCGGCCTGAACCAGAGCAACACCGCCGCCAACGACCACGCCTTCCTGAACAGCAGCGCGGGTTGCGTTCAGAGCATCGTCCACACGGTCCTTACGCTCTTTCACTTCAACTTCGGTCATGCCGCCGACGCGGATAACGGCAACACCGCCTG
>NZ_JBQFTW010000013.1:0-83654 GCF_056538865.1 Ruegeria sp. BE3 | reverse complement strand
CGACTGGTGGGCGGCAGTTGCTCTGAAAGAGCAATGAGAGCCCACTCGGTTGAACTAAAGAAGGTCGCTCCAAATCGGGGCGGCCTTTTTTATTTGATAATCCTTTCGGCGCGGCGTGAGATTATTCGTCGAATAATCTCGGACCCAACCTGGGAACTGAAGAAAGCCATCCAATAGGGGCGGCCCTTTCAATAGAGGAGCGTTCGCGTATCGTTTATTGATCGCTGATTGTGCAATCTTAATCTGTTGCCCACATCTTCCAAAACCTGAACACCCACCTGTGTTCCGAAACAAGAAACGCGGAGCGCGCGTTTAGCGAACCGCAAATACCACGGGGAGATGTTCATGTTTGGTTTTGAATTTCTGAACTACGGAGCACAAATCCTTCACAGCAAGGATCTGGACGATATGCGCGCCGCTATTCTGAGCGATGATGAACAAGAACTAGATTGTAAAGTGAGCGACTTTTGCCGCGAACGTAAGCGCTTTGGACGCGCGCGGGCTGACTGCCCTCAGCGACTGACTGGTTAACTCCAGGACGGATACGTTCAGACCTGCGGTACCCACGGCTCACGGTCGACCATGCGATCTGCCTCGGCCGTGATGTCATTCATATGCTGCTCAAGGCTCACGCGCAGCGCTTCGATCTGCTCTTCACTCGCTTTTCGCGGAACCGGGTCGGTCCATTCGCGGCACAGGAATACGCCTTCGTTGCGCCAGGGGCGCGGCATCAGAAGGCGATCCCAGGTTCCGGCTTCGCGCCCATATCGTGCGGAATAGGTGATGCCAAAAACTCGCTTGCCTGACGTGCGGGCCCAGACCAGTGGGACAGTGGACGATACCCGTTCGGGGCCGCGGGGGCCGTCGGCGGCGATACCGATTGAGATGCCCTGTTTCATCTTGCCCAACACCTCGCGCGACAGGGCGACATGGCGCTTGCGGCTGGACATGGCGATGGTGTCCATACCAAACAGTTTCTGCACACGCCCCACCATGCTGCCCGCACGCGCTGCTGAGGTGATCGAGCAGATACGGCCCTTGTCCAGAGGGAAGAAGTAAGGTGATTGCGCCAGGCGCTGGTGCCAGAGCACCACGATGACCGGTTCGCCTTGCTCGGCCAGTTGGTCCAGCTCTTCGTAACCGATGCGTTGCCAGCGTGTGGTGCGATGGACCAGACGGATATAGCTTGCGATCCGTCGCGCGACCCAGTTCAGTACGGCTTCGCTGTCGGCAATTTTCTTGCGGATGCTCAAGGCTGTGGTCCTCCTGACTGGCCGAGCTTTGTCTTAAAGAACTGCACGCCGGGCGCAACTTTTTTGTCAGCGGGTAAACTGGGCGTAAAAGTAAAAAAGCCTCTTGAGTCCTCTGCTTCACTGGCATATCTGATGGCGCAGCCTAGGGGTATAGCTCAGTTGGTAGAGCGACGGTCTCCAAAACCGTAGGTCGCGGGTTCGAACCCTGCTGCCCCTGCCATTTCCCACATCAATGACAAAAAACCGCCGCATGGCTGCGCCATATCCAAGTTGCCCGTATATGCAATTTACTTGACGTATCGGGACAGAAAGAAAAAGCTTGAACAAGGCTGCGGGACACGCCATCAGAAGAATCCACCTAACGTATTAGAGTCGCTGGGCTTTTGTCGAAGGTGGGGAACCTGACCGGGTAGGGGAACCCGGAGGCGAGCGGGGACACGGGGAAAAATGACTGATCTCGACGTATACCTTGAGGAAATAGGGCTGTCGAAATACGCGCCCGTTTTCGCGTCGAACGAAGTCACGCGTGCTGATCTGGCGCATTTGTCGGAACATGATCTGATTGATCTGGGCTTGCCGCTTGGCCCACGGCGCCGCTTGATGGCAGCGTTGGGGCGCGCGCGCGACAACAACCCTGCGCCAGTTCAGGGCACCGGTAAGATTGTAGCCGAGAGACGGCAGCTGACTGTTATGTTTGTCGACCTTGTGGGCTCGACTGCTCTGTCCGAACGTCTGGATCCGGAAGATCTGGGCGAATTGCTGCGCCGTTTCAAAGAGATCTGTTCTACGTCAGTTGCTCGATTTGGTGGGCATATAGCCAGCTTCATGGGTGACGGGGCGATGATTTACTTCGGCTACCCCCACGCGCTTGAAGATGCTGCGGCGCGCTCGGTTCATGCGGGCCTTGATATTCTGGGCGAACTGGGGCGGATTGAAGGTCAGGAGCAGCTCAAGGCGCGGATCGGTGTGTCGACCGGACTGGTGGTTGTGGGCGAGATTCATGGTGAAGGGCTCAAGGAACATGACGTGGTCATGGGGCGTACACCCAACCTGGCAGCGCGTTTGCAGGGGCTGGCCGAGCCGAATACGCTGATCATCAGCCCATCGACGCGTCGACTGATCGGCAACGCTTTTGACCTGCAGGATCAGGGCTCATTTGCCCTCAAGGGTTTTTCAGAGAAGATTCAGGCATGGATTGTTACGGGACAGGCCCGGATTGAGCGGCGTTTCGACATCATGCCCGATGCCGGTGCCAGCCGGTTGGTGGGCCGTCAGGCCGAGTTCCGCAAGCTCAATGACAAATGGAATGAGGCTCGTCAGGGGGCCGGCCAGACGGTACTGATTACCGGCGAGGCGGGCATTGGAAAATCCCGCCTGATCGAAGGGCTTAGCCAGCAGGCTCAAGCGCAGGAGACGCTGCGTCTGAACTTTCAGTGTTCGCCCTTCCACGCCAACTCGGCGCTTTACCCGATTATTCAGCATCTTGAACGTGCGGCAGGATTTGCGACAACGGACAGTAATGAGGAAAAGCTTGCAAAGCTTGCCCACATTCTGCGTCATCACTCGCCCGAGCATCAGCGTCTGATCGCGGATCTGTTGAGCGTCGATGCGGACGAGATGTTGGGGCCGCTTGATCTGCCGCCACAGATCAAGCTGGAGCGCACGCTTGAGGCCGTGACCGAGCAGCTGGCCGCATTGGCGCGTGAAAAACCGGTATTGCTGCTGTTTGAGGATGCGCATTGGGTGGATCCGACGACATTGACCCTGACCGACCGTGTGATCGAGCAGATCAGAGAGCTGCCGGTGTTGATCGTCGTCACGGCACGGCCCGGTTTTGATCCCGGATGGGGGCTGCATCACAATACCCTCCATGTGCCTCTCAAGCGCCTGACCAACCGGGATGTGGCCGAGATCGTGACTGAAGTTGCGGGTGGCAACGTGGTGCCTGCCGAGGTCTGCGATCTGATCGCGGCCAAGACTGATGGTATTCCGCTTTATGTGCAAGAGGTTACGCGTGGCTTGCTGGAATCCGGTCAGCTACGGCTGACGGATCAAGGATATGCCTTGCGCGGGCCGCTGCCATCGCTTTCGGTGCCCAGCACGCTGAAGGATTCGCTGATGGAACGTCTGGACCGGCTAGGCATGGCGAAAGAAGTGGCGCAGACCGGGGCGGTGTTCGGACGGCAGTTCTCGATCGCACTGCTGGCATCGGTGTCAATCCTGTCACCTACGGTTCTGCAAGCGGGTCTGGACCAGTTGTCTTCGGCGGGAATTATCCTGCAAGCGCCGGACGCGACCGAGGACGAGTTCATTTTTCGCCACGCGCTGATCCGGGATATGGCCTATGACAGCCTGCTGCGCACGGAACGGCAGGTGCTGCATGACCGCGCGGCGGGTGCTTTACTGGAAAACCAGCCGCAGCTGGCGCAGACCCAACCCGAAGTTCTGGCACAGCACTATTCTCTGGCCCAGCGCACAGACGAAGCTGTGTTGCATTGGCAAAGCGCAGGGCGTCGCGCCATCGAACGCTCGGCTTTGGCCGAAGCCTTGACACATTTGTCGACGGCGCTGGATCAGTTGTCGAAAGTGCCCAAAAGTCGCGAACGAGACGTGCAGGAGATCGATATTCAGATCCTGCGCGCAGGTGTTCTGCGATCGACCAGCGGTATTTCCGGTGATGCTACGGGCGAGGCCTATGGCCGCCTGCGCGAGCTCTGCCACCGTGCCGAGCAGACTGAGCGGCTGTTCCCTGTTCTCAACGGTCTATACGCCTTTCATCTGGTGCGCGCCGAATACCGGCTGGCGCAGGAGGTGGCGGCGCAAATCCTTGATCTGGCGGCGGAGAGCGGCAAGACCGAACACCGCATGGTCGGGCACCGCGCCATGGGGGCGGTACAGTTGCATCTGGGAAACCTGACCGAGGCGCAAACACATCTGGAACAGGCCTGGGCGCTGTATGATTTTGATCAGCATAGCCAACTGGCCTATGTTTATGGCACTGATCATGCGGCGATCACCTCGGCGTTTCTGGGAACGTGCTATTGCCTGATGGGGCGCCATCAGGAGGCGTTGCAGGTGCAGCAGACGGCGTTGGATTGGGCCAAAGAGCTTAAGCATGCGCATAGCGTGGCACAGATTCTGGTTTACATGTGCAAGGTCCATCTGCTGGTACGTGATATTCCCGCATTGCTACAAGACGTCGAGGCCCTGTCGACCTTGGCCGAGGAGCATTCGCTGCAGTTTCTGGGAACCATTGCGCGTCTGTGGCGAAGTTGGGCTCGGGCGGTGACAAGCTTTGACCCCGAGCATATCGATGACCTGCGTCAGGCTTCGGAAGACTGGTGGTCGGTCGGGGCTGGCAACTACAAAAGTTTCTTCCCCTCATTGATTGCGGAGATCGAAATCAGTGCCGGTGATCTGGCCGCCGCACAACAAACCATGGCGCAAGCCACACAGGCTTTGCACAAGACCGAAGAGAAATGGGCCGAGGCCGAGCAATTGCGGATCGAGGCCGAACTGGTTGCGAAAACCGGAGGTGACCCCGAACCCTTGCTGCTACGTGCAATCGAAACGGCCCAGCGACAAGGCGCTCGGCTGTATGAATTGCGCGCAGCTGTTGCTTTGACGCAGTGGCGGCAGCGCAGAGGCGAGCCCGCGGGTGGGGTGCTTGATGCGGCGCTGTCGCATTTCGGGCAAAGCGCGGCGGATCAATCAGACTTGCAAGACGCGCGGGCTTTGATGGACACAACCACTTGACCGAAGGGGTCCATTGCTGCCAGCTTGGGCCTCGGCAGATATGGGATGATACCGAAATTTTATCATAGTTGCGTGGGGATATCCGTTTCCACGCCGCCGGTTCATTTGGTGTGAGGAGACCCGATGAAAAAGATCAGCAAAACCCTTCTGGCTAAGGATATCGTGGCGCAAAGCCGTACCGATCTGGCGCTGCGGCAATATCACTCGATCACGCCCGAGCAGATACGCGACTTTGAGAAGAAGCTGATTGGAACGGTCACCCTGCCCACCGACGCTGATTACAACAATGACCGACAGGTCTGGAATCCGGCTTTTCAGGACTATCCCGAGATCATCGTTTATTGCGAGACCATTCAGGACGTGCGCACCAGTCTTGCTTTCGCACGTGAGCATGATCTGTGGGTGGTGGCGCGGTCCGGGCGGCACAGTACGGCGGGGTATTCGGTTAACAATCAGATGGTGCTGGACACCAGCAGGATCCGCTATGTGACCGTCGATCCGGATGTTCCGATGGCCTATGTGGGGCCTGGCACGCCGTTCAAGATGCTGAACTCGGTTCTGAATTCCTATCACCTGCATGTGCCCGGCGGGGCGTGTCAGGATGTCTGTGTAGCGGGTTTCATGATGGGCGGAGGTTATGGTTTTACATCGCGCCGGTTCGGGATGGCTTGTGACAACGTCTTGGGCGTCACCGTGATGCTGTGGGACGGCAGCATCGTGGTTGCCGACCAGGATACGAACCCCGATCTGTTCTGGGCAATCCGGGGCGGGACGGGCAACAACTTCGGCATCCTGCTGGAGATACGGTATCAGCTTCACCCGCTCTACAAGGTCTGGGGTTGTCATATCACCTGGCCGCTGGGCAAAGCCGCCAAGGCGCTGGAGTTCCTGCAAGCCAACTATATGAGCACTTGCGAGGATGACAGGTTCGGCGCCTATATCTTTCTGGCCTATCAGGGGGATAAGAAGGTGCTGCTGCTGTCTGCGCTTTATGATGGGACGACCGAAGAGGGAAACGCATTCGTTCAGCCCTTGCTCAGCGATGAGATCGGCGGCGAGATGGATGAGGGTGACCAGAATTATGGCACCTATCAGGAAATCAACTCGTGGCTTTACGACGACAAGTACGACATTCCCGTGGTACCCGATCAGGCCCGTGAGGACAAACAGGCCGGATACATCAAACGCCAGCTCAACGCGGCTGAATGGCAGCGCGTTGTGGATTACCTCGACAGCACGCCGAATGCCTATGGCGCGGTTGCGATCGAACCCTATGGCGGTGCGATCAACCGGATGCCGCTGGGCAAAGAGGGCAATGCCTTCATCCACCGTGATGTGTCGCTGAACTTTTACGTCGATGTGTTCTGGGTATCAGAAGAGGAAAAAGAGATCGTCGTGCCCTGGCTCGACGGGTTCATGAAGCTGATGACCGAAGAAGGCTATTTCATCGACCGGGTCTATCAGAACTATCCGCGTCGGACACAGTTGAACTATCGCTGGCAATATTGGGGGGAGTATTTCAACTCACTTCTATTCGTGAAGCAGAAGTTCGATCCGAAGAATTTCTTCCACTACCAGCAGAGCATTTCTCCGGTGCCCGACGATGCGCCGCCGGAAATCATCCGGGACACGTCCAAGTCGATCTTCGATGACTGGACGATAACTTATGAGACATATTCGAACCCCTGAAAGCAGGGGCTGCCATGGCCAAACGGGGAGGGCCCAGCATGGATACGATTCAGGAGATTTTCTTTCTGCCACCCATTGCGGTTGCCCGTTTGGGGCCGGGTGAGACACCGCTGGAAAGCTATGAATGGCAGCAGGACATGGATGCCCATGGCAACAACAAGACGGTCATCCGGTCGAACATAACCCTGCGCGAAGTCGAAGATGGCAGTGTAACTGCCTACCTGCCCGATCCCGATACGATCCGCTTTCGCGACGAAGGCGGTGCGCTGCGTCCGGTCGCTCCGTTCTTCGAACTATGGGCGAAGATGCATGACGCCGAAACGGGAGAGGAATATGAGACACCGGTGACGCTGGACCTGCTCGACGATCAGGGCCTGTCGCTGCAGAACGTGCGATATTCCGTCACCGTCGGGAACACGAAGGCCGAGCGCCGGACCGGCGATGCGGCTTGCGGGTTTCGCGCGCGGGTCGAGATTGCGGGGCAGGATTTCACCCCGAAACCGCTGCTGGCTTTCAGCCCGTATACCTCTGAGCAGCAACCGATGGTGTATGAACACAACCCGATCCCTCTGGGCTCGATCCGTGTGATGCATCCGGTTCACGGTCAGGATGAACCGGTTGAAGGAGAGTTCATCGACCGCAGCATCCTGCGCCTGCGGTTCATGCCCCCTAAGGGTGAGGTCTATGGCCCGCCGGATGCGGCCTATGGCCCGGCGACGCTGGCGGTGCCGGGGTACCAGAACGACCCGCCTAAATCGGAATATGGGCGCATCCACGAAATCGTGCCCGAACAGAACCGTATTCTGAACCCCGACACGCCATGGTCGAAATGGATCATGATGTCCGGCACCTCGGACGATCCCGAGCCGCATGACAGCTATGATGGCGCGCGCGTCGGCAATGACCAATCCTGGGGCGTGGCTGATGACACCAGCGATGGCGTGATAGAGGCGACTTTGGCCGTGCGCGGCGAACGTCTGACCGCGCGGGCGCAGATCATGACCGGTCCGCCCGATTTTGCGCCTGATGCGCGACCTTTCTACAGCCTTGAGGATGATCTGGCCGACCGCGATCTGTCGCTGATTTCGGTGACCAAAGACAATTACCGGCAGGCCAAGACCGAAGTGGTCGACATCTTCCGCCGCGCGTTTGAGACCAACAGCCTGATCAATCTCGACGATATTCGGGCGCAGGGTCTGAAGGACAATGCCAAGCTGCAGGCCAAGACCGGGATACCCGTGACGCCGGGTCTGCCGTCGACCGATGCGAAATCCATGACGGAAGAGGACGCGAGGCCGCCCGACAAGATCGACGAACTGATCCGGCCGCAGCCGATCTCGGTCTTTTCAAATTCAGTACCCAATGACCGGCTGCCCTATACGGTGGCCACAAAATTCGTGCATGAACAGTTGATTGACGAGGCCAACCTGCTGGATTTCCTGCGACGCCGCCCGGATTTCGTGAAAACGCTGCTGCGCCCGCCCTATGGCATCCTGACCGAGCTTGAGACCGACCCGAACCCGGATCAGGCCCCGAACCCAGATTTCCGCGATCCGCGCATCATCCGCGACTCGATGCATGACGCTCGGATGCCGCCCTATATGCGCGATTCCAACTACTACCCGCTGTCTCTGTCGCGCAGGCAGTATCATCTGGTGATCTCGTTCATCGACTATCTGGTTGCACAGGAATCGGAGGCTCAGAATGTCTGATCAACCCGGCCAAATCCGCGTCAAACCCCGCAATCTGACTGCCCGCGTGGCCTATAAGGTTCCGGGCAACCCCGACAACACGCGACTGGACGGATCGGTGGGCAATTGCTTTCCCGGTCTGGAAATGGATGTGCGTAACCTCGACCGCCGGTTCTTTCCCGGTTTGGTGTTCAACGCGGTGCGCGTGCCGCTAAACCCCGTGCCTGAGGCGCCGAAGAACTCGCAGGGCTTCCATCTGGTCTTCGTCGATTACTTCTATGACCCAATGCTGCCCGACAACAGCCCCGAAGACTGGGTGCAGACCTTGCTCGAGGCTTATAGCGGCGACATCGGCGCAGAGCTTAGCCAGGGGCGCTGGTTCCTGTCCTGGGTCGAACAAAGCGGCAAGCGTATTACTTTCAAGGACGAAGATGGTAAGCCCTATGACGGGCTGATGATCTGGCGGTTCATCCGCAGTCTGGAACACGGTGATGACAAACCGGTTAGCATCGCGTTGGAGCGCCGTGATCACGAAGGTGAAGTGGATGCGGAGCAGGTTGTCCTGCACGGTTTTCGCCGCCAGTACCGGACCGAGGCGGGCGCGTTCAATGAAGCCTATGATCCCGGTGAACTGACGCAGAGCCTGTGCAACCCGTGGTCCCATGATTTCCGCGATTGCGGCTGCCACTACTGGCCCTCAAACCACCCCGATGTGGTGATGGCTGAGGTGGCGCACGACGATCAGCTGCCCTCGGGCCAGTCGAAGAACCCGATTGAGGCCGAGACATATCTAGATTGGCTGCGCTCGGATAAGTCTCCGTCCGGCAATGTCGCCGCGCTGAATACAGTGGAGCAGAACCGCCCCTATCAGATCGACCACTATCAGGTGAACCAGATGTGGAGCGAGTTGCCCATAGTGGTCGAAGGCCGCGAAACGGGCGAAGTTTATGAGGTTGATCCTGAGTTACCGGGTGTTGAGCCCTATGACTCACCTGAGGAGATGATCAAAGACCTCAAGACCCGTCTGGCTGCGATGGAGATGACGCTGAGCCTGCAATATCTCTATGCCTATTTCTCGCTGGCCGACCCTGAGACGGCGGACACCAAGAAATGGCCGACGTTGAAGGATGACTTGATCTTTGCCCGCCGTTCGGTTCTGGAGGTCGCGATTGGCGAGATGACCCATATGCGCTGGGCGAACCAATTGCTGTGGGAGCTTGAGCCTGAGGGCTATGAACCGATCTTGACCCCGTCTGAAACCCTGCCAGCGGGTAAAGGTAAGACGCAGCCCCGCGCGCTGCGGCCTTTGACCGCCGAGGCGCTTGCGGATTTCATCGAGATTGAGCGTCCCGGCGGCTTTATCGACCGCGCTTATGCGCAATGTGTGGCAACGTTGGAGCAAGAGGACTTGTTCCCTGAACGTCGTCTTTATGCGCTGGCGGTGCGGATCGATACGGACGGAGATGAGCATTTTCTGCGCTTCAGTCAGATGAAGGATGTTCTGGCCAAGTATGACACAGGCGAGGGCACACCGGCCTATCTGCGCCAGATCGAGGTCGGAACCGAAGCAGAGGCCAAAACGGCACTGGATCTGTACGCCAAGGTCAAGGACGGGCTTGCCAAGGCATATACGCTTGAAGCCGAAGGGAAGCTGGAAGAGTCTCAGACCTATATCCAGCAAGTGCGCGACGACATGAAGCTGTTCCGGGTCGAGGGCGAAGCACTGGCCGCCAAAGGGATCGGCATTCCGTTCTGGACGGAGGGCAAGGCGTGATCTCACCCGCCGCGCAGGTGCATTTTTTTGACAGCGGGCATGGGGATCACATGCTGGCCGTCGATGGCTCGCGCGTATTCGATGTGCCGGCGGGAACGGCGGGCCGGTTCGCGGCGATGGACAAGACTGGCCAGAGCGCTTTCCTTAGTGCAATGGGTCTGGATGGTGCGCCGTTCATCGACGACACGCCACCTCAGGGCATGCCGGTGCGGTCGCTGTCGCTGGCCGTGGCGCAGAAATGCAATCTGGCCTGCACCTATTGCTATGCGGCGGGCGGAGAGTTTGGCGGCCCCGCGCGGAATATGGATTGGGAAGTCGCGAAAGCCTCGGTCGACCGGCTGGTGGCCGAAGCCGAACCCGGCGTGCGGATCAACCTCGCCTATCTGGGCGGCGAGCCCCTTATCAACCGCGATCTGGTGCAGCGTACTACGGAATATGCGGTGGAGCAGGCGCAGGCAGATGGGCTGAGTGTTGGCTTCTCGATCACCACCAATGGCACCTTGCTGCGCCCCGAGGATGCGGCGTTTTTTGAAGCACATGGATTTGCCGTCACGATCAGTCTGGATGGCGTGGGCAAGGTTCATGACAAGCTGCGTCCCAATCGTGGTGGGCGGGGCAGCTTCGATACGATTTTGAAGCGGGTTGAGCCGCTGCTGGCCGCGCAACGTCGCATGCAGGTCGGCGCACGGGTCACGGTGACACCGCAGAATATGAATCTGCCCGAAACACTTGAACGCTTCGTTGGTATGGGCTTCCATTCCATCGGCTTCTCGCCAATGCTGGCGTCGCCCAATGGCCAGCATGAGCTGGACCGGAACGATCTGGACGAAATGCTGACCCAGATGATCCGCTGTGGTGAGGTGTTTGAGGCGGCGGTGATCCAGGGACGGCGCTATCCATTCTCGAACATGGCGGCGGCGATGCAGGAAATCCATCGCGGCACGCACCGCCCCTATGCCTGCGGCGCGGGCGGTGGCTACTTTGGCGTGTCTGCCGATGGCGGTCTGTTCGCCTGCCACCGTTTTGTCGAAGACGAGGCCGGGGCGATGGGCGACGTCTACGACGGCCCTGACTTGCGGCGGGAAAACTGGCTGGCAGATCGACACGTACACACTCAGTCCCCCTGCAACACCTGCTGGGCGCGCTATCTGTGCGGCGGCGGCTGTCATCACGAGGTCATCCATCGCGGGCGCCCCGCCTGCGATTACATTCGGGGTTGGCTACATTATTGCCTGCAGGCATATGCCCGCCTGTCCGAGATGAGACCAGACTATTTCGGCACACCCGCGCGGGCGGCCTCTGCCTGATCAGATGGTGATAGAGACCGAAATCTGCGTGATCGGTGGCGGCCCGGCAGGTAGCGCTGCTGCACTAAGGCTGGCTCAGCTGGGTCGCCGCGTTTGCCTGATCGAGCGACAACCTTTCCCGCGTCAGCATGTTGGCGAGTCTCTGCCCCCCTCGATCTGGCCGATCCTGAACCTGCTGGGGGTCGAAGAAGCCGTTACGCAGGCCGGGTTTCTGCGCGCCAACGGTTCGGTCTTGCATTGGGCCGGGACGTTCGAGCGTCGGGGCGTCGATGGTGATTACCCCGGCCTTCTTGTAGATCGGGGCCAGTTCGACGCTGTGCTGTTACGTGCTGCGCAGGCGGCGGGTGTTCAGATCGTTCAGCCTGCCCGTGCATACCGCCCGGTGCGAGGGCGCTCTGGCTGGGAAGTGCCGGTCCGCACCGACGCGGGTACCTTTCAGATCCGGGCGCAGATTCTTCTGGACGCCGCAGGACGGCAAGCCGGGTTGAGTCGCCGGTTTCGCAATGCCTCGCGGCCATTATTGGCGCTCTATGCCTATTGGCAGGTGTCGCCGGGCTTCGGTCCACAAGCGCGGATTGAGGCTGGGTCTTCACACTGGTATTGGGGGGCTCTTTTGCCCGGCGGGCTGGTCAATGCGATGGTCTTTGTTGATCCCGATACCTGCAACGGGCTGTCGCCTGCAGGTCGGCGCGACCTGTATCTGAATCTGCTGGCACAATCGACCCTGCTGTCGCCCTGTCTGGAACAGCGCCGGATCGGACCGGTGCGGCGCGCGGATGCAACCAGCCGGGTTGAGACAACGCCACCGGCGCGCGACCTGCTGAGGATTGGAGAGGCCAGCTTTTCGGTCGACGCTCTGTCGTCGCAGGGGGTGCAACTTGCGATGGGGCAGGCGGTGCAAGCCGCGGCAGTGGTAAATACGGCTCTGGAGACGCCTCAGCACGGCGAACTGGCCTTGTCCTTCTATGCTGACCGCCAGATCGAACGGGTGCAGGCCCACGCCGCGCTATCCGCTGATTTCTATGCCCGGCAAAACACTATCGATCCCGCGCCTTTCTGGGCTGAGCGCGCGCAACCGCTGGACTGGTTAAAGCCGCCCCAGTCGGACCCGAACCCCGAGATGTTACACGACGATCAGATCTTGACCCTGTCCCCGCAGGCAAAGCTGATCACGTCCGGCGTACAGACCGCCTCTCGTATCGAGCTTGGTGTTGTCGTCACTCACCCGAACCTCCCACGGCCGGTTGCAAATCTGGAAGGCGTATCCCTCGGCCCTCTGCTAAAGCGACTGGATGGCTCGGCGACCGCAGTGGATATCACCGCCTGTTGGTCGGACGCCCTCGATCCCCAGCGTGCGCTGCGCCTTCTGCGCTGGCTCTGGTATCATCGCATTCTGATCCCTGCCGCTGATCGGATGTAATCACGGTTTCCTCTGCGCGCCGAATGGCATAAGGTTCGCCGCAACGCCAACCGCCAAGATACAAGAGGTCGCATGTCGCGTTTTGATGGGTATTTCCTGCGGCAATTGCTGGTGCTGTTTGGCTTTTTCACATTGGTGCTTGTAGGGGTCTTCTGGATCACCCGCTCAGTCAGTCTGTTTGATCGTGTGATCAGCGGCGGCCAATCGGCGCTGGTGTTTCTGGAATTCACGGCCCTGACCCTGCCGACACTGATCCGGACGGTGATGCCGATGGCCGTGTTTGCTGCGGCTGTCTACGCAACCAACCGACTGAGCCGCGAGAGCGAGATGACGGTCATGCTGGCCACCGGCTCCAGCCCATGGCGGTTGGCGCGGGCGGTTTTGATGTTCGGTCTCTGCGCGGGGCTCATGATGGCTGTGATCAGCGTGTTTCTACGGCCCGCCTCGGTCGAGCAGTTGGAACAGCGGCAGGCTGAAGTCGCGGGCGACGTGACCGCGCAACTGCTGAACGAAGGTGAGTTTCTGCACCCCGCGAAAGGTGTGACCGTCTATATCGGGGATATCGAACTGGACGGCACCCTGCACGAGGTCTTTGTCTCGGATCGTCGGGACGAGGCCAATCCGGTGAGTTATTCCAGCACCACGGCCTATCTGGTTAATCAAAGCACAGGTATCCATCTGGTGATGCTCGATGGCGTGGCGCTCAGATATGATCAACAGGGCAACACGCTGTCATCGACCCTGTTTCAGGATGCTACCTATGACATCTCGGAGCTGACCAGAAATACCGATAGCAGTCTGCGCAGCCGCGAGGCGATTCCGACAATTGAATTGCTGCAGGATATCGAAGCCGTCGCCAAATCAGACGAACATTCCGTGGGCCAGCTGGTCGAAGAACTGCATCAGCGGTTTTCTTGGGTGGCCATATGCATAGCCGTTGCGCTGGTGGGGTATTCGGCGCTGATGCTGGGCAGCTTCTCGCGCTTTGGTCTCTGGCCGCAGATTTTCGGAGCCTTCACAATCCTCGTGCTGCTTGAAGGGGTGCGAGGTTTTGTTGCGCCCGTCGTGATCGGCAATCCTCAGCTCTGGTTTCTGCTCTATGTGCCTGCGCTGATCGGCGTCGTTTTATCTATCCTGTTTCTGTCTGTCGCGGGGCGTCCTCTGTTCAGACGAGCCAACCGTGGCGGTACGCCTGACGCCGCAACGGCCTGACGTCTGAGGGTTTATCGCGTCGACGAGTTGCTCATCCAAACGAATTGATACGGACCAAGTGATTGTCCCATTGGCAATCTGGGTTTGCCGTGATCGAGACGGTTTCGTGCAGACGCCCGAACGCTCCTGTGCCGGTTGAGAAGACCAACCCTTCGGTGCCGGTGCTGAGGCCGCAGACATCTTCCAGGATATGTGTACCCGTCAGCGCGCCGCTGCTGACGTCAAAGCGATGCAAGGTGTTGCCACGCGGGCAGGTGATGGCAACCGTCTGCCCATCGGCAGAAAAGGCGATGCTGCCAGCGTAGCCTTGCAATGCGCTTTGCAAGGCCGCGGGTGCGGAGATCAGGCGCGGTATCTCGCCGCGGCGGTGGAGCCCCAACAGCGGAGGGTGCCGTGTCAGGCTGCCTTGCCATTGCATTGCGAACCCGACCAGCCCGTCAGCATGCATTGCCAGATGACGGATCGAGTTCCTGTGCAAAGCCTGTGGCAACGCCACCTGTTCGAGTACCGCACCCGACAGATCAGTATAGGTGAGGTTGGGTCGCATCACAGGCAAGTTCAGCTTGCTGCGGCCTGTATCCGGGTGTGTCTCGATCCCGCCATTGGCAATTGCCAAAACCGCTCCATCCGGCATCAGGCGCATGTCATGGGGGCCTGTGCCGCCGGAAGGGAACTCACCCAGCCGGGCAAAGCTGTTGGCATCCCAGACGCCGATCACGCCTTCTGCCGCGTCATAGTTGTTCTCGGTGGTATAGAACCGGCTACCATCTGCTGAGAATGCGCCGTGACCGTAGAAATGGCGCCCTGTCGGAGCTTCAAGTTTTTTGATCAGCGCTCCAGTCGTGCAATCGATCACAAGGGCGAAGGTGCCGGGGCGACGGGCAAACGCGACGGCTTGAGCTTTGAACGGATGGGCAGCGGCGGCATGTCCGCGTGCGGGCAGAGGCACGGAAAACAGGATTGCCCCCTGACCATCCAAACCAGCCAGCCGATATGATCCATTCGGAAATAGCCCCGCGGCAAGAAACTCAGGGGCGCCGACAGCGGCCCAGCTACGCATGGCCGCTAGGCTGGAGGCGGCAAGCCCGGCCAGAAAGGTGCGGCGCGTGGCCATGGCTCAGTCTCCGTCCAATGAGTTGAAACCGGCGTTGATGCCAAGCGTTGGGCCAAGTTCGGTCGCGGTGATGGCGCGGATATCGTCAATCGACTGTTTGAGCGCCTCGACGCGGAGTCGGCCCTGCGGATCGGCGACTCCGGCAAATGCCGGGTCGTCCAGCGCTTGTGCCCGGTCAATGGCCCTGGAAAACGCAGCGTCCAGATCGCTGGCGATTTCGGGGTGGTCAAAGGACAGTCGCGCAGCCAGATCACGCAGGGCGACCAGAGAGAGCTCCACATGACGCAACGAGCGTTCGGACCGGCGTGCCTCGGCCCGGTTGGGGCGGGGGCGGTCAAAGGTGCCAAGCGGGCGACCAAGGCGCGTATCCGAGGTGAACTGCAGCCCGACGCTCAGAGCTTTGAACAGCTCCTGCATGGCTTCATCGCCCGAGCGATAGGGGCTGTTTCCGCCCGGTTGTGTCAGATGCGGGGCGTAGCCCTGCCAATCAGTGTTGATCGCACCAGCATTGCGGTCGATATCGGTGGCGATGGCCCGGATCAACGCACAGCGATACGCAGCACTGCCCTGTTCCCCCATAGCCGGGTCATAAAGCATCCGTTCCAGCGCGAAGAATCCCCGCCCGGCGATCGAGGTCTCGGCAAAGGCTTCGGGGTCGTTGATGGTTGCGTCCTCGGCAGCGATCAATCCGGAAAGGGCCTTTGGGGTGAACCCCTTGGTGTCCGGCCAGAAGGCTAAAGCAAAGGCGCGGTCGTCGACCTCGGTTGGACCAAAGCGCAGGTGACTTGCGGAAACCCAGGCGTCGAAAGCGGCGTTAAAGGCGGTGCGTAGTTCGGCAGAACCGGGAGTGCAATCTGCCTGTGCCGCGTGTGACAGCCCCCCGGTCGCTTCGGACAAATCGGCGAAGCGCGGCAGGATGTGATTTTCAGTCACGTCGATAAGGATTGGGGCGCGGTCTTGCGCGTAAACCGCGAATGGCAGCAGGACACTGATAAGAGCGAGGGTGCGCATATCAGAGACTTTCCAGAAAACGGATCAAGGCGTCGCGGTCGGGCTTGGGCATTGAAACCACGGTATCGCGGGCAGCCTGCGCCTCGCCCCCGTGCCACAGGATCGCTTCGATCAATGACCTTGCGCGCCCGTCATGCAGAAATTGGGTATGGCCTGAAACACGCTCAGTCAGGCCTATGCCCCACAAAGGCGGTGTGCGCCATTCCTGACCCGTGGCGCGTGCCTCGGGGCGATTGTCGGCCAGACCTTCGCCCATGTCGTGCAGCAGCAGGTCGGTATAGGGCCAGATCAGTTGAAAGCTGTGCTCGGGTCGGTCGGGCATCCGATGTGTGACATACGCGGGCGTATGGCATGACGCACAGCCTGAGATATGAAAGACTTCTTTCCCGCGCAGAACCTGAGGATCATCGATATCGCGCCGACCAGGGACACCCAGATTGCGGCTGTAGAAGGCGACGAGATCCATACCAACTTGATCGATCTCATACGCACGTGCGTCGCCATCCCCATGCGGAGCATCGACGCAATTAATCTGCGCAGTTGTGCAATCGCCATGAGGCGCGGGGAACAGAGGGCTTGAGATGCCGATATCCCCGGCAAATGCAGCCGCCGATTGCTCCATAACCGTGGGCATCCCGGCCTTATGGCCAAAACGGCCCATCATGGGGGCGTCAAATTCGGCCGACCAGATGATGTTGGGGCGTCCCGAGATACCATCGCCGTTTGCATCCTCGGGATCGGCATTGGCCAGCAGGTCCTCGACCGGGATCGCTTCGAGCAGCCCCAATCCGATCATCTGCGGGGCGACCCGAGGGCTGAGCATCGCCTCGGGGTGCAAGGGGCCATAACCCAGATCAGCGGCAGCGTAAGTCGGTTTGCGAAGCGAGGCAGTCTCACCATCCGACAACGCCACCTCGATTTCTTCGTAAGTGATGTCCAGCCGATACTCCGCCGGATGCCCGGCCAGTGCGAAATCCTGCATCTGCCCGCCATAGTTCGGTTCGGGCAGGGTGGCGATATAATCGGCGATCTCGGCGGGGGCGTCTTCTGGCGGACCCGGGATCGAAACCCGTAGGAACATCGACACGGCGTTGTCGTCGGACCCGTTCGGCGTATGCCCACGCCCGTCCTTGATATGGCAACGCTGACAGGACCGTGCGTTATACAAGGGACCCAAACCATCCGAGGCGAGGGTCGAGGAAGGCGCGGAGACCCAGACTTTCTTGAACAGACCGTTGCCAACTTTGAAGTTCAGCTCTTGCTCAAAACTGATATTGGCCGAAGGTTGAGAGAACGCATCCGCATCTGTGCGCACGCGAACTGTGGCGGCCCCTGCGGACAGCTCTTCGAACCGCTGAGGCACGCTGAAATCCTCGGGCGCTGCGGTCGCGGCTCTGATCCGCGTAGTTTCTTCTGCGGTTCTGGGCAGGGTGTTCAGGTGGTGATCCTTCAGCTGAGACGTCGTGGTGTCAGCGGAAAGGGAGGGGGTGGCCACGAACATGGCCACCGATATCAGGGCAAGCTTACTCGCCTTCGTCCATCTTGGATGCGTTGAGTTGCGCATAATTGGCTTCGCCAATCCTTTCATACAGGTCGAGCTGCGTTTCGAGGAAGTCGATATGCCCTTCCTCGTCGCTGATCAGTTCTTCAAACAGGCCCATGGACACGTAATCCCCGGCCTCGCGGCAATATTCGCGCGCTTCGACATAAAGCGTCCGTGCGTCATGTTCGGCGGCCAGATCACACTCCAGCGTTTCTTTCGGGGTCTGCCCGATACGCAGAGGGTCCAGTTTCTGCAGGTTGGGATGACCTTCCAGAAAGATGATGCGTTCAATCAGCTTGTCGGCGTGGCCCATCTCTTCGATGGATTCCTCACGACTTTTCTTGGCCATGTGGCCAAGACCCCAATCCTCCTGCAGGCGGTAGTGCAACCAGTACTGGCTGACCGCAGTCAGTTCATGCCGCAGAGATTTGTTGAGATATTCGATGACCTTGGGATCGCCTTTCATGTGCTTTCTCCTGTGATGCTCCGGACCGTAATGTACGGAGCTGCATGGGGACTTTCAGATTATCGTCTGCGCGCATTGTGTCTAGGAAAAGAGGCATGCACCCGCCACAATCCGCTGATTTTCCAAGGGCATGATAGATCTTGCCCGGGGTAATGATGGTCTGCGGGTCTGCTGTCCGCATCCAGTCGATTGCGGCGCGGATATCGTGGTCTGTGATATTAGTGCAGTGACATACAATCATGGCGACTCAGCCTGCTCATAGATATCTTAGTTAAATAGTTGGTTATTTGATTGGCGTCCAGCGATAAGGCCCAAATCTTCGTGATTGGCAGAACCGGGCGCGTATGAAACGCGCCCGGTCAGGGGGCCTAGTGAAAGACTGCCTTCGGGTTATCCAGACTGTCGGAGCCTTCGAACTCGATCTGGTTCAGTTCCAACGTAGTCACGATGCGTTCGATGGTCTTGGTCTGATCAACCAGTCCGTCGACACCACCCATGATCAGCGCTTCTCCGCCTGCGTTGCCGCGTTCGAGCATTTGGTCATAGGCAAAGCCAGCTTCGGCGGCCGTTTTGATGCGGCCCAGAGCCTGCATGGTATTTGCCAGCTTGGTTTTCATCTCCATGTCCAGCGCCGGATCGGCTGCTGTCACCAGATCCGACAACGACGCGCCCGAGACCGGAGTTCCGTCGATACGGGTATAGCTACCAAGATAGACGTTCTGGATGCCCAGTCCATCGTAGTAGTGGCTGTTATGAGTGTTATCGGCAAAACAATCATGCTCTTCTTCAGGGTCGTTCAGCATCAGACCGAGACGCATCCGTTCGCCTGCCTGTTCTCCGTATGATAGCGAGCCCATACCGGTCAGGATCGCACTGACGCCTGCGGTTTCATCCGTGGTCAGGGCAGCACGAGCATCTCCACCTTCGGCCCACTGGGCGGTCATCCATTCCAGATCGCTGATTAGCAGGTCTGTGGCAGCGCTCAGGTACTGAGCGCGGCGGTCGCAATTGCCGTTGGTGCAGTTATCGCCCTGAACATAATCTGAGTAAGGGCGATTGCCCGCGCCAGCGTCGTGGCCGTTCAGGTCCTGGCCCCATAGCAGGAATTCGATTGCGTGATAGCCGGTGGCGACATTTGCCTCGATCCCGTCGGCTTCGTGTAGCGTGTCGGACAGCAATTCGGGCGTAATCTGGCTGGCATCAATGGTCTCGCCTGACAGATCGAAGCTGGGGTTGGCGATGACGTTCAGCACCGAGAATTCGTTCTCATCGCTGGAACCACCGTAAGAGGCGTCGACGTAGTCGATCAGACCTTCGTCCAGTGGCCATGCATTCACCTTGCCTTCCCAGTCATCGACGATGGCATTGCCAAAGCGATAAACCTCGGTCTGCTGATACGGCACGCGTGCCGCGATCCAGGCGGCACGGGCAGCGTTCAGGGTGGCGTCTGACGGGTCGGCGATCAGTGCGTTCACCGCTGTTTGCAATGTCTTTGCCGCGATCAGGCTGTCTTCGTATTTTGCTTCGGCGATGTTGGCATAAGTGCTCAGAACATCTGCTTTGGACGGCGCTTCGGCCAGAGCAGCGCTTGCGATGCACAAGGTCAGGGCGCTGGTCGCGGCGAATGGTTTGGTCATGGGGCTTGGTCTCTCTGAAAAATCGGTTGGTAGTCCCGTGCCCTGGCGGGTGGGTGGGTTATTTCTTGATAGAATTAGTCAACAATGTCAACCTGAGTTTTATTGTCGGATATTTCGCCATAATTGCCCCGCCATAAATGGGGAGGGCAGGGAACTGGCGTCATTATTGCGTGGCAGTACAAATCGACTAAAATGTGCTAAATATTTTAGATGGTGATTGTTATGAAGTGCGTGGTTGTTTTTCTGTTTCTCCTTCCCGTCGCGTTGATGGCCCAAGAAGCTCAGTCGTCAAATGCGCACGCGCATGGCGTCGGGCGCTTGGAAATGACGATATCGGAAACTGAGATTGCTTTGACACTGCAGGTTCCCGGCAATGATATTGTTGGGTTTGAACGCCCCGCCGAGAATGAAGAGGATCGGGCGCGTGTCGCAGATGCGATTTCGGACCTGTCACAACCCCTTAACCTGTTCGAGCTTTCGTCTGAGGCGAGCTGCATGACGGCCTCGGCAAATGTGGCGCTGGTGGGTGATGCGTTCGGTCAAGAGGAGGCGTCGGAAAATGGTGCAGCGCAGCACAATGAATTCCATGCCGACTATTTGCTGCAATGCGAGGAAATGACGGCGATTACAACCATCCGGTTTGCCTATTTTGAGCGGTTCACAGAGGCCCGGCGGCTGACGGTTAAGCTATCCTCATCCAAAGGCACGCAGGATATCCTGGTGGAACGCGAGGCACCTCTGCTGACCTTGCCGTAGGCATCTCCGTCTCAGTTCATAGCAATACACAATCTCTCACGAAGTCGAGACCTGAGGGAAAGAAGGTTGCCTCGTGCACTTGGCGTAAGGCAGGTTTGTTGCGTCGTCCCGCCGGTACGTATCGCTGATCCCTGGTCCGTGGACGCTGAATTGATTTGAGACATGAGTTATGAACCTGCGCGATCTTCAATACGTCATTGCCGTGGCCGAGCATCGGAACTTTACGCGCGCCTCACAGGCGGTGGCGGTCAGCCAGCCGGCGCTGTCAAACCAGATCAAAAAGCTTGAGGCAGAGCTGGGCGTTGCGATCTTCGAACGTGGCAAGGATGGTGTCCTTCTGACCGGGTTCGGTCAGGAATTGCTTACTCATGCCAAGCAGGTCATTGAGATCGTGGATGGCATCGGCGATCTGGCGCGACGGCACCAGACGACTGAATTGCCCGCAATCCGTTTGGGAATGACACCGACCCTGGCCGCCTACCTGTCGCGTTACTTCCGCCAGCTGTTCGCCCAAGCCGTCCCGGATCGCAAGATCATCATTGTCGAGGAATATCCCGTCGCCCTGGCCAAGATGGTCGAGGATCGATCGGTCGATATGGCCTTTATTGCACGCAAGAGCTTTGATCAGATCTATCGTGGCTCGACCCGCCCGATGGATTTTACCTCGCTCTGGCTTGAGCCGCTGTATCTCGGCTTGCGCAAGGGCCATCCGCTTGGCCGCAAGTCCAGTATCTGGGCGCATGAAGTGCCTGCTGATCAACTGATCCGGTTTCCGATTTCGTTCGGCTATGATCTTGAGCAGGATCTGCCTGAACCTTCGGAAACAGTCGCTGAGGAAACCGGCATCGACGTCACGACCGCCCGGTTCGAAACCGTGTGCCGCTATGTGGCGCAAAGCGACGCCTGCACGATGGTCAACGCAATAGCCGCCGAGCAGTTTAAACGCGATGGATTCGGCCTGACTTTTCTGCCCTTCGACGACAAGGGCAATATGCGTGAACTGGGTGCATTGACCCGGCCGCAATACCCCAACCCGGAAATCGTCGAGATGATGGGCAAACGGATCCATCTGGACCCGCCTCAGGGAACGGTAGCATCGCGGAATGCGAATCTGGTTAAAAAGCCGGTTCCATCTGACAACTGAGGCACGAGTCTTGGTTCCTGGCGCTGCCAGCCACCCCTGATCACATCAGCCAATCGTCACAAACCGCCATCACATGGCCCTACATATTCGTGAAATCATGGCACTGAATAATGTCGAATGATCGGCGACTATCATACAACCATCAGAAATTTAACAAGTAAATTCCTACAGACCTCGCGACTTATGTGACTATTCGCGCAGGTTATGCACCTCATTCAAAGGAAGAATTTCAAAAGCTCAGGGTGACTCGCAACTGATGAGACAGCGGGCAGACGGCCTTGGTTCGATGTCCGTCCGATTTGTACTCATGCATGGAGATTCCCAATGCTTTCCGACTTTCTCGCAAGCCTGCGCGCCAGATTGCTGACGACCTCGTCACTGGCCCAGGAAACCGCCCGCGACGGCCAAACACTGACCAACGGGTTTTTTCAATCTACTGTCGTCGACAACACTCCGGCGTTTCTGCTGGACAACGATTTTGCGCGTCTTCTGAATTTCGGCCAGATCACCACCAACAATGCCGCTGCTGCAGTGGCTGTTGAAGGTGAGAATGCACAGGTGTTCAACTTCCGCACCGGTAGCATCGAGGCAAACTCGGGCCCCGAGGTGCTGGCCACGGGTATTCAGGTTTCGGGCAGCGCTGATATCCGCAACTTTGGTGAGATCGCGGGCGAATTTAACGGCGTGCAGTTCGCGGGTGCGGGCAGCTCGGGCCGTCTGGACAACTTCCGGGGCGGAGTGATCTCATCCGACAGCCGCGCGGTTGATATTCAGGGCGAAGGCGTCAGCGTTCGCAACTTTGGCGACATCATCGGTACAGGTGATCAGCGCAACGGCACAATCTATACAAACTCGACCGCCGAAGATGTCAGCATCAGCAACTTTACCGGTGGTACGATCGACGCAGGCGAAGGCAACTTTGGCGCCGGTATTTCGTTGCAGGTGGGTGACGAAGTTGGCGACCGGGTATCGAACACCCTGTTCAACGGCTTTGGTGCGACCATTCAGGGCCGTGGCCAAGAGGCGTCTAACACCCCGGGCGCAGGGGACGGTATCCGCATCAACAACGGTGCCGAGGGCACGATCTCGGAAACCGATATCGTCAATAGCGGCCTGATCTCTTCTGAAAGCAATCAGGGCACTGCAGGTGGTATCCGCATCGCCGACGGCGCAGCGGCCGAAGGCCGCATCGTGAACACCTCGACCGGTGTGATCGAAGGTGCGCGGAATGGTCTTTATATCGGCAATGCCGAGCATGATTTGGACGTTCTGAACTTCGGCACCATCCAGTCCGGCAGCCGCGCGGTCAACATCGACGGCACTGGCGTGGATCTGGTCAACGGTGGCGTCATTCTGGGCACTGACGATCAACGGAACGGTACGGTCTATGCCGATGGCACCGCGGATGATTTCTCGGTTCGCAACCTGGCCAATGGCGTGATTGACGCCGGTGAGCACAACCAGGGCTCGGGCTTTGGGGCTGAGATCGGCGGGGCCGAAGATGGCGTCAACACATTCACGCTGGAAAACGATGGTATCATCATCGGCCGTGGCAACGCCGCTGCCAATGTCGGTCTGGCCGGTGACGGTGTGCGGATCGGCAATGTCGGCAATACCGGAACAACCGATGCCACCATCACCAACACGGGCACGATCCTGTCGGAAGGGGACAATGGAACCGTTGCCGGCGTGCGTGTCGTCAATAACGTGAACTTCAAAGGTACGCTGACCAACTCGGGCTTGATCGCAGGTGTGCAGAACGGCGTTTACTTCGGGACCGGCGATCACACCGGTGGCCTGTTCCTGAACACCGGCATTGTGACTTCGGACAGCCGGGCGCTGAATATCGACGGTAACGGTCTGGAAGTTCGCAACGAAAACGACATCCTCGGTACGAGCGATCAGCGCAACGGTACTGTCTACGCCGATGCCACCGCTGACAACTATACCTTCACCAACACCGGTCTGGTGGATGCGGGTTTTGGCAATAACGGCTCAGCCGTGGCGCTGCAAACCGGTGACGTGGACGGAGACGTGGTTTCGGCGGCGATCTTCAACGAAGGCACTTTCAAAGGTCGCGGCGACGCAACCGAAGGCAATCAGGTCGGCGATGGTTTGCGTCTGTTCAGCAATGTCGAAGATGCAAGCTTTGCCGGTCTGGTTCAGAACGAAGGCCTGATCGCAGGATCGGAAGACAGCGACGCAGCTGCAGGTATCCGCATCGATGGTGGTCTGAACATTCTGGGTGCCATCATCAACGAAGGTGAAATCTCGGGTCAGGTCAACGCGATTGACGCGACCGAGGCAGGCTCAGTGACATTCGTTAACGATGACGAAGGTGTAGTAAATGGTAACGTGTTACTGGGTGCCGGAGACGACATCGTTGTAGACTTCGGTCGGATCAACGGTGTCGTCGACGGAGGAGCAGGGGATGACGTTCTGATCGCCGGTCAGGGTAACAACGTGATCGTCGGCGGCCTTGGAAACGACTTCATCGAAGGTGGTGAAGGCTTTGACACAGCCGATTTCTCGGATCTGGATGTGTCCGTCAAAGTCAGCCTTGATGCCAACGGCAACGGAACCGCCGTGCGCGACACCGGCTTCAACGTGAGTGTTGTCAATCAGGCCGTGACCGCGCCCGGTCAGTTCGGGTCGGCCATTGCGGACGGTGCCGCGTTTGTGGAACAGGCTGCGGCAAACAACCTGTACTACAACATCCACACCTCCGATTTCCCGGCTGGTGAAATCCGTGGCCAGTTGCTGGTTGATAGCGACGAAACCGTGGACGGTATCCGTACCATCAAGCTGAGCGGTCCGCTGGACGCCGCGCAGGAGCCCGGGCCGCTGTCGGATAGCGAAGCCACCGGTTTTGCCACGGCAGTTGTTGTGCAGAACCTGCACACCGGCGAGGTGAGCTATTCCAGTGAGTTGAGCGTCACTGGCCTGAACGAAGCCGATCTGCAAACCCCGATCCCGGGTGTTGTTTCGGCGATCCACCTGCACAATGCACCTGCTGGCCAAAACGGTCCGGTGGTTCAGGATTCGCTGGTGGATGCCGGTGCAACCCTCGACGTGGACGCCACAGGTGGCTCGGGTGTTGTCGGGCTGGACGTCATCGACAACCAGATCGAAACGGACATCCTCAGCTCGATCGAACGGGTTGTCGGCTCGGGTGACAGCGACACGATCGACCTGTCGGGCTTCGACGGTGTGGCAATCGATCTGGACCTCAGTGGCCCGGTACCCAGCCCTCTGGTAGACGGCGACGTAGGTCCGCAGGACGGGGCCATCATCCAGTTCGGCGAGATCGTGGCCGAGGTTGACGACTTCGAAAACGTGATCGGGTCGGAAGGCGATGACCTGATCCTTGGCAACAACGAGTTCAACGTGCTCGACGGTGCCGGGGGCAACGATGCCATCCACTCGTTCGGTGGGGCCGATATCATCATCGGCGGCGAAGGCATTGACACCGCGCTGTTCACCGCTGGGCCGGGCGTTGTTCTGGACCTTGACGAAGACGGCAACGGTGTCGCCAGCGTCAACGCGCCCGATGGGGTCACGCTGGATCAGGTCTTCGGGTTCGAAAACATCAGCGGCTCGAACAACGTGAACAGCCCGAACGGTGGCGACGACATCTTGTCTGGCAACTCGGGCGACAACGTCCTGCGCGGTCAGGCCGGTGACGACATCCTGAACGGTGAGGGTGGCAATGACGTCCTGATCGGTGGCGCCGGAGAAGACATCCTGATCTTCGAAGGTGAATTCGGCCACGATGTGGTCGAAGAATACGAGACCGGCATCGACCGTCTGGACTTCACCGATTTCGGTCCGGATTTCCGCGACAATCTGAACATCGAACAAGACGGAGAAGATGCGGTTCTGTCCTTCTCGTCCGACAACTCGGTGCGTCTGGTTGGCGTCAACGCCTCGGATCTGACTGACGATGACTTTGTCGTCTGATCACTGACCCAACGGGGTGGCGGCGTAGGTCGCCACCCTTTCACCCTGAAAAGAGATCACCGTCATGTTTCAGAAAAAATCATCCGTCAAAACAGCCTGGGCCTCGTTGCGAGGCGGCTTTTTCGCAATCGGCTTTTTCAGCCTTGTCCTTAACCTTCTTATGCTCGCCGGTCCGCTTTACATGCTGCAGGTCTATGACCGCGTGCTGACCAGCCAGAACATGGACACCCTGATCGCCCTGACCCTGCTGTTAGGCGGCGTGTTCATCGTCACCGGCCTGCTGGACCTGATGCGAGTCCGCATCCTGAGCCGGCTGGGCGCGCGGTTCGAGCTGAAGATCGGCGCACCACTGCTGCAGGCTTCGATCCGCCGCCGTCTGCAGGGCAAATCCACTGCCACGGACAATCCGTCCGCAGATATCACCGGTCTACGTGATTTCATCTCGGGCCCCACATTGATCGCGTTTTTCGATGCGCCGTGGATCCCGATCTATCTGGCGGTGCTTTACATGCTGCACCCCTATCTGGGCGCGCTTGGCCTTTCTGGAGCGCTGACCCTTACAATTCTGGCCCTGATCAACAATTCGCGCGCCGCCGGCGTCATGCAGGACGCATCCCGCGCGCGCAGCAGGTCCGACGCTTTGTTCACCGCAAGTGAGCAAAATGCAGAGCTTGTCCAAGCAATGGGGATGAATGGTGATCTCGCCCGGCGCTGGACAGCTCTGCAACAGGATGCCCATGCGCTGAAAACCCGCGTGGCCGACCGCATCGCCAGTTTCTCGGTTCTGTCCAAGACGATCCGCATGGCGCTTCAGTCGGGCATGCTGGGACTGGGCGCAGCGCTGGCCATCACCGGGCAGGCCACGGCTGGGGTGATGATCGCTGCAACCATCGTTCTGGCCCGCGCGCTGGCCCCGATCGATCAGCTGATCGGCCAGTGGCGCGGCTTTCTGGCGGCACGCGGGTCCTACAAGAATCTGCGCGCTCTGGATGAGGCATTTCCCGCGCAGCCCAAGCGTTTGGCTCTGCCGCATCCGCAGTTCTCGATCAACACGGTGATTTCTCAGGCCGGACCACCGCTGGCGCGCAATGCCACCATCGGCGATATCGAGTTTGCATTGTCTGCGGGGGACGTGATGGCCGTGATCGGTCATAGCGGCTCGGGCAAGAGCACATTGGCGCGGATGCTGGCGGGGATATGGACCCCTCAGCGCGGGGCGATCCGGTTGGATGGGACGCCCATGGCGAAATGGGATCCGCAGGATCTGGGCCACTTGATCGGGTATCTGCCGCAAGACGTGCAATTGTTCGATGGTACGATCCGCGAGAATATCGCGCGTTTTTCAACCTCGGTCGATGACGCCAAGGTGTTTGAAGCCGCCGTCGCTGCCGATGTTCATGGCCTGATCAGCAATCTGCCCGATGGCTATGACACGCTGCTGGGTGACGGTTTCCACCTGTCGGGCGGTCAGAGACAGCGTATCGCGCTGGCGCGTGCGCTGTATGGTGACCCATTCATTCTGGTGCTGGACGAGCCGAACTCGGACCTCGACGCGCAAGGTGAGCTTGCCCTGCGTAACGCCATTCGTGGCGCCAGTGCACGCGGAGCCATCACCTTCGTGATGACCCACCGTCCCAGCACGCTGGAAGCCGTGAACAAGGTCCTTACGCTCAGCAAGGGCACTCAGACCGGCTTTGGCGACAAGGATGAGATTCTGCGCCCGCGTCAGCAAACCGACCTGCCGCGACAAGAACGTCCTCAGATTACGACTCGTGACACGCAGTCGTCTGTACGGAAAGGACCAATCCAATGACCCCTACAGTTTACAACGCACCCGAACAGGGCCTTCTACGTCTGGAAGATTATAATCGGGCCGAGCAAAAGCTTCCCGGTGCAGGTATAAAGGGATTTGTGATCCTGGGACTGCTGATCGTGGCCGGGTTTGTCGGAGGTTCGGTTTACTGGGCCGCCGCCTCAAAACTGGATGGAGCGGTTGTGGCTCCGGCGTCTTTCGTGGTCGAAGGTAACCGCAAGACGGTCGAGCATCTGGACGGCGGTATCGTGCGCACGATTTTGGTCGCCGATGGGGATCTGGTTGAGGCCGGGCAGACATTGGTTGAACTCGATAGCACCGATCTGGACGTCAACCTGGACGTTATCAAAAGCCAGTTGGGCGAGTTGACGGTGCGCCGCGCCCGTTTGGTTGCGCAAATCCGCGACGAAGGCCGATTCGAACGGGCAGATGTCGATCAGATGATGCGGGTCGAGATGAACAGTCGCGACTGGCAAGATGCGTTCCTGACGCAGAAATTGCTGTTCGATGCCGAAATTCGTACGCGGACAGCCGAGAAGAATCTGCTGGATCAGCAGATCGCCAACCTGCGGGACCAGATCGCAGGGCTTCAGGCCCAGCGTCAGGCCAATGCGCGCCAGATGGACATCACGCGTGAAGAGCTTGGCAATCTCGAGACATTACAGGACAAAGGGTTGGTCGCCGCGAACCGCGTCAACAGCCGTCGGGTCGAGGTCGAGCGCCTGATCGGTGTCGAGGCCTCCTTGACCACGCAAGAAGCTCAGGCACGCAACCGGATCAGCGAATTGCAATTGGGCAGTATCGGTCAGCAGAATCAGCGCGCCGAGGCAATCTCGACCGAACTGGCGCAAGTTGAGGCGTTGTTGGCCACGCTGGAGCCGCAATATGTGGGTGCTGCCGAGCGTCGCAAACGCGTCGCGGTCACCGCCCCGGTCAGCGGGCGTGTCGTGGGCCTAACGGTGTTTACATCAGGGGGTGTTGTGCGTCCGGGTGAGTCCATTCTGGACATTGTCCCGGCCGACCAGCCTCTGATCGTTGAGGCCCGTGTGAATACGGCTGATATCGAGAAGCTGTTTGTCGGTCAGTCGACCCGCGTGCGTCTGTCGGCCTTTGATCAGGGCGAGGTGCCCGAAGCGACCGGCAGGATCACCGATATCTCGGCAGACAGTCTTGAGGACGACCGCACAGGACAGCCCTATTATCTGGCGCAGATCAAGCTGGACGAGGCGCAACCAGAACAGGTGGCCTCGCTGGAGCTGGTGCCGGGGATGCCTGCGGATCTGTTCGTGAATACTGGTGAACGTACGGCGCTCAGCTATCTGGCCCAACCGCTCAGGGACCGTCTGGCACGGACTTTCATCGAGTGATTTGATAGCCGCCGACATCTGCGTCGGCGGCTATCCTAACTGCGGGATAGAGCGCTTTGCAGCGCGCGGTAGGAGGCTTTGGGCCTCCGCTCCAGCGTCTCGAAATCCACATCGACCAGTCCGAAACGCTTTTCATATCCCAGGGCCCATTCGTAATTGTCGAGCAGCGACCATACGAAATACCCTTTGACAGGGACACCTTGCTCCTGCGCCCTACGAACCTCGGCTAGGTGTCGATCCAGATAGTCGATCCGGTTCTGATCCTGCTGACGATCCTGGCTCGCCATCCCGTTTTCGGTGACATAGATCGGCAGGTCGCCTGTGTGGTCCTTTGCAGTGCGGATCAGGAAGCGCGAGAGGGCGGCGGGATCGATCTCCCATCCCATCTGGGTCTTGGGTAGAGGGCCGGGCACCTCTTGCAGAGAGGGCCATGGCGTGTCAGCAGGCGCAATCAGTTTGCGTGTATAATAGTTCAATCCGCACCAGTCGACTGGCGTGCCGATGGTGTCAAAATCGTCCTGCCAGCCTTGGGGCAGATGAGGGGAGAGACCCTCCAGAACGTTTTCGGGATAGGCTTTGTTGAATACACCGCCCAGAAAGAAGCGATTGTAGATGCCGTCATAGAGTGCGGCAGCCGTTTGCGCCCCGGCGCTGTCGTCGGCGGGTTCAGCCCATTCCAGATTGAACACCGCTCCCAGATTGGACATGCCCAGGGCGCGCATGGTTTGAATGGCATGACCATGCGCCAATAGGACGTGATGCATCGCGCGTGCGGTGGCACGGATATCGCGCAGGCCGGGGGCGTGGTGACCTTCAAAATGGCTCAGCCAACTCACACACCATGGCTCATTGATCGGGGCGACGCTGTGCATCCGGTCACCGATGCGCCCCATGATGACCTGCGTAAAGTCGGCAAACCAGCCCGCAATATCGCGATTGCGCCAGCCGCCCAGATCGGCCAGCGGCGAAGGCAGCTCCCAATGATAAAGCGTGGCGCATGGCTTGATGCCGCGTTCCAGCAGTGCATCTGCCAACCTGTCATAGAAATCCAACCCTTCTTGATTCACCTGGCCGCGCCCCTCGGGCAGGACCCGCGCCCAGCTGGTCGAGAACCGATAGCAGTCGAAACCTGCGTCCCGGATCAGGTCGAAATCTTCTTCGAACCGGTTATAGTGATCACAGGCCACGTCCCCGTTTTCCGCATGCGCAACGTTGCCTGGGGTGGCGGCAAAACTATCCCAGTGAGTTGTGCCTGCACCGCCTTGGACATGCCCCTCGATCTGATAGGCCGAGGTTGCCACGCCAAATAGGAAATCCTGAGGAAAATCTATGCGTTTATGTTTCATATCAATCCCTTCGCAGCGCAGGCCCGGTTGAGCTACCAACAACCAGCTCAGCCTCTAGAAGTCGCGTTTTTGGTGGGTCATTGGGTGCGTTGATCCGTTCGATCAACATTTCTGCTGCCAGATCTCCGGCATGTCGGACGGATGAACGCGTCGCGGTGAAAATCGGTACGTCCTGCCCGTTACGCATGTATGACAACTCATCATCATGGGCGATGACTGAGATATCACGGCCCATCTTCAACCCGTTCTCTTCCAGTGCGCGCCGGATACCCACCGCAGAGATAATGGACGAGGCCAGAATTGCCGTGGGCGGGTTCGGGAGTTTCAGCATGTCGCAAGCAGTTTGGTGCCCGTAAATCTCGGTCATTTCGGCGCTGCGCAGCAATTCCGGATCAGGGGTGATCCCGGCTTCGGCCAAGGCCGCCATATAGCCGTTTCGGCGGCGCTGGGCAAAATCCATCTCTTCCAAGCCGTTGATGAGTGCAATTCGACGATGCCCGAGGTCGATCAGAAAACGCGTCGCACGCTCGAAGGACCGCTGGTTGTTCACGTCGATCCAGTCATAAGGAACTTCTGCGCCGGTCGAGCGACCGTGGACGATAAACGGCACTCCCATCCGGGACAGAACCGAAATCCGCGGTTCGTTCACCTTTGGGCCTTGCAGCACAATGCCATCCACCACGCCGCGATTAAAAAGGCTGCGATAGGAGGCCTCGATCGATGTATCAGGCGCATGGGTGAACATCATGTCATAGTTGTTATCAGCGTATTTCTGCGCCGCGCCGGCAACAAAATCCCCAAAAATCGGATTTACCATCTCATGCTGCGATGAGGTGGGAATCACATGGCCGATCACCATCGAGCGCCCTGTAGCCAGCCCTTTGGCACGACTATTTGGACGGTAGCCGTGCCTGTCGGCAGCGGCCTGAACTCGGATGCGCGTATCCTCTTTCACTTCGGGGTACCCGTTCAACGCTCGGCTGACCGTTGTCTGTGAAAGGCCGAGTATTTCCGAGAGCTGCTTTAAGTTCATGGCTTTCAAAGCGCCTTCAAAAGTTGATTTACATTGTTGTGATTCGAAATCCAGTTTCCGTCAACCTGTTTCGCGAGATAAGCAAAAGTAACCGGTATTATGGCGATGGAGTAACGAAATGTTGACAGAGCTTAAATGTTAGCGGATAAACTCAGGCATTCAAAGCGCTTTGAAAAACGAATCTCGATGCGCGGAACATACTGGGAGGAGAATTCATGAAACACTCGCTTTATGCAGGTGCGGCCACGTTCGCCCTGATGGCGGGCGCGGCGCAGGCTGACAAGGTGACTGTGTTCGGGCCATGGCTGGGGCCGGATCAGGAGAATGTCGAAAAGGTTCTGGATGGCTTCGCCGCCGCGACGGGTCATGAGTATGCCTATGTTGGTTCGGACAGTTTCGAGCAGCAGATCAGAATTGATGCCGAGGCCGGGTCGGCGCCGAATGTTGCTGTCTTCCCTCAGCCTGGGCTTGCGGCGGACATGGCCAAGTCGGGATTTCTGACCCCGCTGGGTGATGGAACAGCGGATTGGATACGGGACAACTATGCCGCAGGTCAGTCCTGGGTTGATCTGGGAACTTACCCGGGCGCGGACGGACAGGAGCATCTGTACGGCTTCTTCTATAAGGTCGATGTGAAGTCGCTGGTCTGGTACGTGCCAGAGAATTTCGAGGATGCGGGCTATGAAGTCCCAACCACGATGGAAGAATTAAAGGCGCTGACCGACCAGATCGTAGCTGACGGAGAGACGCCGTGGTGTATCGGGCTGGGATCCGGTGGCGCAACCGGATGGCCGGCGACGGATTGGGTCGAAGACATGATGCTGCGTACGCAGTCGCCCGATGACTACGACGCCTGGGTCGCGAACGAGATGAAGTTTAATGACCCTAAAGTCATCGCAGCGATCGAAGAATTTGGGGCCTTCGCACGCAATGACGACTATGTAGCAGGTGGTGCCGGTGCGGTCGCGACAACAGATTTCCGTGATAGTCCGAAGGGCATGTTCAGTTCTCCTCCACAGTGTTACCTGCATCGTCAGGCGTCATTCATCCCTGCTTTCTTTCCAGAAGGCACCGTCGTGGGTGAAGATGCGGATTTCTTCTACTTCCCTGCGTATGAAAGCACGGATCTGGGCAGCCCAGTTCTGGGTGCAGGCACGCTCTGGGCAATAACCAATGACAGCCCTGCTGCACACGATCTGATCGCTTACCTGCAAACGCCCGAAGCGCATGAGATCTGGATGCAGTTGACCGGTTTTCTGACCCCCCACAAGGGCGTTGATACCTCATTGTTCTCGGACCCAACGCTGGCGAAAATGAACGACATCCTTCTGGGCGCGACCACGTTCCGATTTGATGGCTCCGACCTTATGCCGGGCGGGGTGGGTGCGGGCACCTTCTGGACCGGAATGGTCGATTACACCGGAGGCAAGCCTGCACAAGAGGTAGCCGATGAAATCCAATCCTCCTGGGATGCGCTGGACTAAGCGCCTCTGAGACCGGGCGGTCTACTCAATAGGCCGCCCCAATCCCTTTTTTGCAACGGAGAGTGTCATGCATCCGGCACTTCAGGGCCTGCTGACCATCGCCATCGGCGTGTCGGGCTGTGTGGGCTATTTCTATCTGTCGAACCAGTTTCTGGACAAGGTTCTGTTCCCGGCACGCGGACCGAATGCAGGTCGCAATATCAACCGTGCCAATATGATCCGGCCCTGGCTATTTCTGTTTCCTGCGCTGCTCGCTCTGGGCCTGTATCTGGCCTACCCGGTGGTTGAGACGCTGCGCCTGTCGCTGACAGATCGCATCCCCGGGGGCGGCTACGAATGGGTTGGCCTTGAAAATTATCGCCAGATGGCCGCCGAGCCGAAATTCTGGGAGGCCATGCGCAATAATATGCTCTGGCTGATTGTGGTTCCGGCGATGTCGACAGCGTTTGGGCTGCTGGTGGCACAACTGACCGACCGGATCCGCTGGGGCAATGTGGCCAAGGCACTGATCTTCATGCCGATGGCGATTTCGTTTGTCGGAGCCTCGGTGATCTGGAAGCTGGTCTATGACACAAGGCCAGCGGAACAGGATCAGATCGGCATCCTGAACGCGCTTTATATCTTCTTTGGCGGAACCGAGCCGCAGACTTGGCTGACGATCCCATTTTGGAACAGTTTCTTCCTGATGATCGTGCTGGTCTGGATTCAGACCGGGTTTGCCATGGTTATCCTATCTGCCGCACTGCGGGGCATTCCAGAAGAGACCATCGAGGCTGCCATTCTGGACGGTGCGAACCCGTTCCAGATCTTTTTCAAGATTAAGGTACCGCAGATCAAGACCACAATCCTCGTGGTGTGGACGACGATCACGATCACCGTTCTAAAGGTCTTTGACATCGTTTTCGCCATGACCAACGGGCAGTGGGAAACTCAAGTGCTGGCCAATTACATGTTCGACAAGCTGTTCCGCGCCAATGATTGGGGCGTGGGATCGGCTTCGGCCATGGTGATCATGCTGCTGGTGACACCGATCCTGATCTGGAACGTGCGCAATGCGCGCCAAGAGATGAAGTAGGGGGCTGGCATGAACGATATTGCAGGAACCAAACCGGCCCTCAGATGGGTGGTCCATGCCTCAGTCGTATTACTTGTGGTGCTATGGGTCTTTCCGACGCTGGGTCTTCTGATCTCGTCCTTTCGGACGGCGGATCAGATTGCGACCAGCGGCTGGTGGCGCTCGCTGTTTCCGTCCGAGCAGAACCTGACACTGCGCAGCGCAGCGCCCGATACGCAGGCCCTTGAAAATGGGGTTTACGTCATCGAAGGCAATCTGTTTGACGCAGGCGTGACGGCCAAGATTTCGCAGTGGGGCGTCAGCTCTCGCGCAATCGATGCGTTCAAACCGGGCGAAACGGCTGAGCTTCGTCGAGGTGGAGATATTACGGTTGACGCTGATGGCAACTACCGGATGAAGAACACCGAAGAGTTCTCGGGCAGCCGCGGCGCGCGCGTCTTTGTAACGGCCGAGTTGCCGCCTGAATTCACGCTAGAGAACTATCACAAGGTGCTGCTGGCTGAAGACAGCACCGACAGCATGGGCAAGGCCTTTTTCAACACACTCACGGTAACGATCCCGGCAACGATCATTCCGATCCTAGTCGCCGCCTTTGCGGCCTATGCGCTCGCTTGGATGGATTTCCCGGGTCGTGCCCTGCTGATCGCAGCTGTGGTCGGATTGCTGGTCGTACCTTTGCAATTGGCACTGATCCCGCTGCTGAAACTTCACCTGAGCATTGGGATTCCCAAAGGGTATCTTGGCGTCTGGCTCGCGCATACCGGTTTCGGGATGCCGTTGGCGATTTACCTGCTGCGGAATTACATGGCCGGGCTGCCTCGCGATCTAATTGAAAATGCGCGGGTCGATGGCGCGACCGAGTTTCAGATCTTCACAAAACTGATCTTGCCGCTCAGCTTCCCGGCCTTGGCCTCATTTGCGATCTTTCAGTTCTTATGGACATGGAACGATCTGCTAGTCGCCAAGGTGTTTCTGATCGATGCCACCGGCCAGACCACGGTGATGACCAACCGCATCGTTGAGCTTTTGGGTACACGAGGCGGCAACTGGGAAATCCTAGCCACAGCGGCGTTCGTCTCAATCGCGGTACCGCTGGTGGTCTTCTTCGCAATGCAAAAATATCTGGTCCGCGGTTTGCTGGCCGGGTCTGTAAAATAAGGGCGTGTGATGAACGTGCAAAACAACGCGACAGCATTCGAAACAACCAAAGCGGCGTCGGAGTGGTGGCGGGGCGGTGTGATCTATCAGATCTATCCACGCAGCTTTCAGGACAGCAACGGCGACGGGATCGGAGACCTCAAGGGCATCACCCAGCGGCTAGGCTACATCGCCTCGCTGGGGGTTGATGCGATCTGGATTTCGCCGTTCTTCAAATCTCCGATGAAGGATTTTGGTTATGACGTCAGCGACTATCGCGATGTCGACCCGATGTTCGGCACCATGGCGGACTTCAAAGAGCTGCTGGATCAAGCCCATGCGCATGGGTTGAAGGTGATGATCGATCTGGTGCTATCCCACACCTCGGACCAACACCCATGGTTTAGCGAAAGCCGCGCCAGTCGCGAGAACTCGAAATCCGATTGGTATGTGTGGGCCGATCCCAAGCCTGACGGGACACCTCCGAATAATTGGCTGTCGATCTTTGGCGGTTCGGCGTGGCAGTGGGATGCGCGGCGGTTACAGTATTATTTGCACAACTTCCTGACCTCGCAGCCGGATTTGAACTTCCATTGCAAGGATGTTCAGGATGCGCTGCTGGATGTGGCGCGCTTCTGGCTGGATATGGGGGTCGACGGGTTCCGTCTGGATACGATCAATTTCTATTTCCACGACGCCCAGCTGCGTGACAATCCCGGCCTGCCGATGGATCAGAGGAACTCATCAATTGCGCCGATGGTGAACCCGTATAACCATCAGGATCACCTCTATTCCAAAAGCCAACCCGAGAATATCGCGTTCCTTGAACGGTTGCGCGCCCTGACTGACGAATACCAGGGCCGCGCCTGTCTGGGCGAGGTCGGCGACGCGCAGCGCGGGCTTGAGATTATGGGCGAGTACACCAGCGGCGATAAACGGATGCATATGTGTTATGCCTTCGAGTTCCTTGAAAAGCGTGCGCTGACGGCAGCTTACACCAAGCAGGTTTTTGATCAGTTGGAGGACAAGGCGGGCGATGCGTGGCCCTGCTGGGCCTTCTCGAACCACGATGTGCAGCGCCATGCCTCGCGCTGGGGTCTGGATGATGCGGCCATCCGACAGCATGCGGTCCTGATGATGTGCCTGAAGGGTTCCGCCTGCCTGTACCAAGGTGAAGAACTGGGTCTGCCCGAGGCAGATGTAGCATTCGAGGATTTGCAGGACCCCTATGGCATTGAATTTTGGCCAGAATTCAAAGGCCGTGACGGTTGTCGGACGCCGATGGTTTGGGCTTCGCAGGATGAACAATCCGGGTTCAGCACAGGCCGACCGTGGTTACCGGTCAGCCGTACACAAGCCGAGCGAGCAGTGGACCGGTTAGAGCAGGACCCAACTTCGATGCTGTACCACTACCGCCATGCGATTGCTTTGCGTCATGCGCATTCAGCGTTGATGTCCGGAGCGCAAACAGGAATGGCACAGATCGGGTCGCTTCTGACCTTCATTCGCGAGGATGACGCCCAGCAGGTGTTTTGCGCTTTTAACATGGGAGCAGAACCCACTGAGGTGTCTCTGCCTGGCGGCGAATGGCATGTGATCGGGGAGGAGTTGGGCGGTGTTCACGGGGAAGGCACTGTGGTGCTGAACGCCGCTCAATTCTGTCTGCTGGCTCGGGAAAAGAGGTAAACCATGTCGGAACTCAAGCTTACGGATGTGGCCAAGTCCTATGGCCCGGTCGATGTTTTGAAACATATCGATCTCGATATCGAACAGGGTGAGCTGGTCGTTTTTGTCGGCCCTTCGGGCTGTGGTAAATCCACGTTGCTGAGGATGATCGCGGGCCTTGAAAAGATCACGGGTGGCACGCTTGAGATCGAAGGGCAGGTGGTGAACGATGTGCCGCCCGCGCAGCGGGGCATCGCGATGGTGTTCCAGTCTTATGCGCTTTATCCGCATATGACGGTGCGGGAAAACATGGCCTTCGCGCTCAAGATCGCCAAGATGCCAAGCGCTGAGGTTGATGCGGCCGTGGATCGCGCCGCGCAGATTCTGCAGCTTGAACCGCTGCTGGATCGTCTGCCCAAGGCACTGTCCGGCGGGCAGCGCCAGCGTGTTGCAATAGGACGGGCCATCGTGCGCGACCCAAAGGTGTATTTGTTTGACGAGCCGCTCTCGAACCTGGACGCTGCGTTGCGCGTGGCCACACGGATCGAGATTGCGCGTCTGAAAGAAGCGATGCCCGATAGCACGATGATCTACGTCACCCATGATCAGGTCGAGGCGATGACCCTGGCCAGCCGCATCGTGGTTTTGGCCAACAAGGGAATCGCTCAGGTTGGCACACCGCTCGAATTGTATGAGACGCCTGACAATGAGTTCGTCGCGCAATTCATCGGCTCACCCGCCATGAATCTGCTTCCGGGCACCATCACCGCGACCGGAGAGACGACGACTGTGGCACTGGATGATGGTGGCGTGGCGGTCTCTTCGATACCGACCGATGCCTCGGACGAAGGCAAAACCGTCAATATCGGCGTCCGGCCTGAGGATTTGGTGATGGCCGAGGAAGACGCGATCTATTCCGGCGTGGTGGACTTTACCGAAGCGCTGGGCGAGGTTACGTTGCTCTATTTCGCAGCACCCGAAGACCGGGATGCAGTGATTGCCAAGCTTCCTGGCATTCAGCGTAATCTGCGTGGGCAAAGCGTCTCGGTCACCGCTGCGCCCGAGAAAGTGCATCTGTTCCACAATGGTCAGTCGATGCGGCGCTAACCCAGTTTTGCTAGGAAACCGGAGACCTTCTCCAATCCGTCGCGAAGGATCGAGGGCGTATTGGCGTAACCGATCCGAACGCAGCCTTCTAATCCCAGCGCAGAGCCCGGCGTGAACATCACACCGGTGCCCTGCAGTAGTTTCACGCAGAATTCGCGTGAGGGCATGTCGAAATCATAGTGCAACAGCGCGGTCGTCCCGGCTTTGGGTTTGATCCAGCTGATCCGGGGCTCTTTCGCAACCCATTCCGCCAGCATGGCAAGGTTGCCGCGCGTGATGGCTTGACTGCGCGCCAGAACCTTGTCGTGGTGTTCCAGCGCGAGTGTCGCGAAATGGTCGTCGATCATACCGACCGAGATCGTATCGTAATCCCGATGGATCGATACCGCCTCGATCAATTCTGGTGCGGCGGCGATCCAGCCCAGCCGCAGCCCCGCCAGTGAGAATGCCTTGGACATGCCCGCAGTCGAAATTCCTTTCTCATAGAGATCAGAAACTGCGTCGGTCATGCCGGAGCCTTCTTGCCCGGTGCCGCGATAAACCTCGTCACACAGCAACCAGGCCCCGGCGGCGCGCGCGATCTCAACAATCTCAAGCAGGAAAGCGCGATCCATCACCGCGCCGGTCGGATTGTTGGGGTTGTTGATGGCGATCAGTTTGGTGTCTTGCGTCACTGCGGCGCGCAGCTCTTCCAGATCGGGCAGATAGGCGTTCTCGGCCCGCAGTTGGATTTGCGTCACCTCCGCACCGATGCTGGCCGGGATCGAGTAATGCTGTTGATAGGTCGGCACAACGGCCACCACCTTGTCGCCACGTTCGACCAGGGTTTTGTGGACCAACATGTTGGCCCCGATCGTACCGTGGGTGACGATGATATTCTCGCGCGCCTGTCGCTCATACAGGCCACAAATCGCATCGCGCAGCCGATCCGAACCCCGTATCGCGCCATAGGTCATCTTCATCCCCAGCAGCTCGGACAGATCATCCGAGTTTCGGCCGGCAAGCTGCAACAGCTCTGCGATGGTCAGGCTTTCGACACAGGTCTCCGCAAGATTATAGGCGCATCTGGTTTCCCATTCGTCCATCCAGATTTCGACGCCAAAGGGTTCGATCTTCATCGCACTATCCTGCCTGACTGAGCCTTAGCGCATCGTTCCCACGGCGAAGGCGCGAGGTCAACCAGAGCCTAGTCTGACTGGATCGTCGCAACCGCCGCCTGCACGGCTGCTTCTGTCAGGTCCAGATCAGCCTGCGTCACAGCGAGCGAGGGGTATAGTTTCCCCGGTGACTTAAACACACCTTTCTCACGCAGGACCGCATTGTAACGCGCATTCCGTCCGGGATCGTCATGGGCAGCGCTGCGGTAGTCGCGACAGGTTTGTTCGGTGAAGTAGATGTCGAACAGCGTCTCGTCGCCACAAATCCGATGCGGGATTCCGGCTTTGGTCAAAGCGTCGGATTGCATCGCCTGCAGCTTGCGTCCGATGTCGCGCAAGTGGTCATAAGCACCCTCACGTGCCAGAATTTCCATCGTTTTCAGCCCCGCTGCTGCGGCGACCGGGTTGCCTGAAAGCGTGCCCAGCTGCATCAGCCATTTATCGGCGCCGACCTTGTCCTTGTCGAAATGCTGCATGATCTCGGCGCTGGCCCCCAGGGCGGCCAAAGGGAAGCCGCCGCCGATGATCTTGCCCAGCGTGCAGATATCGGGCGTCACGCCATAATGCTCCTGTGCGCCGCCATAGGCGAGGCGGAATCCGGTGACGATCTCGTCAAAGATCAGCAAGACACCGTGCGTGTCGCACAGATCGCGCAGCCCCTGCAGATAGCCCGGCTCGGGCGGGATGATCCGCTGCAATGGCTCGACCATGATCGCGGCCACGTCACCGTGTTCCGCCAGCAGAGCGGCCACGGCCTCGAGGTCATTGTAAGGCGCAATCAGCATCTGGTCAGCAACGCCTTGCGGAATACCGGCGCTATCTGGCACGGCTTGGGGGAAGTTGACCCGTTTCGCTGGCGCGAGGCTCATCTGCGCTTCGGCGCTCATGCCGTGATATCCGCCTTCGAATTTCAGGATCTTGTCCTTGCCTGTATAGGCGCGCGCGAGCCGGATCGCGTACATATCCGCCTCACCCCCCGAAGCGACAAAGCGGACCTGTTCACAACACGGCACCGCGTTCACGATGGCCTCGGCCAGCTCTACGCCTTTGCTGTTGTTGCCAAAGAAGGTCATGCCCTTGGGTAGCTGTTCCAGTACGGCCTCCATCACCTCGGGATGGCCGTGCCCCAGCAGCATCGGGCCGGAGCCGATCAGATAGTCGACATATTCCCTGCCGTCCTCATCCCAGACCCGGCTGCCTTCGCCGCGTGCGATGATGATGCCGGGGTCGAAATTGCCAAACCCTCCGGCAGGCAGAACCTGTTCGGCGCGGGCGATCCATTCGGATTGTGTATGCGTTTTCAACATGTGTCAGGCCATTTCCAAAATCGGAGTTCCAAGGAGTTCCGGATCGGGCGTCACACCCAGCCCCGGGCCGTCAGGCGGCGCGATCCGACCATCCGCACGTTCTGGCGCATCAGGGCAGAGGCGCGGCGAAACATAAGAGGATAGATCGCAGGTATTCATCAACGAACCATGTGGTGTGGAGGCAGCAAAATGCAACGAAGCGGCGGTAACGATATCGGAACCCCACGTGCATTCGGCGCAGATCTCGGCCCCCAGATGAATGGTCAAGTCGCGCGCGCGGCGCATCGACGACAGGCCGCCGAATTTCGACAGTTTAAGCGCAACCGCGTCCATGCAGCCCAGTTCCGACGCCCGCAGCAGTGAGGCCAGATCGTACGCGTTTTCGTCTATTTTCATCGGCAGGCCGGTGGCCTGACGGACGGCGGCGCAGTCCTCAAGCGTTATGCAGGGCTGTTCCAGCATGATATCCAGATGCGCCACGGCGCGCCCGGTACGGGTGGCTTGCAGGCGCGAGGCTCCGCAGTTCCAGTCGCCATAGACCAGCGGGCCGGGACCCACGGCCTCTCGTACCTTGATTAGCCGTTCGGCGTCGGCCTGCCAGTCGCCCTCGACTCCCAGCTTGACCTGAAACTGTCGAATTCCGGTCTGATAAGCAGTTTGGGCGATCCGGACCATCTCATCCGACGCGACGCAGGTGATTGAATGATACAGGGGCATGTCCTTGCGCGTCCGCCCGCCCAGAAGCGCATAGACAGGTTGCCCCGTGGCTTTCCCAAACAAATCCCACAAGGCGATGTCGACGATCGATTTGGCGTGGGCATGACCCAGCAGGAAGCCATCCAGTTTCCGCATAGGGGCATCCGGGCCAAAGGGAGACATGCCGAGGATTTCAGGCCCCATCTCGGCCACTGCACTGGGCACACCTTTGGCAAAGGCAGGCAGGTAATGCGGTATCGGACAGACCTCGCCCCAGCCTTTCAGGCCGGTATCTGTTTCAAGACACAGTACATGGGTTTCGACGGTAGCGCAGGTTTTGCCGTCGGCCATGTAGTAGGTTTCGTGGCTGGTCAGGTCGATGGACCAGAGGGATATCTTGGTGATCTTCATTCAACCCATCCTTTGGGCTTGAGTGTGGCGTGGTCAGAGGGGCCAGCCCCTCTCTTGGCCTGTGGCCAATTCACACCCCGGGATATTTTGGGCCAGATGAAGGGGCGGATCATCGCGGGGCCTCGTAGGTTGCGATTGGAGGGCCGAGGGCGTCTTCGTCCGGGTGTACGCCGAGACCGGGGACCTCGGGCAAGTGAAGGTGGCCGTTGATATTGCGCGGCCCGCGACCGCCTGCGATGTCGACGGTAATCATGTCCTGACAGGCCCAGACTGCGTGGCAGTTCGCGTCAGGTATGGTCGCGGCCAGATGCAGGGCTTCGGCATCGGCCAACACTGTGCCGCCCGTAGCCATGACGAACATATCGATCCCGTGTGCCAGCGCGACGTCTCGCATCCGGGTGGCTTTGGTCAGCCCCCCGACGCGGTTGAGCTTGATGCCGAAGATCTCTGCGATGCCATCGCGCGCGATGCGGGTTGCGTCCTGCAAGGTGACAAGGCTTTCATCCACTGAAACCGGCGAGGCGTGTTTGCCGGAAATCGCCGCGATATCGTCCAGCGTTTCGCAGGGTTGTTCGATCATCACGTTGAGGTCTTCGACCGCGCTCATCACCCGCAAGGCTTGCTGCCGGGTCCAGCCGCGGTTGACGTCATACAGGATGATGTCCTCGGGATTGCGCAGGTTTTCGACGTCGCGGATACGGGCGATGTCACGGGCCACATCGCCGCCGATCTTGACCGAATGGGCGATATAACCGCGTTGGCGATAGCGATCGATCACAGCGCGGGTTTCTTCAATTGTTTTGGCCCCCACCGACGAGGCGACGGGGCGAGGGGTGCGAGAGCCTCCGCCCAGCAGATCGGCAATCGGCAAACCAGCAGCCTGACCAGCAATGTCCCAGCATGCCATATCAATCGGGCTTTTGGCATAGAGATGCCCGGGTAGCGCCAGATCCATCGCGCGTTCGACATCCAGTACCCGGCGCGGATCAAGGCCCAGAATGAACCGAGACATAGTTTCGATACCGGCACGAATGCCAGGGCCGTGGGCCGGAATATAAGTGTGCCCCCAGGGTGTGCCTTCACCCCATCCGATCAGCCCGGCATCGGTTTCGATTTTCACCAGCGTTGCATCGAGTGTTTCGAACTTCAGCCGCCCAGCGGACAACCAATAGGGATGCTCCAACGGAAGATCGACCTGATACACGGAAATGGATGTAATCTTCATAAGCCGTACTCTGCTACTTGCGCGCCGAGGCTTTCTAAGTCAGGAACGACACCCATGCCGGGCGTATCGGGCGCAAACAGTTTCCCATTCCGTGCCACCGCGCCACCGATCCCGGTCGAGCGCGTGTTATAGTTCATCAGATCCGTGGTGTTCTGCAGATACTCAGGCGGAGTCGAAGCCGCGAAATGCGCCACGGCGGCGGTTGCGATCTCACCGCCCCAGGTGTCTTCGCTGACCACGGGGATGCGGTTTTCGATCAGGTAATCGCGCACGCGCCGCGCCTTGCTGAGCCCGCCGAGATTCGAGATTTTCAGGCAGCAGATTTCAGCCCCGCGATCCGCAACGACCCGCTGGGCCATATGCATACCCGTCAGACATTCATCCAGCTTCATCGGCTGTTCGGCGACGCGGCGCACCTGCTGGCATTCCTCGTAGGTCCGGCAAGGCTGTTCAAGGATGAAATCCAGATCACTGGTCGCCCGCGCCACGCGGATCGCATTGTCGACCCGCCACCCTTGATTGGCATCCGCCATCGCCTTTTCTCCGGCGTTTAACAACGGCACTGTCGCGCGTATCCGGTCGATATCAGTTGCCCAATCGCCGCCGACCTTGATCTGGAACTGGCGATAACCCTGATCGCGATAGGCGTTCATCTCGGCGATGGTTTCATCCGCCGCTTTCTGTGGTGCGACCCGATACATCGGTGCACCGTCCGTTAGGTTGCCGCCCAACAGCATCCAGATCGGCTGATCGCAAGCCTGTCCGAGGATATCCCAGCAGGCCGCATCGAACGGGGCCTTGGCATAGCCGTGACCTTGGATAAGATGATCCATCAATTGCTCGATCCGTCCGACCTGTCGTGGATCCTCGCCCAGCAGCTTGGGCGCGACCAGCTTGGCCAGCGCCGGCACACCTTCGGAGTGGGCAATCATATAGTTCTCACCGCAAGGCGTGAACTCACCACAGCCTTGCAGTCCCGCATCGGTGTCGATGACCACGACCGAGGCTATGGCCGTTTCAATCGCATTTCCCGCGCCCCAAACGTACGCGCCGCCTACATAAGGCAGCCCGGTCTGATAGATGCGGATGCGCGTGATCTTCATGATGCATCCATTTGCGGCAGGGCATTCAGACCCGCGCCGCGCCACAGCACGAAGGTCAGGATGGGCTGATCGCCGGTGGTCATCGCATGGCTTTGCCAGCTTTGGTGCAGGCGAGTCTGGCCGGGGCCGACAAAAGCCTCGTCACCTTCGACCCGGAATTGCGCGCCGCCGGCGAGGGTCACGTATAGTTCCTCGGCCTGATGGCTGTGCCAGTCATAGTTCAGGCCTGCGCCCCAATATGCGACATAGCCCCGCAATTGGGTCGAGTGGAAATGCCCGGTCGGCCCGAACAACTCATAATACCCATAGCGCGCGAGGAAGTCCGCACCGACCTCCTCCTCGGTATAGGTCACTTTCCAGTTTGCCAGTTCAGCTGTCGCTGCAATGGCTTCGACCATACAGTGTGTTGCTTCGGACCCAGCAAGGTCAAAGCTGCGAACAAGCTGAGTTGCCGGGATCGGCGAGGGTGCCGTTTCCGTTGATGCCAGATCTGTGGGCCAATCGGCAAACCCTGCCAGATCAGGGTGCGATTGATGTAACAGCCGGGCTGCTTCCAGAACATCATGCATCGTCATGGGATCACCACGATATTTCCGGTGTGTTTCTTGGCGATAAAGGCAGCCTGAGCCGCGTGCAATTCGCTCAGCGGATAAGTCGCGGCGAGCGAAGGTTTCACTTCGCCAGCCTCAATGTATCGAACGAGGTTTTGCATTACCTCCGGGTCAATCACGGTCGAGCCGGTAAAGGTCAGATCGCGCAAATAGAAAGTACGCAGATCGAACTCGACCATCGGGCCAGCGATCGCGCCCGAGCAGGTATACCGCCCGCCGCGCTCCAAAACGTCGATCAGCTTTGGCCAGAACGGCCCACCGACCACATCGGCAACGACGGTGATCTTTTCCTGCCCAAGCGCGGCACGCAGGTTTTCCGGTGCGCGCGGCAGGATGCGGTCAGGTCCAAGCTGCGCGACCTCGGCATGTTTGGCTTCTGACGCCAGGGCGATCACCCGCGCGCCGCGTCGCTTTGCCAACTGGACCAATGCACCTCCGACGCCGCCCGATGCGCCAGGCACCAGAACCGTGTCGTTCTCCGAGACATTTGCGCGGGTCAGCATCCCTTCGGCGGTGGAATATGAGCACGAGAATGTTGCCAGTTCCGCATCTGACAGAGGGGATTGGATCGCAATGGCATTCCGCGCGGGGATTGTCGAGTATTGCGCAAACCCGCCATCCCGTTCGGAACCAAAATAGCCGGTCTTGTCTTTGTTCGTTGGCTCTGCCGGATCGCGCAGCCAGCAATCGGTGATCACTCGCTCGCCGATCCTGAGCGGGTCCACACCTTCGCCAACGGCGACGATCTGGCCGCACACATCTGCGCCTTGAATGCGCGGAAAAACCAAAGGCGCGCCACCCCAGGTCGGGTCTTCCTCGCCGACTTCTTCAAATGCACCGCCTGTCGTGGCGTCGCTTACCGTTTTTGAATACCAGCCAGAGCGCGTATTCACGTCGGTATTGTTCAGCCCGCAGGCTCCGACCCGGATCAATACTTCGCCCGAGGCAGGGATCGGGCAGGGCCAGTCTTCGTGCCAGGCCATCTGATCCAGATCGCCGTGGCCCATGGTGACCATGGCCTGCATTGTGGTGGGATGCGTCATTGGGCGGCCTCGAGCGCGGCGTCCGTGCGGGGGAGCAGGCTTTGCGGGTCATAAGCGGGCTCAGACAAAACCAGCGCGGCGCGGGGTGTGCCATGGATGATGACCTCAAGCTGGGTGCCTGCAGCGGCGGCTTCGGGCTTGATATAAGCGAAGGCCAGGATTTTGCCGACTGTGTGGCCATACGCTACGGACGCGGTCGAGCCAACAACACGCCCGTCCAGCAACACGGCCTCACCACCATGTCCGTCGATCTCACCATCCGGTTCGATCTCAAGATAGGTACAGATCCACGGCAAATCTGTGTTCAGGGTCTTATCCTTGCCGAGATAGTCTTTGTCGGTTTTCGCAAAGCGCAGCACATCGGCTTCGGCCAAAGTGACTTCGTTGGTCAGTTCTCCGGCCCCTTTGAAGCCTTTCTCCATCCGCATCACATTCATCGCAAAGCTGCCGTAGTCGGCGATTCCATGCGCTTCGCCAGCGGCCCAGAGCGCGTTGTAGACGTCCAGACAGGCGGTGTTGGGCATGTGCAGTTCCCAGCCAAGTTCACCTGCATAGGACATCCGGAAAGCCCAGACATCATGACCCGCGATCCTGATTTGCTGGGCAGATAGCCAGCGGAACCCGGCATTGCTGAGGTCGGCATCAGTGCAGGCGCTCAGGACGTCACGCGACTTTGGCCCGTTCAAAGACAGAGCCGACCAATCTACTGACAGTGCGGCGATCACGACGTCTTCTGCATCGCGCTGCTGTGCCAGATGATCCAGCAGGCGTTGTTCGAAAAACGCGGCACATACGAGGTAATAGCGATCCTGCGCCATGCGCACGATGGTCGTCTCCAATTCGATCCGTCCCCGGTGGTTCAGCATGTGGGTCAGGGTGATCGAGCCATCTTTCTGCGGCATCCGGTTCGCGGTCAGCCGATCCAGCAGGGCGTAGGCATCAGGGCCTGAAACCTCGACCTTGGTGAAGGCGGTGACGTCCATGATGCCGACCCGTTCGCGCACGGCTTTGACTTCTTGCGCGACCATGTCGTCCGCAGCAGTCCGGCGGAAGGAATAGTGATCCTGTTGCGCGACCCCATCCCGTGCAAACCAGCGCGGGCGCTCAAAGCCATAGACCTCTTCATGCACCGCACCCTTTGATTTCAGCAGCTCATGAAGGGGTGACGGTTTGATCGGACGGCCTGCCAGGCGATTGAAATGCGGGAAGGGGATTTCGTGGCGCAGGCAATAGTCTTCCTCAGCCTTGATCACCTGCCAGTCTTTCGTGGCGTAGCTGCCAAAGCGGCGGGGATCATACTCGCGCATCGAGATGTCGGCGGCTCCGTGCACCATCCAGCGTGCCAGCTCGCGCGTTAGGCCCGGCCCCCAGCCGATCCCGATCTGAGTGCCGCAGCAGCACCAGTAATTCCGCACGCCCGGCGCAGGCCCGATCAGCGGGTTGCCATCGGGCGGATGGCTGATCGCACCATGCACCTCGCGCTGAATGCCCAGTTCGGCAAAGATCGGCATCCGGTTCAGGCTTTCCTCAAGCCATGGCATTACCCGGTCGTAATCGGCATCGAACAGCCAGTTCTCGTAGTCCCACGGGCAGTGATCATGCCAGACCGAGTTTGGGTTCTCTTTCTCGTAGATCCCGATCAGCCCGCGCTTTTGCTCCATCCGGATATAGCCCGAGACCTTCTTGTCATCGCGGATCACTGGCAGTTCTTTGTCCAGAGCTTCAAACTCGGGCACTGGTTCGGTCACGAAGTAATGGTGCGTCATCGACGTCATCGGCAGCTGCAGCCCCGACCATTCGCCCATCTGCCGCGCATAAGTGCCGCCCGCGTTGACCACGTGTTCGCAGGTGATCGTGCCCTTGGGCGTCTCGACCACCCATTCACCGTTCTCGGCCTGAGTGATGTTGGTCGCCTGACAGTGCCGGATGATCCGAACGCCCTTCTGACGCGCACCTGCGGCCATCGCCATGGTCACGTTGGTCGGGTCCACATGGCCGTCATCGGGCGTGTGCAGCGCGCCCAACACACCATCCAAATTGTAGAACGGATGTAGCTCGGCAATCCGATCCGGGCCAACCAGTTCGATGTTGAAACCCAGGGAACGACCCACAGACAGAGTATGGCGCAGCCAGTCCATCTCGTCTTCGGTATAGGCCAGCCGGAACGAGCCACATCCATGCCATGTCACGGCCTGACCGGTCTCGGCCTCCAAGGCCCCGGAGTACAGCCCGATATTGTAATCGACGCATTTGCCTAAGCCGAAGCTAGAGGTCGAATGGGTGATCTGCCCCGCCGCATGCCAGGTGCTGCCGCTGGTCAGTTCGGCCTTTTCCAGCAGCACAGTGTCTGTGCCCCAGCCCTCGTGCCCAAGATGGTAGGCAAGGCCCACCCCCATCACTCCGCCACCCACGATAACCACGCGTGCGTGGGTCGGGAAATCAGATGCCATCGGATCAATCCTCTGAGTCGATTTTGTCTCGACATCGTAAGCAAACAAAAGTACCATCGTCAATCATGAATGGGACAAATGTATCAAATACGATTCTTGAGCGGTTGGCGGACGAACTGTCCGAGCTGACACCAGAAGCGCGCAAGGCCGCCACTTATGTGCTGGAAAACCCGCGCGATGTGGGGGTTTCGACGGTGCGGGAAATCGCCGAGGCCGCGAATGTGAAGCCCAACACCATCGTCCGCATGGCGCGGCAGGTCGGGTTCGATGGCTACGAGGATTTCCGCGTGCCCTTCCGCGAGGCGATCCGGCGCGGGCAGGCTGATTTCCCGGATCGCGCCCGCTGGCTGCAGGATATTCGCAAGTCCGGCAATATGGGCGGGTTATATGCGGATATGGTTCAGGACGCCCTGCGCAATGTCGAGGAGACCTTTGCCAATATCTCGTCCGAACAGTTGAAAGCCGCCGCCGAAGACATCTGGAATTCGCGCAATGTGTTCGTGCTGGGCGTGGGCGTAAACAACTCGAATGCGCGGAACTTCGTCTATCTGGCGTCGACCGGGATGGTGCAGTTCCACGCAATCCCGCGCCCCGGATCGAATCCGATCGACGATCTGGCGTGGGCCGATGAACGCGACGTTCTGATCGCCATGACCTGCAAGCCTTATCGCAACGAGGTGGTCGAGGCGGTTCATGTCGCAAAGGAACAGGGCCTGAAGGTCGTGGGCCTGTCCGACAGTCCCGCCAGCCCAATTCTACGCAGCGCCGACCATGGTTTTGTCATCTCGGCGGACACACCGCAATTCTTCCCGTCCTCGGTCAGTACGGTTGCCTTGCTGGAAACGCTGCTGTCCTTTGTGATCGCCGTTGCCAGCGACGAGATCGTCGAGCGGGTCGAAACTTTTCATAAACGTCGCCATCAGCTTGGCCTTTATCACTCGGAGGACACGTGACAGCACCCATCCAATCTCTTGCAGCCCGGTATTATACTGATCCCGCCATATTTCGGTTGGAAACGGAAGGGTTGCTCGCGCGTACCTGGCAGTTTGGTTGCCATGCATCTGAACTGGCTGAGCCGGGCGCTTATGTGGCCTTCGAGGTTGCCGGGCAGGACCTGTTTGCCATTCGCGGGCGCGACTCGAAGATCCGCGTGTTCTACAATGTATGTCAGCACCGCGCCCATCAACTGGTCGAGGGCACAGGCACCACGCGCGTTGTGGTCTGCCCCTATCACGCCTGGACCTATGAGTTGACCGGAGAGTTGCGGGCCGGGCCGAACCTCAAGGCGGTTGAAGGGTTCGACAAATCCTCCGTGTGTCTGAACGAAGTGCGCACCGAAGAGTTCCTGGGCTTTGTCTTCGTCAATCTCGATCCCAACGCTGCGCCCATGGATGAGTGGTTTCCGAACGCCCGCGCCGAGCTTGAGGAATGGGTGCCCAACTGGGCCGATCTGAAGCCGTTGGAATGGGTCGAGATACCGGAACTGTGCAACTGGAAGGTCTCAGTCGAGAATTACTCGGAGTGCTACCATTGCTCGCTCAACCATCCGACTTTTGCCAATGGCGTGGTCAGGCCGGAAACCTATGACATTCAGCCTCAGGGCATGTGCCTGCGCCACACGACGGAATGCCAAAGCCTCGAGAACATGACTTATGACATTAAGTCAGGCTTTGAGCATTTCGATGAGTATTCCAGTTGGTTCCTCTGGCCGATGTTCTCGTTTCAGGTCTATCCGGGGAACGTGCTGAACACCTATCACTGGCGTGCTGTGGATGCCGACCACGTGGTGGTTTGGCGCGGTTGGTATTCGGTGGGTGGCATGGACGACCAGAAGATAAGGCAACTTGCTGCACAGGATCGGGCAACAACGGTGGAAGAGGATATCCGGCTGGTCGAATCCGTACAGCGTGGCCTGCATTCGCGCGGATATCGTCCGGGCCCTCTGGTCGTCGATCCCAAAGGTGGGGTAAATTCGGAACATCCCGTCATGCATCTACAAAAATGGATGCGCGAAGCGGTTGACGGGCAGCCTCAATAAAAGGACCGAGTGATGAGCACATTTGACGAAGACCTGTTCCTGAAAGGTCTGGAACAGCGCAAGGCGACGCTGGGCGCGGAGTATGTGGAAAAGAATCTGGCCGCTGCCGATGATTTTACCCGCCCGTTTCAGGAAGCGATGACCGCTTGGTGCTGGGGCTTCGGCTGGGGTGACGATGTGATCGACGCCAAGACACGGTCCATGATGAACCTGTCGATGATCGGTGCGCTGGGCAAAATGCATGAATGGGAAATCCATTGCCGGGGTGCGATCAACAACGGCGTCACGACCGAGGAAATCCGCGCCATCATCCATGTCATAGGCATCTATTGCGGCGTGCCGCAGGCGCTGGAATGCTTCCGCGTGGCCCGCAAGGTGATTGAGGGCTAAGCGCCTTAGTGAAAATCCCGGCTTGGAAACAGCCGTTTGGCCTGCTCACGCGGATGGCGGGCGCTTGGTCCGTTCTGGCGGGGGCGCGGGGTGTCATCCGCTTGGGGTTGGGTGATGCCGATAGCTTCGTCCAGCGGATGTCCAAGCTCGGACAGTTTGTGCGACATATCGGTGATTTCCTGCGCGATCAGATGCACGACGATTCCCTCGCGTTGCAGATATCCACGGACCTGCAGCAGCCGCCCGCCCATCACGATGCGGCGAAATCGTTCATAGACCTTGGGCCAGACAACCACATTGCTGACACCGGTTTCATCCTCGAGCGTCAGAAAGATCACGCCCGAGGCGGTTCCCGGCCGTTGGCGTGTGATCACCAGCCCACACACGCTGTAGCGGCCCAGCGGGATGTCCTGCAGCGTGGCATGCGGCACAAGGCTGGGGATGGAGGGGCGCAACAGCTCCATCGGGTGTGAACGCAGGGTCAGGCGGGTCGAGACATAATCCTCGACCACCTCCTCGCCCAGATGCATCACCGGCAGGTTGACCTGCGGCTCATTGATGCTCTCACCATCGATGGGGTCATTGAACAGCGGCAGGGCGGTCCGGCTGCGGATGGCTTTGACATGCCACAGGGCGTCGCGCCGGGTCAGGTCCATGCCGGAAAACGCATCCGCCTCGGCCAGACGGGTCAGCACATCCGGGCGCAATCCGGCCCGCAGCCACAGCGTTTCGGGGTCCGGATACCCATTGCCCCGCGCAGCCACGATCCAATCCGCATCCTCCTGCTTGAACCCTTTGATCTGGCGAAAACCCAGCCGCAGGGCCAGCGCCCCGTCGGCGCGGCGTTCCAGCAGGTTATCCCAGGTCGAGGCATTGACGCAGACCGGACGAATCTCGACCCCATGCTCGCGCGCGTCGCGCACGATTTGGGCAGGCGCGTAAAACCCCATGGGCTGCGAATTCAGCAGCGCGCAGGCAAAGATTGCCGGGTGGTGGCATTTCATCCAGGCCGAGACATAGGCCAGCATGGCAAAAGCTGCGGCATGGCTTTCGGGAAAGCCGTAATCGGCAAACCCTTCGATCTGGCCAAAGCAGCGGTCGGCGACCTCGGGTGTATAGCCATTGTTCAGCATCCCTGCGATGAACTTGTCGCGATAGGTGCCAATCGTCCCCATGCGCCGGAACGAGGCCAGCGAGCGGCGCAGGTGATCAGCCTCTTCCGCCGAAAACCCAGCGCCTACCACCGCGATTTGCAGGGCCTGTTCCTGAAACAGCGGCACGCCCAGCGTGCGTCGTGTCACCTCTTCCAAGGCGGGGCCGAAGGGTTCGGACTTTTCCAGCCCGTTGCGCCGCCGGATATAGGGCTGCACCATATCGCCCTGAATGGGGCCGGGGCGGACGATGGCGACCTCGATCACCAGATCATAGAACTCGCGCGGCCGCATCCGGGGCAGGAAATTCATCTGTGCCCGGCTTTCGACCTGAAACACGCCCACCGCATCAGCGGCACACAGCATGTCATAGGTCGCCGTATCCTCTTGCGGGACGGTGGCGATGCTGAGGGTTTCGCTGTTGTGTTGCTGCATCAGGTCAAACGCCTTGCGGATGCAGCTGAGCATCCCCAGCCCCAATATATCCACCTTCAGAATGCCAAGCGCATCGATGTCGTCCTTGTCCCACTCGATCACGGTGCGATCTTCCATCGCGGCGTTTTCAATCGGGCACAGCTCATCCAGCCGCCCTTTGGTGATGACAAACCCGCCTACATGCTGCGACAGATGGCGGGGGAAGCCGATGATCTCGCCAATCAGTCGAACCGTCTGCATCAGGCGCCGGTCTTTGAGGTCGAGGCCCAGTTCCTGCAACCTCTCGGCATCAACGCCGCCATTGCTCATTCCCCAGATCTGGCCGGACAGGCCCGCGGTGACGTCCTGAGACAGGCCCATCACCTTGCCCACCTCGCGGATTGCCGCGCGGGATCGGAAATGGATGACCGTGGCACAGAGGCCCGCGCGGTGTCGGCCATACTGCTCGTAAATCCACTGGATCACCTCTTCGCGCCGCTCGTGTTCAAAATCCACGTCGATATCCGGCGGCTCGCCCCGGTGTTTTGACACAAAACGCTCGAACACCATGGCGATCATGTCGGGGCTGACATCGGTGATGCCCAGCAGATAGCACAGGATCGAATTGGCGGCTGATCCGCGCCCCTGACACAGAATGCCTTGCGAGCGGGCGAATTGCACAATGTCATGCACGGTCAAGAAATAGGCCGGGAAATCCAGTTCCGCGATCAGTGCCAGTTCCTTTTTCATCAGGCTGATGGCTTTTTCAGAGGGGCCATCGGGATAACGCCGCTTCAACCCTTCTCGTGCCAGACGCTCCAGCCGCGCTTGCGGGGTCTCGCTGCTGGCGATCTCGTCGGGATATTCATACGACAGCTCGCTCAGATCAAAACTACAGCGGTCGGCGATTTCCAGCGTGCGGCGCAGCGCGCCGGGGTGGTCCTGAAACAGCCGGGCCATGTCGGCATAGCCTTTTAATCGCCGTTCGGCGTTGGGCAGGGCGCGTGTGCCGATCTGGTCAATCGTGACGTGCTCGCGCATGCAGGTCAGCACGTCGGCCAGCTGGCGGCGGCTGGCGCGGTGCATCAGCACATCCCCCACCGCAACCATAGGGGCCGAGGCCTTTTGCGAGGCCCGCGCGCAAGCCGCCAGATAGGTCCGGTCGCTACCGTCATAGCGCGGCGCGGCCCCCAGAAAGACAGCGTTGGGAAACTGCCTTCTGATCCTTTGGATATCCGGGATGGCCTGCCGCACCCCCGCCTGCGGCAACGCGATCAGGATCATCCCCTGACAGGCCCTCAGCATGTCCTTCATATCCAGATGGCACTCCCCTTTCTCAGCCCGCCGCTTGCCGAGGGTCAGCAGGCGGGTCAGCCGCTGATAGGCGGCACGGTCGCGGGGCAGGGCCAGCCAGTGCACGGAGCTGTCGCGCAATACCAGACGGCAGCCGACGATCAGTTGCGGCAGCCCGGGCGCATCGGGTTTGGCAATCGGCTGTGGGTGGCCAATTTCCTGCCGCGAACAGGAATCGACCCGGTGCTGAGACCGTATCTGCACCTCTTTCTCGGCTTCACGCCGCAGCTCTTTCAATGCGGTCCAGGCCCGAACAACCCCGGCCAGAGAATTCCGGTCGGTGATCGCGATGGCCTTCAGGCCCAGCTCAGCCGCGCGGGTCACCAGTTCTTCGGGATGCGAGGCCCCGGTCAGGAAGGTGAAATTGGTGGTCACGCCCAACTCGGCATAGCCGGGGCCATTAATGTGAGACCCCAGCAGGTCTCGGCGAAACGCTTCAACGGGACGATGAGTACGGTTCACCTCGATCATGCGAATTCTCCATGCACGAACCATCCCGGATTTTGAGGGGTGTGAAACAGCCATAACCGCCGCCCCTGCTGCGTCTCGACCTGCCAGTAGTCGCGCAGACCGCTGCGCCAGTTCTCATCCTCCAGCCACCATTCGGGACAGATGCGCTCGGGGCCGGTTGAACGGCCTGTGGTCAGCGACATGTGCCGCCAGCGAAAGCGGCGCGGCGGGTGGGCCCCTGACCCTGCGATGGGTTCCGGGGGGAACAGCTGCAGGGGGCGGGGGCGCAGAGCGCACCAACCGCCTGCGGGATCGGAATAAGCGGCGGGCGAGATGATGAAGCTGCGCTCGGGGATATGGCTTTGCACAGGCAGCAGGCGGTGGATTTGTTCCAGCCCGATCCGGGTGCCGATGCGGGTGATCAGGTCGTCCAGCTGATCCTTGTCCCGGCTTACGGCGCGGCTGACCTGACGCACCGGCAGGGGTTCCACCTGCGTGGCCTGCAGCCGGAACTGATCGATCCCGAAGCCCGCATCCACCTCGGCCAGCCCGCGTTCGAACAGGGGCAGGATGCGATGCGGGTCACGCAGGGGGCGGGCAAGGCGCAGCTCGACCTGCTGGTGATCCTGATCCACCCGACGCAGGGTCATGCACAGCTTGCGCGCGCCCATCTCCTGCGTTTTCAGCTTGTCGCAGAGCCGTTCCAGTAGCCGTTCGGCCCCGGCCATCATATCGGACAGCAAGCCAATGGGTTCGGGCAGGGTCATGCGCACGCCATAATGGGGCGGATCGGCCAGCGGCGTGATCTGTTCGGGTTGATCCCCCAGCGCCTGATCCAGCCGCATCAAAACCGCGGGGCCAAATCGGCGCGTTAATGGCGCGCGCGGGGTTTGCGCCAGCTCGCCAATCCGGCGCAGGCCCAGCCGTTGCAGCGCGATCGAGGTATCCTCATCCAGCCGCAGCGCTGCCACCGGCAGAGCGCGGATCGCTTTCAGCGTGTCCTCACCCGCGATCCCTTCGCCATAATGTGCCAAGGCCCAGGCCGCGCCGCGCGTTGGGGCAAGGCCGATCTGTACCGCCAACCCGGCGCGGGCCAGACGCCTGCGCATATCGGTCAGCATCATCTCTTCCCCGCCCGCAAGGTGCGCCGATCCGGTGATGTCCAGAACCAGCCCATCCTCACCCTCGAGCCCGACCCAGGGGCAATAGCGCGTGGCCCAGCGGCGCAGGGCGTGCAGAAACCGCTGATCCCCCTGCGGGTCGGCCGGGTGGCTTTGCAGATCGGGGCAAAAGGCGCGGGCATCGGAATAGGGCATGCCGCGATCCAGCCCTTGCCGCTGGGCCTGCACATTCAGGCAATACACCCGGTTTGCATTGTTCTGTTTCAGCGTCAGAACAAACGGCCCGTCGACTGGGCGCAGGCGCAGAGCCCGGTCACTTGCCAGCCGGGGAAACCACAGTGATACGATACGCCGTCGAGTGCCATCGAGCATGCCGGAAACCAAATGTTCTATATTTGTTCTTTTTAGGTTTCCTTGGATGCAGAGTCGAGTCTTTCGTGGTCAAAAAGCCCGTCAGCTATAGTGCTTGTTCCGCGACATTTTCCCGATACCGGGGTTCATGCTGTTGGTCGGGTCGACCGATTTGTAGAATGCCGCCAGATCCGGCTTGGCCGTATAAAGGTGCCCGACATTGTGTTCGGCCGGGTATTCGGCCCCGCGCTGATCCAGTATCTCTAGCATCGCAGATTTTAGCGCCTTGGGGTTGGCCCCCTTCTTCACGATGTAATCCTGATGCAGAACGTGGCACATGAAGTGCCCGTAATAGAGCTTGCTGACCAGTTGATCCGCTAACTCGGGGGGCAACTCCTCGAACCAGTCCACATCATTGCGGCGCAGGGCGATGTCCAGCGCGATGATGTCTTCGACCTCATGTGCGTGCACTTTCATATAGCGGATCGCGGCCCCGGCGGCAGCAAAGCGGTGCAGGCCAGCAATCTTAGCCTCGCGCGGGTCGCATTCGAAGAAATCCAGTTGGTTGTCGTCCACCATATCGCGCAGTAATGCGCGGGCTTCATCAATGCCGCCGTCGCGCATTTTCAGGATCAAATGATGGGGATAGCGTTCGTGATACGCGCGCATCCGCTGAGGTAGAATATCGGGCCAGAACCGCATGGCGAACTGCATGAAACGGTCGGTGAAGTTCGACAGGCCCGGAATACCCTCTAACCGGGCATCCACCGCACCTTTCAGCGCAAAGAAAGTGGGCAAACGGTCGGTACCTAGCTTGTCGATCATCACCATGGTGTCCTTGCCGTAGCGATCCGAGATGTCGAAGACCTCTTCATGCATATACTCGGCGCTGACCGGCAGGGTCTTGAAGCCTGACAAGATGCGACGGCGTAGTTCGGTCAGGGAGCTGGTGTCCTCGGCGCCGATATAGAAGGTGCGTTCGCTGTCATTCTTGGGGTATGTGTCCAGCCGGACAGCAAAAACAGCCAGTTTTCCGGCGCATCCAGCGGCCTCATACAGACGGGATTTGTCGGCATTGAACCGGGCCGGCGTGTCCGCATCCACGTTGCGCACCCGGCGGGCATAGTCGGTGTCGGAAGCCTTGCGATTGTCAGTCTCGATATCTGTTGTGCTGAAATAGCCGTTTTGCAGTCGGGTCAGGATTTCTTCGGGCGTGTCACCTAAGTTCATACCCAGATGGTTGACCAACTCCAGCTCACCATCCCGCGTGATGCGGGCGTGCAGAGACAGCTCGGTATAGGAGGGGCCGCGTTCGACCAGCGAACCACCCGAGTTGTTACACACCCCGCCCACGACCGAAGCACCGATGCAAGACGATCCGATCACTGAATGCGGCTGCCGCCCGATCGGGTCCAGCAGCTTCTCCAGTGCAAACAAGGTGCTGCCCGGAAAGCTGATAACCTGCTTGCCATCATTGATCAGATGCAGGTCGTCAATCCGCCGCGTGTTGATCAAAACCACATCGCGATCATAGCTGCCTTTGGGGGTAGAGCCTTCGGTCAAGCCAGTATTGGCCGCTTGCATGATGACGATCTTGTCGGCTGCGACACAGGCCTGCAGCACCTGCCATTGCTCCAGCAGCGTAGCGGGCTGAGCCACCGCCAGCGCATCACCTTCACCCGACCTGAACCCTCGGCGAAAGCGACGGGTGCTGCGGGCCGAGGTCAACACATGCCGCCGCCCGCAAATGGCCTGAAGACGCTTGATCAGATCGGCTTCGGTCATCCCACAGCCCTCCTTAATACGCGACCGAGGGCAGCCACGTGGCCAGTTGAGGCCAAAGGAAAACGAAGAACAGACCGGTCAACTGCAGGATCACGAACGGGATGATGCCTTTGTAGATATCGGTCAGCTTGATCTCGGGCGGGCAGACCCCTTTTAGGTAGAATAGCGCAAAACCAACAGGCGGTGTCAGGAATGAGGTTTGCAGGGTCACCGCGACGAGGATCACGAACCACACCAGCGCGGGCTCATCAATGACGCCAAAGCCGTCGATATCCAGACCTAGTCCATTTACGATGGGGCGCATCAAGGGCAGCACGATGAGTGTGATTTCGATCCAGTCCAGCACGAAGCCCAACAAGAAGACGATGAAGAGGATCATGAAGACGGTGCCGTTGGGACCAAGCCCAGTACCATGGATCATGTCCTCGATCAGCGCATCGCCGCCCAGTTCGCGCAGGACGTATGAGAAAACGGTTGCGCCAAGGAAGATCGCAAAGATGTAGGCGGTGGTGTTAAACGTGGCCTTCAGCACATTCACCAGTTTCGCCAGCGTCAGTTTGCGATAGCCAAGCGCCAGCAGTGTGGCACCCAGCGCGCCTACGCCTGAGGCTTCGGTCGGCGTTGTCAGGCCCGCAAAGATTGAGCCAAGCACAGCAAGGATCAGCGCCAGCGTCGGCAGCACGGCGATCAGCACATCTTTGACGGCAGCCCAGTCGGGCCGCTTAGCACCCTCGGGCACCGGGGCCACGTCGCGTTTGATCAGGGCGATGACGAAGATATAGGTCAGATACAGCGCGCCGATGATCACGCCAGGGAAGACCGCAGCCATGAACAGATCACCAACCGACAGTGCCATCTGATCCGCCATGATTACCAACATGATCGACGGCGGGATCAGGATGCCCAGTGTGCCTGACGCACTGACCACACCGGCGGCCAGCGAAGGACTGTATTTCTGCTCCATCATCGAGGGCAGAGACAACACGCCCAGCAGAACGACCGAGGCTCCGATGATGCCGGTCGAAGCAGCCAGAATGATCCCGATCATCGTCACCGTGATCGCCAGCCCGCCGCGCACCGTACCAAACAGACGCTGCATCGAAGACATCAGACGCTCGGCCACACCGGATTCATCCAACATCAGGCCCATGAAAATGAACATCGGCAAGGCGACCAAAACGGCGTTTGACATGGTGGCATAAACCCGGTTCACCACCGCACCCAGCGTCAGATAATCCAGCCCGGTCAGCGTTTCCTCAAGCCCGGTCCAGTTCATCAAGCCGTTGTCGAACAGATAGGCCAGACCGCAATAGGCAACACCGACTCCCGCAAGTGTCCACGCCACCGGGAAGCCAGTGAACAGCAACGCGATGAAGGTCAGGAACATGGCGATGACCAGTTTTTCTTCGGTTGTCTCAACCAGGAAGGTTAGCGCAGTCGCCACAACAGCAAAGCCCAGAAGGGCCCAGATGATCAGGCGCAGGCCCTTGCCCTGACGCTCTTCATCCAGGTTCATGAACAGAGCATGGATGTCATGGATCAGTCGCGCCCCTGCTGCCAGAGCCAACAAAATGAAACTGGCTGGGATGATACCTTTCAAAGCCCAACGAGCGGGCAGACCGGTAGGGCTGTCCGAGGATTCATTGACGCGCCAGCTTTCGTAAAAATAGTCATACCCCTGATCGATCATCAGATAGATGAACGGCACAAGCAGGGTGAAGATTCCGATGATCTCAATGATCCGGCGCGCGCGCTGGCTGAGCTGCATATGCAGCAGGTCGACCCGCACATGACTGTCGGTGACCAAGGCATACGAGATGCCGACCATCGTCACCAACCCGTAGAAATGCCACTGGATCTCGTCCAGCTTGGGATAATTCTGATTGAGCAAATAGCGCAGCGCCACTTGCGAGACGATGGCCGCAACCAGCAGCAGGTTGGCCCACATGACCACATGGCCTACCGCCTTGACGCCGTTGTCGATTGCCACCGCCAACCTCTGACGGTCGGGTTCACCATGCTCAAGGATGCTTTCATAGACTTCAATCGGATCGTCGTGCTGACGCTGTGTCTCGGCCATGGTCTCCTCCTCGAGATTTCGGCGATGGGGACGTGAATGCGCCCGGGATGCTTGGGAAAATAAAGAAAATCAGCATTGTCCAAGGGCGGCGGGAGAGGCCGCCCTCAGACGATCGCAAGCGATTATTTTACTTGCGGGGGAGGAACGCGTTCTCTTTCCAGACGGCGTAGCCGTCGCGGAACTCGGTCATGTCGGCCAAAACCTTGGCAAAGAACTCATCGTTCGCGGCCTGTTCGGCAGCAACCTCATCCCAGGTCGCGCGGAAGGTCGACAGCATTTCATCATTCCACTGCTTGATCTGGACGCCGTTGTTTTCGACGTTGTCCAACAGGGCCGCGTGCTGGATCGCTTCACCTTCGGCAAAACTGTCGGCCATCGATGCCTTACAGGCGTTTTCGATGATCGCCTTGTGCTGATCGCTGGCTTCGTTCCAGACGTCTTTGTTGATCATCAACTCAAACACAGTCGCCTGCTGGTGCCAGCCGGGGAAATAGTTGTACTTGACCAGCTTGTGGAAACCGAGCCGCGCGTCGATGGCAGGCATCGAGAATTCGGTCGCGTCAATCGCGCCTTTTTCCAGTGCCGGGAAGATTTCGCCACCGGGCAGCAGAGAGGTCGCCACGCCCAGTTTCTGCATCACTTCACCGCCCAAACCGAAAAAGCGCATTTTCAGGCCGTTCAGATCTTCGGGACTGTTGATCTCATTCGCGAACCAGCCCGAGGTTTCGGGGGCAATGATCGCGCAGGGGATGACATGGACGTTGAAGCCCGCCTGATCATACATCTCCTGATACAGATTCATGCCGTTGCCATAGTACAGCCACGCCATGTATTCGCCCGCCTCGGGGCCAAACGGAACGGCCGAGAACAACGGTGCAGCCGGAATCTTACCCGCCCAGTATCCGGCAGTGGTGTAGCCCGAGTTGATCTTGCCCGAAGACACCGCATCCAGAATTTCAAACGGCGGGACCAGCTTGCCGGGCTCATAAACCTTCATCTTCAGCGTGCCGCCGGACATCAGGTCCAGCTGTTCAGCCACGCGCGGGATCGGCGAGCCGAGACCGGGCAAAGCGGTCGAAAACGCGATCGGTGTTTTCAGCAGCATCTTGTCCGCCGCGTGGGCAACCGGAGCGGCCAACAGCGAGGCAGCAACGGCAAGCGATGTCAGGGTGGTCTTCATGGGTTCTCCTCCAGGGTATGTGCCAGCTGTGGGATCGGCTGACGGAATTCCCGCCGTGGCGGTGATATGAAGAGGTAAATATTTTTTACCATGAAGGTTAGTCAACAATTTTATTTACCACTTCTGATTCGATCAGTGGCGTTTCGCGACTGTGTCGAACAAGGAGAAATTTTAGCCAAATGGAGTGATATTACGGATTTATCGTTAATCACCAGATAGATATATCTGTCGGGTATATCCGTATTTTTGGGTATTTTTACTTGCATAAATTCAGTCAATTGGTAAATTTTGTGAACAACTTATATTTTGTGATTTCTGGTAGGCCGCGGAGCAGACATGAGCAACAACAGCCCATTTGAGCCTGTCGGCCACGAATCAATTGCTGATGCGGTGGTCGAGCAGATCGAGACGATGATCGTCGATGGCATCCTGAAAGAAGGCCGCAGATTGCCCTCGGAACGGGATCTGGCCGAGGCCATGTCTGTCTCGCGCCCCAAGCTGCGCGAGGCGTTGCAGATTCTCGAACAGCGCGGCCTGGTTTCAGTGCGTCATGGTGAGGGGACGTTCATCGCCGCGCTGACCGGCCGGGCAATGTCGCCGGCACTCCTGTCGCTTTACGCCCGGCATGGCGGGGCGTTCTATGATTATCTGGAATATCGACGTGAGCAGGAGATCTTTGCCAGCCGTCTGGCTGCACAGCGGGCGACGCAATCCGACAAGGAGCGCATCTCTGAGATCATAGGCGAGATGCAAAAGGCGTGGGAAGATGATGATGCGGATGCCAGTGAGGAAGCGGATTTTCGTCTGCATTCGGCGGTGGTGGATGCCAGTCAGAACACGACGCTGATCCACATGATGGCTTCGGTTTATGATCTGACGCGTCAGGGTGTCTTTTATAACCGCCGATTTCTGAGAACGATGGACGGCTCGGGCGAGTTGTTGCTGGCGCAACACAAGGAAATCGCGCAGTCCATTCTGGAGGGGGATCCAGAGCGGGCCGAAACTGCGGCCCGCGATCACATGGATTTCGTCGAGAGCTCATTCCGAAAAGGGCAAGAGCAACAGGCGCGTGAAATACGCGCCTCGAAACGACGGTTATATTCGGTCTGAAATCTGCGACTCTGCAGGGCTATTCTGGATGATCGGCCCGAAACAGATCCCAAGCGTCCAGCGATGTGCCATCGGGTTTTGTGCAAATTCCGACCTGACCTCGGTCGGTGTCCTCAATCCGATAGCTGCCGCCGATTTCGATGCAATACGTTGCCGCCGGGTTTGCAAGCCGGGTAAAGCTGTCACTTTTGTGATCTGCATTATTTTCGCGAAAATAGGTCCAAGCGTCGACCTTGGTGCCGTCCGGTAGCTGGCATATTCCGGTTTGGCCATCAGTTCCGTCTTGTATGCCGTAGAGCCCGCCCTGAGCGATGCAATAGGTTGCCGCCGGATTGGCCAGACCAGTATTGGCCAGCGCGCCTGCAGGGCTCAGCAGTGCAAGTGCCATGATCATCGGGTTCAGCTTTATCATTCGCTCCTCGCCGGGGTTGGTTCGCTCTTAGGAAGATTCTCCGGGGCATAGCCCGGATTCAGTTCCATTCTTTCCTGTACCGAAGTATGGATCAATGCACCTTCGGGGATAAAGCGTGGCTCTTTCATCGGAAAATAAAAGCCACCTTCTTTGCGTATCTCAGGATCATCATGCCATTTTTTACGTTTGGGCAGATATTCAAGAATTTTCCACCAGAACGTCATTGAATCATGCAATTTGGCATCTGCACTGGGCGCGGCATAGTCGCGTTTGCTTCCGGGCGCGATATTCTTTGGTGTCTCTCCCTGCACCAGACGTTTGACCATGGTCTCGCGGAACTCCAAGCCATGTGCCCTTGCCTCATCGACCATCCAGCCCAACGGATATTTCGCTGCTCCACTGTCCTGTTCGGGGTAGCCGCTGCCATTGTCGCCATGCACGCCAGCGAACCAGACCTGCTGAATATCCTGATTTTCGGCATCTTCATCATTGACGAAAGGGTGGGTTTTGAACAGCTGCGGCTCGGTCCAGCGCGACAGTCGGAACATGCGGCGACGCTCATCAATGGCGCAGGACTGGCGAAAGACGCGCACGCAAGGATTAGTATGGGTATAGGGCAGGGACTCGAGCGAAGGCAGATACATTCTGTCCGGGCGCGGTACGATGACCGAGGCGACGGTATCCCAGCATCCCATGAAGCGGATTGTCACGCGCCGAGTATCCAGCACCTCTTGCACACGCCAGGCCAAATCAAACCTGTCCTGAGCGCCGGATTGCTTATAGGCGGTCAATGCGTAAGAACACAGATGATCCTGATGCGCGTGCAGCAGGCCGACCATGTTAATAAATCCGGCCAGGACGCGCACCGTGTGCGCCCCGCGCGAGAAGCCGAACAGATAGATCTCATCCCCATCTTCATAATGGCGCAGCAGGAACCTGTAGGCATCCAGCACATTGGCATCCAGCCCATAGCCGGTCGCCAGCCCGAAGACACCCTTCATCTGATGCTTGAATCGATCCCAGGCACCGCTGTTCGAGATCGTCCCGACCCCCGGATCGTAAAACCCGATCTGATCTTTGCTCTCTTTCAGGACGCGATAGAACTTGAGAACGTTGGATTGATTTTCCTTGATCTCGTTGCCGGTGCCATCACAGCAGATAACGATTTTCTTCACAGCAGGACCTCAGGCAATACATTCAAAGCAATGCCTGCAGCTTATCGGAACTTCTCAAAGCTGTTAACCGGTCTAAAGCGAAGCTTGCGTGTCAGAGCTGCTCTACTTTGATGGAGTCTTCGGGGTAGAACGCCAGATGATCCTTGATCTCGGCCACGGTCTCGATCGGGCTCTCGTAGCTCCAGGCGGCGTTTTCAGTGACCGAGGACTTGTTCACGATCGAGAAATGCGTGGCGTCCCCTTTGCCCGGGCAGTGGGTCACCTTGTCGGTCCGGTCCAGAAAGGCCATGGCGATGTCAGCGCGCGGGAAGTAGATCACCGGATCCTTATTGCTTTCCAACAACTCCAAAGCGTTGTTGGTTTCACCCAGAATGGCACCGCCTGAACGGACGCTCCATTTACCCGGTGCTTTGCGGATCGTGATCTGATTGGTCATGTTTACTCCTTCCCTCGTCGTGTACGGGCTTCCCCATTGCCTATTCTATGTAACAATCCGGTGTCAGACCGGTGCAGTTGCGGCATCCAACCACAGTTGAGCGTCCTCGCCCAGCCTTGGTCGGATCTTTTCTGCAACATCGCGGTGATATGCGTTCAACCAGGCACGTTCTTCGCGTGTCATCATGTCGACGACAATCAGTCGCCGGTCGATGGGCACATAGGTCAATGTACGCCATTGCAACATAGCCCGTTCGTCATCGCCGCCGGGCAGGGCGGGGGCCTCTTCCACCACCACAAGATTCTCCAACCGGATGCCAAACGCGCCTTCGCGGTAATATCCCGGCTCGTTGGACAGGATCATGCCGGGCTCCAGCGGCACATGGCTGACCCGTGACAGACGCTGAGGGCCTTCATGCACGCTCAGGTAGGTGCCCACGCCATGTCCAACCCCGTGGTTGAAATCCTGCCCCGCGAGCCACAACGGCAGGCGTGCGACGCATTCGATATCACGTCCTGCCAACCCAACCGGCCAGCGCAGCATCGACATGGCGATCATGCCCTTTAGCACGCGGGTGAAGCATAGCTTTTCCTCATCCCCTACGTCACCGATTGCGATGGTCCGGGTGATATCGGTGGTGCCATCCAGATACTGCCCGCCACTATCGAGCACCAGCAGATGACCATTCTCTAACCGGCTGTCCGTTTCCTCGGTCACCCGATAATGCATAATGGCCCCGTTCGGACCGGTGCCTGCGATGGTGTCAAATGAGATATCCTGCAACGCATTGTCTCGGCGGCGGCATTCTTCCAGTCTGGTCACCACTTGTGTTTCGGATAGGCTGTCCGGGGCCTGTGCGTCCAACCAACAGAGCAATTCCACCACTGCCGCAGCGTCACGCAGATGCGCCTCGGCGCTGCCTGCGATCTCGGCAGGGTTTTTACAGGCCTTTGGCAATGCACAGGGATCACCACCCTCGACCATCCGATCCCCGAGCGCATCCGCCACGATCTGCGGTACGGTGTTCGGGTCGACTTGCACCGCCCCCTCAAGGGCCCCGATGGTGGTAAGGAAGTTTTCCGGCTCATTCACAGTGACCTGAGCGCCCAAATGATCCATCACCTCCGTCAGCTTCGCAGCGGCCATGAACAGATCAACACGCCCATCACTGTGCAGTATGGCAAACCCGTGCGCCACTGGGTTATAGGCAATGTCCGAACCGCGAATGTTCAGCAGCCACATGATCGAATCTGGAAGCGTAATCACTGCCGCCGTGCGCCCGGACCTCCGCAACTCTTCGGCGAGGCGCTTGATCTTGCTTTCCGCAGTTTCCCCGGCGAACTCAATCGGATGCGCTTTGACCGAGTTCATCGGTGGCTCAGGCTGGTCATCCCAGACCCGATCCACCAGATTGTCACAGCGCACCAATTCGACGCCGCTGCCTTTCAGTTCCTTTTGAGCGCCGGCGATCTGACCAGCCGCATGGAGCCACGGATCGAACCCGACTTTACCGCCATCTGGCAGTTGTTCCTTCAGCCAAGTGCTAAGGCTGACATCCGGCCACGGCACCGGAGTGTACTCCTCGGCCACCTGTGCCTTCACCTGCGTGCGATAGCGCCCGTCGATGAATACGCCTGCCACGCTAGTCAATGCAACGCAGAAACCGGCAGAACCTGTGAACCCGGTCAGCCAAGCCAGCCTCTCGTCATGGGGTGCCACATATTCACCCTGATGTGCATCCGAGCGCGGGATGAGGAAACCGTCCAGCCCGTCTTTTGCCATTTCGGCCCGCAACGCGGCCAGTCGAGGAGGACCCTGTTCGGGGCGCGCGGTCACTTCGAAACTCTGGAACATCGGGGCCTCATTCGTCGGTTTGATCGGCGCAAACCTGCGGCCTGCGGCGGAAAATGTCCAGCCGCTTGCTCTGCTCGGTTCAGGAAGTTCCGCAGCGCATTCAGGAAGGTAGCGTAGACCCGCGCTCCGCTAACCGGCCCGTTTCATCCCCATAACTCGCGCCCGAGCGCGTGGATCACTGTCGAACAGGGCGGCCAACTGTTCGGTCATGGCACCGGCCAGCTGCTCGACATCGGTGATCGTCACCGCGCGGTCATAGTACCGCGTCACGTCATGCCCGATCCCGATGGCCAACAATTCCACCATCTTGCGCTTTTCCACCATGGCGATCACGTCACGCAGATGTTTTTCAAGATAGTTGGCTGGATTGACGCTGAGCGTTGAATCATCGACCGGTGCGCCATCTGAAATCACCATCAGGATCTTGCGCGCCTCACGCCGCGCGAGCATCCGGCGATGTGCCCATTCCAGCGCCTCACCGTCGATGTTTTCCTTCAGCAGGCCCTCTTTCATCATCAGGCCCAGATTGGGCCGCGCCCGACGCCATGGCGCATCCGCACCCTTATAGATGATGTGGCGCAGATCGTTCAGACGCCCGGGCTGCTGCGGTCGGCCATCGTTGAGCCAAGCTTCGCGTGCCTGTCCACCTTTCCAAGCGCGAGTGGTAAAGCCCAGAATCTCGACCTTCACATTGCAGCGCTCCAGCGTCCGCGCCAGAACATCGGCGCAGATTGCTGCGATGGAGATAGGACGCCCGCGCATCGAACCCGAATTGTCCAGCAGCAGCGTCACCACGGTATCGCGGAATTCCGTATCTTTTTCGACCTTGAAACTCAGCGGAGTCGTGGGGTTCGCGACGACACGTGCCAGACGCCCAGCATCCAGAATGCCTTCCTCGCGGTCGAACTCCCAAGACCGGTTCTGCTGCGCCTGCAAGCGACGCTGCAGCTTGTTGGCCAGGCGGCTCACCGCGCCTTTCAGGGGTTCAAGCTGTTGGTCAAGATAAGCCCGCAGACGTTCCAGCTCTGCCGGTTCCGCAAGATCTTCGGCCGCAATCTCTTCATCATAGCTGTTCAGATAGACCTTGTAGTCCGGATCTGCTTCGGACGCGGGCGGCGGTGCAGGTGGCTCCAGCGGGGCCTCGCCTTCGGGCATCTCGGCCTCATCGCCCATCTCATCCTCGGCCATCTCATCCATCGAGACCTGAGCCTGAGATTGGTCCTGCTGCTCTTCCTGCGACTGTTCCGGGTTGGCGTCGGCGTCCTGTTCTTCCTGATCGTCTTGTCCGGTGCTGTCGGGATCGGGCTGTTCCTCGGCGTCTTCCTCGGCCTGATCTTCCTGCTCGTCATCCAGCTCATCGGGGTCGTCCCCCAACTGGTCGCCATAGCCCAGATCTTTGATCATCTGGCGCGCGAACCTGGCAAATTCGGCCTGATCCGAAAGCACCTCATCAAGGTTCTCTAAAACGCCGCCAGCCTGTTCCTCAATAAACCCGCGCCACAGGTTCATGACATTTTCCGCCGCCGGAGGCATGTCGCGTCCCGTTGCCAGATGCCGGATCAGATAACCCGCCGCGACGGCCAAAGGCGCATCCGCAGGCTGCTTGCATTGATCATAACCACGCCGGATCGCCTCATGCCCGATCTTGACGTCGATATTGGACGCCGTCCCGGGCATATCCCGCGCGCCCATCGCCTCGCAGCGCGCGACTTCCATGGCCTCGTACAAATCGCGGGCCATATCGCCCGGGGGCGCATAACGCGCATGGGTTGCGTCGTCATGATACTTACGCTGCAACGCCAATGCATCCGCCGTGCCACGGGCCAGCAATACCTCTTCCCGTGTCATCCGCCGCGACACCTGTGGCAGTCGCATCGACTCGCCCGTCATGCCCGATGGATCAACCGTATAGGTCACCGACAATTCGGGGTCGTCGGCCATAACCTTAGTGGCTTCGGCCAGAGCCTTCTTGAACGGATCAGCAGGATTGTCGTTCTTCTGCACCATGATCAAACGCCCTTTGTGCTGCAGCGATCCGGTATCTCAAAGCGAAACCGGATCCCCCTTCATCTGGCCAAAAATATCCCCGCCGGAGGCATTGCGCCCGGCAAGGGCACAATTCAGGTCCTTAGCCCAAGCTCGCAGAGGCGGCGCTTTCAGGCAACTCCTCGTCAAAACAGCGCTGATAGAACTCGGCCACTGTCTGGCGCTCAAGCTCATCGCATTTGTTCAGGAAAGACAGACGGAAGGCGTAGCCTACATCGCGGAAGATTTCGGCATTCTGGGCCCAGTTGATCACGGTCCGCGGGCTCATCACAGTCGACAGATCACCGTTCATGAAAGCTGTCCGGGTTAGGTCAGCGACCGTCACCATCTGGCTGACGGTCTTGCGGCCTTTCTCGGTGTTGTAGTGAGGAGCCTTGGATAGCACGATCATCGTCTCGGCATCATGGCTGAGATAGTTCAGCGTCGAGACCAGCGACCAGCGGTCCATCTGCGCCTGGTTGATCTGCTGTGTACCGTGATAGAGGCCAGTGGTATCACCCAGACCCACGGTGTTGGCGGTCGCAAACAGGCGGAAGTTGGGGTTCGGCGTAATAATCTCGTTCTGGTCAAGCAGGGTCAGCTTGCCGTCATGCTCCAGCACGCGCTGGATGACAAACATCACATCCGCCCGACCCGCATCATATTCGTCGAACACGATGGCAACCGGGTTGCGCAGCGCCCAGGGCAAGATGCCTTCATGGAATTCGGTGACCTGTTTGCCGTCACGCAGTTTGATCGCGTCCTTGCCGATCAGGTCGATCCGGCTGATGTGGCTGTCCAGGTTCACGCGAACGGCGGGCCAGTTCAGACGCGCCGCAACCTGTTCGATATGGGTCGACTTCCCGGTGCCGTGATAGCCCTGGATCATCACCCGACGATTGTGAACAAAGCCCGCCAAAATCGCGAGTGTGGTCTCTGGGTCGAACTTATAGGTATGGTCGATCACCGGTACCCGGTCACTGCGCTCGGCAAAGCCCTTGACTGCCATATCGCTGTCAATGCCGAACACCTCACGGACCGAGATATCCTCGGTAGGTTTTGCGTTGATGTCGATCGATCCGTCAGCCATGCGCCTTGTCCTTATCCTATGGCCCGCTCACCGGGTTTGAACCCGTGTGTGGTGCAACATATTGCAAGCAAGGGCAAGGGAAAGCCGCGCCTGTCAAAAGCTGAGGGGATTTTTCTTTGAAACTGGCCTTATCGGAGTTGATGGAGCGTCAACGCAGGCGGCGCTTAGCGCACTCTGAGCGTTTGGTATCGCTGACGCCCGTAGGCGCGACGGGGCTGACCTTGGCCGACGTGCCCGTTGCCAATACTATCAACCTGTCCATAACGCCATTTTCCTAGAGGTTTTGTCATGAGCAAAGTTAGGGTTATTGGGTTAGGGATGATGGGTTCGGCGATAGCCAAGACCTATCGGAAGTCAGGTATTTCCCTCACTGTTTGGAACCGTTCAATCGAAAAAGCCACGGCGCTTGAAGGTGAAAACGTCGCCGTCGCTCAATCTATCTCTAACGCCGTAGCCGCAAGCCCCACAACGATCATATGCGTGGATGATCCCACGTCTATTTTTTCTCTTTTTGGAGACAGCCGTGTGCAACCGCTGCTCGATAATCGGACGATAGTCCAGCTCAGCACGTGTCTGCCGAAACAGGCCAGAGAGGCCAGAGATTGGTTGGCAGAAAAAAACGCGGACTATTTGGATGGAGAAATTCACTGCGGCCCCCAAAACATAGGAACCAAAGATGGCAGGATACTTATCTCTGGCTCGTCGACCACATTTGAACAAGTTGCATCACTCTTTGACTGCCTGGGCGAAAGAATAGACTTCCTTGGGGACGACATAGCAGCGGCGTCCACACTTGATCTGGCCTGGTTATCAACCCGTTTCGGTGAGTTTGCCGGAATGCTTCACGCTGCAAACGTTTGCCGTGCAGAGGGGATCGAACTTCAGAAATTTATCTCGATGTTCCCAGATAACCCAAGAATTCAGCATCATGTCGGAACAATACGCGATGGTACATATGACCAACGAACCGCCATGCTTTCAGTTTGGCAGGGCTCACTTGAATTGCTGAGGCGGCAATCACTTGACGCTGGTATGAACTCGGAGTTTCCGGACTACTTCGGCAGGTTATTCGAGAAAGCAATCGAAGCCGGCTATGGGGAAGAGCATGTTATGGCGCTTTTCAAAGCCTTGCAGAAAGACAGGTGATCAGAACGAGCCTCTCAGGGCTCAAAACCGCCCAATGCACCTTGCGGCACACAGTTTTCATGAAAACACCAGCTCACTACTCTACCGCTAATAAAGGGCCGCCAAAAGGCCGACCCTACTTGAAGCTGCGGCTGTCCTTGATCTGATCCCAGGCCCAGACGACCTCTTGCAGCTGTTCTTCCTGCGACCGGTCGCCGCCGTTCATGTCCGGGTGCAGCACCTTGATCAGCTTCTTGTAGGCTTTGCGGATCTCGGCCTTCGACCAGCTGTCCTGCGCCTCCAGAATTTCAATCGCCCGGCGCTCGGTCGGGGGCAAGCGGCGACCGCCGGAATTGGCGCGACCGGGGTTCTTCGTGGCGTTCTCACCCAGTACTTGATGCGGGTCTTCGATGCCCAGGCGTGCCCAGGCGCGGGCCTCTGGGTCGCCCATGGGTTTGGTCTCACGCTCCCAGACCTTGTCCTTGGAACGCTGCGCGTTCAGCTCGGCCTCGGTGGTGCCGTCGAAGAAATTCCATTTCTGGTTATATTCGCGCACGTGCTGCTGGCAGAACCAGAAGAAGTCGTCCAGCACATCCGGCGCTTTGGGCGCGCGGAACTTGCCTGCCTCCTCACAGCCCTCATGATCGCAAATACGCGTCGAGGTCTCGGACGCGCCCGACATGCCCCGACGCCCGCGCGGCTTCTTTTTCTTCGCGCTGGACACGGACATATCGAATCCGAAGGGATCTGACTTCACCATCTGCTCAACCTCACGAACGCATCTTTTCGACTCGGAGGCAGCAGTTTAATCTAAGCAGCCGAAAGTAGAAGAGGGGGACGGCAATTAATTTGCCGATGAGCATAAAAATGAGCGTGACCGACGAAATCCGTGACCGCCTGCAGGCAGCATTTGATCCGCGTGAGCTGGACGTTGTAGACGACAGCGAAAGCCATCGCGGTCACGCAGGGTACCAAGAGGGCGGAGAAAGCCATTTCAACGTCCGTATCCGGGCGGAAGCTTTTCAGGGGCAATCCCGTGTTGCGCGCCATCGCGCGGTGCACAAAGCGCTGGGCGATATCGTGCCACGCATTCATGCGCTGGCGCTTGATATCGACGGCTAAGTTGCTTTCGATCTGCGCGATCAGTTTACTGGATAAGGCGCGTGGGAGATATAATCGTAAGTGGCCGGATGATCGACGTGTACGTTGCGCGGTTGCGAAAAAGATTGAACCTGCTCCTTCGGCCCCAACATTCATCAAGGCCGTGTAGGGGATTGGATATTGCTTTGCCGCCAATACACGCAAAACCGGCAGTTATGTCAGTTGCTTATACATATAGGTGGTCGGCTCCAACCGATCCTCGAAGGGGTTGCGGCAATAGTTCGGAATCTCTCCGGCAATATGAAAGCCCTGCGATTGGTAGAGCAGACGCGAAGGGTCGCTGCTGCGGGTATCCAGCACCAGCGTCGTTCGCCCTAAATCGCGCGCCCGGTCCTCTAATGCTTCCATCAGTGCCCGACCTAATCCGCGTCGGCGGGCCTGAGGGTGGACCAATAGCTTGGCGACATCAGCGCGATGCGGCTGGTTTGGCATGGAGGCGGGGATCAGCTGCACTGTTCCAAGTATGCCACCCCCATCATGAGCGACGAATAAATCTAACGCTTCGATCTGCAAATCCGGCCTTACCCGACCCAGCCAGTAGCTGCGGGCATCCTCCTTTGAGAATGGCAGGATAAAGCCTATGCTGGCGCCAGTGTGGACGCAGCTATGAAGGATATCCGTCAGATCCTCGAGCGCTTCGTCAAAATAGGCAGCAGTTAATCGTGTGATCATATCAGTACCAACAGATAACGCGCGCCGCGTGCAGGCCCGGTTTGGAACCGTGTTGCTCCGGATAAATGATAGCGTAGACAATCCCCGTCATTGAGCATGTGATCGACGCCATCGACCGTGAGCGTCAGTTCCCCGTCCCGCATGATCAGGTGATGCTCCTGCCCGGGCTTTGGGGGGGTGTCATAGCTGATTACAGTGTTTGGGGGCAGCTGACCTTCCATGACTTCGCCGCTCAACCCGGCAGCGGGTGGTGAGACGGACCGGCGAGTGAAACCGGTCTCGGGATCGCGCCATTCGGGTTGGCGCTCAAGGGGGATGCGAGGGTCGAAACTGTCTTCGACCATCATCAGCAGGCGCGACATGGGCAAGCCATAGGCGGCACACAATCGGCCCAGCGTTTCCGCCGTCGGGCTGACATCCCCCTTTTCCATCCGAGACAGCGTCGCGCGGCTTATGCCGCTATGTTCGGCAAGCTGGTCAAGCGACCAGCCGCGTCCCTGGCGCAGCTCTTTCAGCCTTGTAGCGAGCCGGAAGGAGAGTTCATCTAGCATTGTTCAAATACGAGAATCATGTTCATATTTGGGATTATTGGCTAACAGATATCATGAACACAATAAAAAAGAGCGCAGAAGGCGCTACGCTCTTTCAATTTCTCGGGTGAACCGAAGGCTTACTTCCAGCCAACTTCATTGAAAATTTTCTGCGCCTCAGGGATGTTCTTGGCCACTTCAGACAGGTTTACTTCATCCGCCTTGAAATCGCCCAACGAGGCCACGTTCTCGGCCAGGGCCACGCCTTTAACCGCCGGGAATTCGTCGTTGCCGTTCGAGAAGTAGACCTGAGCCTGGTCGCTGGCCAGATACTCAAGGAACTTGATCGCGTTTTCCTTGTTCGGAGCGTTCGCCGCAACCCCTGCGCCCGACAAGTTCATGTGTGCACCCTCGGCATCCTGTGCCGGAAATTGCACGCCAATCATGTCCATATCAGCGCTCAGACCTTTGACGTCCCTGCGGATAGCGCGCGCAAAGTAGTAGGAATTCGAAACGGCAATCTCGCATTCACCGGATACGATGCCGCGCAGTTGGTCAGTATCACCGCCCTGAGGTTCACGCGCCATGTTGGCGACGATGCCTTCAGCCCAGGTTTTTGCGGCCTCAGCACCGTGGTTGGTGATGATCGCAGCCAGCAGGGTCTGGTTATAGGTGTTGCTGGAAGAGCGGATGCAGACCAGGCCTTTGTATTCAGGCTTGGCCAGATCCAGATAGCTTGCGGGTGGATTGGCGACCTCATTCTTGTCAAAGAAGATGATCCGGGCGCGCTGCGAGAAGCCATACCATTGGTTATCTTCGTCCTGCAGGTTGGCCGGAATACGCTCTTCCAGAATGGCGCTGTCGATCGTCTGCAGTAGGTCGGCATTCTTGGCGCGCGCCAGACGCGAGGTATCGACGGTCAGCAGGATGTCGGCGGGCGAGTTTGCGCCTTCAGCCTCCATGCGCGCGATCAACTCATCGGCCTTGCCTTCGATGCGGTTGATGGTGATGCCGGTTGCTTCTTCGAAATCGGAATACAGCCTCTCATCCGTATCATAGTGACGCGACGAATAGAGGTTCAGTTCGCCTTCGGCGACAGCAGATGTCGCAATCAGTGCCGTTAGGGCGGTGGCGATACAGGTGGAAGATTTCAGCATGATGTGTCCCAACATTAGAATACGCTGCGGGTTATAACCCGACTGATTTGGTCAATTAAACGATTCTGAGCGGGATGCAAGGAATTCCGACAAAATTGGTCGGTCAAATGGTCACGCCATATTTTTATGTTTCGGGGCTGAGGTCAGGTGCTTGGGCATTGGGCCACCTATTACCTTGCTGGCCAGAGCCGAATGGATTGATGGCATTCGCGTGGTCTGCCATTTCGCATCGCTGGTACAGGCACAAAAAAAAACCGCGCCCGAAGGCGCGGCTTTTTCTATTCGGAATGTGCAGTTCTTAGCCCTGGCGAGCTTTGAACTTGCGCTGCGTCTTGTTGATCACGTAGACGCGGCCTTTGCGACGCACAACCCGGCAGTCACGGTGCCGGTTCTTGAGCGAGCGGAGCGAGTTCTTGACCTTCATGGGTCTGTCTCCAATCTGCGGCGCCTTCATCAAAGACGTGGCCAGCGCCTGGGTTAGTCGGGTGCCCCGGAAGCCCGGAACAGTGAATCATGGTGGGCGGTACAAGGATCGAACTTGTGACCCCTTCGATGTCAACGAAGTGCTCTACCGCTGAGCTAACCGCCCATGAAACCGTCGCGTGACCTACCCCATAACGAAATGGGGCGCGGAACCCCGCGCCGGTAGCGGGGTCTATAAAAGGAGTCGTTGGGGGGATCAAGGGGTTTGGAAGAACTATTTTCCGGTCTATGTTCAATGCGAATAACGGAGAGCCCATGACCAAACCTTCGTCCAATGCCGCCTACCTACTGGATATGCCCGCCAAGCGCACGTCTTGCGTGGTATTTGCCTCTCCGCATAGCGGCAGGACCTATCCGGGCTCGCTTTTGAAGCGGTCGGTGCTGAACCGGCATGCGATTCGGTCGTCCGAAGATGCTTATGTCGATCAACTGTTCGATTCTGCCGCCACCTTTGGTGCGCCTTTGCTGGCTGCAGCTATGCCGCGCGCATATCTCGACTTGAACCGCAGCGCGGATGAGCTGGACCCTGCCTTGATCCAAGGCGCCCGCCGCCATGGGCATAACCCTCGCGTCGCTTCGGGGCTGGGCGTGATTCCGCGCGTCGTGGCGAACGGGCGCGCGATCTACAATGGCAAGCTGACGATGGACGAGGCGCGGCTGCGCATCGATACCTATTGGCGGCCTTACCACCAGCGCCTCAAGTCACTTCTGGCCGAATCGCATGCGACCTTCGGGCAGGCGATCCTGATCGATTGCCACTCGATGCCACATGAGGCGGTCGCCATGGCCAACAGCGGACGCAGTTCGCGGCCCGAGATTGTGTTGGGGGATCGGTTCGGAGCCTCTGCCTCGGGCGTGATCGTGGATCAGATCGAAGCGGCCTTTGCCTCGGTCGGGCTGAATGTGGTGCGCAATACGCCCTTCGCGGGGGCCTATGTCACCCAGACCTATGGCCGCCCGGCGCGTCATCAACACGCCATTCAGATCGAGATCGACCGGTCGCTCTATATGAATGAAGGCACGATCCAGCCCAATGGTAATTTCCAGGCCTTCCGCGACCTGTTGCGGCAGGTGACGGCGGATATTGCTGCCATCGGATCTGAAACACAACAGCTGGCGGCCGAATAGGCTAACGCAGCGCGCGCCCCTTCACGATCGCATCCGTTCCGAACCGTCGCCGGATTTCATCGGTGGCCCGTTCGGCCTGCGAGCGTTGTGCCGCACCGGGGTCCAGCAAATCACCCGAGATATCCGCCTGATCCTCTGGGCACAGATCGGACAGGCCACATCCCAACAGGCGATAGGGCCCCTGATCACCCACCTGATCAAAAAGGTTGCGCGCAATACGATAGATTCGGTCTGCGATCTGGGTCGCATCGCGCAGAGAGACCCTCCGCGTTATGATCTTGTGATTGGCCTGTTTCAGCTTGAGCGTCACCACTCGCCCGGCCAGCCCTCTGGCCTTGGCCCGGTCGGCTACCTTCTCGGACATGCGCCAGATATGCCCGTCCAGAATGTCCGTGCTAGCGGTATCCTCGAAAAACGTAGTCTCGTTGCTGATCGACTTCATCGGTGTATGTGCCGAGACCCGACGTTTGTCCTGCCCTCGGGCGAGATGCCACAGACGATATCCCATTGATCCAAACCGCGCCGTCAACGCCTCCTGATCCCAGCGCAACAGGTCGCTGAAGGTGCGAATACCCGCCCGTTCCAGCGTCTCCTGCGCCGCCGGGCCAATGCCCCAGATCAGGCGCACGGGTCGGTCATGCAGGAACTCGGCAGTCTCTGCCTTGCCGATCACCGAAAACCCGCGCGGCTTGTCGAGGTCCGAGGCCACCTTGGCCAGAAATTTGTTATGACTCAGCCCGATCGAGCCGGTCAGTCCCTGTTCGTCCTTCATCCGCTTGACGAGCCGGGCGAGCATCACAGCAGGCGGCGCGCCATGCAGCCGCGCGGTACCGGAGAGATCCATAAAGGCTTCATCCAGCGATAGGGGTTCCACATCCGGCGTCAGATCGTCCATCATCGCCCGAATTTCGCGTGAGACGCTGGCATAAAGCGACATGCGAGGTTTAATCACCACCGCATCAGGGCAGAGCGTCAGCGCCTTGAACATCGGCATGGCCGAGCGTACGCCGCGAATGCGGGCCACGTAACAGGCGGTGGAGACCACGCCGCGCTTACCGCCACCGATGATCACCGGCTTGTCCGCCAGATCGGGATTTTCACGTTTCTCGACCGAGGCATAAAATGCATCGCAATCCATATGCGCGATGGTCAGGTCAAACAGTTCGGGATGGGATTTCACACGCGGGCTGCCGCAGGACGGACAGCGCCGCTCGTCGGTCAGTGTGGTCAGGCAATCTCGGCAAAGACCGGGCATTCGGTTTCCCGTTTTTCACGCGGTTCAGGTCAGGACCAGTCTTATAACAGCTCAGGTCCCGGTTCAAAGGATTGGGTCGGGGTGGGGGAGTGTCTACTGACAAGAAAACCCCCCGCGGTAGCGGGGGGAGAAGGTAACGGACCTCAGGAAGTCACAGTCCGTTGGGGAGTGTCTTGCATTTAGAATCGCTTAAAACTGCTGTTTTCGATAGCTGTAAGCGTCGGATCGAAAAACTCGCATATTTGATGTGTGTTTTCGGGCACAGGGGCGATTTGGCGCAGAAAGGGTAAAAATTGACCTAAGGTCAACTGGTTGCCTGCAGTTGCTATCGTAAATGCCGGGCGATTCCGTGCGGAATTCAATGCCGCGTCAAAGAATTTAACTCGTTCAGAACAGCTTCTGCTGCCGCTTTGGGATCGTCGGCCTGATAGATCGGTCTTCCGACGACGATATGATCCGCACCATCTCCGATTGCACTCGCTGGGGTCGCCACACGTTTCTGATCGCCCAGAGCAGCGCCCGCAGGCCGAACGCCTGGAGTGACGATCAAGCGGCCGTCCGCCTGGGGCAGGGCGCGGATCAAGGCGGCCTCTTGCGGGCTGGCAATGACGCCGTCGGCCCCGGCCTCCAGCGCGCGTGCGGCGCGCTCGACGACCAGTTCTTGCACATCACCGGCCTTCAGCAGGCTGGCATCCAGATCGTCACGGTTCAATGAGGTCAGAATGGTCACAGCCAAAATCTTCAGGTCTTTGCCCGAGGCGCCTTCTTTGGCCGCCCGCACCACATGCGGATCGCCATGCACGGTCAGGAAATCCAGATCAAACTGTGCCAATCCGCGTACTGCGTTCTCAACCGTATTGCCGATATCGAACAGTTTCATGTCCAGGAAAATACGCTTTCCGTGATCCTGCTTCAGCTCATTGGCCAGCGCCAGCCCGCCACCTGTCAGCATACCCAACCCGATTTTGTAGAAGGACACGGCGTCCCCCAGCCGTTCGGCCATGGCCAGTCCCTGCAAAGCGTTAGGAACATCAAGGGCAACGATCAGGCGGTCATCGGACATAGGTGGGCTCCTTTTTGGCAAACTTCTGCGTCGTAACGGGTTCGGGGCGTTCTGTCCATGCAGGAAGGTTGGGTGACGCAGTTCACGCATAAATTTCCTTGCTGTGCTATGTTGCGGCAATTCAAAGCAAGGGACAGAATGATGCAGAAGATAGTAGCGATTGGCGCAGCGCTGATGCTGGCCGCCTGTGATGACACCCCGCAAAACGATCCTTCAGATACCGGCGTGGCCCCGGCTCCGACCAATGACAACCTTCCCCTGGTGGGCGGCTATCGGTCCGAGGATGACTGGTGCCAGCTCACAGGAGAAAGCCCCTTTACCGGCGAGTTTCTGGATCACACCGCGGATCTGGTTTCATGCCCCACAGGCAGTAGTGCCGAGCAATCGCTGCTTGAGATGTATAATGCCCAGAAGATGGCGGAAACGGGCGGTTACTCCGTCTATTCAATCCCGCGGGGTTGACGGCGTCTTGCCACCCAATAGGCATTGAGGGCGATCAGGCCGATACCTGACAGCTCCAACAGCCAATTGACACGGATGAACAGGAAGTCTGCGTTCAGCAGGGAGTCGAATTTGTGAAACCCTGCTGCGCGGATCAACACGAAACAGATCAGGGCAATGAACCCTATCAGGGCCACGCCGACCTGGCGCAGATGCTTGCGGAGAAACCAAAGGCTGACCAGCGCGCCCCAGAAACCGCAGAAGATCACCGCCAGTATAAAGCCGACCTGGACCGAGCGGCGATCCTGATACCAGCCCTGCATGTGTGAGAGGCAGCGGGCGCTGGCGGTCAGAGCGGATTGCAGGTCAAGCTGCTTGTTGATCATCAGGGCGAACAACAGCAAAGACAGAAGCAGCCAGAACCATCGAACGCTGGGGCTGCATGCCGCGCGCAGGCATAAAAGAGCGGTGACGCCATAAACCGCAACTGTCAGCCATCCGACCGGGCTCGGGTCGCCGATAACGGTTGACCAATGTTCTGCAATGCAGTTGCCGAGGTCGTTGAGTGAAATCATCGCGAGGTGTTCCCAAAACCGGTTCGGTATCATTGGTTTGTGGCAAATCCCCATGGTTTTGCAAGCGCAGAAAGTTGACTGTGTTATTGTAGGGAAACGGTCTTGAATACACGCCAATATTTCCCAAATTGAATCTGAGGCCCAGACCGACGCGTGCCGCCAAGCGGGCGCAACACTTTCGGGCGCTTATAAAAAGGAGAATAACATGGACTTGAACAAGTTCACCGAGCGGGCACGGGGTTTCGTGCAGGCGGCGCAGACCATTGCGCTGCGCGAGGGGCACCAGAGGCTGGAACCCACACATATTCTTAAAGCACTGATGGATGACGATCAGGGGCTGGCGAGCAATCTGATCACCCGCGCAGGCGGCGCGCCGAACCGTGTGGTTGAGGCTCTGGATGCTGCGATGGGCAAGATCCCGAAGGTCAGCGGTGACGCAAGCCAGATTTATATGGATGGTCAGACCGCCAAGGTTTTGGACGAGGCCACTAAGATCGCCACCAAGGCGGGTGATAGCTTTGTTCCGGTCGAACGCGTGTTGATGGCGCTATGTATGGTGAAATCCAAAGCCAAAGAGGCCTTAGAGGCCGGTGCCGTATCCGCCCAGAAGCTGAACGAGGCGATCAATGACATCCGTAAAGGTCGCACCGCTGACACCGCGTCGGCGGAAGAGGGCTATGATGCGCTCAAGAAATACGCGCGCGATCTGACCGAGGCTGCGGCTGAGGGCAAAATTGACCCGATCATCGGGCGGGATGAGGAAATCCGCCGCTCGATGCAGGTGCTGTCGCGCCGCACCAAAAACAACCCGGTTCTAATCGGGGAGCCCGGCGTCGGTAAAACCGCGATTGCCGAGGGTATGGCCCTACGCATCGTCAACGGCGACGTGCCGGAATCGCTGAAGGACAAAAAGCTGCTGGCGCTCGATATGGGTGCGCTCATCGCCGGTGCGAAATATCGCGGTGAGTTCGAAGAACGCCTCAAGGCCGTTCTGACCGAGGTCACTGAGGCCGCTGGCGAGATCATTCTGTTCATCGACGAGATGCACACTCTGGTCGGGGCGGGGAAGTCTGACGGCGCGATGGATGCCGCAAACCTGATCAAGCCTGCGCTTGCCCGGGGTGAGTTGCATTGTATCGGTGCGACCACGCTGGATGAGTACCGCAAATACGTCGAAAAAGACGCGGCCCTTGCGCGTCGGTTCCAGCCTGTGATGGTCACCGAACCGACGGTAGAGGACACGATCAGCATCCTGCGCGGCATCAAGGAAAAGTACGAGTTGCACCACGGCGTGCGCATTTCGGACTCGGCGCTGGTATCGGCGGCGACTCTGTCGCATCGCTATATCACCGACCGGTTCCTGCCCGACAAAGCCATCGATTTGGTCGATGAGGCGGCGTCGCGTCTGCGGATGGAGGTGGATTCCAAGCCCGAAGAGCTGGATCAGCTGGATCGTCAGATCCTGCAGATGCAGATCGAGGAAGAGGCGCTGAAGCTTGAGGACGACGCGGCCTCGAAGGATCGTCTGGAAACCTTGCAAAAGGATCTGGCTGATCTGCAGGAGAAATCCGCCGAGATGACCGCCCAGTGGCAGGCCGAACGTGACAAGCTTGCGGGCGCGCGCGACCTGAAAGAACAGCTCGACAAAGCGCGGGCTGATCTGGAGATCGCCAAGCGCGAAGGCAATCTGGCGAAAGCGGGTGAGCTGTCTTATGGCGTCATCCCCGAGCTTGAGAAAAAGCTGACCGAGGCCGAGAACGCCGAAAGCAACGCCATGATGGCCGAGGAGACCGTGCGCCCGGAACAGATCGCTTCCGTCGTGGAGCGTTGGACCGGTATCCCGACCTCGAAAATGTTGGAAGGTGAGCGCGAGAAACTGCTGAGGATGGAAGACGATCTGCATTCACGCGTGATCGGTCAGGATGCGGCGGTGACTGCCGTGGCCAACGCTGTGCGCCGCGCGCGTGCGGGTCTGAATGACGAAGGCCGCCCGTTGGGTTCGTTCCTGTTCCTCGGGCCAACCGGCGTGGGTAAAACTGAACTGACCAAAGCCGTGGCGAACTTCCTGTTCGACGACGACAACGCGATGGTGCGCATCGATATGTCCGAGTTCATGGAGAAACACGCGGTCGCCCGTCTGATCGGTGCCCCTCCGGGCTATGTCGGTTATGACGAAGGTGGCGTGCTGACCGAAGCCGTGCGGCGCCGGCCCTATCAGGTTGTGCTGTTCGATGAGGTCGAAAAGGCGCACCCGGATGTGTTCAATGTGCTGTTGCAGGTTCTCGATGACGGCGTGCTGACCGATGGTCAGGGCCGCACCGTGGATTTCAAGCAGACGCTGATCATCTTGACGTCGAACCTCGGCTCACAGGCGCTCAGCCAGTTGCCCGAAGGGGCAGACAGCGCGCAGGCGCGGCGCGACGTGATGGACGCGGTCCGGGCGCATTTCCGGCCCGAATTCCTGAACCGTCTGGACGAGACTATTATATTCGACCGGCTCAAGCGCGCCGATATGGATGGCATCGTCGATATCCAGATGGCGCGTCTGCAGAAACGTCTTGCCGCCCGCAAGATCGAGCTGGCATTGGATGATGGTGCCAAGGAATGGCTGGCGAACGAAGGCTATGATCCGGTCTTCGGTGCGCGCCCGCTGAAACGTGTGATCCAGCGTGCGTTGCAGAACCCATTGGCCGAAGCATTGCTGGCCGGTGAGATCAAGGACGGAGAGACTGTTCCTGTGTCAGCTGGTTCTGACGGCCTGATCATCGGCGATCGGTTGGGAACGTCTGATCGTCCACGCCCGGATGATGCCGTGGTGCATTAACTGACAGAACCTGAAAGGCCCGCCGATATGGCGGGCCTTTTTTAAAGTCAGATCAAACAACTCTGACCGTTCCCTTCATATGCGGGTGGAACACGCAGAAATAGGTCAACACCATCCCGTCTTCGACGGTGATCTCGGCGCTTTCATTCCGCTTCAGTTCCGCGGTCTCCCAACTCAGGTCGTCGGCCGAAGCAGTGTGAGGAGCGATGTCAAGATTGGTCCAGCGGATGATGTCTCCGACTCGAACCTCGATTTGCTCTGGCTCATAGGTGAAACGCTTGATCGTCACTTCATGCACCTTGGCGGCTTGCTCCGCGCGCGCCGAGAATGTCAGGGCGGTTGCTGAAGCCACCGCCCCTCCAAGAAACGTGCGCCGCATGATGGTGCGTGGCATTAATTCAGCGACTCGACCATCACTTCGGCATGACCTTCATGGGCCTTGAATATCTCAAGCCCTTGTTCGAACAGCGCCTTGACCTCGGCGTTGTCGATATTGGGGATCATGGTGCCTTCAACCAGCTCGTTCACTGCCTGATGATAGGCCAGCTCATTGGCGGCATATGCCGCATCGAACTCGGCCCCGCGCAGTTGCGAAAGATTGTCGATGATCTTCTCGGCATTGGCATTCAGTGTCTGGCTGAATGCGTTATCCTGTGCGGTAGCCCCCAGCTTATCAAGTAATCCGAGTGCGGCGGCATTCACAGCGGTGTGGTCGCGGATCATGGTATTTGCGAATTCATGGATATCGGGATTTTCCGACAGGGCGAGCGCCAGATGCGCATAACGGATATCGATATTGTCGGCGGTATAGGCGATATGGGCATATTCCAGATCGTTCATATCCGCGATTTCCTGTGCCGAAGCCTGCGCGCCTGTCATGGCAATTGCAACGGCGAGAACGGAAACTAGTTTGTGCATTTGAGAAACTCCTCGAGAGATATTTTTTGCCCGCCCAGTATTTTCCGATCCTCTGTGCTGTCACAGACCGGAGCGTTCACAACAGGACTCAGATCGTCCGGAAAGCAGAACGAAGAAGCAGTCAGCGGATCTCTTTCAGGGCTCGTTGCTATCCAAAAGAGTTCAGGCGGTTTCAAGGGGCGCAAATCCACCGAACTCACGCCAGCGGGGGCATGTGCGCTCAATTGCCCGTTCTCTACGTTACAATCTCGTCTCTCAATCGTTACGCTTGTTTCCTTGGCACTGTGCTATGAGCAGACTACCTCGTTCCTGAGGCAGACTGTTAACGGAGACTTACATGGCGCACCGCTGGACCAATACTTTGACACATGCCGACGTCACCCCCCGGGCGGCGTTTCTGAACCGGCGGCAAGTGATGGCCGGACTGGCGGGTGTGGGGCTGGCAGGTCTGGCGCGACCGGCGGCAGCGGCTGAAACGCTTGAGCCGAACACTTGGGAAGAGGTCACCTCGTACAACAATTATTATGAGTTCGGCACCCGCAAGGATGACCCGGCAAAATATGCCCACACGCTGGTAACCGAGCCCTGGAGCGTGCAGATTGATGGCTTGGTCGACCGCCCCGGCGAATATGACTTCAACGACATCATGTCCGAAATGACGGTTGAGGAGCGTATCTATCGATTCCGTTGTGTCGAGGCGTGGTCGATGGTCATTCCGTGGAATGGTTTCGAACTGGCTGATCTGCTGAATATGGCGGGTGTTCAGGAGGGCGCGAAATATGTCGCGTTCGAGACCGCCTATCGTCCGGACGAAATGCCTGGTGTCGCATATCCGGTGCTGGAGTGGCCTTATCGCGAAGGACTGCGACTGGACGAAGCGATGCATCCGCTGACCATCATGGCCACGGGAATCTACGACAAACCGATCCCGAACCAGAATGGCGCGCCCCTTCGTCTGGTTGTGCCGTGGAAATATGGCTTCAAGTCGATCAAATCCATAGTACGTATCACTCTGACGGATACCCAGCCTCTGACCAGCTGGAACATGGCTGGCCCGCGCGAGTATGGATTCTACAGCAACGTGAACCCAAACGTGGATCACCCGCGTTGGTCTCAGGCCTCGGAACGACAAATCGGCGGTGGTTTATTCGCCAAACGTATCCCGACCCTGATGTTCAATGGGTATGAAGAAGACGTTGCCAGCCTTTACGAAGGTATGGATTTGGCGAAATACTACTGAGATCATGCAACGCCTCAACGATATTCTGCGTCGTATCCCTGTTTGGGTAGTGTACCTGGTGGGCGCGCTTCCTGCGCCATGGTTGTTTTATCAAGGCATGACAGGGGGTCTTGGTATAGAACCAATTGAGGCGTTGGAGCATCGCTTCGGGGAACTTGCGTTACAGCTCTTGATTCTAGGCCTCGCGATTTCGCCATTGCGACGACTCGCCCGAATAAATCTGATGAAGTTCCGTCGTGCTATTGGCGTTCTGACATTCTCATATGTCTCGCTGCACCTCTTGGTCTGGCTGGTTCTGGATGTTCAGATCCCCAGTCAGATCTGGGCGGACATCGTTAAGCGTCCGTATATCACGGTTGGGATGGCTGCTTTTGTCCTGTTGCTGCCGCTTGCGCTCACGTCCAACAACTGGTCGGTCCGCCGTCTTGGCCCGCGATGGCGCAAGTTGCATCGTCTGGTTTATCCGGCCGCGATTCTGGGCGCGTTGCATTACGTGATGTTGGCGAAGGGCTTCCAGATCGAACCGCTGGTCTATCTCGTGATCGTTTTGGGTCTGCTGAGCCTGCGTCTGCCTGTTTCCGCTTTTCTTGTTCGGTTGCGGCAGGTCGATTCCACCTGACTCGAAGGCGAGTCTGTGGGTAACTGCGTGAATAAGTGATCTGCCGCGCGATTTGTTTACGGATGACGCCATTGATCGCGCAACTCATCTGGAGGGGCGGGAATTAACTATATGCTTTTTAATGTAAAAATAGAAATTCGAAGATTTTTTGCCGATTTTCGATTTTTCTACTTGCGGCTTCTCGGTGATATACTTAGAACGCCCTTCACCGGCGCTGCTGAGGTGGTTGTTGGGACGCTGGGAACGGCGGAGACGGGCCGGAGAGACGGTTGGACGCTCGGGAGA
>NZ_JBQFTW010000012.1:0-87690 GCF_056538865.1 Ruegeria sp. BE3 | reverse complement strand
GAAGCCGAAGCCGAAGCCGAAGCCGAAGCCGAAGCCGAAGCCGAAGCCGAAGCCGAAGCCGAAGCCGAAGCCGAAGCCGAAGCCGAAGCCGTCGAAACGACTGCGTCCTCAGAAGAAACCGCGCAAGAGAAAGTGATCGAACGCACCGTAGAAAAGCGCGGTGGGTTTGTGCCGGCTTTGCTGGGTGGTGTTGTTGCTGCCGGGATCGGATTTGCCTTGGGCAGCGGTGGGTTTTCTTCTCAAGGGACCGACAGCGCGGATGCGATTGCCGCACTTGAATCCAAGTTGGCGGATCAATCGGATCAGATCGCTAAGCTGACTAGCTCCTTGAGCGACGGCCCGGATGTCTCGGCCCTGACCGATCAGATCAAAGCGCTTTCAGACAAGCTTGCGCCCGTTGAAACGGATCTGAGTTCGGTGAAATCCAGCGTTGATACGCTGGCGGGGCAGGTCAAACCGTTGGGAGACCGCCTCTCAGCGCTTGAAGCGAATCCGATTGAGGCGGGCGTTTCGCCTGAAACCGCCGCTGCTTTTGAGACTGAACTGAAAAAACTGCAGGATTCGCTGGCCGCGCAACGCAGCGAAGTTGAGAAGATGGTATCTGATGCGCAGGCGCTTGAGGCCAAAGCCTCGGCTGAGGCGCGCGCAGCGACCAATGCCGCGATCCTGTCGCGATTGCATGGCCAGTTGGATGCGGGTCAGCCGTACACAGAATTGGTTAGCGAACTAAAGGCGGGTGGTGTTGACGTTCCGGATGCTTTGGCCGGGCCGGCGGATAATGGCGTCGAGACGATCTCAGCCCTGCGCGCCTCTTTCGCTCCGGCGGCGCGGACGGCATTGGCGGATGCGCGGGATGCGAATAAGGGCACCGGCCTGGTCGCATTTCTGCAGCGTCAGACCGGCGCGCGCTCGGTCACCCCGCAAGAAGGTGACAATCCGGATGCAGTCCTGTCGCGCGCTCAGGCGGCGCTGTCGGATGGTGATTTGTCCAAGGTGCTGAGCGAATTGAACTCTTTGCCCGAAGCGGCGCAGACCGCGTTGGCGGATTGGGCGCAGGCGGCACAAACGCGGCTCTCGGCTGTTGAGGCTGCAAATACGCTGGCTTCAAGCCTGAACTCGAACTGAAGGACCTGCCATGCTGTGGTCATTGTTAAAGATCCTTGTTTTTGTTGCGATTATCGGTCTGCTGGCCATAGGTGCCGGGTACCTGATGGAAACCAGTGGTGGGGTGCAGATCACCGTCGCGGGCACCGAATACACGCTGGGGCCGCTGCAATCGGTGATCGCGTTGGGCGTGCTGGTGTTTGCGGTCTGGCTGTTCTTCAAGCTGCTGACGCTGCTGATAGCGACGCTGAAATTCCTGAATGGAGATGAAACAGCCCTTTCCCGGTATTTCGACCGCAGCCGCGAGCAGCGCGGGTATCAGGCGCTGGCGGATGGGCTGATGGCGCTGGCCTCGGGCGAAGGGCGCACGGCGATGACCAAGGCCAGCAAGGCCGAGAAGTTGTTGAACAAGCCTGAGCTGACTAACCTTCTGGTGGCGCAGGCCGCCGAGATGACGGGTGATACCAAGAAGGCGGAAGAGACTTACAAGAAGTTGGTAACTAACAATGCCACGCGGTTCGTGGGTGTGCGCGGGATCATGAAGCAAAAGCTGGCTTCGGGTGATGATGACACCGCGCGCAAGCTGGCCGAAAAGGCGCTGGCGCTGAAACCGCGCCATGAGGAAACGCAGGATATCTTGTTGAACCTGCAGACCAAGGCGCAGGATTGGGCCGGGGCGCGGTCGACTTTGACATCAAAGCTGAAGGCGGGTCACCTGCCGCGTGACGTGTTCAAACGGCGTGATGCGGTTCTGGCCCTGTCCGAGGCCAAAGAGATTTTGGCAGACGGGGCGACGGTCGAACAGCAGGAACACGCGATTGAGGCCAACCGCCTGTCACCCGATCTGGTGCCCGCTGCCGCGATGGCGGCGCGGGCCTATATCGAAAAGGGCAAGGCGCGGGCTGCAACCAAGATTCTGAAAAAAGCGTGGGAGGTGCAGCCGCACCCCGATCTTGCCCATGCCTTTGCTGAAATCGCGCCCGAAGAAACGCCGGAACAACGGATCAAGCGGTTTACCGCGCTGACGCGCATCCACCCGGAAAACATGGAAACCCGCCTGATCCTGGCCGAGCTGAACATCGTGGCCGAGGATTTCCCCGAAGCGCGTCGTGCGCTGGGCGATGTGGTTGAAAAGCAGGGCGATGCCCGCGCTTATACGCTGATGGCGGCCATTGAGCGGGGTGAGGGTGCCTCGAACGCGGTGGTGCAGGGCTGGCTGGCCAAAGCGCTGAATGCGCCACGCGGGCCGCAATGGGTTTGTGACAACTGCCATGACATTCAGCCTGAATGGGGCCCGGTCTGCCAAAACTGCGGCAGCTTCGATACGCTCAGCTGGCAAACGCCCCAGACGCCCGAGATCGCAAGCGCGACTGGTGTGCATATGCTGCCGCTGATCGTGGGCGCGCTGGAGGATCAGTCTGAGGCCGAAGATGAACCGGAAGCCGAAGCGCCCGAGGCGGAAGAGGTGATTGAGGTCAGCGCCGAGCCGGTTGAAGTTGAGGAAGAGAAACGGGCTTAGCGGTTTGCGCTAGGAAGTTTCGCCGGTATAGGTCCAGCGGTATTTGGGCGGGGTGGGTCCTTTGTTGCGCCCACCTTGCTGCATCTGCTCCCATGCATGCGCCAGAATTCCGACCGAACGTGACAGGCAGAACAGACCGCGCGCAAGGGGTGGGGCAAAACCCAGCTCGGCATAGATGACGGCGGTGGCCCCATCGATATTCATCGGAACCGGCTTCCCTTTTCGTCGCCAAAGCGCAGCTTCCACAGCGCGCCCGATTTTCATGTATCGCCCTTCGCAAGCCCCTACTTCGACGGCTTGTTCGACCAATTCCATCAGTCTCGGCGCGCGCGGGTCGGTTGGAGTGTGAAACCTGTGGCCAAAGCCGGGCAGAATCTTTCCGCTAAGCGCGGTCCAGTCATCCAACGCGGTATCCAGGTCCTCGGAGTGGGTGTCTATGAAATGATATAGCTCGACCGCTTGCTCTCCGGCCCCGCCGTGGACGTCGCCCAACATATTGACTGCGCTGGCCATGGCGTTGTTCAGAGGTAGGCCGCAGGTCACCGCCATCCGCGCGGTCGCGATTGAGGGGGCTTGCGGGCCGTGATCCACGGCTGCGACCAAAGCTGCTTCGAATAATCGGGCCTGTGCGGATGTTGGCCTGTCACCACGCACCATCAGCCAGATCATTTCTGCGAAGCCAACTGTGCCGATCAGGTTTTCAATCAGCTGACCACGCAATGCAATCCGCCCAGGTTCCATATCAATGATGGCCGTCTGCCACCAGTCGGCCACGTCACTCATATGATTCCCTCTTTCTGCAGGGCGTCGATCTCGGCGTCTGACAAGCCCAGCTCGGACCAGATCGCAGCGTTGTCGGCGCCAAGTACGGGTGGGGCGGTTTGGGGCATCTTGCGTTGGCTATCCATGACCACCGGACTGCCCGCCAGACGCATGTCTTCACCGTAAGCCGAGAGAGTTCCGATCAACCCCCGGCCCTCCATTTGATCATCCGACAGTGCCTCAGGCACCGTCAAAACCTGCCCTGCAGGTACGCCGAGCGCGTTCAATTCGCGAACCCAATCTGTGGCTGGTCGGGTGATCAACGTGCGTTCGAGCTCTTGCCGAAGGGCATGACGGTTTTGTTTGCGATCTTCGCGAGTCTGATAGTCGGGATGGGTTAGCAAATCCTCTCGGCCCAGATGTCTCGCCAAGGTCAGCCACTGTTCATCCCGATTGGCCGCGATGTTGATCGGGCTGTCGGATGTGGCGAAGGTTCCTGACGGGGCTGAGGTCGTGTTTTCGTTGCCATGGGCACCCGGCTGAACACCCCCCAATATGTAGTTCGAAACAACCCATCCCATTGTCGAAATAACAGCCTCGGTCATGGCAACATCGAGAAACGCCCCGCGTGGATTGGCGTTCAAGGCCGCGCTGATGGCAAAGGCTGCAGTCAATCCGCCTACGGTATCCGCCAAAGGATAGCCGACGCGATAAGGCGCTGTATCGGGCGCGCCGGTGATGGACATGACTCCGCTGAGGCCCTGGGCAATCTGATCATAGGCCGGATCGTTACGGCGTGGACCGTTCTGACCGAACCCGCTGATCGCGCAATAGATCAGGTTGGGATTTTCAGCGCGCAAGACCTCATAACCCAGCCCCAGCCGGTCCATCACACCGGGGCGAAAGTTCTCAACCAAAACGTCTGCGGTTTGAACCAGCCTTTTAAGCAGTGCCTTTCCCTGCTCGGCCTTCATGTCTAGCGTGACAGACTTCTTATCGGCGTTTTGTGCCAGAAAGCTGATGCCCATTCCGGCCTTGTTCCGGTCGGGATCCGCGCCCAGCTCGCGGGCCAGATCACCGGTTCCGGGGCGTTCAACCTTGATGACCTCGGCCCCCATCAGCGCCAGTTGGTAGCAACAATAGGGGCCCGCCAGAACATTGGTCAGGTCAAGGACGCGGACCCCCGAGAGCGGCTCAGTCGCCATCGGCCACGCCTGCCGCCCGCGCCTTTGCACGACGTGCGCGGTAGCTTGGCAGCAGAACCAACAGCACGGCGATGACCAGCAAGCCCAGCGTCATTGGGCGTTCCCAAATGAAGGCGATACCGTCGTAGAGCTGCATGGAGCGAGCGAAATTATCCTCCATCATACCGCCGAGGATGAAGCCGATCAGCAAGGGAGCAAGTGGATAGTCTGCAAACTTCAGTGCCGTGGCACAGACCCCGAACCCGACCAGTATCAGCAGTTCTGTGGCGTTGTTCTGCCCGATATAGGCCCCCATCAAAGTGAAGAACAGGATGAACGGGATCAGATAGTTGCGCGGAACGGCGAGCACCTTGGCGATGTAGGGGATCAGCGGCAGGTTCAGGATCAGCAGGACGAGGTTGCCGATGAACATCGACATGATGACCGCCCAGAAGATCTGCGGCTCATCGATCATCAGACGCGGACCGGGTGTGACGTTCAGCGCGATCAGCGCGCCAAGCAGGATGGCAGTGGTTCCCGATCCAGGAATGCCCAGTGTCAGCAGCGGTACGAATGAACCGGTACAAGCCGCGTTATTTGCCGCTTCAGGCGCTGCAAGCCCCTTAATAGAGCCTTTTCCAAACTCTTCCTGCTCTTCTTTAGGGGCAATGTTACGCTCGACCGCATAGCCAAGGAAGCTGGCGATGGTCGCCCCCGCGCCTGGCAGGACGCCGATAAAGAATCCCTGAGTCGATTGGCGGCCAATGACCGGAGCGATGGCTTTTGCCTCGTCTTTCGTGATGCGCAGGTCTTTGATTTCGCCATCATCGCCTTGCAGGTCTTTGGGTTTGAGGACCAGGAACAGGGCCTCAGGTAAGGCGAACATCGCCATGGCCAGCGTTATGAAACCAAAGCCGGATTGCAGATCCATGATACCCATGGTGAAGCGCGGCAGGTTGAACAACGCACCTTCGCCAACGGTGGCCATGATCAGGCCGAGGATGGTCATGATCAGTGCCTTGGCCACCTGACCCGAGCCCGCGAAGGCGGCGATCGCAGATAGGCCCACAACCATCAGTGCGAAATATTCAGCCGAATGGAACAAAAGCGCGACCGACGACAGGGCAGGGGCGAACACCATCAACAGAATTGCACCCAGCGTCCCACCAGCAAAACTTGCGATTGCAGCGATGGTCAGAGCTTTCCCGGCCTTGCCTTGTCGCGCCATCGGATAGCCGTCAAAGCTTGAGGCCACCGTGCCCGCGACCCCCGGCGCGTTCAGCAGAATGGACGACGTCGAGCCCCCGAAAATCGCGCCGTAATAGACCCCGGCTAACAGGATCAGAGCAGCGGATGGGTCTCCCATCGAAATCGCGACCGGAATCATGATCGCGATGATCGACATCGGTCCCAGCCCGGGCAGCATGCCGATGAATGTGCCAATAAGGCAGCCCGCGACGACCATCAGCAGGTTTTGAAGCGAAAAGGCCGTTTGTAGGCCGATCAGAAGTCCTTCGAGCATGTCAGCCTCCGAACACGCCCGGCAGGGGACGCATGTAAATTCCAAGAACTTCCTGAACCAGATACCAGACTGCTCCGGTTGCGATCAGAGCCACGGGCACCATGATGTGCCACTTGCGCTCGCCCAGAATATACGAGCCGAGGATCAGGAAGGCCGAGGTGGCGATCAGAAAGCCGACCGGGCGCAAACACAGCGCATAGACGACCATCAGCACCAGCAGCGAAATCGCCTGACCCAGATGGTATTCGCCCAGACGTCGGTAATCGATATCCGCCTCTTTCAGCTCGCTTTTTTCAAAGCCCAGCAGGATGATCGTCGAGGCGATGATCCCGAGGATGGACAGAACCTTGGGGAAGGTACTGGGCCAAATCGGGTTTCTTTGCATGAAAGGGGGCAAGCTGCCGTCCATCGTAAACCAGGCCGCATAACCGTAGGTTAGACAAATCCCAAGCAGAACAAGCGCGATCCAGCGATCCAGCGCCATGGTGTCCCCTCCCATCTTATTGTTGTGTGTTTTGGGGCAGAGCGGTGGCCCGCTCTGCCGGAGCCGCCTTTAGAGGAAGCCCAGTTTCTTCATCAGATCGCTGATCTGCTTTTCTTGATCTTCAAGGAAGGCCGAGAAATCGTCGCCCGAGTTGTGGATGTTCACCCAACCATTCCGCGCACGTACTTCTTCCCATTCGGGTGTTTCATACATCTTGGTGATGGCGTCCTGATAGGCAGCCAGCTTGTTCTCAGGCAGTCCGGGGGCTGCGAAGAAACCGCGCCAGTTGACGAAGGTGGTGTCGATCCCCTGTTCCTTCATGGTCTGTGCGTCCGGGGCGGCATCCACGCGCTCCTCGGCGGTGACGCCGATGATCTTCACCTCACCCTGATTGGCCAGATCGACAGCTTCCGAGAAGCCAGTCGACAATGCCGCGATCTCACCAGACAGCAGCGCCGCCATGGCCTTACCGCCTGCATCATAGGGGATGTACTTGACGCCCAGCGCATCTTTGCCAGCCGCTTCCATCACCATGGCTGCCACCAGATGGTCCATGCCGCCCGGAACCGAACCGCCGCCGATTGCGGTAGCGCCCGGATCCGCATCATAGGCAGCCAGCAGGTCTGCCATTGAGTTGATCGGGCTGTCCTTACCGACCACGATGGCCGCATAGTCGCCAATGGTGCCTGACACCAGGGTCAGGTCGCGGAAGTTATGCGGGAATACACCCGTCAGCGACCGGATCACGATGGGCGTCGAGTTCACCATCAGGGTTCCGTGATTGCTTTCGGCGTTTTCGATCAGATAGCCGATGGCCTTACCGCCGCCGCCGCCCGACATGTTCTCGTAAGACGCGGTGCCGACAAGGCCCGCATTTGTCAGCGCCTCTCCGGTCCCGCGCGCGGTGCCGTCCCAGCCTCCGCCAGCGCCGCCGGGGATCAGAAAGTGGATGCTGTCCACAACCTGGTCCTGCGCCAGCACGGGGCCGGTCAGGCCGACTGCGGCCACAGCTGCGATCAGGGCGCGACGGCCCAGTTTGAATGTTGTCATGATGTCCTCCCATTTGACATCCGGCCGCGGGGCGGCTCAGATTATTGGGAAGTTTAACCACACGAACCTGACATCAACCTGTCACGCGTTAGGATACGCCCCCACCCTCATGAAATTCCTTCTGGTCGAAGATAATCTGGATCTCGCAAACGCGATGTGTGCCCGTATGCGTCTGGATGGACATGTCGTTGATCATGCAGCAAAATTGGACGATGCGACAGCCTATGCCGAGATCGAGGAATACGACCTGATCCTGTTGGATATCATGCTGCCTGATGGGGACGGGCGGGACTTTCTGGAGCGTCATCGGGCCCGTGATCCTGATACGCCTGTCATCGTTCTGACCGCGCGCAGTCAGGTTTCGGATCGAATCGGATCGCTCGATCTGGGGGCGGATGACTATGTGACCAAGCCCTTTGATCATGCCGAATTGGAGGCCCGGTGCCGGGCCGTTCTGCGCCGTAAATCCGGAATTGCCAAATCAAGGATTGAGGTCGGCGGGATCGTGTTTGACCCGGTGGCCGGCCATCTGTCAGTCCGGGGTGAGACGATATCCCTGCGTAACCGCGAGCTGCGAATGATGGAGCTGTTCATCAACGCGCCGGGGCAGGTTTTTTCGAAACAGAAGCTGGCCGACAGGTTGTTTTCTTACGACGACAACGTCTCGGATAACGCGATCGAGGTCTATGTGGGCCGATTGCGCAAGCACCTTGAAAAGTCCGAGTTGAAAATCACCACCCTGCGCGGGTTGGGCTACAGGCTGGATCATGACGGTTAGCCCGGCTGTATCAGGATCGCTCAGAAATCGTCTTGTGCTGGCACTGATCAGCGGCGCGGCGCTGCTGGCTGTTCTATTGTTCTTCGCGGTTCGAAATTATGCAGCACAAGTGGCGCAGCAGGGGCAGGACAACATCCTTGGTGCCTCGGCGGCGTCGATCCTCGATGCGGCGGCGCTGCGCGACGGGCAGCTTGAGATCGATATTCCCTATGCCGCATTTTCCATGCTGGCGACGCCATCGGATGACCGGGTTTTCTATGCGATCTATCAGGATGGTGCGTTCATATCGGGGTATGAGGATCTTGAGGTCGCTCAAGACACGGATGACGGCAATTGGACCTTTGGTGCGGGCGAGTTGCGGGGCGAGCGCATTCGGCAAGTCAATGCCAGTCGCACTCTGGTCGGTCTGGGCCGTCAGACAGAGATCGAGGTCGCACTTGCGCAGACACAGGATGCATTGGCCGAAACGCTGGATCAGATTTCGCGTAACGCGGCCTTTCTGGGGATCGGGTTTTTCATACTGACAGCAGCCCTGTCCTTCTGGGTCACAACCGCAACCATCGGACAGCTGAACAAGCTGACGACCTCGGTGACCCGTCGCGGACCACAGGACCTGAGCCCGTTCCGAAAACCGGTGCCCAAGGAAATGGCCCCTTTGGTGTCTTCGCTGAATTCATTGATGGGGCGATTGGATCAGTCCCTCAGCCAGTCGGAAGATTTCATCGCTGAGGCGGCGCATCGGGTGCGCACGCCCTTGGCGACCGTCCGGTCCTACGCCGAGGCGACCTTGCAACGTGTTGAACGCAAGGAAAACCGGGAAGCCCTGCGCGCGATGGTGCGTGCCATCGACGAAAGCTCTCGGGCGGCAGGGCAATTGCTGGATCATGCCATGATCACATTTCGCGCCGATCATCTGGAACGAGAGGATCTTGATCTTGTCGCCCTGACCCATGAACTTGTGCAGCGTTTGACGCCCATCGCCGAGATGAAAGACCTCTCGTTATCTCTGATAGGTGATGCATCGGTGCGGTACTCGGGCGATCCGATCCTGCTGCAGAACGCTGTGCGCAATATGGTCGATAACGCATTGAAATACGCGCCCTCCGACAGCACGGTCGAAATCAATGTCACCGCAATGCCTCAGACCCAGATCAGCGTCAAAGATTCAGGCCCCGGATTTCCGCCCGATGAGATCGGCATGCTGACCCGCCGCTTTGAACGGGGCCAGAATGCCACCGGAACCATCGGCTCGGGTCTGGGTCTGACCATCGTGCAGGACGTGGCGACCGCGCATGGCGGCACGCTCGTTTTGACCAATCAACCAGAGGGCGGCGCATGCGTTACTTTATCGCTCTGATCCTGCTTCTGCTGCCGAGTTTCGGAGCGGCCGAGGACTGGGAGGATCGTCAGCTGTTCAACGATGGGGCGGAGGGTGCGCCTCTGCGTGTCATATCAAGTACCGACACCGTTCTATTCGCACCGTTCATCGAGGACTTTGTAACCAGAAATCCCAATGTTAGTGTCGAATATTTGGTTTCCGGAACTGCCGATATTTATGAGCGCGTACGTGCGACGCCTGATGCATTCGATATCGTTATTTCCAGTGCGATGGATTTGCAGTTGAAGCTCACCAATGACGGTTTTGCGCTGCCACTGGACGATATGCCTGTTCCCACTTGGGCGCAGTGGCATGACAGTCTGTTTGCCTTCACTTCCGAGCCTGCCACCATCGTGGTAAACCGCGCCGCCTTCGAAGGTCAGCCCATTCCACAAACACGTCAGGGCTTGATCGAGGCGCTGCGTGAACGGCCCGAGACGTTTCGGGGTAAGGTCGGTACTTATGATGTGCGGCAGTCCGGGCTGGGCTATCTGTTTGCCACGCAGGATGCGCGCGTGTCGGAAACTTATTGGCGTTTGATGGAGGTAATGGGCAGTCTGGATGTCCGGTTGTATTGCTGTTCCGGGGACATGATCCGCGATCTGGCCGACGGAGAAATTCTCGTTGCCTATAACGTGCTGGGTAGCTACGCGGCGGTTCAGGCCGAAGGCAAAGACGCGCTTGAGATTATATTGCCGTCGGATTTCCAGACCACGATGATGCGAACGGTCATGGTTTCGAAGGCGACACAAAGACCTGAAGTTGCCGAAGCTTTCGTGCGTTATCTGATTACTGGCACAGCGCAATCGTCACAGCGACCACCACTGCCAGTCTTGTCTGCGTCCGCCGACGGTGAGCAGGAAGCAATCGGATTGAACCCGGCGTTGCTGACCTATCTGGATGTATTGAAACGCAGAAAATTCATATCCGCCTGGGAGAACGCCGTTATTCAATAGTGATGCCAGCACCGATTGTACCGGGCGATTCCGTTTGCTAACGTCGCCCTCGCGTCGGGGAGGGCGTGACAACCCAAATGCTGGACTATTCACATAACGCCTGGCTTGTGGCGGCCTCATTGGCCGTGGCGCTAATGGCCGGGTTCACCGGCCTCTACCTGACCCATGGCGCATCCCGGCTGGACAGTCAGCGACGCAAGCTTGTCGTTGCCCTAGCGGCGGTCATTCTGGGCGGTGGGATCTGGTCGATGCATTTCGTTGCTATGCTAGGTCTGCAACTGCCGATCCTGTTCTATTATGACGCTCTGATCACTCTGATCTCTGCTCTGGTGGCGATCCTGATGGTCGGGCTGGCACTGCTGCTGCTGCATTTTCGCCCGCGCACGTCGCAGACAATGATCGGGTCCGGGGTGATCGTGGGGCTCGGGATCGTGGTGATGCACTATATCGGCATGGCCGGAATGCAATTGTGCCGCCCGGTCTACAATGTTCTGGATGTTTTGCTTTCGACGCTGGCCTCGGTGATGCTGTCCGTGGCGGCCATCTGGGTCGCCTACGGCAACCGCACGCAGCGCAACATCCTGCTCGGAACGGTCTGCTTCGGGCTGGCCGTATTTACCATGCATTTCGTTGCAACCGGTTTGACTGACTTCGTCGCCAGCGACAGTGCTGGTGGCGCAGGGCCAGTGCTGGATAATCAGGTTCTGGCGATGGGTGTCACAGTTTCGGTTTTTCTGATCTGTGGTGCCTTTCTGTTAACCGGGATTTCGTTCATCGAACCAAAAGAACAACCAAGTAGTGAGCCTGCGCCTGAACCGGCGACATTGCGCGCCGGTGTCCCGTTCGAGCGTGAGGGTCAGACCTTTTTCACCAAACCCGCCAGTATCGCCGCCATTCGGGCTGAAGGGCATTATACCGTCCTCTATATCGATGCCGAAAAACTGTTCTGTCCATGGTCGATAACCGAGGCAGAAGCGCGGTTGAAACCCGACGGTTTTTTGCGCGCCCATCGCAGTTATCTGGTGAACCCCAAACACGTCTCAAGTTTTGAGCGTCACAAGGACAATGGCACCTGTTATTTCGACGGTGTCGATGCATTGGCCAAGGTACCGGTTAGCCGGTCGCGCCTGACAGATATTCGCGAGGCGCTGGGCGTCTAATCGCAGCTCGTGCAGCTTATTCGCATTTCGTGAAACAAGCTGCGCGCCCTGTTTCTACATTCTGGAACGCCGGAGTGCGCCGTCCTTTTCTGACCTCAGGGCCCCCAAGGCATACCGCTCGGACCCAGGGAGGAAAAACATGATACCAGCCGGTTTTGAGTATCACCGGCCAGGCGACATCGCCTCGGCCATCGGCATTTTGCAGGAACACGGAGACGAGGCGCGCGTGATCGCGGGTGGGCACAGCTTGATCCCGATGATGAAGCTGCGCATGGCCGAGATGGGCCATCTGATCGATCTTCAGGCCATCGAGGAACTCAAGGGAATTCAGGTCGGGTCCGACAACGTGACGTTGGGTGCGATGGTCACTCAGCACGAAATGATTACCCATGACGGTCTGGCTACGGCCATCCCCCTGATCCGCGAAGCGGCATTGCAGATCGCTGATCCTCAGGTGCGCTATATGGGCACGGTCGGCGGCAACGTCGCCAATGGCGATCCGGGCAATGACATGCCGGGGTTGATGCAGTGCTTGAATGCGACGTTTGAGCTGTCTGGCCCCGATGGAAATCGTAGCGTTGCGGCGCGTGAGTTTTATGAGGCCGCCTACTTCACCGCGCGCGAGGATGAGGAAATCCTGACCCGGATTTCAATTCCAGTGCCGGGCGCAGGCGTGGGTCAGGCTTATGAAAAGCAAAAGCGCAAGATCGGAGATTATGCGACTGCAGCCGCCGCTGTGATGGTCGGAAATGGCACAGCCTCGGTCGCGATGACCAATCTGGCCGACACGCCAATCTGGTCCGAAGGCGCGAGCAGCGCTTTGGCGGGCGGTGATGTCGAAGGCTGCGTGGCCGCAATGCTCGACGCCATCGACCCGGTCGAAGACAATCGCGGCCCCGTCGAATTCAAGAAACACGTGGCCGCCGTCATGCTGCGCCGCGCCATCGACCGTGCGCAAAGCCGCGCGGGTTGAGGAGGGGAAACCATGTCAAAAATGCACGTCAAACTCACCGTGAACGGCAAGCAGGTCGAAGGTCTGGCCGAGCCGCGCACATTGCTCATTCACTTCCTGCGGGAAGATCTGAAAATCACCGGTCCCCATATCGGTTGCGAGACCAGTCATTGTGGGGCCTGCACCGTGGATATCGACGGCAAATCCGTCAAATCCTGCACAACCTTTGTGGCACAGGTGAACGGAGCTGAAATCACTACTGTCGAAGGCCTCACCAATGACGATGGCAGCCTTGGGGTTCTGCAAGAGATGTTCCGCGAACATCACGGGCTGCAGTGCGGTTTCTGCACGCCAGGCATGATTACCCGCGCGCATCGTCTGCTGCAGGAGAACCCGAACCCGACCGAGGAAGACATCCGCTTTGGAATGGCGGGGAACCTCTGCCGCTGCACCGGATATCAGAACATCGTCAAGGCGATCTCGGCCTCGGCTGACATGCTGAACGCTCAGAAGGAGGCTGCGGAATGAACGACCAGACTCTGACCCCCGAAGAACGCGCCGCCAACCTCAAAGGCATGGGCTGCGCCCGCAAACGTGTCGAGGACGTGCGATTTACCCAAGGCAAGGGCAACTATGTCGATGACATCAAACTGGACGGGATGCTGTTCGGTGATTTTGTGCGCTCCCCCTACGCACATGCCCGTGTCGTCAGTGTGAACAAAGAGGCGGCCTTGGCCTTGCCCGGTGTCGTTGCCGTTCTGACTGCCGAGGATCTGTCGCCGCTGGGTCTGCACTGGATGCCGACGCTGGCCGGTGACAAACAGATGGTGCTGGCCGACGGCAAGGTGCTGTTTCAGGGCCAGGAGGTTGCCTATGTGGTGGCCGAAGATCGGTATATCGCAGCGGATGCGGCGGAGCTGGTCGAGGTGGAATACGAAGAGCTGCCCGTCATTACCGACCCGTTCGAGGCGCTGAAATCCGACGTTGTACTGCGTGAAGATCTGGAAGGTCAGACCGAAGGCGCCCACGGCCCGCGCAAGCATCACAACCATATCTTCACTTGGGAACAAGGCGACGAGGACGCGACCGAAGCGGTTCTCGCCGAGGCTGATGTGGTGGCGGAAGAGATGGTTTATTACCACCGCACACATCCTTGCCCGCTGGAGACCTGCGGCTGCGTGGCGTCGATGGACAAGGTGACCGGCAAGCTGACGCTCTATGGTACGTTCCAGGCCCCGCATGCGATCCGGACCGTGGTTGCGCTGATCTCGGGGATCGCTGAACACAATATCCGCGTGATCAGCCCTGATATCGGTGGCGGTTTCGGCAACAAGGTGGGGGCCTATGCAGGCTATGTCTGCTCGGTTGTGGCCTCGATCGTCACCGGCCAGCCGGTGAAATGGGTTGAGGACCGGATGGAAAATCTGATGTCCACCGCCTTTGCCCGCGACTACTGGATGCAGGGCAAGATCGCCGCGACCAAGGATGGCAAGATCACCGGTCTGTGGTGCCATACCACTGCGGATCACGGTGGTTTTGACGCCTGCGCCGATCCGTCTAAATTCCCGGCGGGCTTCATGAATATCTGTACCGGGTCGTATGACATCCCGACCGCTTATCTGGCCGTCGATGGGGTCTATACCAATAAGGCTCCGGGTGGTGTGGCTTATCGCTGTTCCTTCCGCGTGACCGAGGCCGCCTATTTCATCGAACGGATGATCGAGGTTCTGGCCATCAAGCTGAACATGGATGCGGCCGAGCTGCGCCGGATCAACTTCATCAAGGCTGATCAGTTTCCATATCAGTCCGCGCTGGGCTGGGAGTATGACTCGGGTGACTATCACACCGCTTGGGACAAGGCGTTGAAAGCTGTCGACTACGAGGGCCTGCGGGCTGAGCAAGCGCAGCGGATCGAGGATTTCAAGGCAGGCAAGACCCGCAAGCTGCTGGGGATTGGTCTGACGCATTTCACGGAAATCGTGGGTGCGGGGCCGGTCAAGAATTGCGACATCCTTGGGCTGGGCATGTTCGACTCGTGCGAAATCCGCATCCACCCGACGGGCTCCGCCATCGCGCGGCTGGGGACGATCAGCCAGGGTCAGGGCCATGCCACGACCTTTGCCCAGATCATCGCCAGCGAGATTGGTCTACCCGCGGATGATATCACGCTTGAAGAAGGCGATACGGACACCGCGCCTTACGGGCTTGGAACCTATGGATCGCGGTCAACGCCTGTGGCAGGTGCTGCGACGGCGATGGCCGCACGTAAGATCCGCGCCAAGGCGCAGATGATCGCAGCCTATCTGCTTGAGGTCCACGACAACGATGTCGAATGGGACGTGGACCGCTTTGCCGTCAAAGGCGCGCCCGAGCGGTTCAAGACCATGAAAGAAATCGCCTTCGCCGCTTACAATCAGGCCATTCCCGGCTTGGAGCCCGGTTTGGAGGCGGTCAGCTATTATGATCCGCCGAATATGACTTATCCGTTCGGAGCCTATATCTGTGTCATGGAGATCGACGTGGATACCGGTGAATGGGAAGTCCGACAGTTCTATGCGCTGGACGATTGCGGCACCCGGATCAACCCGATGATCATCGAAGGCCAGGTCCATGGTGGCGTGACCGAGGCGCTGGCCATCGCGATGGGTCAGGAAATTGCCTATGATGAGATGGGCAATGTGAAGACTGGCACGCTGATGGACTTCTTCCTACCGACCGCGTGGGAGACGCCGAATTATACCACCGACCACACGGTAACGCCGTCTCCGCACCATCCGATTGGCGCCAAAGGCGTGGGCGAAAGCCCGAATGTGGGTGGTGTGCCTGCATTCTCGAATGCGGTGCATGATGCATTCCGGCCTTTTGGGTTGGTGCAGAGCCATATGCCGCATGACCACTGGCGGATCTGGAAGATCGCCAATGGGTTGGGGATGCATGGGTGATTGAGGTCGGACCGGCTATGGCCGGTCCGACCAAGCAAGGGGGCGCTGCCCCCTTGGACCCCCGGGATATTTTTAGCCAGATGAAGAATGGATCCTGGTTTTGACTTTGAATGATGTGCAGAACGGTTTGGTCGTGCAGGGCTATGTCGCCGATGAGCGATTGGCGATGGCGTTGCATTTGGCGCAGGCTTTGGGTCGGCCGTTGCTTTTGGAAGGGCCCGCCGGCGTGGGCAAGACCGAGGTCGCCAAGGCCGTGGCAGCGTGGCGGGATACGCGTTTGATCAGGCTGCAATGCTACGAAGGGTTGGATGCCAGTCATGCTATCTATGAGTGGAACTATCAGCGGCAATTGCTGGCGATCCGGGCCAGTGAAGCGCGGGGCGGAACCCATGAGGCGCAATTGTTTTCGGACGAGTATCTACTAAAACGTCCTTTGTTAGAGGCTATATCTGAAGAAAAGCCCCCGGTTCTTCTGATTGATGAGATCGATCGCGCGGATGAGGAATTTGAAGCGTATCTTTTGGAGATTCTGTCGGATTTTCAGATCACGATCCCTGAACTGGGCACTGTGAAAGCACAGGTTCGGCCGATTGTGATTCTGACGGCCAACGGGACGCGTGATTTGTCGGATGCGCTTCGGCGGCGCTGTTTGTACAGTTTTCTCGACTACCCGTCTAAGGAGACAGAGTTGGCGATCCTGCAGGCGCGGATGCCTCAGATTGAGGGTGTTTTGGCGCGGCAGATCATTGGGGTCGTTCAGGCACTGCGCAAGGAAGATCTTGAGAAGACGCCCGGTATTGCCGAGATGCTCGATTGGGCTGCGGCCTTGTCGGGATTGGGCGTCAACGATCTGGCGAAATCCCGGGATGAGGTGCAGGCGACCCTTGTTTGTCTGCTGAAGACTGCTGCTGATTATAATGTGGCACCGCCTGAGGTGATGGACCGTCTGATCGGGAAGGTGGCGTGATGCAGGTGACGCGTTTTCCTTCAAGGGCTGCGGGTCTGTCGGATCGTATGTCAGGGTTCATAGCGCATTTGCGGATGAACGGTCTGCGCGTTGGGTCGAAAGAAACGGCGGATGCTTTGGCGGCGCTTTCGGTGGTTGAGGCGACCAACGCGAACCAGGCGCGTCAGGCGCTATGCTCCTTGTTGGCGGGGGACGCCGAGGAATGGCGGCGCTTTGATGAGCTTTTTGATGCCTACTGGTTCAACGTGGGGAAGCAACGAGGGGGTTTGGCACAGAATGCACATGTGCAGGTTCAGTCAGCGAAACCGATGATCTGGCAGCGCCCGGATGAGGGCACGGATAACACCCAAACGGAGTCCAATCAGGCAGCCACCACTCCTGATCCGGGCGACAGCGAGGCTGAAGGGATGGACGGGACGCTGATTGCGACCCGAACGGCCAACCTGTCGCGTCGGGATTTGCGCGAATTGATGGATGAACAGAGTCTAAAACAGGCGGAGTTGGTCGCTGCGCGGATCGCCCGCGCTATTCGGGATCGTCGTTCGCGGCGACGGAAACGTGCTTTGCGTGGACCCGTGCTGGATATGCGGCGCATCCAGCGGGCCAGCTTGGCGCGTGGGGGTGAACCCATGGACCTGTATCGCCGCGCACGGCCACCGCGTCCGATGCGGATCGTGGCTCTTTGCGACGTCAGCGGATCGATGACCGTCTATTCCCGTGTGTTCCTGGCCTTTCTCAAAGGATTGATTGGCAGCGGGACCGAGGCAGATGCCTATCTGTTTCATACCCGACTGATGCGGGTCACAGATGCGTTGCGCGATCACGATACGCTGCGCGCTGCGGGGCGCTTGTCGCTGATGGCCGAAGGGTTTGGCGGCGGCACTGATATCTCGGGTAGTCTTGAGAGTTTTCTGAACGGTTATGGCGCGAGAGCGCTGAACGGGCGGACTATCGTGCTGATCCTGTCGGACGGCTATTGCAGTTCCGACCCGGACGCGCTGGGCGCCGTTTTGGCACGGATCAGGCGCAAGGCACGGCGGATCGTCTGGCTGAACCCGCTGAAAGGGTGGCCGAGCTACGAACCGGTTGCTGCAGCGATGCAGGCCGCACAGCCCCATCTGGATGCGCACTTGCCTGCAAATACGCTTGAGGCGCTAGCCGCGCTGGAACCCCAGTTTCGCAAGTTGTGAAAGGAGACCTGCATGCCCGGTTTCGACATATTCGACACAATCGAGGAGCTGCGCCAGAGTGGCGAGAATTTCTGTGTCGCCACCGTGTTGCGCACGGCGGATGTGACCTCGGCCAAGGCGGGGGCCAAGGCGGCGATCACGCGGGACGGCCGGATATTGGGTCATTTAGGTGGGGCCTGCGTGCAGCGCGCTGTTCGCGCTTCGGCCAAAGCTGCGCTGGACAGCGGTCAGCCGGGCATTATCCGTGTGAAGCCTTTGGACAAGGTGGTGGCCATGACAGACCCTGACGGCGTGCAGACATACAAAAGTGGATGCCCCAGTGGCGGGACGGTGGATCTGCTGGTTGAACCATATCAACACGCGCCGCGGCTGGTGATCTTCGGTGATTCTCCGATCGCCTCGGCATTGGCGGCACATGGTACTTTGGCCGGGTTGCGGGTTTGTCTGCCCTTCGGCGCAGAGGGGCCAGACCAGATCGGCTTTGACCCGCATGATCTGCCTGCACTGGGGCTTGAGGTGCGTGATTTCGTAGTTGTGGCCTCGCAGGGCAATGGGGACGGTGCTGCGCTGAAGGCGGCGTTGGAGTCTCCGGCGCTGCGTGTTTCGATGGTGGCCAGTCGCCGCAAGGCGCAGGTGCTGTGTGACAAGCTGATTGAAAACGGTCTGGACAAGGGTCGGGCCGCGCAGCTCAAAGCACCTGCCGGCTTGGATATCCAAGCGGTCGACCCCCATGAGATCGCACTTTCGATCCTGGCCGAGATCGTGCGCTGGCGAAACACCGATACTTCGAAGGAGAGTCGTGATGATGAGAAGATGGCGTAGCTTTGTGCGGGTGATCTGGCCTGCGCGTCCTGAGCTAAGTGTGAAAGAAGCGACGGAAGAGGCGCTGCGCGTCTATCCAAGGTGTTGTTGATCAAAGGAAAACACGAATGGAACTGAGTGATGAAATCCGCATTAGCGCCCCACGCGATGTCGTTTACCAGGCGCTGAACGACGTCGATGTGCTGCGCGAATGTATTCCCGGTTGTGAAGAACTGACGCAAGCGGGCCCGGATCAGCTTGAGGCGAAGGTCGTACTAAAAATCGGACCGGTAAAGGCGAAGTTCTCAGGCGAGGTGACGCTGGACACCTCAAATGCACCAGATGGGTTCTCGCTGATGGGCGAAGGCAAGGGCGGTGCTGCCGGGTTTGCCAAAGGCGGGGCCGATGTGACGTTGACCGAAGATGGAGACGAGACCATCCTCTCCTATACGGCCAAGGTTGATATCGGCGGCAAGATTGCGCAGCTGGGCAGCCGGTTGATTGCTGGAACGGCCAAGAAGCTTTCGGGCAAGTTCTTCACCAAGTTTGGAGAGGTTGTATCAGAGCAAACCGTTTCCTGAAGTGTCACTGTTACCGCGTGATCTGAAGCGTGGTCTCGTGCCGGTAGACCGAACCCGGATACAGGATCGTTGATGGAAAGCCGGACTGGTTCGGTGCATCGGGCCAGCCCTGCGGTTCGAGCGCCAGGCCGGCAAACGGGCGGTAGGGGTGACCGCGTAACCCAATCTGGTTGGGTTCATCCAGGGTGGCGGCGGAATATACCTGCAGCCCCGGTTCGGTTGAGGCAAGACGCAGGCAAAGCTCTGAGTTTGGACCGTAGAGCCATGCGACAGGTCGCACCTCTTGCTGTTCGTTGGATGTGCAGAAGCAGTGGTCGATCGCCTGTGATCCGATCGGTCGACGCGTTTGGAAATCCAGAGGGCTATCTTTCACAGGGCGCAGTGCCCCTGTTGGGATAAGGTCGTCATCCACTTCCAGATAGCTGGGTGCTTTGATCTGCAGTTCATGCCCTGCGATCGTCCTGTCGTCATCGAGGTTGAAATAGCTGTGCGGCGCAAAACTGCAGGGGCTTGGTTGGTCACACTCCGCGTGGATCATCAGGCGCAAAGTGTGATCGGCATCAAGTGAATAGGTCGCCCGGACAGCCATATTGCCAGCAAATCCCATGTGGCCATCGGGCAGGTCCAGCGACAGGGTGACCGAAGTCTCGTTCACCGCCTCGATCCGCCAGACTAGATGGGCGCTACCTTCGCGGCCGCCATGCAGCGTGTGCTTGCCGAGATAGTTGACATCTGTGTAGCAGACCTGCCCGTCGATCTCGTATCGTGCACCACCGATGCGGTTGGCAAAGCGTCCAACGATGGCACCAAGATAGGCGCTGCTGTTCAGATATCCCTCCAACGTTGGCCATCCCAGCACCAATGGGTGCGATATGTCCTCAAGTCTGAGGTCCTGCAACGTTGCACCATAGGTCAGAATGCAGGCTTGCATGCCGCCATTCTTCAGCTTGATGCGATCTATGGGCTGGCCATCTGGCAACTGTCCGAAAGCGCTGACATTTGAGTAGGACCCCATACTCATCTAGCCGTGTTCAGGAGGGTTGGGGACGGCGAGGTATTGCTGGGCAGAGATGCGCACAATGTCACGCAATCCAAGCGCTGTCCGGTCTGTCGCATCCAGCTGTCCGATGGCCGATTGAACCGCTGTAAAGATCGCCTCTGCGTCATTTCCTTTTGCGGTAATCAGGGGCAAACCCGGCGTGGGTTCGGTCCAGTCCAGATCACGTAAACTCGAAGCCCAATCCTCATGCTCGCGCATCAAACGCCACGAAACTGCATCCAGCGCGGCGATGTCTGCCCGGCCTTCGGCCACCGCGCGGGCTGAGTTCAGATGCCCTTTGGTCTGGAGCTGATCCCTGAACCAGAACCCGCGTGGGGCGAGGTGCCAATAGGGCGCCGCATAACCCGATTGCGAGAAGGTTTGGTTGTAGGCAAAGACCGCATCCTGATAAGCAGCCAGATCCTCGCGTGTATCATCAGAGCGCACGACCAGCGCGCTGCGGTAATAGCCGGGCGGGCATCCCTCAACGCCGTAGTCCGGCGTGCCCACCAGTTGCACCTTGTCGTGCAGCCACAAGCGAAAGGGCATGCCACAGGTTTGGCTGAGCACCAGATCGGAGGATTGCCAGACCGAAAACTCCTCGGCTTGCTGGGACAAATGTACGGGGCTGTCGATCCCCACGTGGCTCAGGTCGTTGCGGATCAGGGTCCAAAACCGCTCATGCGCGCCGTCAAGCTGGGGGCGGGCATACATCATCAGGCTGGCGATCATTGCATGTGTCCGAACAGCTCATAAAGCTCGATGGTGGTTTTCACCCCGACCTTCTGTTGAATACGCCCACGATGTATCTCGACCGTGCGTGGACTGATGCCCAGTTCGGCGGCGATCTCTTTGCTTGAGGTGCGGGCAGGGTGGGTCAGGATATGCTGCAGCACCTGCTCTTCCCGCTCGGTCAGCAGGCCGCGTTTGTCTGCCAGTGCCTGCCGGTGTGCCTTTTCTGCGCGCAGACCTGCGCCCACGTCCCAGGCCGCTTCTATGCGCTCAATCAACACGCTCAGGTCAAACGGCTTGACCAGAAAATCAATCGCCCCGGCCTTGGTGGCGCGCACCGATTCAGGAATGCCACCATGGCCTGAGATGAAGATGATCGGAAGGGTCGAGTTCTGTTGGACAAGGTGATCCTGCAGTTCCAGCCCATCCATTCCGGGCATGCCGTAGTCCAGGATCAGACAGCCCGCGGCATCTGCATCTACCTGATCCAGAAAGGACTGAGCATCGGGGAAATGCGCAACCTTCATGCCGCGCTTGCCAAGCGAGCGGGACAGGGCGATGCGCACGTCATCATCATCATCTACGATAAAGACGGTAAGCGGTTCCGGAGTCATGAAGTGTTTTCCTCAGCCCGGTCGCTGCGACGCAAGGTGAAACAGAACCGCGCGCCGGTACCCTCGGTCGGGTCGTGCCAGATCCGGCCGCCATTGGCTTTGACGATGGTTCGGCAGATCGACAGGCCCAATCCCATGCCGTCGGTCTTTTGGGTATCAAACATATTGAACAGGGTTACATCCTCATTGACGCCGGGCCCATTGTCTTCGACGCGAACCTCGACACACTCTTCGCTCACAAGCGTGGAGATTGTGATCCGGCCCGCCTCACCCGGATCCCGGTCCAGTGCATCGATAGCATTTCGCAGCAGGTTGACCAGTACCTGAGCGATCTGGGTGCGGTTGCCGATGACAGCGGGTAGGGTGCTCTCGTCATAGACCAGCTTGATGTCATGCAGCTTGGCCTCGCCCTCCATCAGTGTGACGGTCTGATGGATCAGCCCGCCCAACTCGAACGGGGCCTGCCGACCGCGGTCTTTGCGCACTACGTCCCGCAAGGCGCGGATGATGTCGCCCGCGCGGCGCGACTGACGGTCAATGTCGGATAGAATCTCGTTCAGTTCAGGATCGGGATCACCGATTTCCTCAAGCGTGATCTTGGCCGCATCGACATTGTAGGAGATCGCGCTGAGCGGTTGGTTCAGCTCATGCGCCAGCCCCGAGGCCATCTCACCCATCAGATTTACCCGCGCCACATGGGACAGATCGCGACTGAGGCGGCTTACCTCGTCTTCGGCCTGTTTCCGGTCGCTGACATTGTCGATGATGGCCACGGCATGATCGGGGACGCCATTCTCGTCCCGGATCAGGATCGCATTCACGCGCAGCCAGATGGTCGATCCATCTTTGCGGACGAATTGGTTTTCCGCGATGAACTCGGAATCCTGTAGCAGCGTTTCGCGGAACTTGACTGCGATTTGCTGGCCGTCTTCAGGCAGAATATCGGCCAGTGTCATCCTTTCCAGCTCATCTGGCTGATATCCCATGATGTCGCATAGCTGTTCGTTGGTGCGCAGAAACTGTCCCGTTTCGGGGGTGATCTGGGCCATCCCGCGCGAGGCCAGATCGAAAGTGCGGCCATAGGCGGTTTCGAACCGTTGCCGCTGTCGAACTTCCTGTGTCAACGCCGCGCCGGTGTCTTCTAGCTCGCGATAGGGGCTGTGCAAGCCTTCCTCGGGGGTGATCTCGCCGCTGGATAGCTGCTGGCTCTGGCTGGCAAATGTGCGTACCGGGGCATAGATCCGGTCGGCCATGGCCAACCCGATTGCACCAGTCAGAATGGCGATGGCCAGCGCGATCCAGACGCCTTGTGTCCGGTTTTTCTTGATCTCGCCGATAAAGTTGTCTTCGGCTGCATAAAGGCCGATCAGCCAGCGCAGCCCCGGTTCCGAGACCTCGATCAGCATCGCGACGTAATCCTGACCGTTCAGCTGGAAATCCGTATGGACAGGGCCATCAGCGTCACTCAGGCCGGTTTGCACCACATCTCCGAATGCCTTTTGCGCGATGGGGTCTGCGATCTGATCCACACGGGTCAGTTCCGGCGCTTCCATATGCGCCTCCTGCCGGATCAGGACCAGTGTTGGATGTGCCAGAACCGCACCGTCTTCGTTCAGGACAAGCGCGGCACCGCGCCGTTCGGACCAGATGTCCAGCAAAAACCCGGACAGGGCGTCGATCTGGATATCGACACCCAAAATTGCGCGGATATCTCCGGCGTCGTCCAATATGGGCACACTGTAGGTGATCCCCGGTTGGCGTGCCGTGAAGAATATGTAGGGTTCTGTCCAAATCGGTGCTTTGGTCTCAGAAACCATCCTGAACCAGGGACGGGTGCGAGCCTCATAGGTATCGGTTTGGGTGGTGGCCGTTTCCAGCAGTGTGAACTGATCGTTGCGCCATTGGAAATCGGCCGGATGTTCAGCGGTGCCCTGTAGGAATGGCGGAACGAACTTGGTGCGATAGCGCCCAGGCTCTTCGGCGCGCATGACATAGACAAACCTGCCCGTCGCATCGGCCAGATACATCCCGGCAAGCTGAGGCGCGACCTGTAGCTGCTGGAAGAAATGGCTTTCCAGCGCGCTGGGATCGCTGATGTCCAGCACGTCATTTTCCGCAAGCCGCCGCGTTGCATCCAAGGCCTGCCGGGCCGGGTTCAAAAAGCTTTTGACCTGGCCGATGACATTGACGCTGACCTCATTCAGCGAATTTCGCGATTGCCGCAACAGCGCGTTTTCCGAGCTGACAAAGGTCGACAGGATCACCGACAAGATGGCGAGGAACTGCAAACCACCCAGACACAAGGCGAGCGTGGCACGCAGCGACCTGCGTCTGCGGGCGGGTTCGGCCTGTTCCTGGCGGAGTTCTTGTTGTCCAGCGTAGTTCAATTCCTGTCCAAATGACCTTCTGTTCGGGTCGATGCCACAGCTTTGGCTGCGATCAGTTACCCTCTTTCCCCTATTCGTCGAATCCGAGCCTATACGTAATCAACCGTATAGACACCTGCTGTTTGGTTTCGCTTTCCTCTTAATCATCGGGGGGCCTGATTCCAGTGCGATTTTTTCTGTTGTGTTCTGAAAGGTTTCAGGCACCCCAACAGATCAAAAAAAGACTGACAACAGGAGTGTCAAAGTGTTCAAGAAAACCTCAATTACCGCATTTGCCGCGGCGGCCTTGATGGCACCAGCGGCATATGCAGAAGAGTTTATCACGATCGGAACTGGCGGCGTTACGGGTGTCTATTACCCAACGGGTGGCGCGATCTGCCGTCTGGTCAACAAGGGCCGGAAAGAACACGGGGTCCGGTGTTCGGTGGAGTCGACTGGGGGGTCGGTTTACAACATCAACACCATTCGCGAAGGCGAGCTTGAGTTTGGGGTGGCACAGTCGGACTGGCAGTACCACGCATTTAACGGCAGCTCGAAATTCGAAGAAGCCGGCCCGTTTGAGAACCTGCGTGCCGTGTTCTCGGTACATCCAGAGCCGTTTACGGTTGTGGCGCGTGCCGACGCGGGTATCACCAATTTTGAAGACCTGAAGGGTAAGCGCGTCAATATCGGCAACCCCGGTTCCGGTCAACGCGGCACCATGGAGGTTCTGCTGGGCGAAATGGGCTGGAGCACCGATGATTTCGAACTGGCGACCGAGCTGAAAGCGGCTGAACAGTCGGCAGCTCTGTGCGACAACCAGATCGATGCGATGGTTTACACCGTTGGTCACCCGTCCGGATCGATCCAGGAAGCGACCACCGCCTGTGACTCGGTTCTGGTGAACGTCAGCGGTGATGCAGTCAGCAAGCTGGTCGACGATAACTCGTTCTACCGCACAGCGACTATCCCAGGTGGCATGTACCGTGGTTCGGACGGCGACACCCAGACCTTTGGTGTTGGCGCGACCTTCGTGACCTCGGCAGATGTGTCGGATGATGCGGTTTATGCGGTTGTCAGCTCGGTCTTCGAGAACTTCGATGACTTTAAAAAGCTGCACCCGGCCTTCGCCAACCTCAAGCCTGAAGAGATGATCGCGGACGGCTTGTCGGCTCCGCTGCATCCGGGTGCGGAGAAGTACTACAAAGAAAAAGGCTGGATTCAGTAACCAGACCTGACGCGGGGCGCCTTTCGGGGCGCCCCGATTCATATCCGGGTTAACCGGTGACAAGACGGCCACAAAAAACCAAGGCCGAAGGACGGGGAGATATCACCATGAGTTCCGACGACACACAGGGCAATCGCCCTCTATCCGAAGAAGAGCTTCAGGATCTGGTCGCCTCATCCGATGCGGGTGCGCGCAATCCGGCTGGGAATGTGGGGCTGTTTCTAGCGATCGTTGCTGTCTTGTGGTCGGTGTTTCAGGTCGTGTTGGCCTCGCCCCTGTCGAACTACCTGCTGCCGGGCAGCGTAGTGAACAACTCGCGTCAGATTCATCTGGCCTTTGCGATGTTCCTGGCCTTTGCGGCCTATCCGGCGCTTAAATCCAGCCCGCGAAACTATATCCCTGTTCAGGACTGGATTATGGGGATCGTGGGCGCATTCCTGGCGCTGTACGGCTATTTCTTCTACCAAAAGATCGTCGATGCGGGCGGCCTGGCGGACGACACGGACAAGTGGTTTGCACTTGTCGGTTTGCTGCTTCTGTTCGAAGCCGCGCGTCGCGCACTTGGTCCCGCGATGGCCATCATCGCGACGATCTTTCTGGCCTACGTCTTCTTCGGCTCGTCCGATTGGGTCCCCGAAGTGATCCGTTGGAAAGGTGCCAGCCTGCAAAAGGCGATGAGCCATATGTGGATCACGTCCGAAGGTGTCTTTGGCATCGCGCTGGGCGTGTCGACCAAGTTCGTCTTCCTCTTCGTGCTGTTCGGTGCGCTGCTGGATAAGGCAGGTGCGGGCAACTACTTTATCAAGATGGCTTTTGGCGCGCTGGGGCACCTGCGCGGTGGCCCGGCCAAGGCGGCTGTGGTGGGTTCGGCGGCGACCGGCCTGATCTCTGGCTCGTCCATTGCGAACGTTGTGACCACCGGTACTTTCACCATCCCACTGATGAAGCGTGTGGGCTTTTCCAGCGAACAAGCGGGCTCGGTCGAGGTCGCCTCATCCGTGAATGGCCAGATCATGCCGCCGGTGATGGGCGCTGCTGCCTTCCTGATGGTGGAATATGTGGGCATCTCCTATGTCGAGGTAATCACCCATGCCTTCCTGCCTGCCGCAATCTCCTACATCGCGCTGGTCTATATCGTGCACCTTGAAGCGGTGAAGCGGAACATGCCGACGCTGGGCGATCGCGTTGTTTCGATGGGTCGTACGATTGGCGGCATGGCGCTGTTCTTCGTGGGCTTTGCTGGGCTCTGCTATGGCATCCAATACCCGATCAAGGCGATCATAGCGATCATGCCTGATGCGTCGGGACTGGTCCTGTCGGCGCTGATCGTGTTGGCTTATCTGTTCCTGTTGAAACTGGCTGCTGGGGTCGAGGATCTGGTTCCAGATGATCCCAACGCCAAAGAGGTCGAACTGCCGGTGATCGCCGAGATCTACAAGGCCGGTCTGCATTACCTGCTGCCGATCATCGTGCTGGTCTACTTCCTGATGATCGAACAGAAATCGCCCGGTCTGTCCGCCTTCTGGGCAACCTCTCTGCTGTTCGTGATCCTGCTGACGCAAAAGCCACTCAAGTCCATCTTCCGGGGTGAGAGTGACACCGCGAATGCGTTCAAAGATGGGGTTGTCGATCTGTGGAACGGGTTGATTGACGGCGCGCGCAATATGATCGGCATCGCTCTCGCGACCGCTACAGCGGGTGTGATCGTGGGCACTGTGACGCTGACCGGTGTGGGCCAGGTAATGGCCGATCTGGTCGAGTTCCTGTCGGGCGGCAACCTGATCGCCATGCTGGCGCTGGTGGGGCTGCTGAGCCTGATCCTAGGGATGGGTCTGCCGACCACGGCCAACTATATCGTCGTCAGCTCACTGATGGCGGGTGTGGTTGTCGAACTGGGCGCGCAGGATGGTCTGATCGTGCCGCTGATCGCGGTGCATCTGTTCGTGTTCTACTTCGGTATCATGGCTGATGTGACACCGCCCGTGGGTCTGGCGAGCTTTGCGGCTGCCGCTGTTTCGGGCGGGGACGCGATCAAGACAGGCTTCACGGCTTTCTTCTATTCCCTGCGCACCGTAGCCCTGCCTTTCGTGTTCATCTTCAACACCGATTTGTTGCTGATCGATGTGGGCTGGGTGCAGGGCATCTTGGTGGCCGTCTCTGCGACCATCGCGATCCTGATCTTCACCGCCGGTACCATGGGCTGGTTCCTGACCAAGAACCGCATCTATGAAAGCGTCGCGCTGATCCTGATCGCTTTCGCGCTGTTCCGTCCGGACTTCTTCATGAACCGCATCGCACCGCCCTTTGCGCAGATCGAACCGGCACAGCTGACACAGGCCGTGGGCGAGGCTGCACCCGGCAGCACCATGCGGATCGAGGTCGCAGGTCCTGACTTTGACACCGGCAATATGACCGAAACCACGGTGGTTCTGGACATTCCGGAAGGGGCCGATGGTGCTGCGCGCGTTGACGCTCTGGGTTTGATCACGCTGGAAGAAGACGGCCTGATCAAACTGGACGAGCCGCTGTTTGGCACTCCGGTCGCGGATGAGCTGGACATGTTCGACTATTATGCTGACGACGCTGTTCGCATCACCAGTATTCAAGCCCCGCAGAGCCAGCCACCGAAAGAGCTAATCTTCATTCCGGCGCTGCTTCTGCTGGGTCTCATTGCCTTCCTCCAGCGCGGCCGCGCCGCGCGCGTCAACGAAGAAGAGGTCGTTACATCATGATTAAATCTGTCCTCTGTGCCGTGGATATCAGCAATGACGATCTGGATGCAGGCGTTCTGGAACGGGCAGCGGTGCTGGCCGATCTGGACGGCGCGCAGCTGGATGTGGTGACGGTTCTGCCGGATTTTGGCGAAAGCTGGGTCTCGGGCTTCTTCCAGCCCGAGTTCCATGAAAAGGCGGTGGAGGCGGCGCAAGAAAAGCTGATCCAGCTTTGCGCCCGCACGCTGGGCGAGGAGCGAAACGCCAGCATCCGCCATGTGGTCGCCACTGGCACCGCCTATCAGAAAATTCTCGAAACTGCCGAAGGCGCAGGCTCTGACCTCATTGTCATCGGAGCGCACAAACCAGACCTCAAGGACTACCTTCTCGGACCAAACGCGTCCCGCGTCATCCGACACTCAAACGCGTCCGTCTATGTGGTCAGATAGTGGTCAATTCGGTTTGAAAGTGTTTTTGTAACGAGTGTTTCGGTTTCCAAAAAACTTTCAAAGGTGAATTGCTATGAAAACCCTGTTGAAGACAACAGCGGCGATGGTCTTTGGCACCGTCGCCAGCATGGCTGTTGCACAAGACCCTGCGCCAGAATTTGGCTATGGCTGGGAAGACAAAGACTCGGTCACCGGGACCGAGTTCATGGTTTCCGCCGCAAACCCGATTGCCGCAAAAGCCGGATATGACGTGCTGTTGGCGGGAGGCACCGCCGCGGACGCGATGATCGCGGTTCAGTTGATGCTGAATCTGGTGGAGCCGCAATCCTCGGGCATCGGTGGCGGTGCGTTCATGTTGTATTGGGACGCCTCAGCCAAAACTCTGACCACCTTTGATGCGCGTGAAAAAGCACCCGCCAAGGCCACGCCCGAACGCTTTCTGTTACCGGACGGGGAAAAGATGCCGTGGCCCGAAGCTGTTGTAGGGGGTCAATCTGTCGGCGTGCCGGGCATTCTGCGCCTGATGGAAGTGACCCATAACCTTTATGGAAAGAAAGACTGGGCCTCGCTGTTTCAGTCCACCATCGATCAGGCCGAGCAGGGGTTCGAGGTCTCGCCCCGCATGGCAAATTCGATCCAAAGCACCATTGAGCGTGAGCGTTCTGTCGGTGTGTTCCCGGCGGGTAAAGCGTATTTTTTCAACGAAGATGGCACCCCGCTGCAGGCCGGGACGTTGCTAAGGAACCCCGAATTTGCGCAAACCCTGCGTATTCTGGCCGATCAGGGCGCGGGCGCTTTCTACAGCGGTCCGATTGCCGAGGATATGGTTGCTGCGGTTGCGGCGACTTCGAAAGTCGAAAACAACATCACGCTTGAGGATCTGGCCGCCTACCGGGTCAAAATCCGTCCCGCCGTCTGTGCCGATTATCGCGGCTATGACGTCTGCGGTATGGGCCCGCCGACCTCTGGTGGTCTGACCGTGGGGCAGATTCTGGGCATCCTGAGCAATTTTGACCTCAATGGTACCGGTTGGAACGCAGAGATGGCGCATCTCTATGCCGAAGCGGCCAAGCTTGCCTATGCTGACCGCGCGCTCTATATGGCCGATAGCGATTTTGTCGATGTACCGGTCAAGGGCCTGCTGGATAAGGATTATCTAAAGCTGCGCTCAGAAATGATCGACCCAGCAGCGGCTGGTGAGAAGCGCCAAGCGGGTGAGCCACCGCGTGATCACACTGCTCTGTTTGCACCGTCACAGAATCCGGATCGCCCCGGCACCAGTCACATCGTGATCCGCGATCAGTATGGCAACGCGCTGTCGATGACGACCACGATCGAAACCGCCTTTGGCAGTCGGGTCTTTGTGCGGGGCTTTCTGCTGAATAATGAGCTGACCGACTTTGATCGCGCACCCATGGATGGTGACCGGCTGGTGGCCAACCGGGTCGAAGGGGGCAAGCGTCCGCGCAGCTCGATGTCGCCAACCATCGTGATGAAAGAGGGTGAGCCCTATTTGCTGATCGGCTCACCCGGAGGCAGCCGCATCATCAATTATGTGGCCAAGACCATCATCGCGATCCTTGATTGGGACATGGACCCGCAGGACGCCATCGAAACAGGGCACTTCGTCCATCGTAACGGGTCATCCATGGATCTGGAGCAGGGAACATCCGCTGCTGAATTCGCAGATGCGTTGACCGGCAAGGGGCATGAAGTGAAACAGGTTGACCTCAATAGCGGGCTGCACGCAATCCTGATCAAGGATGGCCAACTGATCGGCGCTGCCGATCCGCGTCGCGAAGGTGTGGCATTGGGTCAGTAGCTCAAGACGGCAAAGGGTTGCCACAGAGCATTCGCGAGGTGCTCTGCGCGGCCCTTTTCTCTTGCTTTGCCGGCGCACTCGTCCGATAGGGCGGTATGTTCAAAAGCCGCGCCATAACCTTCATTCTGATCACGTTGATGATCGATGCCATTGGCATTGGCATCGTGTTCCCCATCATGCCTGACCTGATGGATCGCGTGGGCGCGGGCGATACCGGGCAGGGGGCCTTCTGGGGCGGCTTGTTGATGGCTGCTTATGCCGGGGCGTTGTTTCTGTGTGGACCTGTTGTCGGTAGTATCTCGGACGCCGTTGGCCGCAGGCCGATCCTGATTGCGGCACTGGTCATGCTGGCGCTTGATTACGTGATCATGGCTCTGGCAGGCACGTTCTGGCTGCTGCTGCTTGGGCGTACGCTCGCGGGGTTGGCTGGGGCGACTTATATTACCGCAACAGCTTATATTGCAGATATATCCGCGCCGACCGAGAAGGCCGCGAATTTCGGCCTTATCGGGGCTGCGTTCGGGATCGGCTTTGTTCTTGGGCCCGCCATCGGCGGTATTGCCGCCGAGATTAGCATCACCGCACCTTTCTGGATTGCCGCTGTCTTATCGGCGGCGAACGCACTGTTCGGCGTGTTTGTCCTTCCCGAAAGCCTAACACCCGAGAAACGCCGACCTTTTGGCAAACGCGACCTGAACCCGTTCAAATCGATCTTCGATGCCTTTCGTTTTCCGGGGCTGGCCGTTCCGTTGTTGTGCATATTCATTTTCGAATTCGCCAACATGGTTTACCCCACGCTCTGGGCCTTTTGGATTCGTGAAGTCTTTGGCTGGTCCACGCTCTATATCGGTTTGTCTCTGGCGGCCTATGGCGTACTGCTGGCCTTCGTGCAGGCAGGTCTGATGCCGCTTTTCATCCGGTGGATTGGCGACTACCGAACCCTCCTCTTGGGAATGACATCAGCGCTGATCGGAATGATCGGTTTTGGGTTTACGGCAACGGTGACAGCACTTGTCATCTTTATTTTGCTGGCTGCGTTGTCTGATCTGGTGCCTGCACTGATCACGGCGATGGCCTCAAATCAGGCCGACGAAGACCGGCAGGGTGTTGTGCAGGGGGTGATTGCGTCGCTGTCTTCAGTGGCAGCGGTCTTGGCACCCCTGGCCATGACCGGCCTCTTTCAGGCCTCGGTCGATAGTAACGGGACCTACATGCCCGGCGCGCCATTTTTCTTTTCGGCAGCGCTGGTTCTGCTGATGATGCCCTTGGTGTTTCGACTGCGCGGACACGCATCGGTCTGAAATGAAAAACGCACCCGCAGCGGGCTGCGAGTGCGTTGAAATTTTAAGGCATTGGGCGTCTACTGGATTTCACCCATGCAGAGATATTTGATCTCAAGGAAATCCTCGATCCCGTATTTCGAACCCTCACGGCCAAGGCCCGATTGCTTGACGCCGCCAAATGGGGCGACCTCGGTCGAGATCAGTCCGGTGTTAATGCCCACCATGCCCGATTCCAACGCTTCGGCCACGCGCCAGACGCGGGCCAAATCGCGGCTGTAGAAATACGAGGCCAGACCGAACTCGCTGTCATTCGCCATGGCAACCACGTCGTCTTCTTCTTCGAATTTGAACAGAGGCGCGACGGGGCCAAAGGTTTCATCCTTCGCCACCACCATGTCACGGGTCACGCCGGTCAGAACGGTAGGTTCAAAGAATGTTCCGCCCAGTTCCGAGCGTTTGCCACCCAGCGTGACGGTCGCGCCTTTCGATACCGCGTCCGAGATGTGTTCTTCGACCTTGGCAACCGCCGCGTCGTTGATCAGCGGGCCTGTGGTGACACCATCGCCAAAACCGTCGCCAATGTTCAGCGTTTTGGTCTTTTCGGCCAGCTTGGCAGCGAATTCATCATAGACGCCCGCCTGCACATAGATGCGGTTGGCGCAGACGCAGGTCTGACCGTTGTTGCGGAACTTGGCGATCATCGCGCCGTCAACGGCGGCATCCACATCGGCATCGTCGAAGACGATGAAGGGTGCGTTGCCGCCCAACTCAAGCGACATCTTCTTGATCGTGCCCGCGGCCTGACGCATCAGGATCTGGCCCACCCGAGTCGAGCCGGTGAAGGTGATCTTGGCAACCTTGTCGTTGGTGCACAGCTCATTGCCCACGCCCGAGCTGTCGGTGCCCGGGATCACGTTGAAGACGCCCGCCGGGATGCCCGCACGTTCACCCAGCACGGCCATCGCCAGCGCCGAGAGCGGCGTCAGAGTTGCCGGACGTGCCACGAAGGTACAACCCACGGCCAGAGCCGGGCCAACCTTGCGGGCGATCATCGCGTTGGGGAAGTTCCACGGAGTGATCGAGCCGACCACACCCACAGGCTGCTTCAGCACCACGATGCGCTTGTCGCGCTGGTGGCCGGGGATGACGTCGCCATAAACGCGTTTGGCCTCTTCCGAGAACCACTCAATGAACGATGCGCCATAGAGGATCTCTCCGCGCGCTTCAGGCCAGGGTTTGCCCATCTCGGCGGTCAGGATCGTGGCCAGATCGTCGGCGTTTTCGACCATCAGATCGAACCACTTGCGCAGGATCGCAGCGCGTTCCTTGCCTGTCTGAGCGGCCCAGTCCTTCTTCGCGGCATAAGCGGCATCGATGGTCTGTGTGGTGCCTTCGATGCTGACATCGGTCACGTTGGCGATCAGATCGCCTGTGGCCGGGTTGTGAACTGGGAAAGTCGCCTCACCCTCAACCCACTCGCCGTTGATATAGGCACGGGTTTCCAGAAGGCTGGGATCTTTCAGTTCCAGCTTGGTCACTTTGGTATCCAGCATGTTCAGGCTCCTTTGACAGCGTCGACCGAGGCTTCGAGGATATCCATGGCCTCGGCGAAGATCTCGTCCTGCACCGTCAGCGGTGCGAGGAAACGAATTACGTTCCCATATACGCCACATGTCAGCAGGATCAATCCGCGCTTGAGCGCTTCGGCGCGCACGGCGTTCGCCATGTCGGGGTTCGGGGCGCTGCCATCGGAGGTGTTGAACTCGGCCGCGACCATGAAGCCCGGGCCGCGAATGTCGACGATCTCGGGCGTACGGGCGCGGATGGATTCCAGACGCTGTTTCAGGCGTGAACCCAACTCATTGGCGCGGGCGCACAGGTCTTCTTCTTCGATTACATCCATCACCGCATGGGCAGCGGCGATTCCCAGCGGGTTGCCGCCATAGGTGCCGCCCAGACCACCGGGGTGTGCCGCATCCATCAGCTCGGCGCGACCGGTGACAGCGGCCAGAGGCAGGCCACCGGCCAGACCTTTGGCCATGGTGGTGATGTCTGCGGACACATCATAGGCGTCCATCGCAAACAGGTTACCGGTGCGGGCAAAGCCGGTCTGAACTTCATCGGCGATCAGCACGATGCCGTGTTCATCACACAAGGTGCGCAGACCACGCATCAGCTCGGCAGGGGCGGGGTAGAAGCCGCCTTCGCCCTGAACCGGCTCGATGATAATCGCGGCAACGCGACCCGGATCGAGATCGGCCTTGAACAGCTTGGTCAAAGCGCCCAGCGAATCCTCGACCGAGGTGCCGTGCAGCTCAACCGGGAAAGGGACGTGATAGGTGTCAGGCATCATTGCACCGAAACCGGCCTTGTAGGGCTGCACCTTGCCGGTCAGGGACATGCCCATGAAGGTCCGTCCATGGAAACCACCACCGAAGGCGATCACAGCGGGGCGGCCGGTGGCGGCACGGGCGATCTTGACGGCGTTCTCGACTGCTTCGGCACCGGTGGTGACAAAGACGGTCTTCTTGTTGAAATCGCCCGGAACCTTCTCGTTCAGGCGCTCGGCCAGACGGATATAGGTTTCATAGGGCAGAACCTGATGGCAGGTATGGGTGAAGTTCGAGGCCTGTTTCTGCACCGCCTCCATCACCTTGGGGTGGCAATGCCCGGTATTCACAACGGCGATGCCTGCTGCGAAATCGATATAGCGCTTGCCTTCGACATCCCAGACCTCGGAGTTCACGGCACGGTCCACATAGACCTGCGTCTGCATTCCCACGCCCTGCGCGATCGAGGTGTTGCGGCGTTCAGCAATCTGAGCATTCAGCATCTTGCGTCCTTTCGGGTTATCGGGCGCGCGCGCCCGTAAATCTGACCGCGTGACTGTAGAGCCCACAGCCCCGAGCGAAAGCCTGTTTCTTGTGAATCATAAGTCCTTGATTTACGGTCCCGGCACCCCTCAAGTGATGCGGATAGTGAACATGAAGAACGCCAATCAAGATGATCTGACCCTCGGCTTGCGCCTGCGCACCCTGCGTGAACGGGCCGGCCTGTCACAACGGGCGCTGGCTAAAAAGTCGGATGTACCGAACTCCACCATCTCTTTGATCGAGTCTGGTAAGATGAACCCCTCTGTTGGTGCGTTGCGCCGGATATTGCAGGGTATTCCTATCGGCATGTCCGACTTTTTCTCGTTTGAGATCGAGCCCGAACAGACCGTGTTCTATGCCGCTGAAGAACTGACCGAGATCGGCAAGGGCGGGTTGTCGCTGCGGCAGGTGGGCTCGAACCTGCATGGCCGCGCAATGATGATCCTGCAGGAAACCTATGATCTGGGCGCTGACACGGGCCGCGTAATGTACGGGCATGAGGCGGAAGAGGGCGGCGTGGTGATCTCGGGCCGGGTCGAGGTCACTGTGGGCGATCAACGCAAGGTGCTGGGGCCTGGTGATGCTTACTACTTCGACAGCCGCGCGCCGCATCGGTTCCGGCAGGTGGGGCCTGAAAAATGCCGGATCATCAGCGCCTGCACCCCGCCGACATTTTGACCGCCGATGCAGGAATCTCAGCACTATGCATCATAGTGTTGCAATATTTGTCGAGTTGATCCACAGTATGATGCATAGTGTGGGATTTTCCTGCATATTCCAACGGGCGACCCCCGCCCTATTCGGAGATTTCGGATATGAAAAAGAAGCCTGCTACCCTGCCCCGCGGCTATCGCACCTGCACCGCATCGCTTGCCGTCTCGGACGTTCCCGCAGCGCTGCAGTTCTATGAAAAAGCCTTTGACGCCAAGATTCAGGCCTATGACGCGGAAGAAGCCCCCGGCTTTGCAGCCATCAAGATCGGCAACTCGATGCTGTTCGTCACCGCTGGCTGGGGCGCGCATGTTCCGTCTGTACCCGGCACCGTTATTCCGGTTGGCCATCATATGTATGTCGAAGATGCTGACGCCACGCTGACGACCGCCCTGGAAAATGGCGCGACGCTGATCGCAGACGCAAACGACACCTATTGGGGCGAGCGCTGCGCCACCGTTGCGGATCCGTTCGGTCATATCTGGACACTGGCGACACGGATCGAGAACCTGAAATCCGAGGATATCAGTGAGCGCCGCAAAGCGTTGTTCCGCGCCATTCAGGATCAGGATGCCGAGGCCGTGGTCGAATCCGTCGAGACAGCAGAGCAGACCGAGGCCGCGTGATCCTGACAGAGGTTGAACAACCGAAGGGTCGTGAGGTACCGGAATGGGTGTGTTCTTTAACAGGCTAATCATGAACGACGCACCCCTTCCCACTTTCACGATCCGCCAGAACGATCTGGCCATCCTCGCCGCCGAGAACCGGATCGGAGATTATCCGGTCGCCGTACGCACCGCCCGAGAGGTGGTTAGCGGCGGCTTTGCCAACCAGTCGGCGCATCCCAATACCTGGACAGTCTATTTTCTGGTCGACGGCCAATGGGCGCTGGTTGAATCCACGCGCGGGCTGCGGCGGGAATGGTCCAGCCTGGACCGGTTGGAAAAATGGCTGCGCAGCTGCGGCTTCCGGTTCTTCTGGGTGCGCAACGATATCGACTTTGTAGAAACGCTCGGCGACGAGCTTACCGAGGAAGAGGCCGGATAGATCAACTGCCTGCGGATAGTGGGCTTGCGCTAACATACGGTTTTATGTTCCGATGAAGAACGCCTGGTCACAGCGGCGGTCGCAATCGGCAAGAAAATGAGAAGAAACGAAAAATGACCCCTTTTGCGATAACCGGAATCCAGATGCATGTCGGTGCGCTGCACTCGAATGTCGAGGCGATGCTGCATCGGATCGATGTGATGATGGCGCGGTTTCCCTGGACTCAGATGGCCTTGTTCAGCGAGCTGGCCCCCTATGGCCCGCTTGACCGTTTCGCCCAGCCCTTTCCCAATGATGACCTGTCGCGTTTTCAGGATGCGGCTCGGCGTTATGGCATTTGGCTGATCCCCGGCTCGATGTTTGAAAAGCGCGAGGACGGGCGGGTTTTCAACACCTCGGTTGTGATTAACCCGGATGGTGAGATCGTCTCGAAATACTCCAAGATGTTCCCGTTCAAGCCATATGAACAGAACATCGCATCGGGCACTGATTTCTGCATCTTTGACGTGCCGGATGTGGGTCGGTTTGGCCTTTCGATCTGCTATGATATCTGGTTCCCCGAAACCACCCGCCATCTGACCAGCCAAGGGGTCGAGGTGCTGCTGCACCCGGTTCTGACCGGCACCACCGATCGTGAAGCAGAGCTGTCGATCGCCAAGGCCACCGCGGCGCAGTTCCAATGCTACGTGTTTGACGTGAACGGTTTGGCCGCTGGTGGCGTTGGCCGCTCGCTGGTCGTTGACCCTTCGGCCACCGTTCTGCACCAGTCTGCGGGGCAAGAGGATATCTTCCCGATTGAGATCGATCTGGACCAGGTTCGCCGCCAGCGCGAGGTCGGGCTGAAAGGCCTGGGTCAGGTTCTCAAAAGCTTCCGTGACCGCGAGGCGGATTTCCCGGTCTATGATCGCACCAGTGGGGCGGATGCCTATCTGCACACGTTGGGCCCGCTGCGCATTCCGCAAAAAGGCGACGCTGCCGGTGTTGCCGCATCCGACCCCAGAACGGCACTGGGATATAGCGAAGACGCTGCGACCAAGCCCGATAATCTTTATCTCTACAAAGGGCGCTCTGGCACAGACTGATCCCGAGGCAGCTCTTCGGTATCGGTAGAAAGGACAAACTTCATGCACGGCATTTCCGACAGCGAAAAGCTCCACACCATCTCGGACTACTACAGCGCCTCACAGCTGAGGGCAGACCGATGGAGCGCGCTGCGGGAAACGGCCGAGTCGCTGGACCAGGGCGGAAGCGAAAAGGATCGAGATCGCGCACGGCAGTTGCTGCAGGCATTGGCCCCGATCGAGGTGTATTTCGCTTTCCCTGGGGGGTCGGCCTTCGACTATCTGCGCCGACTGCTGGATCATGGCAATTTTTCCGATTTCTCGACTGCCGTGCGGCGGGTGTCGCGGGCGCTCACCTCGGGGGCTTATCGCCGCCGTTCTATCCCTCTGATCGCGGATGAAACCGAAGGTGATGAGTTCGAGGATGAAGCGGCCCAAAGCCATGAGGCCCGCGCGCTGGGGCGGCCCTATTTCGAGGTGATGATCGTCGACAATGTCAACGAACATCAGGAACGGTTCCTGCAATCCAGCCTGCAACGGATGCGCCGCAGCGAAGACCCGTTCATTTATGAAACCGTCATAGTCCCCAGTGTCGAGGATGCCCTGATCGGGGTTCTATTCAATCAGAATGTACAGGCGGTCATTGTTCGCCCGGGCCTTAGCCTGAAGTCCAAGAACGAAACCAATGTTTTGGGCCGCTATATCAGCCTCTATGGCGAGGGCGCCGATCTAGATGCGCTGTCCCCCTCGGAATACGGCCCTGAAACCTGCCGCAGGATCGGCATGCTGCGCCCCGAGCTGGACGCTTATCTAATCACCGACCGTTCGGCGGAAGATATTGCCGGTCTCGATCTGGGCCTGTGCCGGCGGGTGTTCTACAATCAGGAAGACTTTCTGGAATTGCACTTGAACATCCTGCGCGGAGTGCAGCGGCGCTATAAGACGCCGTTCTTCACGGCGCTCAAGGAATACTCGAAACAACCCACTGGCGTGTTCCATGCCATGCCGATCAGTCGGGGCAAATCGATCAGCCGCAGCCATTGGATTCAGGACATGGGGGCGTTCTACGGATCGAATATCTTCATGGCCGAAACCTCAGCCACCTCGGGCGGGCTGGATTCGCTGCTGGAACCGCGTGGCCCGATCAAAGAGGCGCAAGAAGCTGCCGCCCGTGCATTCGGCTCTAAACAGACGTTTTTCGCCACCAATGGTACGTCGACCTGTAACAAGATCGTCGTTCAAGCTCTGGTCCGACCCGGCGACATCGTTCTGGTCGACCGCGACTGCCACAAATCCCACCATTACGGCATGGTACTGGCGGGGGCGAGCGTGGTCTATATGGACAGCTATCCACTACACGATTACTCGATGTACGGCGCGGTGCCGATCCGTGAAATCAAGCACAAGCTGTTGGCTTTGAAGGCCGAGGGTAAGCTGGATCAGGTCCGTATGGTGCTGCTGACGAACTGCACCTTCGACGGCATTGTCTATAACGTGCAGCGGGTGATGCAGGAATGTTTGGCGATCAAGAAAGACCTTGTGTTCCTGTGGGATGAGGCATGGTTCGGCTATGCCCGTTTTGCCCCGAATACGCGTGTGCGCACGGCGATGCGCTCGGCCAACCTGCTGCGCGAGCGGTTCCGCACCCCGGAACATGCCGAGGCTTATGCGGCGCAGCAGGTTGAACTGGAAGGCGCGGATGACGAAACCCTGCTGAACACCCGCCTGATCGCGCCGCCGGATGCGCGGGTGCGGGTCTATGCCACGCAATCAACGCACAAGACGCTGACCGCGCTACGGCAGGGCTCGATGATCCACGTCAACGACCAGCAGTTCAAAGGTGCGGTCGAAGAGGCCTTTCACGAGGCTTACATGACCCACACCTCGACCTCGCCCAACTACCAGATCATCGCCTCACTGGATGTAGGTCGCAGGCAGGTCGAGATCGAGGGCTATGAATTCGTTCAGCGACAAGTCGAAAGCGCGATGGCAATCCGCCGGGCGGTGACGACCCATCCGCTGCTCAGGAAGTATTTCAAGTTGGTCACAGCGGGCGACATGATCCCCGAGGAATATCGCGAAAGCGGCATGACCAGCTATTTCGACCCCGATCAGGGCTGGGCTGATGTCTGGGATTGTTGGGCAAAGGACGAATTCGTTCTGGATGCCACCCGCATCACGCTGCATGTGGGCGCGACCGGCTGGGATGGCGATACGTTCAAGACCAAGATCTTGATGGACAAGTACGGCATCCAGATCAACAAGACCTCGCGCAATACCGTGTTGTTCATGACCAATATCGGCACCACGCGCAGTTCGGTTGCTTATCTGATCGAGGTGCTAGTCGAGATCGCCAAGGAACTGGACGATCTGATGGACGACGCGTCCAAGATGGAAAAACGAGCCTTTGAGAAGCGCGTCAGAAACCTGAGCGAACACGTCCCGCCGCTGCCCGATTTCAGCCGGTTCCACGATGCGTTCCGTTGTGAAAAAGGCACCGAGGCGGGGGATATCCGTACCGCCTTCTTCCTGTCTTATGACGAAGATAACTGCGACTACGTCGAGCCAGACAAAGAGATGCTTGAGCGGCTGGAGGCCGGAGAGGAGATGGTCTCGGCGACCTTCGTGATCCCGTACCCGCCGGGCTTTCCCATTCTGGTGCCGGGGCAGGTGATCAGCCCCGAAATCCTCAAATTCATGCAGGAACTGGACGTTTCGGAAATCCATGGATTCCGCGCCGATCTGGGCCTGCGCATCTTTACAGAAGACGCTTTGAAATCAGTCAAGAACCCCTAAGGGGTCAGGGAGGACAACAATCATGCCAAAGAAGGTGCTAAAGAACATCTCGGAAATCCGTCGGTATTTCCACACCAACAAGGACCCGATCTATTTTGTATCGGCGACCAATTTCAACCTGTTGGGGCTGGATGAATGGGTGATGAACTTCACCTATATCTGCTACATGGATTGCTTTGACGGGCGACATCCGAACGTGTTCGTGCCTTCTGAAATGCCGCATGATGAGTTCCAGTCCATCGAAGACATCAACAACTATCTACTGCAGCACAAAGAAGTCATCGATCTGGTCAAGCGGCGCGGTGGTAAACCCAAGTTTGTCTTCCTGATGTTTGATGAAACGACCGAGAAGCTGGTCAAGGAACTGGGCGGGCAACTGTGGTTCCCCAAGGCCAAGCTGCGCACCAAATGCGACAACAAGATCGAAACGGTCCGCATTGGCAACAAGGCAGGTGTTCCTTCCGTGCCTAATACCCTGAGTGTGGTCAAAAGCTACGATCACCTGCAGAAAATCTGCGACAAGGCCGGGCTGGGCCATGATCTGGTTCTGCAATCGGCCTTTGGTGACAGCGGCCATACGACGTTCTTCATCAAGTCCGAGGCCGATTTCAACAAGCACAAAGATGAAATCGTCGGCGAAGGCGAGATCAAGATCATGAAGCGGATCGACTGTCGCGGGGCGGCGATCGAGGCCTGTGCAACCTCGGAAGGCACCATTGTGGGCCCGCTGATGACCGAGCTTGTGGGTTTCAACGAACTCACCCCCTATCGCGGCGGCTGGTGCGGGAACGAGATCTTCTCGACCGCTTTTCCTCCGAAAGCCAGAGAACAGGCGCGGCAGCTGACCTTCCAGTTCGGGGAAGAGCTGCGCAAATCCGGCTATCGCGGATATTTCGAACTCGACTTTCTGATCGATAAAAAAACTGATGAGTTATGGTTGGGTGAGTTGAACCCGCGCATCACCGGCGCCAGTTCGATGACCAACCACGCGGCCTTTGCCCATGCGGACGCGCCGCTGTTCCTGTTCCACCTGTTGGAATTCTCAAAGAAGCCATTCGAGCTGGATGTCGAAGAGCTAAACGCGCGCTGGGCTGACCCTGACATGATCGACAGCTGGTCGCAGATGGTGATCAAACACACCGATGACAGTGTCGACCGCATCACGCAGGCGCCGCAATCGGGCATCTACAAGATGCTTGAGGATGGCCGCGTTGTATTTGACCGCTTCGACTATCACCGCCGCGCTGTGGGTGAGAATGAGGCGTTCTTCTTGCGCATCTCGAATGTCGGCGATTATCGCTATGAAGGCGCTGATCTGGGTATTCTGGTGACGCGCGGCCGGTCGATGACCAAAGGCTTCAAGCTGACGGACAATTCGAAGAAATGGATCCATGGCATCACCTCGGCCTATACGGCTGAGCCCCTGCCTGCTGCGCAACCGATGCAAGACCCCGCGTTCAAGATCATGTAGAAAGCCCCATGGCGCTTGTTTTTCGCTCAATCGACGAGGAACAGCCCGGTCCCAAGCTGGCCGGGCTGTTTGCCGAATACTGGCCCGCCTATCGCGATTGGTGGGCGCAAGAGGGGTATTCGGCCCGTCCCACCTATCGCGAATGCCTGCGCGCCTTGCAAAAGCACATGCCCGAGCTCCTGCCGCTCTATGAAGAGGTGGTCGAACTGGTCGGAGGCAGCGATAGCCAGGCGCGGTTTCTCAGCTTCTACTGCCCGCCGAAATACCTGTCGGGCTGCAGTCAGGCGATCTGGCGTGGCAAGACCCCGTTTCTGGTGCGCAACTATGACTACCATCCGAAGACGTTTGATGCGGCACTGCTGAAAACCCACTGGGGCGGGCGCGGGATCATCGGGATGAGTGACGGTGTTCTGGGCCTGCTCGATGGGATCAACGATGCGGGTCTGACCGTCTCGCTTACCTTCGGCGGGCGGCGCGAGGTGGGGGACGGGTTCGGTGTTCCGCTGATCCTGCGCTATGTGCTGCAAACCTGCGAAACCACGGCTGAAGCGGTCGACTGCCTGTGCCGCATCCCCTGTCACATGAGCTATAACGTCACCGTATTGGATGCGAAACATAACCACAGCACAGTTTACCTTGCCCCGGACCGGCATCCGCAGATTTCGGATGTGCCGGTGGCGACGAACCATCAGGGTCAGGTTGAATGGTCCAAACACGCGCGGTTTACAGCGACGGTCGAACGCGAACGCTTTCTTCTGAACCGGCTGAACCAGCACCGGGAAAGCGAAAAGCGTTTTATCGATGCCTTCCTGCGCCCGCCGCTTTATTCCACCGCGTTCAAATCCGGGTTCGGAACGCTTTACACAGCCGTCTACCGACCCGCAAAAAAGCAACTGCAACTGCTTTGGCCCGGGGCATCGTGGGATTTGTCTTTCGATGAATTCTCGGAAGGTGAGTTCAGCCTGTTGCTGCCCGATGAGGCCGAGGCCGCGTATTGACGTGCCCGCTGGCCGAATGATCAGGATTATGCGATCCTTGTTTCTGAGCGTCCAAAACCTTGATTTCTGGCGATCTTAACTTGTTGAACGGGATATGACCCATGCGCTGCCTGATCGTGACCACCATGCGCAACGAAGGCCCGTTCATTCTGGAATGGATTGCTTATCATCGGGCCATCGGCGTTACGGATTTCCTGATCTTCAGCAATGATTGCGAGGACGGAACCGATGAGATTCTGGATCGGTTGCATGCGCTGAAAATCGTCTACCACAAGCCCAACCCGCGCAAAGGCAAGAAAACGGTGCAGTGGCAGGCCCTGAGCCGCGCATCGAACCACCGGCTGGTCGAGCAGGCCGATTGGATATTGGTATCGGATGTGGATGAGTTCCTGTGCATTCACGAAGGCAGCGGCCAGATCGCCGATCTGATTGCGGCGCGGCCCGATGCGGATGGGTTTGCTGTACCGTGGCGGATGTTCGGGCATAATCAGCAAGTTGCCTTTCAGGATCAGCCGATGACGCGCCTCTTCACTCGCGCGGCCCCTGCAACATTGCTATGGCCATGGCGTGCGGTGCAGTTCAAGACACTGTTCCTTGCTGATCAGCGGCTGGACCGGCTGGGCGTGCACAGGCCCCGGTTAAAGGACGGTGCGGAATTCAACATGGTTGATGGCAATGGTGATCCGGCCCCTGCCATACCCGGCACGGTCATTCCCAGCGTCGCGCCGAGATATGGGTTGGCGCAGTTGAACCACTACGCTCTGGGCTCGGTCGAGAACTATCTGGTCAAGGCCGAACGGGGTCGCCCCAATCACAGCGAAGACCCGATTGATCTGGCCTATTGGATCGACCGCGATTTCAATCAGATCGAAGATGCCACGATCCTGCGCCACGCCGATGCGATTGCCGACGGCGTGGCCGAGCTGCGCGCCGACCCTGAACTGGATCAATTGCATACCCGATCCGTCGCGTGGCGGCACCAACGCATCAAAACGCTGATGCAGGATTCAGATATGTTCTACACGCACGCGCGCCTCTGTCAGATCGGCCCGACGCGCGTTCTGCCGATGACCGCACAGCGTCGCATGTGGAGCCAGCTCATGTCGATCCGCCGGGCGATCCACGCCGAGAAACAGGCGCGTGAGCAGGACGGCTAATCGGCCACCTCAGCTTCGGTGCGCTCGGGCATGAAAATCGCGTCAGGTTGGTCAGGCGCGGAAATCTTTTCGTAGAGGCGTGCATATTCAGGCAGGGCCTTCAATTCGGCCACCTTACGTTTGTGCGTCTCGACAGCTGACTTGTGCAGCGCCGCGATCTCGGCATCGGCCATAATCCGATACAGTTCTTCGCGGGCACGTGGCACATGCTGTTGAATTCGGGCGTCACGTTCACTGTTATAGTTCCGGCGGTCCCAGTAATACCCGCCCATATCTTCATCGACATGGTTCACCCGCCCCCGATCACGCTTGACCAGATAGCTGTCGGCAGATCGCAAAGTGTAGTGGTTCAGCGTGACGAGATCATAACCCAGCGACCGTTTGGTTGACCGCCAGCTGTTTGATGCATGCACCTGTTCCGGCATTTCCAGACCAGATCCATTAACCCACCGTATCTCAGACAGCCGATCTTCGTCCGGGCTCAGCGGCCTGTGAACGCCGAGCTTGGCATAGGGCGCAGATTTGTGGACCATTGTCTTGAAGCCCCAGCCCATGCGCGGCTTAGGGATGAATTGAGGCGCGCAGCGGTCGAAGGTTTCGATGACCCACTTGTCTTCGAAATCGGTAACGTCCGCATTCCCGAACAGCTTCCATGTCATCGAGATCAGGTTCGGTTCATTCATCGCCGCGAACAGCTCGGGCATGGTACCATCACCCACATGGATGTTTATGAACTCGTCACAATCCATGCACATGTACCAATCCGCATCCGAGATCAGAGGATGGGTGATCGCATGGTTCAGCGCTCCGCGTTGCGGTTTTTGCCCTTTGTCTGACTTGAATGGATTGTCCAGTCGCGTCACATATCCCAGCGCCTGCAAGCGGTCCAGCAGCTCAACCGTCTCATCGGTACAGCCATTGGTATAAATCAGAAAATCCGTCACCCCGATCGAGCGATGATAGGCGACCCATTCCAGTAGAAAAGGTGCCTCATTCCGCATTGTTGTTACAAGCGTGATCTTATCGCGTGAGAGGGGGGGGACGGGTTTGAGGGGCGAGAATAGTGTTTCGACACGTTTCTTGATGCTCTCATAAGCTTCTTGCGCGTCGTCTCCCAGTAGGATGGGATGACCCGAGGCTTGCAGAACTTCAGCTTGCGGTTCCGGTTCTTCGGGTGGTGTCGGTTGGGGCTGATCGCTGACAAAGGGCTCACCTGTCAGCGCGGTATGGGAAAGTGGTGCAAAACCTGGCTGAACGTCGTCCGATACACTGTGGGACAGGATGTCCTGAGACAGGATCTGGTAGAGCTGGTTGTATTCAGGCAGGTCCTTCAGAGCGTTGATCCGCGCGCGATGCCAGTTGCAGCTTGCCTCATGCAATTCTGCCAATCGTTGGTCCGCGAGCAGGTCGTCACGTACAGGCTTGGATTTCTCGAAATGTGACCGGATAGAGGTGTCCTGTTCGTCATTGCGGTTGTGGATATTCCAATACCCGATGCCCTGTTCGCGGTTGATGTGATTGGTGCGGCCGCGGTCGCGTTTGACCAGATAGCTGTCCAGCGACCGGATCGAGTAATGGTTCAGCGTTACCAGATCGTAGCCCCAGCTTTCCAGCGACGACCGCCAGCCCTTTTCGTGATAACGGTCGGGCATCTGTCGGCCCGATCCGTTGACCCAATGGGGCATGGTCTCTGTCACCGGCTCCAATGGTCGGTGGATGCCGAATTTCGAATAGCTCGACGGTCTGCGCGCGAAGGTTTTGAAGCCCCAGTTGTGATGGGGCACGCGCACTTTCTGCGGGGCGCAGCGGTCAAACTGGAGCGGCACAGGGTTATCAGCGAAATCGACAACACCGGAACAACCGAAGAACCGCCAGGTCATTGCGATAAGTTCAGGATTTCCAGTGGCGTTCATGAGGGATCGCAAGGTGCCCTCGGGCGTGTGGATGTTGATATATTCATCCACGTCAAAGACCATGTAAGCATCTGCCGCCTGAATCACCGGATGATCCTGCGCCAGTGCCAGCGCCACGCGCTGCGGCCGTTCGCCTTTGTCTATGCGTGCTGGGTTGTCGACGCGAGTGACCAGCCCGCGTTCAGCAAGACAGTCAAGAATCTCATCTGTGCCGTCCGAGCAGTCGTTGGTGTAGATCAGGAAATGGGTAAATCCCAGCCACAGATGATAAGCGACCCAATCCAGAATATAGGGTCCCTCGTTCTTCATGGTTGTCACCCCAACAACCGATTTCAGGGGTGCAGTATCGCTGACCGCGGGTGTGGCCGCCGCATATTGCTTGCCGTCGATCTCTTCCCGAAACACCTTGGCGAAGGCGCTATTGGGATCGGGGTTTGGATAATCCCGCAATGGAGCATTCAGCGGGTTGATCTTGTGCTTGATTAGCAATTGCCCCAGCAGACCGGTCGGATCGGGTACACCCTTGTAATGCTCGGCCAGAAACTTGCGCATTCGCCGACCGTACAGATGCACCGAATAGGTATTGTCGGTGACGTAATCGCTGATCCGGTTGTTGGGCTTTACGATCTTGCGACGGTCTTTGAATGTGTAGGGATAGAGCCCCTCCTGCGGGAAGGCATAGCGATCTTCGCCGGTCTTGTGCAGGAAGTGCGAGACCGCATGCGGCCCCCAGACACCCCATGGCTGTTCGCCAGCGTGAACCGGGTTGCCAGCGGCTTTCTTCTCTTCCAGTTCCTTGACGTATTTCTCGCCATACCAAGTCGGGATGGCAAATTCGTCCGAGCAATGATCCAGCAGCAGACGCAGTGCTTCGCTATCGCGGGGCAGGCCTAATACACCACCATTGATGTGCTTCTTGCTTTCCCAGCCAAAGAAATGGCCGGTCTCGGTAACGAAGGGTTTGCGGCAATAGGCGTCCGTGTCGGCCCAGATCATTCGGTCGGCGTCACGCAGCATGTGGTATCGGAACAGATCGGAATGCAGCGCAGGCGAGCCGGTGCGTTCGTGTACCAGAAACCCGGTTTCAGGCAGGACATCGGCGGCATCGCGAAACTCGACCCCGTTCGGCACGCGATCGACATCCTCGTAGGTGTAAAGGATGGTATGGTGCCCCGCATCGAGGAAAGACTGAACGCAGAGCTGCTCGAGAAAGCTCAGCGAACCGCGCATCCACAGCATGCCGATTTGGTGAAGGTCTGTCATGTTATGCTCTGCAACCTCGCCTGAGCCGTCAGGGGACCCCGTCGACCTGTTTTTCGCAACTCTATTGGATCAGGTGGGGTGCGTCCAGCAAGCCTCAGCGAAAAGGCGGGCAACAAAACATCGCTAGAATTCAGATGGTGTTGTGGATAGATGTAGCTGCAACAAGGCGCAGCTTTCCGCCAACAATAAGCGCCAGGGCAACTGACTTGAGGGCGATATGGCAAGATCGAACCGTGCGCGTCACTTCAACTTTCAACGCACGACGAAAAATACACCTGAATTCAGAACCTGGTTTCGGGGTGAGCACACGAATGCCAACCCGAATGTAGCGCGCATGATTCCAGCGGATGCAGTTGGAAAATACGTGCTGAAAGGCTGGACCCCGAAAGAACCGTTCATCACCCCCGACACACAGATTACAGCCTTTGGCAGCTGTTTTGCGGCGAATATCTCGGAATGGCTGTCGCGTCGGAACTATCGTGTTCTCAACAAGGAAGAAGATGCCAAAGATGCCTATGTCGTGACCTGTGGCGAAGGCATGGTGAATTCTTTCGTGATCCGCCAGCAATTCGAGTGGGCATGGGAAAACAAGGTTTTCGAAGGAGAGCTCTGGCATGGCTACAAGGCCGAATCCTATGGTTATGACCCTGAGGTGCAGGCGGAAACCAAACGTATATTTGACGAAACCGATGTGTTCATCCTGACCTTCGGATTATCAGAGATCTGGTATGATGAGGTCACTGGGAACGTGTTCTGGCGCACCATTCCCAAAGATGTTTATGACCCATCGCGGCACAAGTTTCGCGTGTCGACGGTCGAAGAAAACAAAGATAACCTGCGTGCTATCTACCATCTGATCCGAAAACATCGGCCGGATGCCAAGATACTGTTTACCCTGTCTCCGATCCCGCTGATCGCGACGTTCCGGGATAACTCATGCCTGACGTCGAACTCCGTCTCGAAAAGTGTTCTGCGCGTGGCTCTGGACGAAGTGGTCCGTGAGTTCCAAGACGAAGGCGTTCTGCACTATTGGCCGTCCTATGAGATCGTCACAGATGTCTTCAAGCTGCCCTATGTTGCGGATCGAAGGCATCCGAAACAAGCACCTCTGAAGTTCATCATGACGCTGTTTGAACATACCTGGTGCGTGGACGGAGACACTCCCAAACCGTCGATTTTGCAAGCTTGGGCGCAGGCCGGTGCCGAAGCTGAGCTGTTTCCGCCCGCCATGTCGCGCTGCATTCTGGCCAAACGCTGGAGCAGGTTACAGACCCTGATCGAAAAGGACGAATTCGACAACGATCCCGCTATCAATACGGCGCTTTCGAAGCTTGCGCAGGAACTGGTCGATGCTTCGAACAAGAACTGAGGTCACCTGGTAATGGTTGCACCGAATACGCTGACGAATGACGATTTCAAACTCAAAGGACAGGTCGGCAGGCGCGGCACCCGCACCCTTATTAACGTGCAGGAGATTGCGGCCAAAGACGGCTCCTACCGGTATCTGGAGATCGGCTCGTATCTGGGGAAATCCTTGCAACCACATGTCATGGATGACGACTGTATCGAAGCGCTGTCGATCGACCTGCGCCCCGAAATGACCCCGGATGCGCGGGGGGCATTAGATCAGTACAAGCATGTGACGACCCAGGATATGCTGGATGGCCTTCGGCAATATGCAAACGACAGCCAGATGCAGAAACTGTCAACACGCGAGACGACGTCCGCATCGTTGCGCTCGGACCCGCCCGAGGCCCGGTTTGATCTTGCGTTCATTGACGGCGAACACACGATCGCGGCAGCCTTTACGGACTTTTTGAACGTGCTGACCGTGATGAAAGAGAAATGCATCGTGGTCTTTGACGATACGCACATCATCTATCCGGCGGTCCAGAACGCTACGAGCTATCTGGAGAGCCTGGGTGCTGAGCATGCGGTGGTTTTTGGCGGTGGATACATCTCCGCGATCTTTATCGGCCCAGATACTGGAGTTCGGGCGACCATGCTAAAGGACAGCAACCGGATACCACTTGAGGTGTTGGAGGCGAAATATGACGAAGTACTTGCAGATAGCTACGTAAAACGCAGCATGACGCGGTTACTGCGGCAGCAACCAGATCTGCGTAGCAAAGCTATCAGATGCCTGCGCAATTTAGGATACCGGATTTCGTCTCCGGACGGAGAATGACATGTCAGATGGCAATTCCATGCCTGCAAAGTTGGCGGAAACAGATTCAAGCTTTAACTATGCAGAGACGATTGAGGTTCAGGGGCTTCGCATCCCATTTGTACCTCAGGTCATAACACCGAAGATCGAGCGCCCTATGCGAAACAATCGCTATGAAAAGGGCGAATGCGAGGCGGTCAGAAAACTCTTGAGTTCTGGCGATCGGGTACTGGAGTTGGGTGCTGGCGTTGGTCTGATTTCCGGGGTGGCAGCTCAGGTGCCCGGTGTTGAAAAAGTTGTTGCGTTAGAAGCCAATCCTGAACTCATCGGGTTGATTGAAGAAACCCACCGCATCAACGACATTGCAAATGTCGATATTCGCAACGGAGTTGTCTGCGCGAAGAGCAGTCAAGCCATGGACTTCTATTTACGAAAGGATTTCTGGGCCGCTAGCGTGGAGCCGGACTCTCGGCCTTTCACGCGGGTCGTATCTGTTCCAGGTTATGGCATTGACGAGCTGTTGAAGGAAGTACGTCCGACCGTCATCATCGCTGACATAGAGGGTGCCGAGCTCGATCTATTCAACAACACGTCGCTTCAAGGCGTGAACACGGTCATCCTTGAGCTACATCCAAAAGTTTATGGCGAAGCGGGACAGGATCGCGTGTTCGCCAGGTTTAATGCGCTCGGTTTTGAAGTGAACCAAGATTACCTCAAAGGTTCGGTTTGGGTTTTGGAGCGATCCACAGATCGCTTGCAACCTGCGAGAGCGGCACTCCCTGATCCAACGCACAATCTGGAAGACCCGACGGTCACCATCATCACCTGTATGAAGAATGAGGGGCCTTTCATCCTCGAATGGCTGGCGTTTCACAAATCAATCGGCATCAGTAATTTTGTCGTTTTCTCAAATCACTGCACGGATGGCACGGATCTTCTGCTGGACCGACTGGATGAGTTGGGTGAAATCATTCACTTGCCCAATCCGGCTGTTGTGATGCAGTCGACTTACTACCAGCCTGTTGCGATTAAGTATGCGCGACAAATGCCTGTTGTCAGACGGTCTGACTACGTCATCTCGATGGACGTGGATGAATTCGTCAACATCCGGGTTGGTGACGGTCATTTTACCGATCTGTTAAGGGCGGCGGGCCCCTTTCATGCTCTGTCCATGAGCGAGCTGAATTTCACATCAAGCGGGCATAAGGCATATCACGATGTATGGTTGACTGAGGAATATAAGGTTCACGATAATCCGACGCCAGGTCCCTGGAAGGCGCGCCGAGGTGTTAAGACGATCCTGCACGGATTAGCTGCGTTCGAACGTCCATCGAACCACCGCCCTTTGATACACCCGGGATCCGAAAATGATCTTGTATGGTTAGATGGTTCAGGCCGTCCAGCACCGTTTGAGTTCGTCACCGATGAAAAGCAGAAAAGCTATGATTGCAGGGGGGCCTATGATCTGGTGACGCTCAATCACCATGGATTACGCTCGGTAGACTCGTATCTGATCAAGATGGATCGGGGCGATGTTGTGAACAAAAACCGCAGAGTAAATAACAAATACTATCGTGTTCGGATGCGAGGCGGGTCATCAGAAAACTGGATCGCCCATCAGCTGCCAGCTGCACGGGCAGCAGAGGCTGAGTTGCTGCAGGACACAGAAACCAAGCGTTTGCATAAGCTGTGCGTCGCCCGTCACAAGGCACGGATCGCCGAAATCGCGGACCAGCCAGACGTACGCGAGTTGAGGGAATGGATAGAGGCCAAGTATTTCTCGCCTCAAACGGAAGACTAACGGCAAATACTAGGCAAGTTTTACTGCAGCGCGCGAAATGCCATTCCAATATCCGCTGTCATTCACCCAGGACTGGGAAGCGATGGAGGGCTGCGTGGGTGCTTGAGGCACTACCAGGCAATGCCTCACTCCCGATACAACCATCGTTTTTTTGTGACATGTACCTGCGGTTGATTGATCACTGGCCCACTACAAATATGACTAACCCATACGCAAATATTGAAGCCCTTAATGAATAGAAGGTGCAGCAACTGGATAGTTAGCAATTGGTTCTGCTGTAGCATCGAATCTGGGTTCGATATTCGCCTGTGCTGATGGAAGTGCGGCGCATCCTCACAGGACAAATTACTGGGGTTGCGAGTTAGTCTGGAAGTGGATAGTTCTCGGGCGCGTTTTCCAACAACGAATATCTGCTAATACACTCAAATTGGTATTCATGAATATGATCAAAGTTTCTGCTCTTGTGCCTCTAAAACTTCAGTCGAGGAGATTGCCAAACAAGAATTTTCTGCGTTTGGGCGATCACCCGCTTGCATACCACATTTTCAGAACGCTCGTGGAGTTGGAGAGTGTTGGAGACGTTTTTAGCTACTCAAGCCAACCTCAAGTAATGAAGCTGCTTCCTGCAGGCGCGAGATTTCTTGCTCGACCACCTTATCTGGATGGGGATGGAGTAAAGGCAAATGAGCTGTTTCGGTATGCCGTTGAGCGTATAGATGCTGATGTAATTGTCTTATGTCATGCGACTTCGCCGTTCATACGCAGCGAAACACTGCGAGACGCAATTGAGAAGGTGACGTCTGGAGAGTACCGCTCGGCAGCGGCGGTCGAGAAGTTACAAACCTATTGCTGGTTTGATGGTGAGCCGATTAACTACAATCCGGAGATGATCGCTCAAACTCAGAGTCTTACACCGGTGTTCGCAGAAACAAGCGGTGCCTATGTTTTTTGGAAAGAAGATTATCTCGCTCACAACACGAGAATAAACGCTCCGGTGTATTTGGCGGAAGTTGATCATCGTGAGGCCGTGGATATTGATGAGCTTTCAGATTTTAATCTTGCGGTTAAGTTGCTGGATTACACAGCCGAAAGTGTCAGTTCGACCCAGGACCACTTCTTTGTGAATTTGATGAATTCACAAGCAAGGAATAGAAACGTTGAGCTGGTAGCGTTTGACTTGGATGGTGTCTTGATCGATTCAGTGCCCGCAATGGAACTGTCTTGGGACGCTACAATGCGTGATGTGGGGTTGTCAGTACCGTTCTCTTCCTATGCACAGTTTATCGGATATCCGTTTAAGGCGATCCTGGAGCACTTGCAGATTGATGACGCCCATCATGATGAAATCGCTCGCCTTTACAATTTGTATTCGCTTGAAAATCAGCATCATATTCGGGTGTACGATGGGGTCGAAGACGGGCTAAAGCAGCTTGCTTCATATGGATTGAAGCTGGCTGTTGCAACCTCGAAGAACCGCGAGCGAACCACGGCAATACTTGATGCACTATTGCCTGACATCGCATTCGATTGCTTAACCACGCCTGACGATGTCAAAGCAGGCCGCGGAAAACCTTCCCCCGATCAACTCTTGAAGTGTGCCTTGACTACCAGTTCTGATCCATCGCGTTCGGTTTACATCGGGGATATGGAAGTCGACAAACAAGCTGCCGTAAGAGCAGGGTTTCACTTCGTACATGCCGGTTGGGGGTATGGAAGTATCGAGAATACTGAAGACGTCTGGTTCGCAAATATAACCGACTTCACCAGATACATCATTACATGATCTCCAGTCGCAAACTAACCAGACTTTTTTTCGCGATTAAAGGCTTAAAACCATGAGCGGGCCGGGCGTACGCGCAAGCCCGCCCCAAGATAAGAGTTAAGACTTTAATCGAACAAACAGGACTGAACTAGGCGGACTGTCAGCGTTTCCCTTTGAGATCATGTTTGGGAGCTCAAAGATCGGGGCGTTTTGGAACCCGATGCTACAGATCCCCAAAGCGCTCTTATGGTCGGACTGAGATTGTGGATGCGATCACTCAGCAAGCGCGCATGCTGCCTTATGCAAACCCGTTTCGCAATACGACGACTCCTCCGGCGGCGGAACTCACCGCAAAGCTGGCCGAGCTTGCTCCTGGCGATCTGAATCATGTTCTGTTTTCTAGCGGTGGGTCTACGTCTAACGACGCGGCCCTGCGAGTGATCCAGCTCTACTTCAACAGCATCGGCAAGCCCAATAAGAAGCAAATTCTTGCCCGCCATAGCGGCTATCACGGCAGCACAACGGTTTCGGCCGCGCTCTGCGGTATCCCATATAACAAGATCGGTTTTGACCTTCCTGAAGTGGGGGTTCATTACTTGTCGGCGCCTTACGCCTATCGAGATGCTGATGGTTTGTCGGACGCAGAGTTCTGCGACAAGCTGGTTGAGGAATTCCGGGCAAAAGTGGAAGAGGTCGGAGCGGAAAACATCTCATGCTTCTTCGCTGAACCAATTATGGGCATGGCCGGTGTGCTGCTTCCGCCTTCTGGTTACTTCAAACGGATTTCCAAGATCTGTAAAGATAACGATATTCTCATTCTGGCAGATGAGGTTGTGACGGCATTCGGCCGATTGGGGCATATGTTCGCGTCGCAGGCAATGTTTGAGATGGATCCCGATATTGTCGTGGTGGCGAAGGGCCTGACATCCGGCTATCTGCCGCTTGGTGCCACCATCTTGAGTGACAAGATCATGGAAGCCCTTAGAACGCCGATCGAAAAAGGCTCGATGTTCACACATGGGTTTACTTATGCGGAACACCCGGTCTGTTGTGCCGCCGCTTTGAAGAACATCGAAATCATGGAGCGTGAAAATCTGTGCGACCGTGTACTAGAATACGCGCCCTACTTCATGGGCAAGCTGAAAGCGCTTTCGGACCTGCCGATTGTGGGGGACGTGCGTGGCGAAGGTTTCATGGTCGCGATTGAAAATGTCGCGGACAAACAGAGTAAAGCTCTGTTTGATGCTGAAATTGATATCGGCGAACGCATCGCTGTCAATTGCCGTGAGATGGGGCTGATCATTCGACCGGCCGGTCACCTGAACATCCTGTCTCCACCCTTGACCATGTCCTATGAGAACATTGATTGCTTGGCCGATACGTTGCGTAAGGGCATCGAGAAAACACAGGATGAATTGGTGCGCGAAGGCTTGTTGAAGTGAGCACAGGCTAAGATCTCAGGATGTGCCCGTCGCATTTCTTCGTAGGGAATGTGGCGGCACCTTCGTCATTCGCCTTATCTCTTCGCTGATTGTTTGCTCAGGGCCGCGTGCAGCACGAGGCCTACAGCAAGATATGTCTGTCCGCGCGATGTGCGCGGCGCAGAGAACTGGTAAGACGCTGATGATTTAATCGTTTGCTTGCTAAATTTAACTTGTAGCGATGCAGATATTTAATGAACGGCCAAAAAACGCGAATGGCAGAGGCGAGAAGGGCTTTTATATGCGTTGACGAAGGAAGGAATAATGCTGATCGACCGTGCCTTCCTGTCGGCGCATAAAATGGGGAGAAAAGATGGCTAAACTGGATCACAATGAATTCGCGCGATCGCGCGAGGTTATGCTGTATGTTCTTCCTGATTTCATTGTTACAGAACTGGCGGCAATTCTGGATATTCTGCAATGTGCAAATTCGGTTTCAGGCAAGGAGTTGTATACATGGAATATCGTTTCAAACTCAGAAGGCGCCATAGAATCGACCGCCGGGATTGAAGTTAAAGCCAGCGACTTCCGGACCGTGAGCAAACCGCCAGACATTATGGTTTTCCTCGACGGAAAAGAATGCAAAAAACATGCATTGGAGCTAAAAACAGCGGTAAACTGGGTTAGGCAACGGTCATCCGAAATGGTGATATTATCCGATGCCGTAACGTCTGTTTCGAGCACCGGTTTTTTTGGTCATAAGCCGGTTACAGCACATTGGAAAGAACTAGCCGCAGTTGACTTTGAGCTTCACCCAAGCGTTTTGGATGATGCAATATTTTCTGAGTCTGAGCGAATGCTCACATCCGGTGGTTATATCGCTACTTTTGATGTCATGTTATATATTATCGACAAACATTTGGGTCGCTCGTTTGCTGCTCATGTTGCGGATATTTTAATCAAGGGTGAAATTAGAGAGCAATGCACAAAACAAAGGAGATCATTACAGGACCGGTTAGGTGTTGATGATGTGAGAGTTTTAAAAGCGGTCAAAATCATGAAGAATTACAGCTATCCAGATTACAGCACATCAGAAATCGCAAAAGAGCTGAATATGAGTGCCCGTCACGTAGAGCGGTTATTCAAAAAATATTTCGATCAGAGTCGTATGAAATTTTTTTATGGGACTAAAGCTGGAAAAAGCAAAGTCGATGGTTGAACAAACCAGTATTCCGATTTCTGAAGTTGCACACATCTGTGGATTTTCCAGCCTGTCAACGTTCAACCGATCCTTCCGAAGGAAATTCTCTGTAACTCCTTCTAGCATCCGACGTGCGCAGCTTAGTGAGTTGAAATCATCGCTCAATAGGTGGGAAAGGTCGAACATACATTGACGATTGGCTCAGGCTCAAGGCCATTGGTTTCCGAGCGTGTACGTGAGTCGCAGTTCGGAAACGGGTGGGGATGTGTCATCAGATTTAGGCTCAGTACTCATAGCCGGGAAATGACGAGAGCGGCAAGAACGATGGCAGACAGGAGCACTTTTGGGAACCTGTCGTATCGGATGGCAACACGCCTTCAATCCGTGAGTCTGCCGAACATGATCTCAATCTGGTTGCGGCGCCTGTACTTGCGCTTGTTGTGCTTCACTGGTGTTTAGCGCTGTTTGTGATCAGGGATGCACGCATGTATCCCTCGCTCCATGAAACGGCTCATTGTGGCGTCTGACAGCGGTTTTCCCTAGCTGACGGAAACAGGGCATACGACTGCGAAAGCGCCATACCCCAAGGATTGCATTCCGTTCGATACACTTAGGTATGATCAGAATCGCTCCTGCTTCAAAAATGACTAGAGGCACTGCGTCACCTTTACGAGGCGCGAGTTCTATCTAATCCATTGAAAATTATGTGCTTAAAGGGAAGAAATGGTGCCCAGGAGAGGACTCGAACCTCCACGTCCATACGGACACTAGCACCTGAAGCTAGCGCGTCTACCAATTCCGCCACCTGGGCAGGTGTCGTGGAGGGGCGTTTAAGCTGACTGGCGGGGGGCGTCAACCAGATTCGCGTCAGTTTTGTGAAGTTTTTTGTAACGCCCCCGTTAGATCGGTCAGGACCTCCGATTTTCGCAGACACGCGGCGTTATTGCGCCTTGTTCGCCGCGCGCTTGGGCGCTAGATCAAAACAGACCCAGACAGCAGGAGCGCCATCATGTCCAAACTGGTCACGATTTACGGTGGATCGGGCTTTGTCGGCCGCTATATCGCGCGCCGGATGGCCTCAGAAGGCTGGCGCGTGCGTGTGGCCGTTCGGCGACCCAATGAGGCGATGTTCGTAAAGCCATACGGTGCCGTTGGTCAGGTTGAACCCATCTTGTGCAACATTCGTGATGATGCCTCGGTCGCTGCAGCGATGCATGGGGTCGATGCTGTGGTCAATTGCGTGGGGGTTCTGAACGAACTGGGGCAAAACGCATTCGACGCTGTTCAGGCAGATGGGGCCGAGCGCATTGCCCGACTGGCTGCGGCTCAGGGCATTGAGCGGGTGGTGCACATTTCCGCGATTGGTGCAGATGTAGACTCGGACAGCGCGTATTCGCGCACCAAAGCTCAGGGTGAGGCAGCGGTGCTACAGCATATGCCGAACGCTGTCATTCTGCGTCCGTCTGTGATCTTCGGTACCGAGGATCAGTTCTTCAACCGCTTTGCCGGAATGACTCGGTTGAGCCCGTTCCTGCCGCTGGTGGGTGCAGAGGCGCAGTTTCAGCCGGTCTATGTGGATGACGTGGCACAGGCCGCGGTTCAGGGTGTTCTGGGCAAGGCCCAGCCGGGGGTTTACGAACTGGGCGGGCCTGAGACCAAGACCTTCCGTGCCCTGATGCAGCAGATGCTGGGCGTGATTCATCGCCGTCGCGTCATTCTGAGCGTACCATTCCTGGCCGCGAAGGTTATGGCCGGGGTACTGGATATAATGAAATTCGTTAGTTTCCAGCTGTTCCCGAACAACATCCTGACCCGCGATCAGTTGAAGAACCTGCGGCGCGACAATGTCGTGTCGGAAGGCGCGAAAGGATTTGCTGAGTTGGGGATCGAGCCCACTACGCTCGAGTCGGTGCTGCCAGACTACCTGTGGAAGTTCCGCCCGTCGGGTCAATATGACGACATTCAGAATTCGGCCAAAAACCTGCGGATCTGATCAGCTGTAAGCGATCACAAGCAAGACCGCACCCAGAATGACCCGGTATATCACGTAGGGTGTAAAGCTGACGCTGCGCAGCAGTCGCATCATCAAGCTGAGCGCCAACAGGGCCGATGCAAAGGCAAAGACTGCCGCGATCGCTCCGTCCTTGGCCAGTTGCATATTGGCTTGCTGGATCAAATCAAAAGACAACAGCACGCCCGAGGCTAGAATGGTCGGGATCGACATCAGCATCGCAATCCGGGCACCATCTTCGCGGGTGTAACCAAGTTTGCGTGCGCCGGTAATGGTGATGCCCGAGCGTGACGTCCCCGGGATCAGTGCTAACATCTGCCAGACACCCATGATGAGTGCATCGCGTAAGTTCCAGTCGTCTGCTTGTTTGGTCTGTGCGCCCTTCTGATCCATCCAGTAAAGCAGCAGCCCGAAGCCCAGCATCGTCCAGCCGATTACGGCAATCGACCGTAGAGCTTGTTCGAGGCCGGTCATGTAAATGATTGCACCCGCGATCACGGTCGGGATCGTGGCGATGATCAAACCCAGTGCCAGACGCGCCTCTGGCCGGTCGGTGCGACCCTGCAGCGCCTCAGGAAGGCCGGACAGCGCTTTTCTTACATCGCTCCAGAAATACAAAACGACCGCACCCAGCGTTCCCACATGGACTGCGACGTCAATCGCAAGCCCTTGGTCGTCGATCCCTGTGAGGCTGGGCAGCAGAATCAGATGTCCCGATGATGACACGGGCAGAAACTCGGTGACGCCCTGAATAATCGCCACGAGAATCAGGTGGAAAAGGCTCATCTGCTCGACCCTGCGCTATGGTCATATTGTTATGACCAATGGGTATAAGTGTGGTGCGCGAAAGGAAAGTGTTCAAATAGGTCCGAATCGGAACTAAAATCAGGAATAATTTCGCGTCCAAAGCCGAATTTCCCTGAATATTTGATAAATAAGTCAGCAATATTGACTTTTAATCTGACTGTTCATCTTTTAAAGAGGCGTGACCTAGCCAATTCATGGAGTCTGACCCGTGGCCAAGCAACCGATGCTGAAATTTGTGCAGATCGATCGCGTCATGCCTGAAAAGCGTGCTGCAAATGACCGCAAGGAAGACTTTGATGAAATCTATGCCGAGTACGCGGCCGAGAAAGCAGCTGAGCAGGCCAGCCGCTGCAGCCAATGCGGTGTGCCCTATTGTCAGTCGCACTGCCCGTTGCACAACAATATCCCCGATTGGCTGAATCTGACAGCAACAGGGCGCCTTGAAGAGGCTTATCAGACCAGCCAGGCCACCAATACCTTCCCCGAGATTTGCGGACGTATCTGCCCGCAGGACCGCCTGTGCGAGGGGAATTGTGTGATCGAGCAATCCGGCCACGGCACGGTCACGATCGGCTCGATCGAGAAATACATCACCGACACCGCGTGGGACCAAGGCTGGGTGAAACCAGTCGCACCGGGCGCTGAGCGCAGCGAGAGTGTTGGTATCATTGGCGGCGGACCAGGTGGCCTTGCGGCTGCGGATATGCTGCGCCGTGCGGGCATTCAGGTGACCGTCTATGACCGCTATGACCGCGCGGGCGGTTTGCTGATGTATGGCATCCCCGGCTTCAAGCTGGAAAAAGACATTGTGCAACGGCGCAATGACCTGCTGGCCGATGGCGGCGTCGCGTTCGAATTGAACTGCGACGTGGATGCCGCCAAGTTTGCTGAGATCCGCGCCAAGCATGACGCGGTGATCATTGCCACCGGCGTTTACAAATCCCGCGATTTGTCCATGCCGGGCAGCGGTCTGGCCGGGATCGAGAAAGCCATCGACTTTCTGACCGCCTCGAACCGTAAGAGCTTCGGAGATGAGGTTGAAGACTTCGACAATGGCCGCTTGAATGCCGAGGGCAAAAAAGTTGTCGTGATCGGTGGCGGTGACACCGCGATGGATTGTGTGCGCACATCGATCCGTCAGGGCGCGACCTCGGTCAAATGCCTTTATCGCCGCGACCGTGCCAACATGCCGGGCTCGCAGCGTGAAACGCAGAATGCCGAGGAAGAAGGCGTAGTCTTCGAATGGCTGAGCGCGCCCAAAGGGTTCACCGGCGACGACACGGTTTCAGGCGTGATGGTGCAGAAGATGCGCTTGGGTCAGCCCGATGCGTCGGGACGCCAGGCCCCCGAGGTGATCGAAGGCGCGGATTATGTCGAAGAGGCCGATCTGGTGATCAAGGCACTGGGGTTCGAGCCCGAAGACCTGCCAACCCTGTTCGGTCAATCTGACCTGCCGGTGACCCGCTGGGGTACCGTCAAAGCGGCCTTCCAGACTGGTGAGACCGAGATGGACGGTGTCTATGCCATCGGTGACATCGTGCGCGGTGCCTCTTTGGTCGTATGGGCGATACGCGATGGTCGTGACTGCGCCGAGGCCATTATCGACCGGTTTAACAGCAAGGCTGCAGTCGCAGCCGAGTAACCCCAAGCCCAGCGACAGGAGGGACAGCAATGCCCGAATTGCAAGGCCAATGCATGTGCGGCGCGGTCACCGTGACCGCCACTCCGGCGAAGGACACGCTGGGGGCCTGCCATTGCGACCAGTGCCGCCGCTGGACAAGTTCGATGCTGGTGACGTTTCCGGCCGAGCCCGGCTATGCTGCTTTGGGCCCGGTCAAAACCTTCACCTCGTCGGAATGGGCCGAGCGTACCTTTTGCGCCGATTGTGGCTCGGCGCTCTGGTACCGGATCACACTGCCGGGCGAGATGCACGGCCAGACACAGATGGCGGCGGGCCTGTTTGATGACACAGGCTACGCGCTGAAACTTGAACTTTATATCGACAAAAAGCCCGAGGGCTATGCGTTCGCAGGCGAGCGCCGGCAGATGACCAAAGCTGAGGTCGAAGCCATGTATGCCCAACCGGAAGAAGGAGACAGCCAATGACCAAATATGATGCCGATTGGGTGCGGGCCGAGGAAGCCAAGCGTCAGTGGATGGCCGAAAACGGTCTCTATTCCGAGGAAGAAGAGCATTCCTCTTGCGGTGTAGGTCTTGTTGTATCCGTTGACGGCAAGCCGTCGCGCAAGGTTGTCGACGCTGGGATCGATGCGCTCAAGGCGGTCTGGCATCGCGGTGCCGTCGATGCCGATGGCAGAACCGGCGATGGTGCGGGTATCCACGTACAGATCCCGGTGCCCTTTTTCTATGACCAGATCCGCCGCACGGGCCATGAGCCCAACATGGATCAGTTGATCGCGGTTGGTCAGGTCTTTCTACCGCGCACCGATTTTGGGGCGCAGGAGCAATGCCGGACTATCGTAGAAACTGAAGTTCTGCGCATGGGCTACTACATCTACGGCTGGCGTCATGTGCCTGTCGATGTCACCTGCCTGGGTGACAAGGCTAACGCAACCCGTCCTGAGATCGAGCAGATCCTGATCTCGAACTCCAAAGGCGTAGACGAAGAGACGTTCGAGCGTGAGCTGTATGTCATCCGTCGCCGCATCGAGAAGGCAGCGATGGCTGCGGGTATTTCCGGTCTGTATCTGGCGTCGTTGTCCTGTCGCTCGATCATTTACAAAGGTATGATGCTGGCCGAGCAGGTCGCGGTTTTCTACCCCGACCTGATGGATAAACGGTTCGAATCCGCCTTTGCGATCTATCACCAGCGCTATTCGACCAACACCTTCCCGCAATGGTGGCTGGCGCAGCCGTTCCGCATGCTGGCCCATAATGGTGAGATCAATACGCTCAAGGGTAACGTCAACTGGATGAAGAGCCATGAGATCCGCATGGCCAGTGGAACCTTTGGCGACTATGCCGAAGACATCAAGCCGATCATCGCCGGTGGATCATCAGATTCGGCCGCATTAGACTCGGTTTTTGAGGTTCTGGTACGCGCGGGCCGCTCGGCCCCGATGGCGAAAACCATGTTGGTTCCGGAAAGCTGGTCCAAGCAGGCGGTGGAACTGCCGCAGGCCTGGCGCGACATGTATTCCTACTGCAACTCGGTGATGGAGCCGTGGGATGGTCCTGCCGCTCTGGCCATGACCGATGGTCGCTGGGTCTGCGCCGGTCTGGACCGGAACGGTCTGCGCCCGATGCGCTATGTGGTCACCGGCGATGGTCTGGTGATTGCCGGGTCCGAGGCCGGGATGGTCCCGATTGATGAGGCCTCGGTGGCCGAAAAGGGCGCTCTGGGTCCGGGTCAGATGCTGGCCGTGGATATGAAGAAGGGCAAGCTCTTCCGCGACAAGCAGATCAAAGACAAGCTGGCGCGGGCGCTGCCGTTCGGAGAATGGGTCAGCAAGATCAACGACGTGGATGCCACGTTGGGCAGTGCGAGCGAAAAACCTCTGTTTTCGGGCGAAGAGCTGCGCAAGCGTCAAATCGCTGCCGGCTACTCAGTTGAAGAGCTGGAACAGATTCTTGCGCCAATGGCCGAAGATGGCAAAGAGGCGCTGGCGTCGATGGGGGATGACACACCCTCGGCCGTGCTGTCGAAGCAGTATCGCCCGCTCAGCCACTTCTTCCGGCAGAATTTTAGCCAGGTCACCAACCCACCGATCGACAGCTTGCGCGAATATCGCGTCATGTCGTTGAAGACACGGTTCGGCAACCTGAAGAACGTGCTTGACGAGGACAGCAGTCAAACCGAGATCGTGGTTCTGGAAAGCCCCTTTGTAGGCAATGCGCAATGGGAGTTGCTGGTTGGGCAGTTCAATGCCCCTCTGGCCGAGATTGACTGCAGCTTTACCCCGGGCGAGGGGCAGTTGGACGTGGCCCTTAGCCGTATCCGTGCCGAGGCGGAGGAGGCCGTGCGCTCGGGCGCTGGGCATCTGGTGCTAACGGATCATCATTCGGGGCCGGACAAGGTGGCGATGCCGATGATTCTGGCCACCAGCGCGGTGCACAGTCACCTGACTCGGCAAGGTCTGCGAACGTTCTGCTCGCTCAACGTACGGTCGGCTGAATGCGTCGATCCACACTATTTCGCGGTGCTGATTGGTTGTGGTGCGACCGTCGTGAACGCCTATCTGGCCGAGGATTCTTTGGCGGACCGGATCGATCGGGGACTGCTGGACGGCACCCTGACCGAAAACGTGGCGCGGTATCGCGAGGCGATTGATCAGGGTCTGCTCAAGATCATGGCAAAGATGGGCATTTCCGTCGTGTCCTCGTATCGCGGCGGTCTGAATTTCGAAGCAGTCGGTCTGAGCCGCGCCATGGTGGCCGAGTATTTCCCCGGTATGACGAGCCGGATTTCAGGCATTGGTATCCATGGCATTCGCGTCAAGGCCGAGGCGATACATGCCAAGGGTTGGACCAATGGCTTGGATGTGCTGCCCATCGGTGGTTTCTACAAGGCGCGCAAATCAGGTGAGACCCACGCGTGGGAAGCGACCTCAATGCATATGATGCAAATGGCCTGTAATAGAGCCTCATATGAGCTGTGGAAGCAGTATTCGGCAAAGATGCAGTCGAATCCGCCGATCCACCTACGCGATCTGATGGATTTCAAACCGCTGGGCAAGCCGGTGCCGATTGAAGAGGTGGAATCGATCACTTCGATCCGTAAACGCTTTGTCACGCCGGGCATGTCGCTGGGCGCGCTGAGCCCTGAGGCGCACAAGACGCTGAACGTGGCGATGAACCGGATTGGTGCGAAATCCGACTCAGGCGAGGGCGGAGAAGACCCGGCGCATTTCGTGCCGGAACCCAATGGCGACAATCCCTCGGCCAAGATCAAACAGGTAGCCTCGGGTCGGTTCGGTGTAACCGCCGAGTATCTGAACCAGTGTGAAGAGTTGGAGATCAAGGTCGCCCAAGGTGCGAAACCCGGTGAGGGTGGCCAGCTGCCGGGCATGAAGGTCACCGACCTGATCGCACGTCTGCGTCATTCGACCAAGGGCGTTACGCTGATCTCACCGCCGCCACACCACGACATCTACTCGATCGAGGATCTGGCGCAGCTGATCTATGACCTGAAGCAGATCAACCCGCGCTGCAAGGTGACGGTGAAACTGGTGGCGTCCTCGGGCGTTGGCACGATTGCTGCCGGTGTGGCCAAGGCGAAGGCGGATATCATCCTGATTTCGGGCCACAATGGTGGTACCGGCGCGTCGCCCGCGACCAGCATCAAGTATGCTGGCCTTCCGTGGGAGATGGGCCTGACCGAGGCGCATCAGGTTCTGGCTATGAACAACCTGCGCGACCGCGTCACCCTGCGGACCGATGGTGGCCTACGGACCGGTCGTGACATCGTCATGGCTGCGATGATGGGGGCCGAGGAATACGGCATCGGCACCGCCGCACTGATTGCGATGGGCTGTATCATGGTACGTCAGTGCCAGTCGAACACCTGCCCTGTCGGTGTCTGTACGCAGGACGAAGACCTGCGGGCCAAGTTCACCGGCAATGCGGATAAGGTCGTAAACCTGATCACCTTCTACGCGCAGGAGGTGCGCGAGCTGTTGGCAAGCCTGGGTGCGCGTTCGATTGATGAGATCATCGGCCGGGCCGATCTGCTGGCTCAGGTCAGCCGTGGCTCGGCGCATCTGGACGATCTGGACCTGAACCCGCTGCTGATCACTGTCGATGGGGCGCATGACATCGTTTACAACCGCGACAAGGATCGGAATGCGGTGCCGGATACTCTGGACGCCGAGATTGTGCGTGACGCCGCCCGGTTCCTGAAAGACGGTGAGAAGATGCAGCTTTCTTATGCTGTACAGAATACGCATCGGACCGTGGGTACGCGGGTTTCCAGCCATATCGTGCAGAATTTCGGTATGCGGAACACGTTCCAGGATGACCACCTGCATGTGAAACTGCAGGGCTCAGCCGGGCAGTCTTTGGGGGCCTTTGCGGCTCCAGGCCTCAAGCTGGAGGTCTCGGGTGATGCCAACGACTATGTTGGCAAGGGTCTGTCAGGCGGCATGATCGTCGTGCGCCCACCGCAGGTTAGCCCGCTGAAGGCGGATGACAACACCATCATCGGCAACACCGTCCTCTACGGTGCCACCGACGGCTATCTGTTCGCAGCAGGCCGTGCTGGTGAGCGCTTTGCGGTGCGAAACTCGGGCGCGAAGGTGGTGATCGAAGGCTGTGGCTCGAACGGATGTGAATACATGACCGGCGGTGTGGCCGTGATCCTGGGCGATATTGGTGCCAATTTCGGAGCGGGCATGACCGGGGGCATGGCCTATCTGTACGACCCGGACGGTAAAGCCGAAGCCCTGATGAACAAGGAGACCCTGGTCACCTGCCCAGTAACGGTCGACCACTGGGAAGATCAGCTGAAATCGTTGATCGAGCACCACGCTGCAGAAACCTATAGCCGCAAAGCCGCAGATCTGCTTCAGCACTGGGATGTCGAAAAGGCACACTTCCTGCAGGTTTGCCCGAAAGAGATGTTGAACAAGCTCAGCCATCCATTGACCTCGGAAGTGGCAGCCATGCCGGCAGAATAGGCTTTGATGCGGGCAGAAACTTAACCTTGCGTGTTTGAAAAGACACGCAAGGCCCTCATTTGCGTATGCATAATGCGCCGATTCTTGCCCGCATTGGCGAAAAACACCTAGCTTTGGACATAGTTTGTTCTGGAATTGCGGGCATTCTGCGTTCCGACAGATATGAGTGAAGTGGAGTTGTTACATGCCCACTAGTTATACAGATCAGTTCTTTTTGCTCGACCCGGCAAACCCCGGGGCGAATGGCACGGTGGTGGGCTCCACTCTGACTGTGCAAAGTTTCGAGATCATCGACCAGAATGACAATGATCTGATCAACCGGCTGAATGGCGACTCGGTGGATGGGGTGGATATTACCGCCTCGTATTTCAACGATATGGTGACAATCGAGCTGCCAGATGGAACTCAGGTCACTTATACCGGCGTCACCTTCTATCTGGCCGATGGACGAGAGGTATTCACGCCAACCGATGGATCGGTACTCCAGCAGGGTACATTTGTATCCTCGTCTGTGACCGATTTCAGCGACAACGGCGGCTCCTTTGGTTCGGTCGACATCAACAATGGTGATCTTGGCCCGCCCTGTTTCACACCAGGCACTTTGATCGACACTCCCGATGGACCGCGTTTGATTGAAGATCTCGAACCCGGTGATCTGGTGACAACCGCCGACAGCGGTCCAAAACCTCTTCTTTGGGTGGGACGCACGGTCGTGGAAGCCGATGGAAAATTCGCTCCGATCCGCTTCAAGGCCGGTTTGTTCGGGCTGACGAGTCCGCTGCTGGTGTCACCGCAGCACCGGATGCTGATCGATGATTGGCGCGCGCCCTATCTTTTTGGCCATGCCGAGGTGTTGATCGCTGCCCATTGTCTGGTGAACGGGACCACTGTGACCCGTGTTGAAGGCGGAAAGGTGGAATATATCCACCTGCTGTTCCGGCGTCATGAGATCATATTTGCCAACGGCGCCAAGAGCGAAAGCTATTATCCCGCCCATGCGGTCTCGCAATCAGAACGTGACACGCAAGCCGAAGTCCTTGCATTATTCCCCGAGTTGCAAGCCCGTGGGGCGGTTGCGGCCAAGACCGCACGCCCGGTGATCCGACCGCGCGATGCGCGCCTGATGGCGAAATAATCCGTTTCAAATACGCTGGTCGCGGCGTATAGCAGGGCATGGCAAAAAAAGCAGGCCGCAAGACAGGCGGTAAGAAAAAGCAGGCGACTAAGACAAACAGTATATCAGGCGCGATCGTGTGGATCCGGCGCTGGGCTTTGCGCGCCGTTCTGGCCATGTCGGTGGTTTTTGCGGCTTTGGTGCTGCTCTATTCGGTCGTGAATCCGCCCGTCACACACACCATCTGGTCCGAATGGCGGCGGCTGGGCAAGATCGAGCGTGAATGGGTGCCGATCGATGAGATCGCGCCTGTCATGGCACGGTCGGTCGTCGCGGCCGAAGACGCCAACTTCTGCCTGCATTGGGGGTTTGACGTTGAAGCGATCAGAGACGCGTTAGAAGACGGCGGCAATCGCGGGGCCTCAACAATCACGCAACAAGTGGTGAAGAACGTGTTCCTGTGGCAGGGACGTAGCTGGGTGCGCAAGGCACTGGAGACCTCGATGACTCCGGTCGTTGAGCTGATCTGGAGCAAGCAGCGCATCCTTGAAGTTTATCTGAATGTCGCTGAAACCGGACAGGGTGTCTTTGGCGTCGAGGCAGCCGCACAGAAATACTATGGCGTCAGCGCCGACAAGATGTCCCCCGTGCAGGCGGCGCGGCTGGCAGCGATCCTGCCGTCTCCACGCAACCGCTCGGTGACGGACCCGTCGGTCCGAACCCGGCGACGCGCGGCTTCGATCCTTGATGGAGCGGCCACCATCCGCGCAGATGGACGCGCCGATTGTTTCGAGGATTGAAACCTCGCCCCCTCAACGGCTAAAGCTTGAGGCGTATTCTACTGGTTCGAATGGAAGTCCATGGCGCGTCTGTTTCACGTTCCCCTCTCACCCTATTGCCGCAAAGTTCGCCTGTCTCTGGCCGAAAAGAAGATCGAGGTTGAGCTGGTCGAAGAACGATACTGGGAGCAGGACCCGGATTTCCTGCGTCGCAATCCGGCGGGGAAAATTCCGGTGCTGCGGCTCGACGGTCAGATCATGGCCGAGAGTGCGGCGATCTGTGAATATATCGAAGAGACCCGCCCCGAGCCGCCTCTGATGCCCAAGAAACCCGAAGCGCGGTATGAAGTGCGGCGTTTGGTGGGATGGTTTGATGACAAGTTCCATCACGAGGTCACTTCAAAACTGCTTTATGAGCGGGTGAACAAGAAGGTGACGGGGCAGGGCTATCCGGACAGCAAGAACGTCAAGGAGGGGGCGCGGGCGATCAAGTACCATCTGGATTACATGGCCTGGCTGCTGGACCATCGCCGCTGGCTGGCCGGGGATCAGATGACATTGGCCGATTTTGCCGCTGCGGCGCATTTGTCGGCGTTGGATTATATTTCGGACGTGGACTGGAACCGGAGTTCCGCGGTGAAGGATTGGTACGCCAAGATCAAGTCCCGTCCGGCTTTCCGTTCGATTCTGGCGGATCAGGTTCCGGGATTCCGGCCGCCTCCGCATTACGCTGATTTGGATTTCTGATATTCAGGATAGGACCGGGGCTGTCTGTCCCTGGCCCCGAAGGTATTTTTGGCCAGATGAAGAGCGGATCGGAGCTGAAGGAGCGGTTGGTGGAGCAAGCCCTGTCTGAGGGGTTTGTCGCTTGTCGAGTGTGTCGTCCATGGGATGTACCACAGGTACCTGAGCGGTTGGCTGCTTTTCTGGAGGCCGGGTATCATGGGCAGATGGGCTGGATGGCCGAGCGTAGTCATTGGCGCGGCGATCCATCTGTGCTGTGGCCAGAGGCGCGGTCGGTGATCATGCTGGCTGAGAGTTATACGCCCGCTCATGATCCGACTGAGGTGTTGGCGCATCCTGAGCTGGGCGCGATCTCGGTCTATGCACAAAACAAGGATTATCATGATCTGGTCAAGAAACGCCTGAAGCGCCTGGCGCGTTGGTTGATTGCCGAAGCAGGCGGCGAGGTTAAGGTCTTTGTGGATACCGCGCCGGTGCCAGAGAAAGCACTGGGGCAGGCTGCCGGGTTGGGCTGGCAGGGCAAGCATACGAATCTAGTCAGTCAGGATTGGGGGAATTGGGCCTTTTTAGGGTCTGTTTTCACCACATTGGATTTGCCCGTGGATGGCGCTGAGGTTGATCACTGCGGATCGTGCCGGGCCTGTTTGACAGCCTGTCCAACTGATGCCTTCCCGGCGCCCTATCAGTTGGATGCGCGCCGTTGTATCTCGTATCTGACCATCGAGCATAAGGGCCCGGTAGATGAGGATTTACGGGCGCTGTTGGGGAATCGGATATATGGCTGTGATGATTGTCTGGCCGCGTGCCCCTGGAACAAGTTTGCGGTCGCGGCGAGCGACTTTCGCTATGCGGCGCGTGAAGATTTGAACGCGCCACCGCTGGCGGAACTGGCGATGCTGGACGATGCGGCGTTTCGGGCGAAGTTCTCGGGGTCGCCAATCAAACGGATTGGGCGGGATCGGTTTGTGCGGAACGTGCTTTACGCGATCGGAAATTCCTCTCAACCCGCGTTGAGGCATATTGCCCAAGGACTGACCGATGATCCCGATCCAACCGTGGCTGACGCTGCGCGCTGGGCGGTGTCTCAGTTGTCGTAAACGGGCTGGACGCGCCGCAGGAAAACGCTACACCCGATTCTGGCGAACAGATGGAGGACCCGATGGCGCTGGCTTTGGGGGTAGACACGGGCGGAACCTATACGGACGCAGTGCTGATCCGGGATGAGAGCGAGGTGATTGCCTCGGCCAAATCCCTGACCACGCGGGCGGATCTGGCCATTGGCGTTGGTCGGGCGGTTTCTGCGGTGCTTGAGACGGCTGGGGTTGCGCCCGATCAGATCGGCATGGCGTCGTTATCGACCACATTGGCCACAAATGCTCTGGTCGAGGGGCAGGGTGGACGCGTAGCACTGATCTATGTCGGGTTCCGGGAAAGCGATCTGGAAAAGCACGGGCTGCGCGATGCATTGAAAGGTGACCCAGCTTTGGTTCTGGCTGGTGGACACAATCATGCAGGTGGTCAGGCTGCGGAATTGGACATTCCGGCGTTAGAGGCTTTTTTAGATTCACATACGGGCATCTCTGGCTATGCGGTCGCGGCGCAGTTCGCCACCAGAAATCCGGCGCATGAACTGGAGGTCGCACGCGTAATTTCTGAGCGTACGGGTGTTCCCGTGACATGCTCTCACCATCTGTCGGCCAAGTTGAACGGACCGAAGCGGGCGGTGACGGCTGTGCTGAATGCGCGGTTGATCGGCATGATCGACCGGCTGATCGGACGGGCGCAGGATCAACTGCGTGCACAGGGCATTACTGCTCCGATGATGGTTGTGCGCGGGGATGGTGCGCTGATGAGCGCCGAGCAAGCGCGGGAGCGACCGATTGAGACGATTCTGAGCGGCCCCGCGGCCTCGATTGTAGGCGCGCGCTGGTTGACCGAGGCTGAGAATGCACTGGTGTCAGATATCGGAGGCACCACAACCGATGTGGCGCTGATCCGGGATGGGAAACCAGCCATCGACCCTGCTGGCGCGCAGGTGGGCGGTTTTCGGACCATGGTCGAGGCGGTGGCGATGCGCACCCATGGTCTTGGTGGTGACAGTCAGGTGCATGTGGTGACCGAGGGCCTGGGCGGTGGTGTCTTCCTTGGGCCGCGCCGGGTGCTGCCAGTGTCGCTGATCGCATCCGAGGCTCCGGATGTGGTGCATGCTGCACTGGATGAGCAGCTACGGACCACGACGGTAGGCGAGCACGACACTCGGTTTGCCCGCCGGGTGCCGGGCATTCCCGCCGAAGGAGTGGGGCCGCGCGAATCCGTATTGCTGGACCGCCTGGGGAATGATGTCGTGCCCCTCGGCAATCTGTTGCAGACACGTATGGAGCATGGGGCTCTGAACCGTTTGGTGGATCGCGGAATAGTGCAGGTTTCGGGCGTCACGCCATCGGATGCCAGCCATGTTCTGGGACGGCTTGAGGATTGGGATCGCTCGGCTGCGCTCAAGGCGTTGGAACTGGTTGCGCGCAAGCGTGTTGGGTCGGGAGATCGCCTGGAACTATCGGCTGAAGCATTGGCGCAGATCATTGTAGATCAACTGACAGAACAGACCGCTTTGACCTTGTTAGAGACTGCTTTTGCCGAAGAAAGCGATGGACTCGGATTGCCAGCTAAAGATCTGGCGCGGCATGTGCTGACGCAGCGCGGGTTGGCAAAGCATCGTGGGCTAGTGGCGCTGGATACGGCGTTGAATGTGGATGTGGTGGGTCTTGGGGCCTCGGCCCCCAGTTATTATCCAGCGGTCGGAGAGCGGCTGCATTGCAAGATGGTGCTACCCGAACATGCCGGTGTTGCAAATGCTATCGGTGCGGTTGTCGGGCGCTTGACTCTGCGGCGGACCGGGTCCGTTACATCTCCGGCTGAAGGCCGCTATCGGGTGCATCTGGAAGAAGGGCCGCAGGATTTCTCGGACTCGAATACTGCCCTGAAGTTGCTTGAAGACGTGTTGCGCGGTGAGGCTGAAGGCGCGGTGCGCGAAGCGGGCGCTGAAGATATCCGCGTGAGCGTCGAACGCGACATCCGTACCGCCAAGATCGAGGCGCAGGAGGTGTTCGTCGAAGCGCTGATTACCGTCGAAGCCAGTGGAAGACCTCGGGTGGCGGTCGGGTAGCCCCGCGCGGGGCTACCGGAGTCCTTACTCTGCTGCGCTGGATCGCTTTGGCAGTACCCAATCCGGGCGTGGGAAATGGCAGGTATAGCCGTTGGGGATACGCTCCAGGTAATCCTGATGCTCGGGCTCGGCCTCCCAGAAATCACCAACCGGTTCGACCTCGGTCACGACCTTGCCGGGCCAGATGCCGCTGGCATTCACATCGGCAATCGTGTCTTCGGCCACCTGTTTCTGTGCATCATCCACGTAATAAATGGCCGAGCGATAGCTCATCCCGCGGTCATTGCCCTGACGGTTAGGCGTGGTGGGATCGTGAATCTGGAAGAAGAACTCCAGCAGATCGCGATAGGTAATCCGGGTCGGGTCGAACCAGATCTCAATTCCCTCGGCATGGGTGCCATGGTTGCGATAGGTGGCGTTGGGCACATCACCACCGGTATAGCCGACGCGGGTGCGGGACACGCCCGGCAGTTTGCGGATAAGGTCCTGCATGCCCCAAAAGCAGCCTCCGGCCAGAACGGCGCGTTGATCGGTCATCAGATTTCCTCCACATGGATTAGGAATTCGCCGTACCCTTCGGCCTCCATCTCGTCGCGATGGATGAACCGCAGCGAGGCGGAATTGATGCAATACCGTAGCCCACCATGTTCGCGAGGGCCATCGGGGAACACGTGGCCCAGATGGCTGTCCCCATGTTTCGAGCGTACTTCGGTCCGGATCATGCCCAAGGTGCGGTCTTCCAATTCTTCGACATGTTCATGGACGATGGGCTTGGTGAAGCTTGGCCAGCCACAACCGGATTCGTACTTATGGGTGGACGCAAACAAAGGCTCACCCGAGACGATATCCACATAGATACCCGGTTCCTTGTTGTTCAACAGTTTGCCGGTGCCCGGGCGCTCGGTCCCGCTGCGCTGGGTCACATGAAACTCTTCCGGTGACAGGGCGGCGATGGCCTGGGGGTCCTTGGTATAGCGGGACATGGCTCCTCCGGTATTTTGTTAGTGGTGTACTATTTGGGCACATCCGCGGGAAAATCAAAATCATATTTCAGTCTGCTCGCGGGTCTGTGCAGATGATCCAAACCGCCGCAGATCGCGTATCTTGTGCAAGAGGAGGTAAAAAGATGATTCGGATGGCTCTGTTGACGGCTCTGATTTTGCTGGCAAAGGTGGTGCAGGCCGCACCGCTGACTGCCGAGTTCTCCTCGATCGATGGAGGAAAGTTGTCATTGGAAGACTGGCGCGGGCAGCCTGTGCTTGTGGTCAACACCGCGTCCCTTTGCGGGTTTACCGGGCAGTACTCTGCCCTGCAGGACCTGCATGAGGCTTACGAGGATCGTGGATTGGTGGTTCTGGCGGTTCCGTCGAATTCCTTCAATCAGGAGTTGGAAACGACTGTAGAGGTCAAGGAGTTCTGTGAGTTCAACTATAATCTGACGCTGCCGATGACCGATATTACCGAGGTCAAAGGCCCCAATGCTCACCCGTTCTACAAAGAGGTCGCAGCTGAGGTGGGTTTTGTACCCAGCTGGAACTTCAATAAGATTCTCATCGGCCCGCAGGGCACTGTTGTCGCCACCTATGGATCGGGCACCAAGCCCAATGCGTCGAAACTGATCAATCAGATTGAAGCTTTGCTGCGCTGAGCGGGTTGCCGCGACAGCTGCACCGCAAGAATGCCCAATGTGGTGATGCCGACTCCAAGCAGATCCAGCGGGCCGAGATTCTCGCCCAAGAGCATTGCTGCGATGGCAACACCGAAGACGGGGTTCAGAAAGTGGAACGTTGCAGCCCGGATCGGGCCGATGCGATCCAGCAGCAGGAACCAGATCAGAGTGGCCAGAAGGCCAGGGAACAGGGTCGTATAGGTAAATGCCAGTACAAACGGCAGTGTAGGATGGATATAGATCGTCTCGAACACTGGGGCGGCGAGGAACAGTGCTGCTGAGCCCACAAGCATTTGCAGACCGACCACCATCATGAAGTTCCCGCCCGAGGTCGCCCCCCGCACTGCCAGTGTGGCGAAGGTCAGCGCCAGTGCTCCGATCCCGCAAAGGAACACACCGAACAGATCAACGCCGGCGCTGATCCGGCTGCTCATGATCAGCGCAACTCCGACAAAGCCTGCCAGTAACCCGAGGATACCTAATGGGCGCAACCGCTCACTCAGCAGCAACCACCCGGCCAGCGCGACCAGCAGGGGCATGGTTGATGCGATAATTGCCGCCACCGAGGCTTCGACGGTTTGCATCGCATAGAAATTCAGACCCAAATACAGGGCATTTTGGCAGATTCCGAACAAAATGGTTGCGCGCCATTGCGGTCGGGTCAGACGCCAGCTCTGCCCCATGGCCCGTGCAATCGCTACGCCAATCAACCCGGAAATCAGAAATCGCAGCGCGAGCGAAAACAGGGGCGATGCATCAGCCACAATGATCCGGGCCGAGGTAAAGGCCGAGGACCAGATCAGGGCAAACACAAGCCCCATGGCAATGGCGCGCAGATCCATTTCGGCCTCCTGATGAAATCCGGGCGACTTTCACTGGTTTTTGCATCAACCGCAAGGAAAAGGGGCCGCCCGATGGCGACCCCTTCGATCTTGCGATCTGTCAGCGGCGGATTAGCCGTTGACGCTGTCCTTCAGAGCCTTCGCGATGGTCATCTTGACCACTTTGTCGGCTTCTTTCTTGAACTGCTCGCCGGTGGCGGGGTTGCGCACCATGCGCTCGGGGCGCTCGCGGCAGTAGATTTTGCCAACGCCGGGCAGGGTGACGGCGCCACCGGCCGAAACTTCGCGGGTGATCAGGCCGGTCATGGCCTCCAGCGCAGCATTCGCGGATTTCTTGTCAGTTCCCATTTCCTCAGCGAGAGCAGCAACCAGCTGAGTCTTTGTCATAGGCTTTGCCATTTCTTGGTCTCCTTAACGTGCCCGATAATTTGGGCCTCACCGCGTAACTGTAACGGGATATTGTGGATGAACACAACGAATAGTAGCGCTGAAAACCCTAAAAATATGGGGAAATCGTTGCTTTTTTGCTTCAGAGAAAGGCCGTTTCGTCGAAGGAACGCAATTTCCGGCTGTGCAGACGCTCCAACGGCATTCCGCGCAGATGTTCCATTGCCCGAATTCCGATGGCCAGATGACGACTGACTTGGGTGGTATAGAACGCCGAGGCCATGCCGGGAAGCTTTAATTCGCCATGCAACGGCTTATCCGACACACACAGCAAGGTTCCGTAAGGTACGCGGAAGCGATAACCATTTGCGGCAATCGTTGCGCTTTCCATATCCAGTGCGATGGCCCTCGACTGGCTGAGCCTTTGTACCGGTCCTGACTGGTCCCGCAGTTCCCAGTTGCGGTTGTCGACCGAAGCGACGGTGCCGGTGCGCATGATCCGTTTCAGCTCATACCCTTCCAGTTTGGTCACCTCGGCGACGGCTTGTTCAAGTGCGACCTGAACCTCAGCCAGCGGCGGGATCGGCACCCAGACCGGCAGATCGTCGTCCAGCACTTTGTCCTCGCGCAGATAAGCATGGGCCAATACGAAATCACCCAAGGCCTGCGTGTTGCGCAATCCGGCGCAATGCCCAACCATCAGCCAGGCGTGGGGGCGCAAAACAGCGATGTGGTCGGTGGCAGTTTTTGCATTCGACGGCCCGACGCCGATATTCACCAGCGTAATGCCCGATCCATCGGCGCGTTTCAGATGATAGGTGGGCATCTGTGGCAGTTTCAGCGGCTGCTCAATCGGGGCGTTTGCGTCGGTGATCTCGACATTCCCGGTTGAGACAAAGCTGGTGTAGCCGCTGTTCGGATCAGCGAGTTGAGTACGAGCGTAGTTCTCGAATTCCGAGACGTAGAACTGGTAGTTGGTGAACAGAACATGGTTCTGAAAATGGCTGGGATCGGTGGCGGTGTAATGAGATAGCCGAGACAATGAATAATCGACGCGCTGGGCAGTAAAGAGAGCCAAAGGACCGATGTCATCGTCGTGGTCATATACACCGTTGACGATATCATCATTGGTCGTCGTCAGATCTGGCACGTCAAACACATCGCGCAGGGTGAAACCTGCGGCACCCTGATGTGGAACATGCAAATCTGGATTGCTGGCAACGGCAAAATGAACCGGGATCGGTGTGTCAGAGGCTCCGATCGTGACTGGCTGATCGTGGTTTCTGATCAGCAGCGCGATCTGCTGGGTCAGGTAGGACCGGAACAGATCCGGTCGGGTCACGGTTGTTGTATGTATGCCGGGTTCCGACACGTGACCAAAGCTCAGGCGGCTATCGACCTGAGCGTAGGACGAGGTTTTGATGCGAATTTCCGGATAATAGGCTCTGAATCGATCGGTAGGCGTACCGTTTTTCATCGCTTCGGCAAAGCTATTGCAGAGGTAGGTCGTGGCCTGTTCATAGAGCATTTCCAAACGCGCTACCGCAGCAGCTGGATCGGCGAATTGCTCGGGCTTTGGGACGTCGGGTGAATTGAGAACGGTCATGCAAGAGGTTCCAGAAGATCAATCTTTTCGAATGTGCGCACATCCACCAGCCCAAGGTCCGAGATCCGCAATTCGGGGATTACGACTAGGGCCAGAAGCGAGTGCTGCATATATGCGTTGTTCAACTGACAGCCACAGGCCTGCATCGCCTCGACCATCTTTTGCGCTTTGGCGGCCACTTCGGCCGCCGGGCTATCAGACATCAGCCCGGCAATGGGCAACTCCACCAGCGCCAACTCCTCACAATCGCGGAAGATCGTGATGCCGCCGCCAACTTCTGCCAGCCGATTGGCGGCCAGCGCCATTTGTTCGCGGTCGGTCCCCACGACAATCATATGGTGACTGTCATGCGCAACGGTCGATGCCATGGCCATACGCCCCTGATACCCGAACCCCGAGACAAAGGCGTTGGTCACACCGCCCGTGGCGCGATGTCGTTCAACCAACGCGATCTGACAGACGTCGCCTTCCCCTTCGACCAGACCGCCGATGATCGGCAGTTCCGATTTCAACGCCTGCGTCGGCGCCTGATTTTCAACCACACCGATGACGTTGGCCCTGACACGATTAGCGCCAGCAGGTGCTGTGATCTCAAAATCAGCGGCGCTCAGCGTATGGCCCAGATGCACTGTGTTGCGGGCATTTGTCGGCCAGTCGAGATGCGGGCAGTCGACGGTGACTTTGCCCTGTTCCGCAACGATCTGACCCCGGGCGATCACCGTTTCGATGGGCAGCTCGGTCAGATCTGAGGTCAGGATCACGTCTGCGCGCCGCCCCGGGGTGATAGAGCCAATCTCACGCTCCAGCCCGAAATGAGTCGCTGTGTTGAGGGTCGCCATCTGCAGCGCGACCACAGGATCGCATCCGCAGGCAATCGCGTGCCGCACAACGCGGTTCATATGGCCGTCATTGACCAGAGTGCCCGAATGGCAGTCATCCGTGCACAAGATGAAGTTGCGCGGGTCCAGCCCCTTCTCGGTGACGGCGGTAATCTGACTTTCGACGTCATACCAGGCCGAGCCCAATCGCATCATCGAGCGCATCCCTTGCCGTACCCGCGCAATGGCATCGGCTTCACAGGTGCATTCGTGATCGTCGGCGGGGCCTCCGGCCACATAAGCAGCAAAATCAGACCCTAAATCAGGCGAAGCATAGTGTCCGCCTACGGTTTTACCCGCCCTTTGGGTCGCCGCGATTTCAGCCAGCATCTTTGGGTCGCCGTTGATCACACCGGGAAAATTCATCATCTCGCCCAACCCGATGATACCGGGCCAGGACATCGCCTCGGCCACATCTTCGGCGGTGATCTCATAGCCTGTCGTTTCAAGCCCCGGCGCCGAGGGCGCGCAGGATGGCATCTGGGTGAAAATGTTCACGGGCTGCATCAAAGCTTCATCATGCATCAGCCGTACACCCTCCAACCCCAGCACGTTGGCGATCTCATGGGGATCGGTAAACATCGAGGTCGTGCCGTGCGGGATCACGGCGCGGGCAAATTCCGCTGGGGTCAGCATCCCTGATTCGATATGCATATGCGCGTCACACAATCCGGGGATCATATAACGGCCTTTTGCCTCAATGATCTGAGTGGCGGGCCCGGTGCAATGAGAGGCGTCGGGTCCGACATAAGCCACACGTCCAGCGGCAATGGCTATGTCATGATCCGGCAGCAGTTCACGCGTATGTACGTTCACCCAGATCCCGCCACGGATGACCATATCGGCGGGTTCGCGGCCTGAGGCCACAGCAATAAGGTGGGGGGCGGTGTCGGGCCAACTGGGGAAAGTCTTGTATTCCATGGCCCAACTTTCCCGAATGCGACCGAAGGTGCAACCCCTGCCAGCGGGGTATCATCAAATCATCATAATGCCTGCATGATGAGCTACCCTCAGCGCGTCAGCGCTGCCACGCCCAACCAGAGGATTGGCCCCACAGGGGCCATGACGATGGGCGGGAGGGCACCGCCTCAATCCTGCAAATCCGCCTCGATCTCGGCGCGTACCCAGTTGGCGAACGCCGTCGCCCCGGGGTTCTCTTCGGCCTGAGGGGACAACAGTAGGTAATACGCTTCGGGCATCTCGGCGCGGTGAGCGAAAGGCGCGATCAACCGTCCTTGCTCGATCAGATGCCGGACGATGGTGTCATGTGCCAGACAAAGTCCGCCGCCTGCCATCGCGATCGACAGGCTGACCAGATAGGTCGTCGCATAGGTGATCTGTGGGTTCTTCCACATTAGACTCTGTTCTTCGGCCCAACTCGCCCAGTTTGACAGCAAATTTGAGCAATCGAACAAAGGCTGCTGTTGAAGATCCTCCAACGTAACGGCGAAATCGGGCGCGCAGACCGGATAGTAGTGATCGGTGCGCAACAGCTCGGTCCGAACCGTGTCGGCGGGGCGCAGGGAATATCGAATCTCGACTGCCGCGCCTTCTGCCATTTCGCGCGGCTCCCACAGCTCAGTGAATATGTTCAGATGCACCTCCGGATGCTGTTCCCGAAACCGTGGCAGTCGCGGCGACAGCCAATTGACCGCAAAGCTGATGTTGCTTTGCACCTGCACTGCATTTTGCTGTGCGCCCGTCACGGCTTGTGTGCCGCGCACGAGCGTACGGAAGGCCTCGCGCACAACGGGCAGATAGGTGATGCCCGCCTCGGTCAGCTCCAGCGCGCGGGGACGACGCAGGAACAAAGGCTGCCCCAGATAGCCCTCCAGCGACTTGATCTGTTGGCTGACCGCGCTTTGCGTCATGTTCAGATCGCGCGCTGCGCCGGTAAAGGACAGATGTCTGGCTGCCGCCTCGAATGTGCGCAGCCATCCCAGCGGAGGAAGTTGTTTCTGCATCTGTATAACCTCGCCATTAGTTTAGCTAATGAGATAGGTGTGTTTTTTTCGTTGGTCAAACTTTTGCGGTGCAGGCACCATTTTTTGAAACCTCTTCCGCCCAAGGAGCACGATATGAGCGTGACCAACCTGCGCCCCAACATGGATTACTGGCCTGAACGCGTCGACATGGCCGCCGCCTTTCGCTGGACCGAGCGGTTGAATATGCACGAAGGCGTGGCCAATCACTTCAGTCTGGCCGTGAATCCAGACGGCACGCAGTTCCTGATGAATGCCAACCAGATGCACTTTTCAAGGATCAAGGCGTCCAATCTGTTGCTGTTGGATGCCAATGACAACGAAGTTATGGACCAACCCGGCGCACCAGATCCGACCGCCTGGGGGCTGCACGGGTCGATTCATCGTCATTGCCCTCACGCGCGTTGCGTAATGCATGTGCATTCTATCTTCGCCACTGTTCTGGCGTCATTGGCGGACAGCACTTTGCCGCCGATCGATCAGAACACGGCCACTTTCTATAACCGCTATGTCATCGATGAGGAGTTCGGGGGGCTGGCGTTTGAAAGTGAGGGCGAGCGCTGCGCATCGATGCTGTCGGACCCTAAGAAGAAGGTCATGATCATGGGGAACCATGGCGTTTTGGTGATCGGTGACAGCCCGGCAGATGCCTTTAATAGACTCTATTATTTTGAACGTGCCGCCGAAACCTATATCCGCGCGTTGCAGACGGGCCAGCCTCTGCGCGTCCTGTCGGGCGAGACCGCCGAGAAGACCGCGCAGGAGCTGGATGATTATCCCGATCAGGCCGAGGCGCATCTGCGCGAGATTAAGGCCATTCTGGATGCCGAAGACTCGGATTACGCAACCTGAAGACTCTGCAAGGAGCATCTGCCATGACCGACGTTCATGACCCGGAAGCAGCGCGTTGGAATTATCGCCCTGAAGGGCCGGTTGGGCTGAATCCACTGTTCAGCTGGCCTCCGCGCCCCATGGCCGTTTTGCGGTGGTATCGCGGGGCCTGGCTGCCATTGACTTCGCTAACCCTGTGCATGGTGCTGGCCAGCATTGCATATGTCGCGTTTTTCCCCGCGTTAGAGACAATGCAGAACTTTGCACCCGGCTGGATGTTCCGCATCTGGCTGCTGAACATGGTACCGCAAATCCTCGTGGCAGGTGGGCTGCATTGGTGGCTTTACATGCGCAAGGGACAGGGCATGTACAAGAAGTTCGACCGACGGGATCTGACCCGCGACAACGGAACTTTCACCTTCCGCAATCAGGTGTGGGATAACATCTGGTGGACACTCGGCAGCGCCATGACGGTGGCGACCGTCTATCAATGGGTCATCTACTGGGCGATGGCCAACGCCTATGTACCGGTTGTTACATGGGCCGCTGCACCCGTCTGGTTCGTGATCTGGATGCTGTTTATTCCCATGTGGTCCGGTCTGCATTTCTATTGGGTGCATCGGCTTGAACATCACCCGAAGCTCTATAAGCATGTCCATGCCGTGCATCACCGCAACGTCAATATCGGACCGTGGTCAGGCATTTCGAACCACTGGTTCGAGAACATGCTCTACTTCACCACCTATTTCATCCACCTGATTGTGCCGTCTCACCCGCTGCATCTGCTGTTCCACGCCTATTTTCAGCAGATCAGCCCGGTGCTGTCCCATTCGGGGTTCGAGAAACTCAAAGCGGGTGAAACAGAGGCGGCCCGCGCGGGGGATTTCTTCCACCAGCTGCACCACCGCTATTTCGAGTGCAACTATGGTACTTCCGAAATTCCGTTCGATAAGTGGTTTGGCACCTATCATGATGGGTCGGCCGAGGCGACGGTGCGGACACGGGCCTACAAGAAACAGATGTATACCTGAGGGAGAATGACCCAATTATGGTCTGATCAGCAGGTCTCGAACAGGGCGATCAGCGCGCGGTCGTCTTTGTTCGGGCCTGCTGCCAGCTCACCGTAGATCCGGACTTCGGGCAGTGAAAGATTGCTGATCTGACTGTCCTCCAGATCCCGGAGGGCCTCTGCAAATCCCATCGTTTCAAAGTGCTTTGCGTTGATAGACAGGGCGAACTGAGCGCCCGGGCGGGCGACGCGCAGTAGGGCGGGCAGCACCTCGGGGCCGAGATGACCGTGAGTGAAGGTCCCAGAAGAGACGACGCCGGCATAACTCTCACGCGGGACCGGCAGACCATCGTTCAGATCAGCTTCGATCGCGTCGCGATAGATATCCTTGCGCATGGCCTGGTCCAGCATCTCGGCGCTGATATCGGTGGCATCGATTGGGCCAACGCCAAATCCGGCCAGAATACCGCCACACAGCCCCGTACCGGCACCGACGTCCAGAACCGGACCCTGCCCACCGGCGCTGACAAAGGCGCGGGCTGTGTGGATATGTAGCTGATAATCTTCCCGCGCAGCAAAGCCGTCATCATAATCCCCGGCCCATTCGGCGTAGAGGCGTTTGTTGTCTTCGGGTGATTTCAACGCGTAGGCCGCGTGCAGGTCTGGGGTTTTGTCGCTCATACATCAATGAATGCGCATCCGAGGATTCGAATCAAGTGCGGCCATCCGGCGCTTGCATCCCTGCGTTTGGCGGATCATCAAAGGGGTATGACACAGTGTTTGCTCTCTTTTGGTCACGGCTATTCGGCCCGCGCCACGTCCAAACAGATGGACCCGAACTCATGGCGCGTCATCGGGACCACGCGAGATGCCAGCCAGCTTGAGGTCATCCGGGCCACGGGCGCCGAACCGCATGTTTGGCCGGGAGAGGTGCCAGATCTGGATGGTGTGACGCATCTGCTGATCTCGACCGCGCCAACCGCCGAGGGCGACCCGGTGCTGGCGCAACTGCGGGACGAGATCGTTGCCCGCGCTGGGCAATTCACATGGGTTGGGTATCTGTCGACCACTGCGGTTTATGGCGATCATCAGGGCGAGTGGGTGGACGAGACAACGCCCACGGCCCCCACCGCTGAACGGGGCCGCTGGCGTGTTCAGGCCGAGAATCAGTGGGCTGAGATTCCGAACCTGTCGCTGCACATTTTTCGGCTGGCGGGCATCTACGGGCCGGGTCGGGGGCCGTTCTCGAAGCTCAAGCGCGGCGGCTTGCGGCGGATCATCAAACCGGGGCAGGTGTTTTCTCGCATCCATGTGGATGACATTGCGCAGGTTCTGATCGCCTCGATGGCGCAGCCTAATCCGGGGGCGATCTACAATGTCTGTGATGATGAGCCCGTCCCACCGCAGGATGTGATTGGCTATGCTGCCGAGTTGCAGGGCCTGCCGATGCCGCCCGCTGTGTCCTTCGATGAGGCTGATCTGACCCCGATGGCGCGGAGTTTTTACAATGAAAACAAACGGGTTCGGAATGATCGGATCAAATCCGAGCTTGGTATCTCACTGCTTTATCCCAATTACCGGGTCGGGCTGGAGTCGTTGATGCAGCATCAGGATGCGGCTGCGGCTGAGCGCTGAACCTTGTCAACAAAGTGTCGCGGGTTGTAAGGGGGTTCGATGGATGACCGCTCTGCCCCTTTGAAGATCACCGTGTCGACGCTGACCCGTCAGCGTCCCGAGATGTTGGCTGCACTGATCCAAAGCTGGGGCGAAATGACTCTGCCACCCGATTGCTCAGTCCGGTGTCTGGTGGTCGAGAATGACGCCTCGTCCTTCAGTGAAGCCACGGTTCGTGCGGCAGGAGCGACACTGCCCAATGGCGCTGCGCTTGAATATGTGTTGGAAACCGAGCCTGGCATCCCCTTTGGCCGCAATCGCGCTGCGCGTGAGGCGCTGGCGCAGGGGTCTGACCTGCTCTGCTTTGTGGATGACGATGAGGTCGTTGCGCCCGACTGGCTGGAGCGTCTGGTCGCCGGGTACCGGATCAGTTCGGCGGTTCTGCTGGGGGCTCCGCTGCGGGCTGCGGGACCGTCAGGTGCGGAGACTGCGCTGCAACGGCTGATGTTGCGCAACATCAGCAATCGGTATCTCGACAAGGAACGCGCCGCTGCCAGGAAGGCCACGTTGAACGATACCGGTGGAGTGACGATCGTCACCAATAACTGGTTGGGTGAGACGCGGTTGTTCAGTGAAACCGGCCTGTGGTTCGACGAGGCGATGCGCATGACCGGCGGCACGGACGCCAAGTTTTATGCAGAGACGGTTGCCGCAGGTTTGCCTGTAGGTTGGGTGCCGGATGCCTTTGTCTATGAGACTATTCCCCCAGCTCGGCTGTCTTTCTGGTATCAGGCCGCGCGCGGGCGGGATCAGGCCAACACTCATATGCGCCGCAAGCTGGATCAGAAACCTTCGCGCGCCATGGTCGGATTCCTTAGCGCGCCGTTCCGCCTTGTCGCGCTGTTGGTGCTGATGCTGCTCTTCCCGTTTCAGCCGGATCGGCGACTGATCCAGATCGCCCGGACCGCCGGTTGGCTGGTGGGCGTTCTGGGGATTCCGTTTGGCTATAAATCAGCGCTCTATAAGAAAGTGAGCGGTCACTAGCCCGGCAGAAGACGCGCGCGTGCGTCGTTGGCTTCGGCCCGCATCGCTTTTGCAAACAGAACCACATCAATTGCGGTGGCCATAAAGGTCACGCCAATATCTGCGCAGCGTTTCTGCATCGTCGGATCAAGCGTCAGGATGCCTGCGGCTTTGCTAGCCTTCACGATCCGGCTGAGCGCATCCATGATGGCTGCGTCTACATCGGGGTGATCCGCGTTGCCGATATGGCCCAGATCGGCCGCCAGATCCGCGGGGCCGATAAAGACGCCGTCAACGCCCTCGACCGCAAGGATGTCGTCCAGCGCGGCAAGTCCAGCACGGTTTTCAACCTGAACCAATAGGCAAACCTGCTCATCCGCTGTTTGCAGATAATCGGGAATGGCCGAGAATTTCGAGGCGCGTGCAAGGGCCGAGCCCACGCCACGCGTCCCGTTGGGAGGGTAGGTCACAGCGCGGACCAGTTCGCGCGCCTGTTCAGCGCTTTCGACCATCGGGATCAGCAGTGTCTGTGCGCCCGCATCCAACACCTGCTTGATCATCCAGGTTTCGCCCACCGGCAACCGAACCGCCGCATGCGCACCCGAGGCCTGAACGATCTGTAGCTGCCCGAGGATCGAACGCAGGTCATTCGGCGCGTGCTCTCCGTCAATCAGCAACCAGTCGAAACTGGCGGTTGCAGCGATCTCGGCAGCATATGTATCGGCCAGGCCCAGCCAGCACCCCAGCTGCAGCTGGCCATCCTTGAGGGCGTGTTTGAAAGTATTTGTCGGCGCCGGCATATCTCTCTCCGCTTATTACGTAGCGGTGTAGAGCTTTATGCGGGGCGCCTCAACGCATGTTTGGTCATGCGACCGAGAGAATCATGTCCGCAGCCTTTTCCGCGATCATGATGGTCGGCGCGTTTGTATTGCCTGAAACCAGGGTCGGCATGATCGATGCATCAACCACCCGCAGACCTTCTATCCCACGCACGCGCAGGTCTGGGGTCACAACCGCCAGTTCGTCCAGACCCATTTTGCAGGTGCCGACAGGGTGATAGATCGTATCAGCGCGCGCGCGGATATGGCGCTCCCAATCCGCGTCGCTTTGTGCGGTATCGGTGCCGAACATCTCTTTGTGACGGTAAGGCTCCAGCGCCGGGGCTTGCATGATTTCGCGTGTCAGACGTGCCCCCTTGATCATTGTGTCCAGGTCGCGCGGGTCGGACAGGAAATTTGGATCGATGGCGGGCGGTGCTTCCGGGTCTGAACTGTTCAGCGAGACGGTGCCCCGGCTTTCAGGTCTCAGCTTGCAGACATGGCAACTGTAACCATATCCCATATGCAATTTGCGCGCGTGGTCGTCGACCATGGCGATGGTGAAATGCAGCTGAATATCAGGTCGGTCAAGATCCGGAGTTGTTTTCAGAAATGCGGCTCCCTCTGCGAAGGGTGTGGCCGCCATCGACGTTCCATCTTTTCGCCAACGCCAGAGATGGCCAAGCAGTTTCAATGCCCCGACCGGACCGATGCCGAATGTGTCGGTGTCTCTGGTTTTGTAGGAGATCGTGAAGTCCAGATGATCCTGTAAGTTCTGCCCCACGCCCGGCAAATCATGTGCAACTGCGATTCCATGGCGCGAGAAGGTCTCAGCGTCGCCGATTCCCGACAGCATCAAAACCTGAGGCGATTTGAGAGCACCGGCGCAGACAAGAACCTCTCGCGTGGCGGTCACCTGCAGATTGCGCGCCTTACCCCGCCTCCGATACAGCACACCGGTTGCGCGTTTTCCCTCCAGCAGCAGCCGCTGTACGTGCGCGCCTGTGATGACGGTCAGATTGGGCCGCCTCATCACCGGGAACAGATAGGCGGCGGCGGCCGAGCACCGCTCGCCATTGCGGTCGGGGTCGTGAAACTGAGTGACCTGATAGAGGCCCGCGCCTTCATTGTCGCCCCTATTGAAATCCTCGGTCCGGCGATGCTGCATTTGGGTGGCGGCATCCACGAAGGCGCGCGTGATTGGGCGTTCCTCTTTCTGGTCTGAGACCTGAAGCGGCCCTGTCGCACCACGCAGATCGTCCGCCCCGCGCTCATTGTTTTCCGAGCGTTTGAAATAAGGCAGCACGCTGTCCCAGTCCCAGCCCTCGCAACCCAGATCGGCCCAGCCGTCATAATCCTGACGTTGGCCCCGGACATAAAGCATCGCATTGATCGCGCTTGAGCCTCCAAGGGCGCGTCCGCGCGGCTGGTATCCTTTGCGCCCGTTCAGTCCGGGTTGTGGAGTGGTTTCAAACGCCCAGTTGTTGATCCGGGGCCGACCCGGCAGCATGCCCACCACTGCTGCGGGCATGCGCACCATCAAGCTGTCACCGCGCCCGCCCGCCTCAAGCAGGCAAACGCGGGTTCGTGGATTCGCGCTCAGGCGGTTGGCCAGAACAGTGCCCGCCGAACCGCCGCCGACAATCACATAGTCGAATTGCATCTTGCTTTGACCTCCCTGCCGATGACGGTCACTGTGAAGGGCAATCACAGGAACGCAATTGTGACGCTGCGGCGAATAGAGGTCGTTCAAGAGCAATAGTTTTAAATTATTAATATCATCGAAAAACAAAACTTATATGCATCACCCAGAGTTGCTAAATCTACGCCAAGCAGAAAGAACGAGTCGTTAATGCTATTCTCCAAGATGAGGTCAGGGCCGACCCTTGCGAACAAGCGACGTGCCCGGACCAGTAAAGGATGCAAAGACACTCACGACCCCTGTTTCTCGTATTCAGAGTTAACCGCGCGACACACACATCTAGCTAGGACTGGAGACCGATATGGACGGAAGTGATACCCCTAACATGGGCAAATGCCCGGTGATGCATGGCGCCGAGGCCCGGACCAACCGGGATTGGTGGCCGAACCAGCTGAACCTGTCGATCCTGCACCAGCACGGGGTCGCCTCGAACCCGATGGGTGAGGCGTTCGACTACGCGGAAGAGTTCAAGAAGCTCGACCTGAAAGCGTTGAAAGAGGATCTCTATGCTTTGATGACCGACTCGCAGGATTGGTGGCCTGCGGATTATGGTCACTATGGCGGCTTGTTCATCCGCATGGCGTGGCACAGCGCGGGCACCTACCGGACGGCGGATGGCCGCGGCGGTGCTTCGACCGGCAATCAGCGTTTCGCACCGCTCAACAGCTGGCCCGACAACGGCAACCTGGACAAGGCGCGTCGCCTGCTGTGGCCGATTAAACAGAAATACGGCAACCAGATCTCTTGGGCCGACCTCTATATTCTGGCGGGCAACTGCGCCATTGAGTCCATGGGTGGCAAGACCTTTGGCTTCTCTGGTGGGCGCGAGGATATCTGGGCACCCGAAGAAGACATCTATTGGGGTGCCGAGACCGATTGGCTGGCCCCCACCGAGAATCCGCACAGCCGTTATTCGGGCGAGCGAGATCTGGAGAACCCGCTGGCCGCTGTGCAGATGGGTCTGATCTATGTGAACCCCGAAGGCCCGGATGGTGAGCCGAACGTATTGGCATCAGGCCGTGACATCCGCGACACCTTTGGCCGGATGGCGATGAACGACGAGGAAACTGTGGCTCTGGTCGCCGGTGGCCACACCTTTGGTAAGGCGCACGGCGCAGGCGATCCCGGCCTTGTTGGCCCCGAGCCCGAAGCCGCCCCGATCGAGGCTATGGGTTTTGGCTGGATCAACGATTTCGGCAGCGGCAAGGGCGATGACACCACGACCTCGGGTATCGAAGGCGCTTGGACCGCAAATCCGATCAAATGGGACAATGGCTATTTCGACCTACTTTTCGGCTATGACTGGAACCTGACCAAAAGCCCCTCGGGTGCCTATATCTGGGAACCGGTCGGCGTTAAGGAAGAAGACATGGCCCCGGCGGCGCATGATCCGTCCAAGAAGGTCAAGACCATGATGACCACCGCCGACATGGCGATGCGCATGGACCCGATCTATGGCCCGATCTCGAAGCGCTTCCACGAAAACCCCGAAGAGTTCGCCGATGCCTTTGCCCGCGCCTGGTTCAAACTGACCCATCGCGACATGGGCCCCCGCTCGCGCTATCTGGGCGTCGAAGCACCCACTGAAGAGCTGTTGTGGCAGGATAATGTTCCGGCCGTTGATCATGATCTGATCGACGACGCGGATGTGGCAGATCTGAAAGCAAAGATTCTCGCTACCGGTCTGTCGGTATCGGATCTGGTTTCGACCGCATGGGCCTCGGCTTCGACCTTCCGTGGATCGGACATGCGTGGCGGCGCCAATGGTGCGCGCGTTCGTCTGGCCCCGCAGAAGGATTGGGAGGTCAACGAACCGCTGAAACTGGCCAAGGCGCTGGATGCGTTGGAAGGCGTTCAGACCGCGTTTAATGACGCACAATCGGGTGGCAAGAAGGTCTCATTGGCGGATGTCATCGTCCTGGGTGGCGCCGCAGCCATCGAAAAGGCCGCCAAGGCCGCAGGCCATGACGTAGATGTGCCCTTCGCCCCGGGTCGCACCGATGCCTCGCAAGAGCAGACGGATGTCGAGTCCTTCACAGTGATGGAACCCATCGCGGACGGTTTCCGTAACTACCTGCGCAAAGAATACTCGATTCCGGCCGAGGCCCTGTTGTTAGACAAGGCGCAACTTCTGACACTGTCGGCCCCTGAAATGACGGCGCTGGTTGGCGGGATGCGTGTACTGGGTGCAAACTTCGGCGGCACGTCTCATGGGGTGTTCACCGACCGGGTTGGCACGCTCAGCACCGACTTCTTTGTGAACCTTTTGGATATGAGCACCGAATGGAAGCCATCCGGTGACGGCGTCTATGAAGGCCGCGACCGCGCAAGCGGTAACGTGAAATGGACTGGCACCCGCACGGATCTGGTCTTTGGGTCGAATTCGCAATTGCGGGCACTGGCCGAGGTCTATGGTCAGGAAGATGCAGGCGGCAAATTTGTCTGCGATTTCGTTTCGGCTTGGAACAAGGTGATGAATGCGGATCGTTTTGATCTGAAGTAACCCTGTGACCATCGCAGTAAATTGCGCCGCCCGAAGAGACTCGGGCGGCGTTTTCATTCGCCTGATTTAGGGCTGTATACCGAGCATTGGGTATGATTCCGCTGAAAGGTCGTCCATTTCGTTGCTGTGAACGTCCTTTCAGCAAGTTTTCGGGGCGAATTATGAAGCTAACGTATTGTTTTTATTAAGGTGGAGAAGAAACCGAACGGAAATGCGAAGTTTTTTCAAAATGGGGGTTGCAGGTCCCAGACCTAATCCGTAAATACCCCTTCACCGGCGCTGCTGAGGTGGTTGTTGGGACGCTGGGAACGGCGGAGACGGGCCGGAGAGACGGTTGGACGCTCGGGAGAGACTGGG
>NZ_JBQFTW010000011.1:0-125861 GCF_056538865.1 Ruegeria sp. BE3 | reverse complement strand
CCAACGCAAAGTGTCGCGGGATGGAGCAGCCCGGTAGCTCGTCAGGCTCATAACCTGAAGGTCGTAGGTTCAAATCCTACTCCCGCAACCAACTTAATTTCCGAAGCGCCAATAGATGCTAAATCTGGGGCGCTTTCGTCGTTTTTGGGACCTTCGATGACTTCCATATTCCGAAGTATCGTAAGCGTTGCATCCGACCCCTGACAATTGACCTCCCGATTGCGAAGGCAACGTTCTATATTGGCGCAGTGCGCCAATACGGCGAACGACAATCGTCGATTTCGGTTTCTAGCTCTTGCGAAATGACCTGCGCGATAGCTTAAAAGGTTGAGTGCGAAATTGGGGTATGATCGTGTGCTTTCCTACTGCAACGACAGTGAGTTTCTAAATGCTGGATGGATACAAAACACAGCAGCATTTGCCAGGCGCTTTATGTTGGCGAGGAGCAATTCTGTTTGATAGTAAGCGTTGCATCTGACCCCTTAAATAGCCCCTGATCAGCCATTTGCTTCCATGGCATATTGCCAAAAACGAGAGGCGGCAGCATGGGGCAATTCCCACAATCATTCGAAGTCTATGGCTTCACCATCGAAGTGCATGCGGGCGAACGCCGCGTCAGGCCCCGCGTCGCTGATCCAGGTGATGGTGATAGGCAGAAACAACAGCGAGCTACATAGCCTCAAGCGTATGTGAGAGACCGTTTCGAATGTGATCTTTCAACAGCTTCTTAGCGGTGCTCGCGTCTCTGGCCAGCGCGGCGTCGAACATGCCCTTGTGCTCCTTGACCGCCTCTTCGCCGCGATAGGTCAGCACGAGCATCTGATACCGTAGGTATTTGTCGTAGATGATCGAGTGCAGAGACAGAAGGTTCTTGGAGTTGCAGGCTGCGATCATCGCCTGATGAAACTCCCAATCATACCGTTTCCAGGTCTCCTTTTCGGAATCATCTCCTCTGAGAAGCTGCTGTTCCATCAGGTGCAGTTTGTGGTGTGCGGCAACCAGATTGCCTTCCCAATCCGTGTCGCCGTTGGCAATGGACAACTCCAATGCGTGGCATTCCAACAGGACGCGCAACTCTGAAATCTCGGTCAGATCTTCTCGTGAAACCGGCGTGACCAGGAAACCCCGTTGCTCGGGAGCTTCGACAAATCCGTCGCTAGCGAGCCTGTTCAGCGTTTCACGAAGTGTCGAAAGGCTTGCCGAGTAGCGTTCCTTCAAGGCGTCCAGCTTCAGTTTGGAGCCGGGCTGCAGCTCCCCGAAGATGATGTCCCGCTTGATGCGCTGATACGTGCTTGCACCTATCGTGGACGGCTGTTTCGCCATGCGTTTCACCCGATATTCTCCGTTTCCTCGTTCAATTAACATTTTTTAGAGACATCAGCAATCCAAACTGCTGTATGGTAAAAATAAAAATATCATACATTATTGCGGAATCGCGAAAACCCCAATACGGTCGTGGCCAAGTTGGGCGATGCCGCTCAGTCGTATACATCGGGTTCGGGAATTCCAGACCCTCCGGAAGGAAGCAAAGTGTCTAAGAACTTTCGCATTGCCATTGTCGGCATTGGCCTTGTTGGACGCCGCCACGCAGATGCTATCCGAGCGTTGCGCCATGTTGATCTTGTCGCGGTCGTTGATCCCAGTGACGAAGGCCGTGCTTACGCCGTTGAGCACGGGGTCGCATGTTACGAGACCCTCGAAGAAATGTTTGCAAATCAAACTCCGGACGGAGCTGTGCTTGCGACGCCCACGACGCTTCATGTTGATCAGGGCCTAACCTGTGTTCGACATGACTGTCCCGTTCTTGTCGAAAAACCGATTGCCGTGGAAGCCGCCGCTGCACTGGAGCTTGTTCAAGCAGCGGAGAAGGCCAATGTGCCGCTGATGGTTGGACATCATCGTCGACACAATCCTCTGATCAGGTCGGCTAAGGAAGCCATTGTTGATGGGAAGATTGGAGATGTGCGCGCTGTCCATGCGAGTTGCTGGTTCTATAAGCCAGACGAGTATTTTGACGCTGCGCCTTGGCGGAAGAAACCCGGTGCAGGTCCCATCTCGGTCAATCTCGTCCATGATGTGGATCTGCTGCGGTACCTGGCCGGAGAAGTCGCGACCGTACAGGCTCAGTCGGCTGCATCGCAACGCGGTTATGACAACGAAGATGTTGCAGGTGCGCTTTTGACGTTCGAAAGCGGGGCGATTGGGACCATAAGTGTGTCCGACAGCATCGTTGCTCCATGGAGCTGGGAGATGACGTCTCAGGAATATCCAATCTATCCTTCAACCACCGAGAGTAGCTACATGATCGGTGGCTCTCATGGGTCGTTGTCTGTCCCCGATCTTCGGCTGTGGAGTTACCAGAGAGAGCAAAGGGATTGGTGGACGCCAATCTCATCAACTGCGCTGAAGAAGGGTGCCTCTGACCCCTTGGTCAATCAACTCAGGCACTTTGTTGAAGTAGCTCGGCACGAAGCAGAGCCGATTGTGTCTGGATGGGAAGGTTTCAGAACGCTTCAAGTTATTGAAGCTATTCAGAATTCCTGCAGAACAGGTGAAACGATCAGGATCGAAAACTTGCAAAAAACACCAAAGGTGAACATAACTGCAGTGTAAAATATCAGATATTTTGTAAAAAATCTTGCAAAATGTCCAAAATAGGTCAAAACTCAGAATCGGAAAAATGCATCATGATGTCTCAGGGAGGAGCAAAGTGATTACCAAACTTACCCGCCGGGCTGCTGTATCAGCCCTTGTTGCAACCGGTGTTCTGCTCAGCGCAACAAGTGGTGCGCTGGCGGAAGACAAAGTGCAACTTCGCCTCGCAACATCAGGATCGGAGACCGACCAGCGCTCGGTCGCTATGGCCGAGGTTTTCGCGCCCATGGTCGCTGATTTCGCAAGCTACGAGCCCAGCTATAATGGAACCATCTTCGCCCAAGGCACCGAGTTGGACGCCATCAGCCGGGGTAACCTGGAAATGTCGATCACCTCGGCGCAGGAACTGGCACAGTTCTTCCCCGAGTTTTCGATCTTTACCGCAGGCTATGTCCATCAGGACGCCGCGCATCAGGTGGCTGTCTTCAACGATCCCTTGATGGATGCCTTCAAGCAAAAGGCCGAAGAAGAATTGGGCGTCAAACTGCTGTCGGTCATGTATCTGGGCCGTCGTCAGGTGAACCTGCGCCAGCCCAAGGATGAACTGACCGTCAGCACTCCGGCTGATCTGGAGGGTGTGAACCTGCGGATGCCGGGCACAGATGCGTGGCAATTCCTTGGCAAAGCGCTGGGTGCCGCTCCGACACCAATGGCGTTCTCAGAGGTTTACACAGCTCTGTCGACCGGTGCCGTTGACGGTCAGGACAACCCGTTGCCGACTGTGGTCGATGCCAAATTCTACGAAGTGACCAATCAGATCGTCCTGACATCGCATCTTGTTGACCTGAACTATATCGCCATCGGCAAAGAGGTTTGGGACGGTCTGACACCGGAACAGCAAGCCAAGGTTCAGGAAGCTGCCGACGCAGCGGCTGAAGCTGGTCGTCAGAAGCAGCTTCAGAAAGAAGAGGACCTTGTCAGCTTCCTGAAAGAGCAGGGCATGGAGGTCTACGAGCCCGACCTCGCGGCGTTCCGCGATCAGGTACAGTCGATGTATCTGGAAAGCGAGTTCGCCGGGTCATGGCCGGACGGTGTTCTGGAGCAGATCAACGCTCTGGGCAACTAAGCTCATCTACACAAGGGAGGGAGAACCACAATGAAAGGCTTCATAAAGGGGTTCTCCCGGCTGACCGAAGCGATTGCCGGTGGTATGCTGGCGGCAATCTTCCTAATCTTCCTTCTGCAAATTCTTCTGCGGTACTTTTTTACCCCCGCCGGTTGGACGCTTGAACTGATCGGCATCCTCTGGGTCTGGGTGATCTTTTTTAGCTGCGCGTTCATCGTGCGCGAGAGAGATCACGTAAAGTTCGACATCATCTACCTTTCGGTGCCGGTGCGCGTTCGCCAGGTCTTTGCGATGCTGGCAGCCGCGGCAATTGTGGTCGGGATGCTCTACAGTTTCCTGCCAACGTGGGACTACATCGACTGGATGAAAATCCGCAAAACATCGACCGTGCGCAATCCGTTCTCGGGTGAGAAGATACCGCTGCGCACTGTGTTCTCAATTTATGCGGTGTTCATGCTGGTCGTGGCCGCACGGTATGGCTGGCTGTTCTTCGACATCATGCGGAACGGCCCGCCCAAAACCGAACTTGAAATGGTCGTGGGATTTAACGTGGTCGACGATCACCCCCGGGTCGACGGTGAAGACGACGAGGACGCAGACAAATGAGTTTTGAACTTCTTTCCTGCCTGCTCGCTCTTTTTCTTCTGGCAGGCATAGGGACACCTATCGGCTATTCCATCCTCTTGGCCTCATTGGTGTACCTTGGTACCGCCGGATTGGACGTCGCTCTCGCAGGCGAGAAGATCCTGCAAGGGTTCTACAAAAGCACGATCCTGCTTGCGGTTCCTTTGTTCATCGTCGCCGCGAACATCATGAATGCGGGGTCGATCACCGACCGCTTGCTGAACTTCTGCGTCGCTGCTGTCGGTCGTTTCAAAGGCGGCCTCGGGCACGTCAATGTGGTGGCGTCGCTGATCTTTTCCGGTATGTCCGGCTCGGCTGTCGCGGATGCGGCAGGGATCGGCAAGATCATCATTGAGATGATGACCAAGGATGGCCGCTATAGCCGAGGCTATGCGGCGGCGATCACGGCGGCCTCGGCGACGATCGGCCCGATCATTCCGCCCTCGATCCCGATGGTTCTGTATGCGCTGGTTTCAAAGGCGTCTATCGGGTCGCTGTTTTTGGCAGGCATTTTGCCGGGTCTGATCATGGGTGTCGTCCTGATGGCGATGAACTATTATCTGGCCGGAAAGCGGAACTTTGCCTTGGAAGAACCAGTTCCGCTGCGCGAGTTGCCTGCTAAAACCGCCAACGCGTTCCCAGCACTGCTGATGCCCGCAATCCTTCTGTACGGCATATATGGTGGCGTCACTACTCCGACTGAGGCTGCAGCCGTGGCTGCATTCTACGCCCTGCTTCTGGCAGCGTTGTTCTACCGCGCACTGACCTTCCGTGGCCTTTATCAAGTGTTCGTCGACAGCGCGCGCTCTTCCGCCGCCGTCGGGGTTGTCATTGGCGGCGCGTTCATTCTGAACTTCATCGTCATTCAGGAGCAAATTCCTCAGTCGATCTCGGCACTGCTGGAGGGTTCTGATGTAAGCCCGATTGTGTTTCTGATCCTCGTAAACCTGCTGATCCTCGCCTTGGGATGCGTGTTGGACGCGACAACGATCATTTTGGTGATTGTGCCCCTGTTCATTCCAACCTGCGAGGCGCTTGGGATTGATCTGGTGCATTTCGGAGTGCTGGTCGTGGTGAACTCGATGATCGGTTTGATCACGCCACCCTATGGGATCCTTCTCTTTGTGATCAACGCCGTGACGGACATTCCGCTGCGCGAAATCATCTCGGAAATCTGGGCTTTCCTCGCGGTGCTCATATTCGCTTTGGTGATCATGATGCTGATGCCGGATCTGGTCCTGTGGTTGCCGCGTATGTTTGGATATCAGGGATAATGTGCCTCTCGGTTTCGACAACGTCGATCCCCGGTGATCTGGCCGAAAAACTGAGTGCAATCGCCGACGCGGGGTTCGGAGGTGTCGAGTTACACGAACCGGATTTGACCGCTTTTGATGGGCCGCCATCGCAAATTCGGAACATTGCATCAGATCTCGGCCTTAAGATTTGCCTGCTGCAGCCCTTCCATAACCTTGAAGGCCAGTCCGGCGGTGGACGGGAGCGCGCCTTTGATCGGCTGAAACGCAAACTCGACCTGATGACCGAGTTGGGAACGGAATTACTGCTAATCGGGTCTGCCTTCGACATCGATGCCACTGCAACTGAAGAACAGGTAATCGCAGATCTTGGCGAGGCGGCCCAAATCGCTAAAGAAATAGGGATGCGTCTGGCCTATATGGGCTTGCCATGGTCGGATCTTATTCGCTCGGATGAGCAGGCGTTACGCGTCGTTGAAGCCATCGACAGCCCCCATTTCGGGCTGGCTCTGAATTCCTTCTTCTCGCTTGCCGATGGGTCCAAACCAGCCCGCCTTCGGGACAATCCCGGAGAGCGGCTGTTCCATGTGCAACTGTCCGATGCACCCCGGCTTGAGATGGATATCCGCAGGCTCAAGCGGCATTTCGGGCTTTTGCCCGGGCTCGGATCGCTGAACCTTGCGGGCTTCGTGCGGGTGTTGGCCCGCGCCGGGTACAAAGGGGCTTGGTCCATTGCGCGCGTCAATGAAGCAGCTCCTCAACCCGGTGGCCGAACACTGGCCCGAGACAGCTACAGGTCGCTGGTGAACCTCCTGGATGAGGTAGCCCGCACCGAGCCGGGAGCCGATTTCGGCATCCCGGACCTGCCGGAGCGTGTCTATGCGTCGGGCTTTGAGTTTGTCGAATTTACGGCTGATGAGGTAAGCGGCGCTCAACTGGCAGACATGCTGTCAGCAATGTGTTTTCGAATGGAGCGAAAACACGTCACCAAGTCCGTCGAGCTGTGGCGGCAGGGCGCGATAAACATCGTTGTGAATACCGAAAAGGAAGGTTTTGCCCATTCGGCGTTCCTGGGTCACGGCCCCTCCGTTTGTGACATGGGGTTGCGTGTCAAAGATGCGGATCAGACGGTTCAGCGGGCGACCGCGTTGGGCGCGCCGAATTTCTCACAGCCAGTGGGAACGGGAGAGCTGGATATCCCGGCCATTCGCGGTGTTGGCGGCAATGTTGTTCATTTCATCGATGAGAAATCCGATCTGCATCGGGTGTGGGACATCGAGTTCGAGCCTGTCGCGAAAACCAAAGCGACCCAGCCTGCCGGACTGCGCCGTATCGACCATCTGGCCCAGACGATGCGCCATGATGAGATGCAAAGCTGGCTGCTCTACTACATTTCGACTTTCGAGATGGCAAAGTCTCCTATTGTGAACGTTTCCGACCCGTCCGGTGTCGTGCAAAGCCAAGCCATTGAAAGCCCTGAGGGCGAAGTGCGCCTGAACCTGAACGGGGCCGTTGGGCGTCGAACACTGGCGGCGTCATTCCTCGAAGATGGCTTTGGAGCTGGTGTTCAGCACATTGCCTTCCAGTCGGATGATATTTTTGAAACCTCAGCCCAGTTGCTCAAGTCCGGCTTTCCCAGCCTGTCCATCCCTGAAAACTACTACGCTGATCTGCAAGCGGCTTTTGGATTGGATGACGATTTGGTTGCCCAACTGCGCGGAGGCAACATTCTCTACGATCGGGCAGCGGGTTCCGAGTATTTTCAGATATACAGCCGCCCCATCTTCAACGGCTTCTTCTTCGAAATTGTTGAACGCCGCATGGGCTATGCCGGTTATGGCGCGCGCAATGCACCCATTCGCCTTGCCGCGCAAAGCAAAACCCAGCCGGTGAAAGAGGTGCAGACTCAATGACCGTGTTGGATGAAAACATGACAATGGATGAGCGCGCCATTCGCCAATGGTGGCGTACCTCCATCATCGACATGAAACCCGGACAGATCGCATTTCGCGGCAACGCCATAGAGGACCTGATAGGGAATGTAACCTTCCCGCAGATGATCTGGCTTATGGTGCGGGGCGATCTGCCCAGCGACGCGCAAGCGCGCCTGTTCGAGGCCGCTTTGGTCGCAGGCGTGGATCACGGCCCGCAGGCCCCCTCGATCACGGCGGCGCGTATGGCTGCGACCTGCGGGGTCGGGCTGAACAATGCGATGGCGACTGCGGTGAACATGCTGGGCGACGTGCATGGCGGGGCTGGAGAGCAGTGCGCAGAGTTGTACTATGATATCGCGGTCCGCATGGATGCGGGAGCTTCGCTGAATGACGCTGTTCGGGATGGCTTGGACAGCTGGCGCGAGACCTACGGCAAGATCGTCTCGGGCTTTGGTCACAGGTTTCACAAGCCTGTTGATCCGCGCGCGCCCCGGTTGATGCAACTTGTTCGAGATGCGGCGACAGAAGGCACAGTTTCTGGCCGGTTTGCCGATATCGGAGAAGAGGTTCAGGCCGAGCTTGGCCGTCAACGCGGCGGTCGGCCGATCACCATGAATATCGATGGCGCGACAGCTGTGATCTTCTGCGAACTCGGCTTTCCCGCCCCCTTGTCGCGAGGGCTGTTCTGCCTGTCCCGCTCGGTTGGAATTCTCGCCCATGCCTGGGAGCAGATGGGGCAGGGCGGTCGGAACAAAGGGCCCATGCCCCCGAATTACTTACCCCTCTACGAAGACAGGAATGATGACACGTGAGACATCGAAATCCTTCCGGGTCGGCCTTATCGGCTGTGGTCGTATCAGCGATATCTATCTAAAAACACTATCCAAATTCTCAAACGTCGAGGTCGTGGCTTGCGCAAGCCTTGATCCTTCGGAAAGCCGCGCCAAAGCAGATCAATACGGCATCGCCAAGGCCTGCACGCCAGATGAAGTATTTGATGATCCGACAATTGACTGCGCTTTGAATCTGACAATTCCAGCGGCGCATGCGGAAATCAGCCTGCGCGCCTTAAACGCAGGCAAGCACGTCTATTCCGAAAAGCCGCTGGTTATGAATCGAACGGATGGCAAGGCGATCCTGCACATAGCCGCTGAAAAGGGCCTACTGGTCGGCTGCGCACCCGACACATTTCTGGGCGGTCGCTGGCAGACCGTTCGGCGCTTGATCGACGATGGTGCCATTGGCAAACCGACAGGGGTTTTTGCCCATGTCGGCACCCACGGGACGGAACGTCACCATCCCAACCCGGATTTCTACTATAAGGCGGGTGGTGGGCCATTGCTGGACCTTGGGCCGTACTACCTGACCGCCATGATCTGCTGCCTTGGTCCTGTTGACCGGGTCGCCGGAATGGCGCGACGCACATTCGACAAACGAATGATCGAAAACGGCCCTCGCAACGGCGAATGGATGGATGTCGAAGTCGACACGCACTCCCTAAGCCTGCTTCAGTTCTCTTCCGGAGCTATAGGGTCAATGACCATGAGCTTCGACATTTGGGACAGCGAAACTCCGCGGTTCGAGATCTACGGTGAAAACGGCACCATCAGCATCCCTGACCCTGACCCGGTTCACGGAGCCAACATCTTTCAGGGCGATGTCTGGCTTAAAACGCGCGAAACCTCGCGCTGGTCTCATCAGCCCCGCCCAATCGGTCGCGACGCGTGGCAGGTGGTCGAAAACAAACACGGGTTCAACGAAGATAGCCGCGGCCTCGGCCTATTGGATCTGGCCCTGGCGGCACAGGGAGGACGCCAGCCCCGTGCAAGTGGAGCGCTGGCTTATCATGTGTTCGAGGTCATGGACGCAATTGAACGGGCTCCGAGATTCGGTGCCTACCAGACAATAGAAAGCCGTTGCGAAGCACCCGAGCCTTTGCCGACCGATTTCCTGAGAGATGAGAGGAAGGAGTTGGCGCGTGCCGATTGAGACACTCGACTTTGCCCAGCCATTCTTTCGCGTCCAACATATCACCGATGAAGACAGAATATCTGTCGAAGGTCGCGCAATTGTTCTGAACCTAGGGGAGCGGGATATCTCGGTCGAGGATCAGGCCGTTGCGCCGCTTTCGTCTGTCATTGTGCAAGATAACTCTCTCAAAGGCGTGGAACGTGCTGTGGTTGTTCACGATTTCGACGCCCATGCCGATGACAACGAACTGTTCGCAATGGTGAAAGATACGTGGCCATCTGCTTTTGATGTCCGCCAAGAGGAGCGATTGCGCGGTGTCAGCCACTACATGTCGCCAAAGGTCTTCGTTGGTAACGTTGGACTGACCATGTACCACTCGGGCTCGGTGCCGCTGAATGTCGGTTTGCACAAAGATCATCCGTTCTGCCCGGTACCGGGGTTTCGCGAAGTGCACACGCAAATCGTAGGCTTTGGAAAAATGCAGCAATGCCGCGAGCGGGATGTAGAGACCCTTTATCTCGAAGAATTCATGGCCCCGGGCACCACGCACAAGCCGATGTATGACGCCGAAGGCAACTATCCCTGGCATCAATACGAGACAATTACCCCCAGCATTTTCATGGCGGTGGAAATGCTGCCGGAAGGCGTACGGGTCCCGGAAATGGAGGTTCAGAATGGCTGAGAGACTTTTACTCGAAGACCTGAGCTTAGACGGCCCTTTCCCCCGCTTGTCCCGCCGTTTGCGGCTGGGCGTTGTCGGTGGTGGACGTATCTCCGTCACGCAAGCAACGGCTGCGCGGATGACTGACCGATGGGAAGTCGCCGCAGGCGCGCTCAGTTCTGACGCCGAGCGCAGCAAGGCGCGCGGGGCCGAGTGGTTCTTGCCTGCAGACAGGTGCTATGCGTCGTTCGACGAGATGGCAAAGACTGAGGCCGTACGCCCGGATGGTGTGGATGCCGTCATGATCACCACCCCGAACCACGTTCATTTTGACGCTGCCAAGGTGTTTTTGGAGGCGGGTATTGATGTGCTGTGCGACAAGCCGCTGACCAATGAAGTCGCCGAGGCCAAAGGGCTTGAGGAGATCACCGCGCGTACGGGACAGGTCTTTGCCGTCGGTTATGCGATGTCGTGTTTTCCGGTCATCCGGCAGGCCAAGCAAATTGTGGCGGAAGGCGGCATCGGTCAAATCAACCAAATCCATGTCGAGTTCATGCAAGACTGGATGACGCCCGAAGATGTGGCTGATGCGCCCCATGTCAAATGGCGGCTGGACCCAAAGATTTCTGGCCCGACCAGTTGTGTCGGCGATATCGGCACCCATGCCGCGCATCTCGCCAGTTTTGTCGCGGGTCTGCCGATGACCGATCTACGGGCTGAATTCCATGTTTGCGGCGCGCCAAAGCCTTTGGAAGACACAGTTTTCATGTTCACCCGCTATCAAGGCGATGTTCCGGGAACCCTGATGGCGACACGCCTTGCCCCAGGAAATCGGGGTGGGTTGCGATTGCGCATTTTCGGGAGCGAAGGGGGCCTCGAGTGGGACCTGGAGAATTCGGAACAGCTGAAGTTCAATCGGTTTGGTGAGCCGGATCGTATCATCAGCCGAGGTCACGGGCATGGCATCGGCCCCGGCGCGGAACGCCTGATCCGCACTGCGCGCGGCTTCCCCGAAGGAATTATTGAAGCCTGGGCCAACCTCTATACAGAATTTGCCATGGCAGTGGCTGCGCGTCGGGATGGTGTCATCATTCCGGGAGATTGGCTTACCTATCCCAGTGTCAATCAAGGCGCAGACGGTGTCCGGTTCATTGATGCTTCTGTGCGCTCTCACCAATCCGGAGGCGGGTGGGTCACTCTCTAAAGCTTTGCCAACACAAAGGTTAGACACGCCCGGGCAACGTCCCGGGCGTTTCAATTTCCTGCCTAGTATTAAAAGTTGATATTTTAAAAAATATCAGATATTTTTTACTACGTGTGATGAATTTGAGATTCGCAGACACGTGGAGCTGTCGTTCATGGTGAAACCTGAAGAGGCTGGCGCAAGCCCCTCTCTCTATTCCTTGGCGCATCTGACGCTGATTGGCTGTACGCCGCCCGAGCTGGTCTATATCGCCGCGCGGGCCGGTTACGATGCCGTTAGCCCCCGGTTCATTCCGATGCATGTGCCCGGCGAATTCACGCAGTCCCCGATCGACAAGGCGCAGGTGCAGGCGATCAAGACGGCTCTTTCTACAACTGGCCTTAAAGTCCTTGATGTTGAGATTGCGCGCATCACCGAAGATGTCGACCCGCGCAGTTTTGAGCGTTCTCTGGAGATCGGCGGAGAACTGGGTGCCAAACGTATGATCATGAGCGCGTGGACCAACACCCGCGATGATCGTGACTTTCTGATCGACGTCTATTCCGAGACCTGCGAGCTGGCAGCGCCCTATGGGTTGACGGTCGATCTGGAATTCCCAAGCTTTTCCCGCCTGCGCACTTTGGATGAGGCGCTGGATATTGTCCGCGCCTCTGATCAGCCGAATGGCGGTATTCTGGTCGATACGCTTTATCTGCACCTCAGCCGCGTCGATCTGGGAGAGCTTTTGCACGTCCCCTCGGAGTTGTTTCACTTCCTGCATATCTCTGATTGCCTGCCCGGCATCGCTGATACGCGCGAGGGCATGATCCAGTTGGCCCGCGATGCGCGGCTCTACCCCGGTGAAGGCTGGATTGATTTCACCGGCATCATCGAACGGATGCCGCCCGTCGACTACTCCATTGAATTGCCCAACCAAAGCCGCGTTGCCGAGTTGGGATATGAAGAACACGCGCGTCGCTGTCTCAGCCACGCCAAGCGAACATTCGGTGAGGCGCGGTCACAGCGCCGCACGCCTGATGCTGCATTTCTAAAACACCAAGAGGATCACCATGGGCAAAGAGCTCACTGAGAACGACCGCAACATGGCGGGTGATATGCTGGCGCGCGCCCGCGCTGCCATGGCCGAAATCGAGGATTGGGATCAGGACAGGCTGGACCGTCTGTCCCAGGCCATTGCGTGGTATGCGGGGAACGAGAAAACATTCACACGTCTGGCCCAGCAAGGCGTGGACGAAAGCGGTATCGGGGATCGGGAAGGGCGTCCCGCGAAGCGATTCAAGATTCACATGGTGTTGCGTGATGTCCTGCGCACGCCCTCGACAGGGATCGTCGAGGTTGATGAGGACAAGGGGCTGGTGAAATATGCCAAACCTGCTGGTGTGATCGCGTCCCTGATCCCCATGACCAATCCGGCGATGACGCCACCGGTGACCGGTGTCTCCGCCGCCAACGCCCGAAATGCGGTCATCTTCAGCCCGCACCCTCGCACCGCTCACACGACTTACGAAATGGTCGAGGTCATGCGTGCAGCTTGTCGTGCTGCCGGAGCCCCCGAGGATCTGTTTCAATCCATTCGCAAACCGTCGATCCCGTTGACGCAACATCTAATGGAGATCTGCGACCTGACTTTGGCGACGGGCGGCAAGCCGATGGTCAAAGCGGCCTATAGTTCAGGGCGACCGGCCTATGGCGTCGGCGCGGGCAATTCCTCCATCGTCATCGACGAGACAGCCGACTTGGACATCGCCGCTCAGAACACACGAATTTCAAAGACCTCTGATTTTGGGTCGGGTTGCTCGGCCGACGGCAACATCATCATCCAGCGCTCGGTTTACGACGATATGGTCAAGGCGCTTCAAGCCGAAGGCGGCTACCTGTGTTCGGATGAAGAGAAGGCCATGCTCGAAGCGGCCATGTGGGACGACAAAGGCAACCGCACCTTCCCGACCATCGCCTGTCCGCCGCAGCAAACAGCCAAGGTCGCCGGTTTTAGCATCCCAGAAGATCGCAAGTTTCTGATGGTTGAAAATCAGGGGCAAATCGGGCCGCAGTACAAGTTCTCCAAGGAGAAACTGACCACGCTGATGGCGCTTTATCACTTCGAGACGTTCGATGACGCGCTGGAAATGGTCAGCCAGATCTACAACACCGGCGGTAAGGGCCATTCTTGCGGGATTTATAGCCACAACGACGATCACATCGATCGGTTGGCGCGTCTGGCTCCGGTTAGCCGTATGATGGTACGACAGCCGCAATCGAAGGCCAATGCTGGCGCGTGGACCAATGGCATGCCCATGACCAGCAGCCTGGGCTGTGGCATCTGGGGCGGCAACATCACCAACGAAAACGTCACCATGAAACACATGATGAACTACACCTGGGTCAGCCGTCCGATACCCGAGGATCGCCCCTCGGAGCCGGACCTGTTCGGTGAATTCTACGGACAGGAGGTCGCGTGATGGACGGAGCGAAACTGGAAGGCAAAACCGTTGCTGAACATATCGTCGACTTTCTCGAACGCCGTGAGGTGAAACATGTGTTCGGCCTTTGTGGCCACACGAACATCGCGGTTCTCGCTGCACTGGCCGAAAGCCCGATTGATTTCGTTACTGTGCGGCATGAACAGATCGCCAGCCACGCGGCGGACGCTTATGCCCGCGTGACGGGCAAGGCCTCGGTGGTGCTGTCCCATCTCTCCCCGGGACTGACCAATTGCGCCACCGGGGTCGCTAATGCTGCGTTGGACTGTATCCCCATGGTCGTGATCGCTGGGGACATACCTACGCATTATTATGGCAAACACCCGCATCAGGAAGTGAACCTTCATGCAGACGCCGCCCAGTGGGAGATCTATCGCCCCTTCGTAAAACGCGCCTGGCGGGTGGATCGCGCAGACCTGATGGCCGAAATTCTGGAAAAGGCGTTTCATCTCGCTGAAAGCGGACAGCCCGGGCCGGTTCTGGTCAATGTCCCCATGGATATCTTCTCTGAAGTGATCCCCGCGGACAGCTTCGACCGTATCCGCGACAACACGCGCGCGCTCAAGAAACCGTCGATTGACGATGAAACAGCGCGTGAAATCATTGAGGCCCTGGCGCAGGCCGAAAACCCGGTCGCCTATGTCGGCGGTGGTATCCTTCTAGCTCAAGCCAGCGAGGAGTTGCGCGCGTTCGTTGAACATATGGGGCTGCCCGTTGCTCATTCTCTGATGGGCAAGGGCGCGTTGCGGGACGACCATCCGCTTGTGCTGGGAATGACTGGCTTTTGGGGTACAGAACTGGTCAATCAGTCCTGTCTGAATGCGGACTATATCTTTGCCGTGGGAACGCGGTTCAAAGAGGCCGATTGTTCCAGCTGGTATCCTGGCTATACGTTCAACATCCCCGGGTCCAAGGTCATTCATATCGACATTGAACCGCAGGAGATCGGTCGGAACTATCCCACCGAGATCGGCGTCGTCGCGGACGCCAAAGTTGCCTTGCGCGTTCTCAATCGGGTTGCCCGCGAGATGTATCCAGAGGGCTTTAAACGCCCCACGCTGGAGCAGAAGATTTCTGACTTCCGGACAGACTTCAAAGCGCGCAACGTGGAAATGGCGACTTCATCAGCCTTTCCAATGATGCCCGAGCGTATTCTGGCAGATACCCGGAAGGCTCTGCCCGAGGACGCCATCATCACCACGGACGTAGGGTGGAACAAGAACGGCGTCGGACAGCAATTCGATATCCTGACGCCGGGTTCGATCCTGACTCCGGGCGGGTTCGCGACGATGGGCTTTGGCCCTCCGGGCGCGATAGGCGCGAAGCTGGCAGCACCTGATCGCGTTGTACTCAGCTTGGTCGGCGATGGTGGCTTCGGTCAAAACCCGTCGATGTTGGCAACGGCGGTCGAACTTGATCTGGGCATTATCTGGCTGGTCATGAACAACAACGCCTTCGGCACTATCGCAGGTCTGCAAAAGGCACACTACGGTCTGACCTACGGGACTACATTCCCCGGATCAGCCGCAGCGCCGGCAAACGGACCGGGCTATGCTGAGATCGCGCGTGCCTACGGCGCGGAAGGGCACAGACTCAGCGCTGCCGACGAGCTGTTACCCGCATTGGAGGCGGCAATCGCAAGCGGCAAGCCAACCGTGCTCGATGTGCCAATGATCAACAACCCGACACCAACGACTGGGCATTGGAACATTCTCGACATCTATTCGCCAGACCGCGATGTTTCGCACGTTGCAACATAAGGCGATGGAGAGAGTGTGATCCGTATGCGCAAACGGCTTTTGCCTACATCTGTGAAACAGAAGGGCAATTGCCGCTACGCGATGGATCCAGTTTGATGGAGCCTTTGAGTCGCAGATGGTAAAACTTGCGCGTCGTGTTCTTATGTAGCTATTTGAAATCAAATTCTTAGTTGTTGGTGATTGACAAGGCTATGTATCGCTCGACGACCGTTGTAAGGCGACATATAGCTCTGCCACCAGCGACAGAGCTTTTCTATTTTCGCCTCATTTCCATCGTCCAAACTGATTTCATTGATCCTTACTTCCTTTTGGAAGATCGGGGTTGATTTGCAGGTCAGGCACCCGGGGTGCCTGTGCCTGCTGATCTGCCACGTGGCGGAGGTGGTTGGGGGAGAGGCAATGCCATTCGACAATATTGGTGCGGCCGAGGACGCGGTTTTGCTTAATAGATTTGCCCGAGGGAGAAGGCAGCGCTTTCCCCCTGACGGCTCGGGGCGTTTGACTCGTTCAAATCTCACTGGTTCACGAAACAGAAGTGGTGAAGCAGGTTACTGGACGTAAACGGTAGGCATCCGGTGCGGGCTTGAAATGTATGTCGAATTGACAGCAGGCTAAAGCACGGCGCTGTACTTTCATCCCTAATGCTCACGTCGTACCAGCGAAAAAGAGGCGAGTGCATCGCCGCCGCGTGTGACACGTCCGGTCCCAGGGTAACTCAGATGGGTCGCCGAGAAGACAGTCTGGTTGTCGGCCAGCTGGCCAAGCAACTTTATTTGGGTTGTGATGACCTTTTCTGGATCGGATTCCAGCGCAAAGCGTACCGATGAATCTGCGAACCGAAGTGGTCCCGAGATGATGGTGTCACCAACAATCGCAGCCCATTGCCATTCTGGACCTTAACCTTACGCGCTGACAGATGCCACTTTTGCGTTTGTTGTGAACATGATGCATGCTGGCAAAGGGCATAAGATCAAACCGAAGACAATTGAGCTGCGACGCAGCCAAAGCGATGGGCTTGAAGGCTGGTTTGATTGCCCAGTCACGCGGAATGCACCACGCGCCCGCCCAGTCTTTGACAAAGCTGATCCGGATAGGGCTTTGGTGGTGCTCGGCCTCAGACCTGACGGACGGGGCCCAGTGATTGGCGTAGCCGGATTTCTGTTGGCAGTTCGACGCTTTGACTGCTCAACCCGTCCCGCAGGACCTGAATGAGCATTCCAGCGGCGCGACGGCCCATTTCTCGATGCGGAACGTGGACGGTCGTGAGGGCAGGCTCGGCAAGCATCGCGATTTCGATGTCGTCAAAGCCGGTGATCGAGATATCTTTTGGCACCTCCAGACCCATTTCCCGGGCCGCGCGCAGCGCTCCTACGGCAAGAACATCATTGACGCACATCACGGCAGTTGTGTGTGGAACAGCTGTCATGACCTCGCGAAACGCGATTTCGCCCGTTTCGATCCCATAAGGCGTTTCAACAAGGAACAATGCGTCTGGGTCCTGTCCAGCTTCAAGCTTGGCGTCTCGGATTCCGTCCACGCGTCCTCGGGCACGATCGTTCGAGCCGATCGGTGCCGAGATGCAGGCAATATGTTGGTGACCCTGTGCGATGACCTGCCGTGCAAGGGCAGACATGGCCTTGCGGTTGTCAAAGCCGATGGCCGGGCGTGTCTCATCTGGATTGAAAGACCACGCGATCAGGGTTGGAACGCGTCGCTTTTCCAGAAAGGAATAAATCTCGGGCTCGCGATCATATCCGATCAGCAAAAGCCCGTCAGCGCCCCGCGCAACCAACGCACGCACCTGTTTTTCTTCGAGCTCCGCATCATAAGCAGACGACGCGACCAGCAGAGTTTTTCCGTGCCGCACCAGTTCTTCCTGAAACGCCTGCAGCCCGCGTGCAAACACGGCGTTTTCCATTGTCGGTATCACAGCGGCGATTGTATTCGTCTGCCGTGCCGCAAGGGCCTGCGCTCCGAAATTCGGCGCGTATCCAAGCTCGCGAACCGCCGCCAGAACTCGTTCGCGGGTGTTTTTGCCAACCCGTTCGGGGGTGTTCAGACAACGCGACACCGTTGCGGTGGACACATCCGCAAGTCGTGCAACATCGGCAAGAGTCGGAACTGTGTTTTCGTTCCCGGATTGAGGCATGGCTTTTCTGGTCATTCAGGGCGGCAGTTAGCGTAAGTCGAGTTCGAGCAAAAGGACGAAGTTAACGCCAAGCTTAGCACATGTTTGATGTAAGCGCTTGCATAGAAAAATGTAAGCGCTTACATTCGAGGCGACTCAGTGCGAAAAACTGCATGGGTTGGGGAGGACGCATGCCATATTTGATAGCAGGGATATTGCTGCTCGCGTTTGTTGCGAACGTGGTGATCGGGGCGGTCACGAAGGCGCCTCTGGTCAATAATGTCTGGGAGATGCTGATTTTGTTTGCGGCGGCCATCGCCTTTTCCGTCGGCATTCTCCGCAGCGAAGCAAAAGAAATTTCGGAGGAAAAACCAAAGGAATAAATCCGAAAAAGTCCAAACGGGAGGAGAACACATGGACAAGACCAAACAGGAGCTGGCCTCGGCCGAGCGTCGGAATTTTCTAAAACTTGCAGGCACTGGCTCATTCACGGCGGCTATGGTTGCAGGCGCAGCCGGTACACTGTGGTCCAGCGAGGCCGCAGCTCAGACAGCCGCTGAGGAACGAGATCGGGAAAACGCGGCAGAATTCAAGATGACGCTGGCGACCGCCTATGTGCTGGGCGCGTCTCGTAGCTATCCGATCATGCAGCTGGACCTGAAAGAAAACATCCAGAACATGACCAATGGCAAGGTCTATGTGAAACTGGCCCCCGGTGGTCAGCTCGGCGCCGGTGGCGCACTGGCGCAGGCGGTGCAGGGAGGCACAATCCAGGCCGCGCAGCACTCGCTGTCGAACTTCGCACCCTTCGCGAGCGTGGTTGATCTGATCAACCTTCCGTATTTCTGCGGTTCGAACCAGCGGTTCACGAACCTGACCTCATCCGAAGCGTGGAAGGCGGAAGTTGACCCCAAGATTGCGGCATCTGGTTTCAAAGCTCTGATGTATATCGTGATCGACCCGCGCGTCGTCGCGGTTCGCAAGGGTGGCAACGCGATCATCACGCCGGGAGATATGTCCGGTGTCAAATTCCGCGTGCCCGGATCGAAAATGCTGCAGCAGTATTACGGCATGGTCGGCGCAAACCCGACGCCTGTGGCCTGGGGTGAAACTCCATCGGCCATCCGGCAAGGTGTTGCAGATGCACTTGACCCCTCGGTGGGCGCACTGCACGTCTTTGGTTTTGGTGAGATCCTCAGCCATGTGACCTTCACTCAGGCGGTGCCGGATAGTCAGGTCTATTCGATCAACCTCGAATGGTTCGACAGCCTGCCGATGGACGTCAAGGAAGGCATTGAGTTTGCGGGCGAAGTCACCCAGCAACAGAACCTGTCGAAAGTGCCTTCGGCCCGTGCCTATGCCATGTCTCAATTGATCGCGAACGGCGTGGAGTTCCACTCGCTCAGCGAAGATCAATTGGGCGAATGGAAAGAGGCCGGCGGCTATCAGCGCAGTGAATGGGACAGCTTCAAGACCGAGCTGGCCGGATCGATGGATGCGTTCGCCAAGCTGGAAGAAGCCGCAAACACGCGTGCGAAATACTACGTGCACGACGCCTGATCGCGTCTCTCCCCGGGCCGGCGCTTCTGGCGTCGGCTCACCTAATGTTTGCTCACCGAAAAACCCACTAGAAAACGTCGCCCCCGCGCGACGGTAGTGAGGATGCCATGTCTCAGCTCTTTCGAGCGATTGATAAAAATGCCGAACGTTGGCTGCTTCTTGTCTTCTACGTCATGCTTGTCGGCACGATGTTCATAGAAGTGGTCCGGCGCGAGGTCTTTGCCTACTCGTCCATCTGGGGCGAAGAAATCGTCCGGTATGCGTTTATCTATCTCGCATGGATCGGTGCCGCTGCAGCGGTGAAGGAACGCGGTCACATCCGCATTGACGTTCTGATGCATTACGTCCCGCGCACGGTCAAAACGCTGCTCTACATCTTCGGCGACATTGTCATGTTCATCGTGGCGCTCGTCGCGATCTACTGGTCGTGGGAGACCGTCCACGTGTCCTGGAAATTCGGGTCTGTCACGCATGGTCTGCGGATCAGCCAGGTCTTTTTCCTCATGGCGGTGCCGTTTGGTTTCGCGCTGGTCATCTTCCGGCTGGTGCAATCCTTCCTCCGCGATATTGCCGACCTTCGAGCGGGCCGTCCCGTCTACGAAGGCGACAAGCTGTTCGATTAAGGGAGGGCCTGATCCATGATGTGGCAACAACTCGGTGGTCAAACACTTGAACTTGGGTGGGATTTCTACGCCTCCGTTATTCTCTTTGTCGTCCTTGTCGCGCTTGCTGTACCGGTCTGGGCTGCGATTGGCGCAGCATCGATCACCATGCTGCTCATGTCCGGTGCGCTACCGCTCAGCCTTGTGGGTGAGAAGCTGTTCTCGGGCATTGATGCTTTTGCGCTGACAGCCGTGCCGCTGTTTATCCTGACCGGGGATGTTCTGGTCCGAACGGGGCTCAGTCGCAAGTTTCTGGACGTGGCCGAGGCGCTGACCTGCTGGGCCAAGGGCGGGTTCGGTTCGGCCACCGTTCTGGTCTGCGGCATGTTCGCGGCGATTTCCGGATCGGATGCAGCGGGTGCGGCAGCCGTTGGGCGCATGACTATCGACCGGTTGGTGGAGAGTGGTTACCCCCGTCCCTATGCCTGCGCCTTGGTCGCGGCGGGGGCATGTACTGGGATTCTTATCCCACCCTCCATCGCCTATATCATCATCGGCCTTGTGCTGGGCATAGCCGTCTCGACCTTATTCCTTGCAGCACTGATCCCGGGCCTTTTGATCCTGACGGCCATCCTGCTCACCAACGTCGTGATGAACCGGTTCAATCTCTGGGAAGGTGGCGGCATGATGACCGCAGCCGAATGGCGCGCGAATCTGTGGAGGACGGTCAAGTCCGGTTGGTACGCCTTCCTCGTCCCCGGGATCATCTTCTATGGCATCTTTTCGGGAAAACTGACCCCGACCGAAGCTGGCGCCGTGGCGGTTGTTGTGACCATTGTCATCGGGTTCATCCTGGGCACGCTGAAACTGTCCGATTTCCCGGCCATGCTGGTCAGCTCGGCCAAGGTCAACGGCGTGATCCTTCCGATCATCGCCTTCTCGATCCCTCTAGCCGAAGCGCTTGCGATCATTGGCGTACCGCAGGGCTTTGTCGGCGCTCTGACCTCCGTCAGCTCCAACGAATATGTGCTGATCGCCATGATGGTTCTCATCCTGATCATCGCGGGCTGCGTTATGGAAACGACGCCCAACATCGTGATCCTGGCTCCGATCCTCTACCCGCTGGCGCAAGAGATCGAGATGAACCAGATCCAGTTCTGCATCATGATGATCACGGCGTTGGGGGTTGGGTTCATTACTCCGCCATTGGGGCTGAACCTGTTCGTGGTGTCGGGGATTACGGGGGAGTCGATCCTCAAGATCGCCTACCGCGCCATCCCCTTCGTTTTCTTCATGCTGATCGTGACGTTGATGATCGCCTATATTCCGGCGTTTTCGACCTCGCTGTTGCCTGATGTCTATCGATAAGCCGCCGAAAGACGCGGTAGGAAAAGGACCTAATTCATGACCCGTGAATACCTGAAGAAAGCCACGCTGACCGCGCGTAGCGGAGCGTCGGATGTCAGCGAAATTGTCCAGGGAATCCTGACTGACATCGAAACAGGCGGCGATGCCAAGGCGTTGGAATACGCCGCCAAATTCGACAATTACGAAGGCAACGTCATTCTCAGCGATGCCGAAATTCAGGCTGCGATGGACGCTGTACCGCAAAAGTTGAAGCGTGACATCGAGTTCAGCCATAGCAACGTCAAACGCTTTGCCGAGGCGCAAAAGGCATCCATGACCGACATCGCGGTCGAGGTCGTGCCGGGCCTGACCGCTGGCCAGAAGATGATCCCGGTGGATGCAGCCGGTTGCTACGTTCCAGGCGGGCGCTACAGCCATATCGCCAGCGCGATTATGACCGTGACGACGGCGAAGGTGGCGGGATGTAAACATATCGTCGCCTGCTCGCCACCACGCCCGGATGTCGGTATCGCGCCTGCGATCGTCTACGCCGCGCATATCTGCGGCGCCGACAAGATCATGGCCATGGGCGGCGTGCAGGGGGTTGCAGCGATGACCTTCGGGTTGTTCGGTCTTCCCAAGGCCAACATCCTTGTGGGCCCCGGCAATCAGTTTGTGGCCGAAGCAAAGCGTATACTGTTCGGGCGTGTCGGCATCGACATGATCGCGGGTCCGACCGACAGTCTGGTCCTTGCGGATGTCACCGCTGATCCGATGGTTGTTGCGACGGATCTGGTCGGGCAAGCGGAACACGGATACAACTCACCGGTTTGGCTGGTGACAGACAATCGTGATCTGGCCGAAGAGGTCATGCGTCTGGTGCCTGTCCTGATCGAGGACCTGCCCGAAGTGAACCGCGAAAACGCTACGGCTGCGTGGCGCGATTACGCCGAGGTCATCCTGTGCGCGGATCGCGAAGAAATGGCGGCGACATCGGATCAATACGCACCGGAACACCTGACAGTCATGGCCGATGATCTTGATTGGTGGCTGGATCGACTGACCTGCTACGGGTCGCTCTTCTTGGGCGAAGAGACCACGGTTGCCTTTGGCGACAAGGCCTCGGGCACCAATCACGTGCTGCCAACAAGCCGGGCGGCCACTTACACAGGTGGCCTCAGCGTGCACAAATACATGAAGATCGTGACGTGGCAGCGATCGACCGTTGATGCGATGAAGCCGATTGCGCAGGCGACCGCCCGTATCTCACGCCTTGAAGGTATGGAGGGGCATGCGCGGACTGCGGATATTCGATTGGCCAAGTTCTTCCCCGATGAGAACTTTGACCTGACAGCCGAAGACTGACGCCTCCCGTGACCTATCATCCTGATCTCACTGGACATACCGCGCTTGTGACCGGGGCCAGTTCCGGCCTTGGGCGCAGAGCTGCAGACGTGCTGGCGCGCGCTGGTGCAAAGGTCGTGGGCGTGGCTCGGCGTGCAGAAGCGTTGGCCGAACTGGATCAGGTTCATGCGCTGCCATGGGATCTTTCTGATCGTGATCGGTTGGCCGAGTTGGCCGATGCCGCGTCACAACCCTTCGGGCCCCCGGATATTCTGGTACATGCCGCTGGGATCAACACGCGTGAGACTGCGGATGATGTCTCACCCAAAGGGTGGGACATCACGATCGGGTTGAACCTTGCCGTTCCTTTCTTTTTGTCGCAGCACCTTGTGCCTGAAATGAAGACCAAGGGTTGGGGGCGGATCGTCAATTTCGCTTCGCTTCAATCCAGCAGAGCCTTTCCCGGAGGGCTTAGCTATGGCGCGTCGAAGGGTGGTATAGCGCAACTGACACGGGCGATGGCCGAGGCCTGGTCTTCAAGCGGGATATGCGTAAACGCCATTGGCCCGGGGTTCTTTCGGACCGAACTGACCGCTGCGGTTTTTGATGATCCTGAACGCGCCGCCCGAAACGCAGCGCAAACCTGTATCGGGCGCAACGGTGAGCCTGAAGACCTCGACGGCCCGTTGCTATTCTTTTGCTCTGATGCATGCGCCTACGTGACCGGACAGGTTCTGATGGTCGATGGAGGGTTCACAGCGAAATGAAAGCTCTGGTCTACACCGATGTCGAAACGCTGGAATACCGCAATTTCGCGGACCCGGAGCCCGGCACCGATGAGGTTCTCGTCCGCATCGATAGCGTCGGCATTTGCGGGTCTGACATGCACGCCTATCTGGGCCATGATGACCGCCGCCCGGCACCGCTGATCCTCGGCCATGAAGGGGCTGGAGTGACTGCTGATGGTCGCCGCGTAACCATCAATCCGCTGGTCAACGACCCCGACAGCGCGGCCAGCCGGTCCGGACGCGAGAACCTTTGCCCCGCGCGACAGATCATCTCGATGCCGCCGCGTGAGGGCGCTTTTGCGGAATACGTCGCCATACCGGATCGCAATCTGATCGAGGTGCCCGCGCATATCACGCTCGAGCAGGCAGCACTGGCCGAACCGATTGCAGTCAGCTGGCATGCGGTGCGGCTTGGGCTTGCGGCCCTGCACCCGGCAGATGAACGGCGCGCCCATGTGATTGGTGGCGGAGCCATCGGGCTCGCGGCGGCGCTGGCGCTCACCGCGATGGGCATCGAACGCGTCACCTTATCCGAACCCAATGCGGTGCGCGCTGACTATCTGCGCAATGTTTGCGGGATCGACGTGGTAGACACCCCGGATCAGGACATCCCACTGGTGATTGACGCGGTGGGGTTTGCAGCGACCCGCGCGGTCGCGTCGGCGCTCGTCAGCCCTGGCGGTGTGATCCTTCACATCGGCCTCGGCAGTTCCGAAGGTGGCCTGGATATCCGGCGCATCACGCTGCAGGAAATCACGCTGATCGGCACCTATACCTATACCGCACAGGATTTCCGCGACACTTGCAGCGCCATGTTCGATGGCCGCCTCGGGGCGCTTGATTGGGTTGAAACCCGCGACCTGTCCGACGGCGCCGCCGCCTTTGCAGACATTCGCGCAGGCAAGACGCTTGCGCCGAAAACCATCCTTAAACCATAGCGAAAACCGGAGACGTTGATGTCAAATCCAGCCCCAAATGAAATACCGCACCTTCTGGTGCATGAAGAGGAAGACAATGTTGGTGTTGTGGTCGTCGAAGGCCTGACCGCAGGCACTGACATGCTGTGTTGTATCACCCACGACAATTCGACCTTTCGCCTGACTGCAGGTGCGGATGTACCGATTGGCCACAAGATCGCGCTCACGGACCTCAAGAACGGAGATACGGCGATCAAGTATGGTGAGGATATCGGCAAGATCATCGCTGACATCCCCCGAGGTGGGCATGTCCACACGCAAAACTGCAAGACCAAGCGCTGGTAAGGGGCTAATATCATGAGCAAATATTCGAACATGACTGTCATGGGCTACCGGCGCGAAAATGGCCGCGTCGGCGTGCGCAACCACGTGCTGATCCTGCCCGTCGATGACATTTCCAACGCCGCTTGCGAGGCGGTGGCCAACAACGTCAAAGGCACGCTGGCAATCCCGCATGCTTATGGCCGACTTCAGTTTGGCGAAGACCTCGAGCTGCATTTCCGCACCATGATCGGCACCGGGGCCAACCCAAATGTGCATTCGGTGGTGGTGATCGGCATTGAGCCGGGCTGGACCAAGCGCATCGCTGATGGCATCCGCGAGACGGGCAAAGAAGTGGCTGAGTTTTCGATCGAACAGAATGGTGACTTCGAAACCATCCGGCGCGCTTCATGGGCGGCCAAGGACTTTGTCCACAAGGCCACCGAGGTTCAGCGCGAGGAATGCTCGATCAACGAGCTGTGGATCTCGACCAAATGCGGTGAAAGCGACACGACAACAGGTTTGGGATCCTGCCCGACCGTCGGCAACATGTATGACAAGTTGCTGCCCGAAGGGATCACCGGGTTCTTTGGTGAAACCTCGGAAATCACCGGAGCGGAACATATCTGCCAGAAACGGGCCATCAACGAAGAGGTCGGCGAGCGCTGGTACAAGATGTGGAAAGCTTATCAGGACGATGTGATCTTTGCACATCAAACCGATGATCTCAGCGACAGTCAGCCAACCAAGGGCAACATCGAAGGTGGCCTGACCACCATCGAGGAAAAGGCGCTTGGTAACCTCGAAAAGATCGGCCGGACCTCGCAGTATATCGACATCTTGGAACCCGCTGAGCAGCCAAATTCGGGCAAAGGGCTTTACTTCATGGACAGCTCTTCAGCGGCGGCGGAATGCGTGACGCTGATGGCCGCAGGCGGTGCGGTGATCCATACTTTCCCAACCGGGCAAGGCAACGTGGTGGGCAATCCGATCGTACCGGTCATAAAGATCACTGCGAACCCACGCACTGTGCGCACCATGGGTGAGCACGTGGATGTCGATGTCTCGGGCATCCTGCGCCGTGAGCAAACCATTGATGAGGCCGGAGACGCGCTGATCGATATGATCCGCCGGACCGCGAATGGTCGCAACACAGCGGCAGAAGCACTGGGGCATCGGGAATTCTCGATGACCAAGCTGTACCGTAGTGCGTAAAAACTCCGAGGCGGCCAGTTGCATTTGCAACGGCCGCCTCTCGTTTGAACCGGGGCTTAAATGGCTGACACGATCCACCTGACGCTCGCGGAGGCGGTCGCTCTGCTGACCACTGTCTTCGAAAGAGCCGGCGTATCCAGCGCTGTCGCCTCCAGCGTTTCGCGGGCCCTTGTGGCCGCGGAAAGCGAGGGGCAGGTTGGGCACGGTTTCAGTCGCGTGGCAGACTATGTGGCGCAGGTAAACAGCGGAAAAATCAAAGCGGATGCTGCACCGGTTGTGAAGCAGTACGCACCTGCTGCGCTGCACGTGAAAGCCGACCATGGGTTTGCTTATCCTGCGTTAGAGGCTGCGCTGAAGGCAGGTGTTCCCATAGCGCGTGAGATGGGCATTGCAGTCATGACCATCGGCAACTCGCATCACTGCGGAGCCTTGTCGGTACAGGTCGAGCGGATTGCCGATGCTGGTCTGATCGGCCTGATGTTTGCCAATACACCCAAGGCTATCGCGCCTTGGGGAGCCAAAGAGGCCATCTTCGGCACTAACCCGATTGCCTTCGCGACACCCGTTGCCGATGGTCCGCCGCTGGTTATCGACCTGTCGCTGTCCGTCGTTGCACGCGGAAAGGTCATGGCTGCAAGGAAAGCGGGAAAACCGATACCGGAAGGCTGGGCGCTGGATTCTTCAGGGCACTCGACGACCGATCCTGAGGCCGCATTGGGCGGTACGATGCTGCCCATCGGCGATGCCAAGGGTACGGCGCTGGCGCTTATGGTCGAGATACTTGCAGCGGCGTTGACGGGCAGCGCCTTTAGTCAAAATGCAGGCTCGTTCTTTCAAGCGGAAGGCGATGCGCCGGATGTCGGTCAAACTCTCATCGCCATCAACCCGGGTATCCGCTCTGATTTCGGGGTGCGTGTAGCAGCTTTGCTTGATCAAATAGCCTCGTTGGAAGGCGCGCGTCTTCCGGGAGAGCGCCGTCGCCAAGCCATCGCTTCGGCAACGAAAGATGGTTTGAGCATTCCCTCACATCTCTATGGGCAGGTCTGTCAATTCGCCGGCTCGGGCAACACGCCACCGTTAGAGGTCCGAAATTGAGCTTTTCAACGGTCACAATAGAACTGAGCGCTTCACCCCTGGACGCCACATCAACCTGATAAGGAGTGCGTTACATGTACAAATCCATCTTGATCCCCGTGGCGATCGACCATGAAGAACTGGTCGCCGAGAAGATTGCCACCGCCCGCAATATGCTGGCCCCGGGTGGAAAGATCACGCTACTGACCGTGCTGGAACAAATTCCCGGATTTACGGCGGAGTTCGTGACTGTGAAGTCCGAAAATCATCTGACCAACAAAATCATGAGGAAACTCAGATCCCTCGCCACAGATGCCGTTGATATCGATTGCCAGGTCGAGACCGGGAAACCCGGTATCCGTATCACTGAGGTCGCGCGTGAAATCGGCGCCGACCTGATCATTGTCGGCGCGCATCATCCTTCGGCGCTGGACTATTTTTTGGGTTCGACAGCCTCACGTGTATCTCGCCGGGCAACATGTTCCGTTCTGATCCAGCGTCCGCTGGGCTGACACTTCGGTGAGCGTCGCAGAGTTGACGATTGTCGCTGCTGTGCGGTTATTTTAACGCGCGCGCCAAAAAGGCTTTGGTCGTCGCATGCGCCGGGTTGTCGAACAGAACCGCCGGAGGACCTTCTTCGATGATCTGCCCGCCATCCAGGAAACAGACTTTGTCCGCCGCTTCGCGGGCGAAACCCATTTCATGAGTGGCCATGACCATCGTCATGCCCTGACGCTTCAGCATCAGCAAAACATCCAGCACTTCACCTACAAGCTGGGGATCAAGGGCCGAGGTGATCTCATCGAACAGCATGACCTCGGGTTTCATGGCCAGCGCTCGGACGATGGCGACACGCTGTTGTTGTCCGCCTGACAGCTGATCGGGATAGTTGTTCATGCGATCGGCCAGCCCAAACCGTGTAAAAAGCGCTTCGACCTCCGGCAGCAGCTCGGCGCGTGAGAGGCTGCGAACCCGGCGCGGGGCGAGCAGGACGTTTTCCAGCGCCGTCATATGGGGGAAGAGGTTGAAGCTCTGGAACACGATGCCGATCCGGGAGCGGACGGATTGCGGGTTCAGGCCGGGGATCGAGATATCCTCGCCGTCCAGAAAGATCGCTCCATCCTCGATCGGCTCAAGCAGATTGATGCAGCGCAGCAGGGTCGATTTACCAGACCCGGACGCGCCGATCAGGCAGACCATCTGGCCCTCTTCAACAGTCAGATCGATCCCGTCACACACCGTGCGGTCGCCGAAGCGTTTGACAACGCCGCTCAGTTCCAGTTTGGGCATCAGCGTCTCTCTCGCATCTGGCGGGCCATCAGATGATCGGCATAGCGTGTGGCCGGGATTGTCACGATCAGAAAGATGATCGCCGCTCCAACATAGGGGGTGAAATTGGCCAGCAGGGATTTGAATACGCCGGCCTGACGAAAAATCTCGACCGGGCCGATGAAACTGAGCAACGAGACGTCTTTTTGCAGCGCGATCAGCATGTTCATCTGCGAGGGCACAACGTTACGGATGGCCTGCGGCAACACCACGTCGCGCATCACCTGCCGTTCTGACAAGCCCAGCGAAAGGGCGGCTGCGCGCTGGCTATGATGAACGCTATCGATACCAGAGCGGAAGATCTCGGCCACATAGGCTGAATAGGTCAGGATCAGCGCTAGCGAGCCCCAGATATATGGAGAGTTCCACGGGCGCGGCAGGCCCAGCCCCGGAATGCCGAAGCCGATCAGATAGACTGTTAAGATGACAGGCACGCCGCGGAAAATGTCGGTAAACGCCGCGCCAAAGATGCGCAGCGGAAACAGGGCGGGTGACTTTGCGTCCCGTGCCAATGCGATCAGCAGGCCAAGCACCGCGATAGCGGGCGCGGACCAGGCAAAGATCATCACGTTGATCCGAAACGCCTCAAGCAGTTTCGGGAAGGTTTTGACCAGCGTCTCTCCGTTAAAAAAGCTCTGCTGAACCTTCGACCAGCCCGGCGCCAGCGGCACCAGAAAATATGTCGCGGCCACAACCGTGACCGTGCTTATCGTGGCGATCACCAACGACCGGCGTCGCTGTTGCGCCTCATAGCGTTCGCGGCGGGTCATCCCGCCCGCCTTTTGGTTGCTCATGTTACTTGATCAGCGGAACACCGGTCGAGTCCTGCAGCCATTCGGCCTCGATCGCGGCCAGTTTGCCGCTTTCGGTCAGCGCTGCCAGAGCTTGATTAACGCAGGTTTTCAAGGGGTTGCCTTCCTCCATCAGCATTCCGAACTGATCGGGATTGTCGCTTTCATCCGCTGGAAACTGCCCGATGACCTTCGAACCCTCAATCATCACTGCGCTGAGAAACAGCGCCGTTGGCAGATCAAACAGCGCTGCGTCGATCTGGTTGGCCGACATTGCTGCATTGACGTCAGCGTTGTCCCCGTAAAGCAGCGGGTCGCTATCCGGCTGAATGATACTGGCCAGCTTGGGAACCGCAGTGGTCGACCCGACGGCACCCCATTGCAATCCCTTCAGCGCGTCGAGCGTTGGGGCCGTGGCTGTCGCGTTCGGGCTGACCAAAACCGCCATCGGCGCGGTGTAGTAGGGGGCCGAGAAATCAACGACCTGATCGCGTTCGGGCGTGATCGAGTATTGCTGCATGTTGACGTCAAATTCTTTGGCACCCGGCTGAATGGCCTCGTCAAACGAAGACCTGACCCATACGACATCCTCGGCGGCGAACCCCATCTCTTCGGCAACGGCATAGGCAACGGCCGCTTCAAAGCCTTGGCCGGATTCAGGGGCGTCGTCGATCACCCATGGGTAATAGGCCGGGTTGCCCGTTGCGATGGTGAACTTACCTTCTGTCAGGGTCTTGCCAGCGGCGCAGTGCCCATCCGCGAAGGCCGCGGTTGAGAGGCACAGGACCGAACCTGCCGCGATTGAGAGCATCTTGGACATCAGTGGAAACTCCTGCTGGATTGCTTTGCCGCTACGGTAATTCTGCCCGCGCACGCTGTCTAGAACGTGTTGCGGTGCTCCGCATCGGTTCGACAGAGCTTTTTTGGAAACAATCGCCCTGCGGTGTGATCAATGTGCAATATAACGGCTGCGAAGTGCATCCAAAGCGCTGCCTTAATTGCGCCTTACTTCGACTATGGGTAGAAATCTGAACAAAGTATTAATCAGTGATTTTGTAGAGGTATGGGAATATGGGTCGATGCGCATCAAAGCGCACGCGGGCAGCGCGTGGTGGTCGTTTGGTCAGATTGAAAGGCCAGATCGTAAGTGTTGCGCCATCATCGGCATTTGCATTTGTTGCGGGCGTTGCGCTATCGGTTTCACCGTTGAAGGCTGAAGAGGTCTCGACAGCCGTCGATATCCCGATTGTTTTTAACTTGGACGAAGACAACACGATTACTGAAACTGGATCTGTGAATCTTTCCATCGGCGGGGACGCTGTAATCTTGAATCCTGACTATTCCAGCACATTCACCAACAACGGGTTGGTTCGGGGGCCGGCACCGCTTGCCGCGATCGGAAATGGTGTGCGGGTTCTTGGTCAGCTTTTGTCGACTGGTCAGGTTATCAACAATGGCGAGATTGATGTCGCTGTAGATACTCCGGACAATGCGCTTGCACGCGGTATCCAGTTCACTCAGAATGTTGGTGGGCGCGTTCTGAATACAGGCCGCATTGCAGCCAGTTCGACGGTTGCCACGGGGACCGGGGCAGCCTTGGTTTCTGGTATACAATTCGATGGAATGATCCTTTCCGGTGCGGCCATTGAGAACTCTGGAGAAGTGATTTCGATCGCAAACGGTTCCTCAACAGTAGAACTGAATGTGTTGGGGCTGGCTTTCGACGGTGATGTTGCGACAAACCTGATCAACAGCGGCACAATTCGCGCCGAAGGAACAAATGGCGGTATAGGCAACGCCCGCGGCATTCAGATCTTACTGGGCGTGCCTCTGACTGGTGACATCAACAATTCAGGGCTCATCCAAGCGACGATCGAAAATGCAGAAGACGCCTCGGCTGTTGGTGCGATCGTTCAGGGCTTGATGACCGGAGATTTCAACAACAGCGGTCAGGCGATTGCCGAGGCTCAGGGGGCCGCGTCAGCGACGGCCATTGGCTACAACCTGACTGCTGATCTGGATGGCAACTTTGTCAACAGTGGCGAAATCAACGCCCGTGCAGAAGGCGCTTCTGATGCGAACGCTTTGGGCGTTGACATATCGGGCCGCGTGGATGGAGACATTCAAAACACTGGTTCGGTGACAGCTACGGTTGTGGTCGGATCCGGTGCTGCCACCAACAGGGCCTCAGGCATTCAGGTTGGCGACATGCAGGGCCATTTCTCGAACGGCGGCGAAATCTCGGCAACGGCTTTGGGTACAGGTTCGGCTGATGCTTTCGGACTGCGCTTTGACAATTTTGATGGGGTGATTGCTGATGTGGGCCGGATCTCAGCGACCTCCGAGAATGGCCAAGCCTATGCGATTTTCCTCGGTACCGGTACCGGTACGCTGAACGTCGACAGCCGAGACGATGTAACCGGCCTGATCCGGGTTCAGGATCATAACGTCAATCTGGATGCGCAAGGCGGAAGCACTGTGTTCTTCTTCGAAGACGCAGCGCCGGGGTCAGGTGCATTTGTCACCACCGTTTCGGACGGGCGGTCGGCCTGGTTCGTCGAAGATGAAGGCGGTTCCGCTCCTGTCTACGCGGTAGTCGACGGCGCAGATATCGTGACCTCGGGCGACATCATCGCCTATTACGGTTCGGTCGTGGGGCGCACGGCTGAAGCGTTACGCTATGATCTGCCCGAACAGCCCGCACGCGGTCTAGCGTTTGCAAGCAGCGCCAGTGGCTTCCGCCCCTTCGCGATGATTGACGCTGAACTCCGACGGTTTGAGAGCACCCCCGGCATCAATACCGATCTGGAGGTGTTCAACGGTGTGGCGGGGTATTCCGGTCAGGCCGAGAACGGTTTGTCGATGGCATTTGGACTGGGTGTATTCCGATCAGATGGCGACACCGATACCACCGATTTCGATACCATCGGTATCTACCTGGACGCTGCATTCGGCCGCCAGTTCGGGGCATTCACTGTGGAAGGCGGTCTGGGGTTTGGATGGTTGTCCACCGATCGGTCGCGTCAGGTCTCGGGTAGTTCCGATGCCGAAGCTGATTTTGACAGCACCTTGTTCACCGCGCATATCGGTGCCAAGCGCAGCTTTGACGTCAGTGATACGTTTGGTCTGTTTGGGTTCGGCGACGTCCGCTATACGCGTCAAAAGGATGACAGCTATTCCGAAACCGGATCGATTGCGAATGCTTCAGTTGGTGAAACGACTACTGAAGTAATTGAAGCGCGCCTTGGCGTTGAGGTCGAGAAAACTCTGGCAGATGGCGGCCTTCTGATCGGTAAACTCAGCGGCGTCGTGCGGCGCGATCTTGGGGATACTGATGCCGATGTGACCGTCTTTTCCGACACACAGACCCTGTCCTTTGCTGCGACCGATTTCACCGGCGCAAGTGTTCTTGTTGGATATGAACATGATCTGCAAGAAAACATGCGCCTTGAGGTCACGGCAGAGCATGAGATCGGCAATGAAGCACAAGGTCCGAATTTCCTGGCCGGAATAAGGTGGAATTTCTGATCTGCGCCAGATTGGAAACGGCTTAATCCCGCTGCCGGTACAATAAAAAAACCCGCCGTTGACCGGCGGGTTTTTCGTATCTGCGTCAAAGGTTTGGCTTAGCCGAAGACCCGCCCCAGCGCACCGTCCACAGCATCAGTGATCTGATCAATATCGTCCGGTGTCGCAATCAGCGCGGGCGAGAAGCACAACGTGTTGTTCTTGCCGGGGACCGAGCGGTTGGTGACGCCGATGATCACACCCTGCGCCATGCAGTCAGCAACAACCGCCTGAGCCAGTTTCTCATCCACCGGTTCGCGGGACGCACGATCCGAGACCAGTTCGGCTCCAAGGAACAGACCCTTGCCGCGCACGTCGCCGACGACCTTGTGCTTTTCCATCAGCGCCTGAAGATTGCCCATCATGCGATCACCCATGGCCGAACAATTGCCCAGCAGGTTTTCGTCTTCGATGATGCGCATGTTCTCGATCGCCGCCGCCGGTCCCGCGGTGCAGCCACCGAAGGTCGAGATATCGCGGAAATAGTTCATCGGGTCCGCTGCATCGTCCTTGAACATCTCGAAGACGTCTTCGGTTGTCACCAGGCAGGCAATCGCCGCATAGCCCGAAGCCACGCCTTTTGCCATCGTGACGAAATCGGGTTTCACGCCATATTGCTGATAGCCGAACCAAGTGCCGGTCCGGCCCACGCCGCACACGACCTCGTCGATATGCAGCAGGATGTCATATTTCTTGCAGATTTCCTGCACACGCTGCCAGTAACCCTCGGGCGCTTCGATGACACCGCCGCCTGCGGTTACCGGCTCAAGGCACAGTGCGCCCACGGTATCAGGGCCTTCGCGCAGGATGACTTCTTCGATCTGATCGGCAGCCCATTCACCGAAATTCTCTTCGGGTGCGCCGTTCAGCTCATGCTTGCGGTATTCCATACAATGCGGCACGCGCACGAAATCGGGCGCGAAGGGGCCATATTGCGCGTTGCGCTCGTCCTGACCACCAGCAGACATCGCTGCGAGGGTCGAGCCATGATAGTCACGGTCGCGATACAGGATCTTGGTCTTCTTGCCGCCATAGCGCTTATGCGCGATCTGACGGATCATCTTGAACGCCTTCTCATTCGCTTCCGAGCCGGAGTTCGTATAGTAGACGCGGCTCATGCCTGGCATCTTGCTGATCAGCTTTTCAGCAAAGATCGACCCGGGGATCGAGCCCGCGGAATTGGCGAAATAGCACAGCTTCATCAACTGGTCATAAACGGCCTTGCAGATGGATTCGCGGCCGTAGCCGACATTCACCGTCCAGACCCCGCCCGAGACTGCGTCCAGATGTTCTTTGCCGTTCTGATCCCAGACGCGCATGCCTTTGCCTTCGACAATGATGCGCGGATCGTTGGTTTCAAAGGGTTTGTGCTGGATCAGGTGGTGCCAGATATGCGCGCGGTCAGCTTCGACGACGCGAGAGAGATCGTTTTCGTTGAACGTGCCGTCCATGACATGTCCTTTCAGGGTGAGGCGCGCAGGAATCAAACTCCCGGACGGGCGCGCGATGACGTGATGCTGCAGATCAGCGCGAATGAGACCCGCACAGTAGGGCCAGATTAACTCATAGAATAGCGCCAGTGTACCAAAATCGCGTATTTTTACGGGTTTGTTTTGGCGTAAGCTTTGTGCTCAATACGCCAAATCTGTCGCGTTTGGGAGGAGCACCGGATGAGCGCAGCCAACATCTATGAACAGCATCTGGACAAAGGTCCGGCGAATTTCACTCCGCTGTCTCCGCTGAGCTATATCGAGAGGACAGCGGCGGTTTATCCGGATTATCCAGCCGTTGTTTACGGGGACCGGAGGTATACTTGGGCACAGACCTATGCCCGCTGTCGCCAGATGGCCAGCGCACTGGCAGCCCGAGGGGTCGGGCAGGGCGACACGGTTTCGATCATCGCCGCCAATATCCCCGAACTTTACGAGGCGCATTTTGGTGTGCCCATGGCAGGTGCCGTCCTCAACGCGATCAACACGCGGCTGGATGCACCGATCATCGCTTTCATCCTGAACCATGCCGAGGCCAAGGTTCTGCTGGTCGACCCCGAGTTTTCGGGTGTTGTGAAACAGGCGCTGACGGAGGTCGACCATGACGTGCTTGTCATCGACATCGAAGACTCCAGCTTTGACAGCGGTGAGCGGCTGGGTGATCTGACCTATGAGGGACTGCTGGCTGAGGGCGATCCTGAATTCAACTGGTCTCTGCCCTCAGACGAATGGGACGCGATCACGTTGAACTATACCTCGGGCACCACCGGCAACCCCAAGGGCGTGGTCTATCACCATCGCGGCGCGGCGCTGAACGCGACCTCGAACATCCTGACTTGGGGCATGCCGCAGCATTCGGTCTATCTGTGGACCCTGCCGATGTTCCATTGCAACGGCTGGTGCTTCCCCTGGACGATGGCGGCCAATGCGGGCACGTCCATCTGTCTGCGCGCGGTGCGGGATGAGCCTATCTATCGCGCCTTCCGTGAAGAAGGAGTGACCCATTTCTGCGGCGCGCCAATCGTGCTGAACATGCTGGCCAACGCGCCGGATCATCTCAAGGATTTCAGCCAGCAGATCAAGGTGATGACCGCAGGTGCCCCACCGCCCGCCAAGGTGATCGAGGCGATGGAGGGGATGGGGGTCGAAGTCACCCATGTCTATGGCCTGACCGAGACCTACGGGCCTTCTGTTGTCTGCGCCTGGAAAGACGAATGGAACGACAAGGAGGCCAAGGATCGCGCCGCGCTGAAGGTTCGTCAGGGCGTCAAGTACGTGGCGCTCTCGGGTCTTATGGTCGCCGATCCCGAGACGCTTGAGCCCGTGCCCTCGGATGGTGAGACCATGGGCGAGATCTTCATGCAGGGCAACATCGTCATGAAGGGCTACCTCAAGAACGCCGATGCCACCGATAAGGCCTTCAACGGGGGATGGTTTGCCTCGGGCGATCTGGGTGTGATGCACCCGGATGGCTATATCGCGCTGAAGGATCGGTCCAAGGACATCATCATCTCAGGTGGCGAGAATATCTCATCTGTCGAGGTTGAGGATGTACTCTACAAGCACCCGGCTGTGATGGAGGCTGCGGTTGTGGCCCGTCCGGACGAAAAATGGGGCGAAACACCCTGTGCCTTTGTCGAGCTGAAACCACAGGCAGAGGCGAGTGAGGCTGACATCATCGCCTTCTGCCGTGACCACATGGCCCATTTCAAAGCCCCCAAGACTGTTGTCTTCGGGGCGCTGCCAAAAACCTCGACCGGGAAGATTCAGAAGTTCATCCTGCGCGATCACGCACGCGCGTTAAGTTAGTCAAAGATCGACAGATCAAGCTCCAGCATCTCGCCCATCCAAATGGCGCGATCCCGGTGATCTGCCAGGTGGTCACCGGTCTCGGGGTGGGTGAAGATGGTCAGGCCCTGACGGTTCAGGATCAGCCAGGGAAAGACCTGATCGAAGGCCTCGGCTGGAAAGCCCAGCTGGCAACTCCAGCGCGGATGTGGCCCGACATTACGCGCATGCATGCGGCCCATCTGCACGGCAGGGAACAGGCGCGCGGCCTCTTCGCAGACCTGCTGCGCGGTGTCTTGCGTGCCGGCGTCGAAATAGACATGGGCGTGATAGCCGGTGATCTCGGGCATGGTGGTCTCCGTATGTCGTTACAGGGCAACCTAAGGATCAGCTAAACCCTTTGGCACCTGCATTGCCACACAGACCCTGTGCACCGGTCAGATGGGGGCGTGCAAGTCCGGATGCGCGGCGGCAAAGGCCGGGTGATCCGAGCAAACAGCCTCGACCGCCAACAGGCGCGGCATATCGGACAGATCGACCTCCCAACGGCGGGCATTGTAGAGCTGCGGGATTAGGCAGATATCGGCCAGACCGGGTGTGTCGCCAGTGCAGAATGGGCTCTGATCGAATTTACCCAGCAACGCCTCGAACGCCAGCAGGCCGGGGCGAATGAAATGGCGCATCCAGTCGCCGGGCATATCACCTGTACCATCGCTCAACTGTGTGGCGTGGCGCGCAACTGACAGGTTGCAGACCGGGTGGATATCCACCGCGATGCTATGTGCTAGCGCCCGCGCCGCCGCCCGCCGGGCTGGATCCTGCGGCAGCAGACCCAGCTGCCGGGTCTCGTCCAGATAGTCGAGGATCGCCAGAGACTGCGTCAGGCGCACCCCGTCGATGTCCAACACGGGGACCAAGCCTTGCGGATTGCGCGCCAGATGATCCGGCGCGCGATGCGCACCACCAACCAGATCTATCACCACCGGGCGATAGGCGATGCCCGCCAGATTCAGCGCGATCCGCAGCCGGTAACTGGCAGAGGAACGCCAGTAGTCATAAAGAACAACTTCGGTCATTCCCCGATCAGTCCTTGCTCAGTTCCTTGGCGTGCAGCCAGTCGGCGTGCTGAGGCGCCTTCTTGGTGCGCGACCATTCTTCCAGCATGTCCCATTTCACCGAATCCAGCCGGGCCAGCATCGCCTCTTCCTCGGGGTCGGGGCAAGCCAGTTCGACGCGGTGCCCGTTGGGATCGAAGAAATAGATCGAATGAAAGATCGAATGGTCGGTGACGCCCAGAACTTCAACCCCATTGGCCTCAAGATGGTCCCTGAAGGCGATCAGTTCATCGCGGTCTTTCACCTTGAACGCGATATGCTGTACCCATTTGGGCGTATTCGGATCACGGCCCATTTCAGGCTTTGTCGGCAACTCGAAAAACGCCAGCACATTGCCGTTTCCGGCGTCTAGAAACAGGTGCATGTAAGGGTCGGGTTCATGGGTGGAGGGCACATGGTCTTCGGCAATAGCCAGAATGAAATCCATGTTCAGCATCTTGCCGTACCATTCTACGGTCTCTTTCGCGTCCTTGCAGCGATAGGCGACGTGGTGGATCTGTTCGATTTTCATGACGCTTACTCCTGTTTCAACGCAGCGGCGTCCAGCGCCTGCTTAAGCACGGCGTTGTCGCCAATATGGTTTGCCAGCACCAGCACCAGCCGCGCATTCAGCGCGTCGCTGTCGGCTTGGTCCAGCCCTTCATGCGCCGCCAGCAGGTCGGCATAGAAATCATCCGCACGGGTCAGGTTGGGTGAGAGGATCAGATCGGCCATATCGCTTACTCCTTGCCTGTGGCGCGGCGGACCGCGTGCCGGAATGCGTTTTCTTCGTAGGTGTCGCGGCGCGCAGCCACATGCTGATCGGGCCGGATCAGATAGACCGCGCTGGTGGCATCGCCCAGATAGCGATGTTTCAACGTCAGAGTGGGATCATCCTTGATCGACAGAGCCAGACGTTTGACGGTGATCCCATCTACCTCGATCTCATCCGGGGCGTCCGCGTCGATGGTCAGCAGAGTGAACTCTCCGGCCAGCTTGGGCAACAGGAAGCCATCGCCCAAAGGCGCATCGGGGCAGGGCGCGCCCGGTCGGGTCGGCGCTGGTCCGTTCAGCGCGTCGGCAGAGTTCAGAGGTGACCCGTCATAGACACAAGGCACGCTCAGACGACCGGAATTCACCAGGGGCCGCGCGAAATCGTAATGTTCGCTCAAGTCCAGCACGGCGTCGCGGAAAATCCGAGACATCTGTGATTTCGGCGTAATGAAATCGGTGGACCGGGTTGAGTTCAGGATGTTCTCATCCGCGCCCTGAATACGTTCGGAATCATAGCTGTCGAGCAGTGTTTCAGGGGCCTCACCGTCAATCACCAGTTTCAGCTTCCAGCACAGGTTGTCCGTATCCTGTAGGCCCGAATTGGCACCACGCGCGCCGAATGGGCTGACCTGATGCGCGCTGTCACCTGCAAAGATCACGCGACCATGGCGGAATTGTTCCATCCGGCGGCATTGGAATGTGTAGATACTGACCCATTCCAGTTCGAACTGAACATCCTCGCCCAGCATGGCCTTGAGGCGTGGGATCACGTTTTCAGGGCGCTTTTCGCGTTCCTTGTCGATGTCCCAGCCCAATTGCAGGTCAATTCGCCAGACGCCATCGGGCTGTTTATGCAGCAACGCAGATTGGCCCTTGTTGAAGGGCGGGTCGAACCAGAACCAGCGTTCCGAAGGGAAATCGGCCTCCATGATCACATCGGCGATCAGGAAGTTGTCCTCGAACACGCGGCCCACAAAATCCTTGCCCATCATGGCGCGCATGGGTGAGCCCGCGCCGTCGCAGGCGATCACCCAATCCGCCTCGATGGTGTACGAACCCTCGGGGGTTTCGACCTCAAGCTTCACGTGATCAGGATGCGTTCCGACGGCTTCGACCTTATTGCGGCCCCGGATTTCGATCGGCGCGCCCTGCGCTTGCAATTCGCGCACGCGGTCGACCAGAAACTGTTCGAAATAGTATTGCTGAAGGTTGATGAAGGCTGGGCGCTGATCACCGCTGTCGGGCTGCAGGTCGAACTCGTAGACCTGACGTTCGTCGAAGAACACCTTGCCCTTGTTCCACAGCACACCCTTGTCGACCATCGGCTGGCCACAGCCCAGACGGTCGAGAATTTCCAGCGGTCGTTTGGCGAAACAGATGGCGCGGCTGCCGAAGCTGACCTTGTCATTATCGTCCAGCACCAGCACCTCTACCCCTTGCTGGGCCAGATCGATCGCGGCGGCCAGACCCACCGGACCGGCCCCGACAACGATGACCTTGTGGCGCACGGGCGCGGGCGCGGATTGGTCCGGGCTGGCCTCGTAGGCGTAAAGTGGAACTTCGAAAATCTTGTTCACGGTCTCTCTCCCAGTTCTGGTGCAGCGGGCACACCTCATCTGTTCTCCGGCGGGATAGCGCCGGAGGGTTGGTCTTAGCGTTTCACTGTCAAATCCGGGCCGCCACGATCTGGATCAAATCCGGCCCGGAATTCTTAGCCCTGCAGGGCCTCCCACATCTCGAGATCGCGTTGGGCGGTCCAGATGCGGGGTGTGTCGATGCCGCGCGCCTCGTCATAGGCGCGGGCGACGTTAAAGGGCAGACAATGTTCGTAGATCGCGTAGTCGGCGAACTTTGGATCGCATTCGGCACGCACGGCGTCCCAGGCTTCTTTCAGGGAACCACCGCGTGCCGCAACTTTGGCTGCCGGCCGATAGGTGCTTTCGACAAAATCGCGGGTGTTTTCGATCGCCGCATTGACCATGTCTTTACCGACCAGAGCGTCGCCACGTCCCGGAGCGATGGCGTCCACGTCAAACCACTTGATCTCATCCAGCGTATCGCCCCAGTCGCTGAAATGTCCGTCGCCGCAATAGCAGGCCGAGTGGTATTCGACGATATCGCCGGTGAACATGACGTTCTGATCGGGCACATGGATCACGATATCGCCCGCCGTATGGGCGCGACCCAGATGCATCAGGTCGATCCGGCGGTTGCCCAGATAAACCGTCATCGTGTCGCTGAAGGTGGTGGTGGGCCATGTCAGGCCGGGGATGCTCTCATGCCCCTCGAACAGGCGCGGGAAGCGTTGGAATTCACTGTCCCAGTCCTCCTGACCACGCTCGACCACCATGGAACGGGCCATGTCGGACATCAGGATCTGTTGTGCGCCAAAAGCGCTGGCGCCCAGCACGCGGACGGCGTGGTAATGGGTCAGCGCCACGTGGGTGATCGGTTTGTCGGTCACCGAGCGCACGCATTCGATCACCTTGTTGGCCAGACGCGGTGTTGCCTGTGCCTCGACAATCATCACGCTGTCGTCGCCGATGATCACGCCCGAATTGGGGTCGCCTTCAGCGGTGAAGGCATAAAGCCCTTCGCCCACCTGGGTGAACGAGATTTTCTTTTCCGACATGTCCCCCTGGGACGCAAATGCCTTGGCCATATCAGTGATTTCCCTTCTAGACAGCGACTGGCTTTGATGATGTTGTCGCCATATGTTTGAACGTCGATTTTTGCCTTATTGGGCAACCGCTTGTGTTGTCATTGCCTGCGCCATCATCCTGCTGTGGATGGGGCGCGAACCGATTTGCAAATGTGGTTATGTCAAGCTGTGGCATGGTGAAACCTTCAGTTCCGAAAGCTCGCAGCACCTGACCGATTGGTACACGCCCAGCCATATCATTCATGGTTTTCTGTTTTACGGTCTTTTGTGGCTGGTGGCGCGCCGCCTTGCCGTTGGCTGGCGGTTGTTCATCGCCACCTTGATAGAAGTCGCGTGGGAGATTTCCGAGAACACCAATGCCGTGATCGAACATTACCGCGCGGTCACGATCTCGCTGGACTATTACGGCGACAGTGTCGTCAACTCGATCGCCGATATTGGCGCGATGATGCTGGGCTTCTGGTTGGCCCGTCGCCTGCCGATCTGGATGACCGTCACCATCGCGCTGGGGTTCGAGATCCTGACCACCACGCTGATCCGCGATGGCCTGACGCTGAACGTGCTGATGCTGCTCTATCCGATCGAGGCCGTTAAGGACTGGCAGAGCGCGCTCTGAATATGTGGGCCGAACCTGCATCAATCTCTGGCGAACGGATTTTCGAGCGCGGGCAGAACGGTGCCCGTACAGTCACCGAAGCCGATGGTATAGCCATCGCCTTTGGCGGCAGCGGTCAGGGTCAGAGTATCCCCGTCCTCGATGAAGTTGCGGGTTTCGCCAGTGTCGAGCGTCAATGGCTCCTTGCCGCCCCAGCTCAGTTCCAGCAATGAGCCGCGCTCCGGTTTGGTCGGGCCCGAGATGGTGCCTGACCCCAACAGATCGCCAGTATTCATCGGACAACCCGAAGTCGTATGATGCGCCAGTTGTTGTGCCGCCGAGTAATACATCTGGTTGTAGTTGGTGCTTGCGATGGTCGTCGGCCCCTGACCTTCGGGGGCCATGGTGATCGATAGGTCAATGTCATAGAGCATCGGACCGCAGTCTTTCAGGTGATCCAGCAACTCAAACTCGCGCGCGGGCGTATCGCAGCGGAAGGGTTCGAGCGCCGCTTTGGTCACGATCCATGGGCTGATCGAGGTTGCCGTCGCCTTGGCCTGAAACGGTCCAAGCGGCTGGTATTCCCAGGCCTGAATATCGCGTGCCGACCAGTCGTTCAGCAGTACATAGCCGAAGATGTTGTCATCCGCCTCCTGCACTGAAATCGGGCCATCCGAGGGCGTGCCCACGATTGCGCCCATCTCCAGCTCGATATCAAAGCGGCGGGAGGGCAGGAAAGCAGGCAGCTCCTGATCGGGGGATTTTAGCTGACCCCACGGGCGGCGGATATCGGTGCCCGAAACGACAACGGAAGACGCGCGCCCGTTATAGCCGATGGGGATGTGCAGCCAGTTGGGGGGCAGCGCATTTTCGGGGCCGCGGAACATTGTGCCGACATTGAAGGCGTGGTTCCGACCCGCGTAGAAGTCGGTATATTCGCTGACGGCAAAAGGCATGTGCATCTCGGCATCGCTCTGCGGGATCAGCAGCGCCTCGATCTTATGTTGCTCGTCCGAGCCGTCGGCCAGAAGCGCCGTGAGGCGCTCGCGCAGGGCGGCCCAGACGGCGGGGCCTTCCTCCATCAGCGGGTTCCAGAAGGGCAGGTCGAACAGTGGCTCGTCGGACAATGTGATGAGCCCGTCGGCCTCGGCAGCAGTCACGTCGAAAATCATGTCGCCGATGGCGACGCCGCAACGGGCTTCGGTGGTTTCGGTCGAGAACACGCCATAAGGCAGGTTGTTTAGCGGAAACGGGTGGTCGGCGGAGTTGGCCGATGCGACCCAGGATTTCATCAAAGGCATGTGACGTCCTTATGTCTTTCAGTTACGAGGCAGCGCGCAGGGATTTGATGCCCAGCAGAACCGCCGCCAAAATCATGAAGCTGCCCCCGATCCGGTCGAGCCAGAGCCGTGCAGGCCCCTGCAGCCGCCGCGCCAGCCAACTGGCGCTGGCGCCATAGGCCATCAGGAACAACCCGTCCATGATCAGGTAGGTGGCCGAGAGGATGGCAAATTGCGGCCAGAAGGGCAGCGCGCCATCAATGAATAGCGGAAACAGAGCAGCAAAGAACACCACCGCCTTGGGGTTTGCGGCAGAGGTGATGAACCCTTGCATCCACAACGCCTTGCGGCTGGCGCGCGGGGCTTCGCCGGTGGCGGCGGTGCGGGCTTTCAGGATTTGCTTGACGCCGAGAAACACCAGATAGGCCACGCCCAGCCACTTGATCACTGCCAACGCGGTCCCCGACGTGGCGATCAGGGCGGCCAGACCCAGCCCTGCGGCCAGCATCTGCAGGAAATTGGCCGTCAGATCTCCGGCTGCGGTGAACAGCCCGCGACGCAACCCATTGGTGGCCGAGTTCGACAGCATCAGCAATTGGCTGGGTCCGGGTGTGCTCATCAGCAGCAGGACGGTCAGCACATAGGTTATCCAGGTCTCAATGCTCATTTTTTGCCCGGCGTCCCGTCGAATTTCTTCTCAATGTCACTCCAGCAGTCGATGTAGTCATCCTGCAGCGGCGCTTCGGTCGCAGCGAAGGCCGTCAGATGCTGCGGAAAGCGGGTTTCGAACATGAAGGACATCGTGTTCTCCAGCTTGTCCGGCCCGAGGTTCGAATTTGACGCCTTTTCAAAGGCTTCCTTGTCCGGCCCGTGCGGAATCATCATGTTGTGCAGGCTCATGCCGCCGGGGATAAAGCCCTGCGGTTTGGCGTCATACTGACCGTAGATGTTGCCCATCAGCTCGGACATGATGTTCTTGTGGTACCAGGGCGGGCGGAACGTGTCTTCCATCACCATCCAGCGTTCGCGGAACAGAACAAAGTCGATATTCGCCGTGCCTGGCTGGCCCGAAGGCGCGGTCAGCACGGTAAAGATCGACGGATCAGGATGGTCGAACAGGATCGCGCCGACCGGACAATAAGTGCGCAGGTCGTATTTATAGGGTGTGTAGTTGCCATGCCATGCCACAACATCCAACGGGCTATGACCGATCTTCGTCGTGTGGAACTGACCGCACCATTTGATAGTCACGGTCGAGGGCACCTCGCGGTCTTCAAACGCTGCCACCGGGGCCTTGAAATCACGCGGATTGGCCATGCAGTTGGCCCCGATCGGCCCCCGTCCGGGTAGTTCGAATTTCTGCCCGTAATTCTCACAGACAAAGCCACGTGCAGGACCTTCCAGCACTTCCACCCGATAGAGCAGCCCACGCGGGATGATGGCGATTTCCTTGGGCTCCAGATCAATGATGCCCATCTCGGTTGCAAAGCGCAGGCGGCCCTCCTGCGGCACCACCAGCAACTCGCTGTCAGCCGAGAAGAAATAGTCATCCACCATCGACTCGGTAACCAGATAGATATGGCTGGCCATGCCGACCTGCGTATTTACGTCTCCGGCGGTGGTCATCGTGCGCATACCGGTCAGCCAGGTCAGACCCTCATCCGAATGTGGCACCGGATCCCAGCGGTATTGTCCCAGCGAAATCACGTCCAGATCAACGCAAGGGGCCGATTTCCAATAGGGCAGGTCGATTTTCTCATACCGATGCGAGTGCTTCACCGAAGGTCGAATGCGATAGCACCACGTGCGTTCCGGCGGGTTGGCGGTGAAAGCGGTGCCGCTGAGTTGTTCACCATAAAGGCCATAGTTGCACTTTTGCGGGCTGTTCATGCCCTGTGGCAGCGCACCGGGCAGGGCTTCGGTCTCAAAGTCATTACCAAAGCCGGGCATATAGCCGGGATGGGTGCCAACGGGCGTGCTGGCCTGGGTCATCTTGTGCGGGTCGGTGGGGCGATTCATCGGACGCTCCTTCAAGTTGCTGCTTGTCGGATAATAGTTGATTTTGTAACTAACAAGAATGACCCAGCAGAATAATGACGAAAAAGATGAGTTTGATCTGCGAAATTTCCTGCCATTCCTGTTGAATCAGGCGGCCGAGGAAAGCTCGCTCGAATTCCAGCGCGTCTATAAGAATCGCTATGGCATGTTGCGCACCGAATGGCGGGTGCTGTTTCACCTTGGCAATTATGGCGAGATGACCGCAAAAGAGATCGGGCTGCGGGCCAAAATCCACAAGACTAAGATCAGCCGCGCGGTGCGCAGATTGGAACAGCGCCGTTATCTGCAACGTTTGCGGGATGAGAACGACCGGCGGTCCGAGCAGTTGTCGCTGACACATTCGGGCCAGGCCGTGTATCGTGAGCTGCGCGACATAGCACGCGACTATGACGCAAAGCTGGCCGCGCGCTTCACCACAGGCGAGGCGGCGCTTTTGCGGATGATGCTGCGCCGCTTGGCCGGGATGGATTGACGCACTGGTAATTTGAGGCCGTCGCGCCCAGATCAACAGCAGAACGGACACAGGAAGGTGAAATGACAGCCACGGACCCCAACGCGGCGAAATCCCATGCTTTGATCGACTGGCTTGTCACACGCGGCCTGGAAGGGGCGGACAAAGAAGCGCTGCTGGACGGCTATTGCAATCAACTGGTCGAGCTAGGCGTTCCGCTGATGCGGTTTCACGCGGCCCAACCAGCGTTGCATCCCGTCTATGGTGGCACCGGCTACAGCTGGTATCAGGGACGCGGCGGGGATTTCCAGACCTTTGAATATACCGAAGAGCCCAGCGAGATCTGGAAGAGCAGCCCGCTCTTTGTCATCCTCAACGATGATGTCGACGCCGTCCGTGAACGATTGGTCGACCAGAATGAACCCAGCCGTTTTCCCCTGCTGAACGAATTGCGGGAACACGGCGCGACGGATTACTACGCCACCGGCGTCAGTTTTGATGTGCCAACCCATCGCGGTGCGCGGGATGCAAAAAGGGCCATAAACGGTGTGCTTATGTCTTGGGCCAGCAATGCGCCCGAGGGATTTTGCGGCGAAGATCTGGAGCTGATCAACAGCGCGCTGCCTCATTTAGGATTGGCGCTGAAGTCAGCTTCGAATGCGCGCGTATCGAAGGATCTGATGCGTGTCTATCTGGGTCGCGATGCCGGGCAGCGGGTCTTGTCTGGCGAAATCCGCCGGGGATCATTGCAGCAGATCGATGCGGTGATCTGGAACTTTGATCTTGAAGGCTTCACCAGCCTGTCCGAGGATTTGCCGGGCACCGAGGTCATCGACATGCTGAACGACTACCTCGCCGTGGTGGTGGAGGTGGTGCATCAATGCGATGGCAACATCCTGAAATTCATGGGCGATGGCGTGATGGCGATGTTTGATGTGGGTGAAATTGACGCCGATGCCCGCGCGGCGCTGGGCGCGGTGACCCTGTTGCAGGACCGGATGGCCGAATTGAACGCGCAGCGAACATCCCATGGTCAACCCGTGTCGAACTACACATTGGCCCTGCATTCGGGTGAGATCCTCTATGGCAATATCGGCTCTGACACCCGGCTGGATTTCACTGTAATCGGTCCTGCAGTCAACCAGACAGCACGGATCGCGGGGATGCATCGCTCACTGGGGCAGCGCATCCTGATCTCGGACGACGTCGCACGCGCGGCGCAGCCCTGCGAACAGGAACTGATTTCGGTCGGGCGTTACATGCTGCGCGGAGTGGCAGAGCCGAAAGAGCTGTTTACGGTGTATGGCGCAGGCGGCGGTGAGAGATAGCGCGAGCTGTATCCGGAGAAGTTGGAACTGCCGAGTTTTCGCTATCTCATGATCGGGCAATCGGGACGCAGTGCGTGCCAAAATGATCTAGAAATCGATCTCAACACCCGGCAGGTTCAGCTCTTTCATCATGTCGCGCAATTCCTGCCGCGCGGCAATGTTCGAGATGTTGAGCTGTTTGACCCCGATATCCTTGAGATCCAGCAAGGTCAGGCCACGTGGGAACAACTCTCGGAAGATGACCCGCTCGGAAAAGCCCGAGGCGATGCGGAAACCGATGCGCTGTGACAGCATCTCGATCGCGCGTTGCATCTTCTCCTTGTTGACCATGCGCTGGGTGCCGACCCGGTTGCGCACGACCACCCAGTCAATCGGCTTCAGCCCCGCCTGCGCGCGCAACTGGCGAGCATTCCAGACCATCTCGGAATAGACAGATGGTCCAAGGATTTTCTCGCCCTTGGAATCGATCCGCGCCAGCAGATCGAAATCGATGAAACTGTCGTTCAGCGGCGTGATCAGCGTATCGGCCAGCGAGTGCGCCACCTGACTCAGTCGCGTATGCGAGCCGGGGCAGTCGATCAGGATAAAATCGCTGTCGCTTTCCAGTTCCGCCACAGCGGCTGAGAGGCGATGGTCATAGATGTTCTCGCCCGGTTTCAACATGCTGGCGTCGATCTCGGGTAGATCGTGATGGCGCGGGCTGGGCAGGGACAACTCCGAGCCATTTAGGAAGTTCAGGCGGTTTTCAAAATAGCGCCCCAGACTGCGCTGGCGCAGGTCCAGATCCAGGGTGCTGACCTTGTGCCCCAGCCGCGCCAGAGCGGTGGCCACATGCATCGACACGGTCGATTTACCTGCGCCGCCCTTTTCGTTCCCGACCACAATGATATGTGCCATGCCTGTATTCCCAAGTCCCGCCGTGTTTGCCCACACGTTGTTGCCTGCCACTATATGTTGTGTGGACGGCGAAGGAAAGGACCTCGGGCGTCTCTGAGGGACAATATCAGAGACGATTTTGGAAAACCAAGCAGCGGGCGGGGCTTAGCGCGAACACTTGTCAAATTGCCCCCTCTGTTTCACTGTCCGGACATGGCAACCGCGATCGAGGACTGTCTTTGGATCACCTGTTTCTGAACGTCCTGAACGTGGTTTTGCCGGTGCTGATCTGCGCTGGAATCGGTTATGGGCTGGCCCTGATCAAAGCTCCGTTCGACAACAAAGTTATTGGCGGGATTGTCTCGAAGGTGGGATATCCGACGCTGATCATCTCTCATCTTTCGACCACAAAGATCGCGGTCGGGACTTTTCTGGACCTCATGACGGCGGCTGCTCTGGCCATCGCAGGCTTCGGCGTGATGGGGTTTGTGCTGCTCAAGCTGCTGCGGCTGCCGGTCCGCGCTTTTTTGACCCCGTTGATGCACGGCAATGTGGGCAACATAGGCTTACCGATCACCCTGTTGGCGCTGGGTGACGCGGGGATGGCCTACACAATGGCCTTTGTGGTGGTGGTCCTGATCAGTATTTTCACTGTTGGCATGTGGATACCGGCCGGGGAGTTTTCACCCAGGAAGCTTGCAACCTCTCCGATCATCTACGCGGTGGCCTTGTCTCTGGTGCTGATGGCGACGGGTCACAGCTTGCCGCAGCCGATTTCCAAGTCCTTTGACATTCTGGGCGGGCTTTCAATTCCGCTGATGTTGTTGACGCTTGGGCATACCCTGGCGACACTGCGCATCAAAAGCCTTGGCCGTGCCGTTCTGCTGACGGTTTTGCACCTAGGGCTGGCCATCGTCATCGCCAGCACATTGGTCTGGACGTTCGGATTTACCGGGGCGGAACGCGGGGCGGTCATTCTCTGTTGCCTGATGCCATCATCCGTGGCGACCTATCTGTTCATCGACCAGCACGTGCCTGAATATGCGCCGGATGTGGCCGGCTTTATACTGGTGTCGACACTGGCGACGATCCTGGTGCTGCCGCTGGCGTTGTCCTACTGGATTTGACGCCCTATGCCTGAACGTAGAAAAATGCTTTAATGCCCGTGTGTTAAATTGGCGGCGCGCTGCGATGGCGCGCGGCTTTCTGCAGGGGGGAGCAATGTCGACCAATCAACCCGATGGCGGATCTGTTGCGGGTGGCGCGCGCATGGTGCTGCTGATGACGGCCATTTGCATGATGGTTGTCGGGTTCAACACCACGGCCGTTGCAACCATCCTGCCCAATCTCAAGGCCGAGTTCGATCTGACCCCCTCGGGCCTGCAATGGGTGATGGCGGCCTATACGGTGGCCAGCGCGACGCTTGTGACCATCGTCAGCCGGTTGGGGGATATCACCGGCAAGATGGGCGTGTTTTTCTTTGGTATGATCGTCTTTGCTGTCGGATCGACCCTTGCCCTGATTTCGCAGGATGCGACGATGATCCTGATTGGGCGCGGTGCGCAAGGGGCAGGGGCTGCGGCGCTGTTCGGTACATCCCTGTCCATCCTGACCGCCGCCACGCCCGAGGACCAGCGTGCAAGCGTCACCGGTGCCTGGGGAGCGATTGTCGGCCTTGCCATCGGCGTCGGCCCCATCGTTGGCGGCGCCTTTGCGCATTATGTCAGTTGGAGAGCCGTGTTCGCCACGGATCTGGTGCTGCTCGCCATTGCCTTTGTGATCGGGCTGCAAGTCAGCAAACACAAATATGTCCCGGACATGCGTCAGGCCGATGCCAGATTCGACTATGCCGGGGCTATTGCCATGATCCTGCTTCTCGGCCCACTGTCCTTTGCACTCAGCAATGGGGAAAGCAGGGGGTGGGGGACGGCCCTGACATTGGTTCCGCTGGCTGTTTCGGCCTGCGCGGTGGTGGCGCTCGTCCTGACGTCCCGACGCAGCCGGGACCCGCTGATCGAGCTGCGATACTTCCGTCATCCTCGCTACTTCATGGCGGCGGCCGGAATGTTCTTCACCGGCTTCACGCTTTTTGCCTTCTTTGTCTACTTCAATGTCTTCGTCCAATCGCCCGATGCATTCGGATACTCCGCGATTGGCGCAGGCAGTGCGATCCTGCCGCTCAGTATCAGCATGTTCATCATATCCGTCACCGCGCCGCGATTCCTGGCGCCCTACAGCTTTCAATGGCCGGTCGCGCTGGGCATGGGGTTCATGGCCTGTGGATTTCTGCTGTTGATGACGACCACGAACACCACCAGCTATTCGGGGATATGGTGGAAACTGGTCATCGTCGGGATCGGTCTGGGGATCGGCTTTTCGCTGCTGCCCCGCCTCGGTCTGCGCCTGCTGCCCGAAGAACATGTCGGCCAGGGATCAGGCGTGATCAACGCATTCCTGTATTTCGGAGCGACCCTGGGCGCGGTTGTCGGAGGACTGGCCGAATCCATCACCATCCGCCGAGGGCTGTCCGAGGTCATCGATGCATTGCCCGCAGGGTCCACCCAACGTGCCGACCTAGCCCATGCTCTGACGCATGGCACTCCCAGTCAGGTTCAGCAACTGATCACGGGGCTGGACCCGGATAGCGGCGCACAGCTGGCCAAAGCATTGCGCGATCTTCAGGATAACGCCTTTGACAGCGCAATGCTGGTCGCTGCAATCGCGGCAATCGTGGCGATGCTGCTTGCGCTGATGTTGCTGAAGGGACCCGTCCCACCTGTTCACAGCGCGGTGGATCTGACCAGGGACTGACGGCCCAATGGTTCCCTTGTGACGACCGATCAATCGGCCTAAGCTTTTGCCATGTGTGGAAAATTTGCAGCCGGTCATCTGACGCAGCGGGAAATGCTGGCGATTATCGAATATTTTCTCTACGGCAAGGTCTCGCCTCATCTGCCCGAACAACTGCCTTCGGGCGGGTACAATGTGTCTCCCACCAATCGGGTTGGTATTGTCCGTTGGGACGGTGAGAGGGCTGAGTTGGCCACGGCGCGCTGGCAGATCAAGGACCCGCGCAGCAAGAAGCCGATGATCAATTCGAAGATCGAAAATGTTAGCTTCTGGCAGGAATATTGGAACAAGGGGCGCTGCCTTATCCCAGCGCTGGGCTATTATGAATGGCCCAAGGATCAAGGCCATGATTGCCCGCTCTACATCACGGTTCAGCGCAACGCCCCAGCGATGTTCTTTGCCGGGTTCTATCGAACCGTTGACGGCAGCCACAGCTGCACGATCCTGACCCGCACACCCAGCCCGCAGATCGCGCATATTCACAACCGAATGCCGGTGATCCTAACCCCGGATGAGATCGAAAACTGGCTTTCCGGCGTTACGACGGCGCAAGAGGCGCAGCAATCGTTGGGCACACATTACGAGGGCCGGTTTGAATATCACACCGTAAAACCCATCAAGCGCGGTGCCGAGGGCGAGGATATGATCGAGCCGTACACACCCCCTGTACAGACTAGGTTTGATTTCTGAGCCTGATGTAAAACGCGGCAGGCTAAAACAAAGAAGGCCGCCCAAAGGGACGGCCTTTCGCATGTCAAACGGCTTAGGCTTAGAATCCCAGACCTTCGTATTTCTTCTTGAACTTCGACACACGGCCGCCGGCGTCCATCAGACGCGCGCCGCCCCCGGTCCATGCGGGGTGCACGGAGGGGTCGATTTCCAGGGCCAGCTGGTCGCCCTCGGCGCCCCAGGTGGATTTCATCTGAACCACGGTGCCATCGGTCATTTTGACGTCGATGAGGTGATAATCGGGATGGATGTCTTTTTTCATCTTTCCGCTCCTTACGCCTCGGCGCCAGCCTTGGGCTTGTAGTTGGTGACCTCTGCGATACGTGCGGATTTACCACGGCGCGAGCGCAGATAGTACAATTTGGCGCGACGGACGCGGCCACGGCGGACAACGGTGATGCTGTCGATGTTGGTCGAATGCAGCGGGAATACACGCTCCACGCCTTCGCCAAACGAGATTTTGCGGACGGTGAACGAACCGGCGATGCCGCTGCCACCTTTGCGTGCAATGCAGACACCTTCGTAGTTCTGCACACGGGTACGTGACCCTTCGGTCACCTTAAAGCCGACACGGATGGTGTCACCGGCTTTGAAGTCGGGGATGTCTTTCCCCAGGGCGGCAATTTGTTCCGCCTCAAGCTGTGCGATCAGGTCCATCGCATTAACTCCTATCTGCTCGTGGTTGGTCCACGAAGTTTGGGCACGGCCTGAGAGCTCTTGGTCTTCATCGGGTCCTGCGTACAGCCCGCCAGAGATCAGATCGAATGTTCCTTTGGTCCGGTCCGCCCTGACGCGCCTTGGCTGAAGAAAGCCGGGCGTCACGCCATGATGCAAACCAAAACACCGGAGTCGCGCAAAGCCACACCGGATTGCGGTGCTTTACGGGCTTTGAGGGCAGGGATCAAGCCTAAACTGCTATAATTCGCGACCTGTGGCGGTGGGTTTTTGCCGTCGCGCAAAAGTATCGTTGCCTTGTCCGCCCGATCAGGCATTCTGGAGGCAATTACAAGAGCAGATTTGAGATATTCCAGATGATGCGCAAAGCCCTCCTGCTGGCTGCCATAGCCCTTGCCGTTCTCTCCTGCGGTCGCCGCGGCCCCGCCCCCCAGACCGTCGAGCCTCAGGCCTTTGCGGACACGACGCCTCCTGCAGTGATCTTCCCTGCGTTCGGGGATGCCGACCCGCACCCGTGGGAAGGGCGGCATCCGGGGCATTATCCGGTGCATGGTCTGGACGTGTCGCGCTGGCAGGGTCCAATCGACTGGCGCACCGCCCGTGCTTCGGGCGTCAGCTTTGTCTTCATCAAGGCGACTGAAGGCGGGGACTTCACCGATCCGATGTTTGAAGAGCATCGGCGCGGGGCACAGGCGGCAGGTGTGCCGTGGGGCGCTTACCACTACTACTATTTTTGCCGTCCCGCGGCGGAACAAGCCCGGTGGTTCATCCGCAACGTGCCCAGAGGGGCCGACCTGCCGCATGTCCTCGATATGGAGTGGACGCCTCATTCCAAAACCTGCACCCTGCGCCCCGATGGCCGCACGGTGCGGTCCGAGGCGCAAAAGTTCCTCGATATCCTCGAACGTCACTATGGCCGCCGCCCGATCGTCTATACGACCGTGGATTTCTATCAGGACACCGATATCGGTCGCCTGCCCAAAACCGAGTTCTGGTTGCGCTCGGTCGCGGGCCATCCCCGCAACGTCTATCCGCGCGCAATCTGGCGGTTCTGGCAGTACACCGGCACCGGGCTGGTGCCGGGTGTGCAGGGCAAGGTGGACATCAACACCTTCAACGGCGCGCCTGAAATCTGGGCGCGGTGGAAGGCGGGGACACCTTAAGTTGTTGGCACGCCATAGGTTTCGATTGTGCCACCACTCACAAGGTGGTCAAGCCGACGCACACGCTCCTCTCCGACCGAATCTCGCAGCCAGAAACGCTCACCAGCAGTCAGGTCGCGGCGCTCGAACCCACGTTCGGTCATGCAGCGATCGACCTGATCAATTTCACCCTGACGGCGCAATTCATGCCGACCGGTATAGGCGGTAACTGAACCGACCAAAACCGATGACATCAGAATGAAAGCAGGGTAGGCACCAATCACAGCAGCATTGCCGCCGATATCCGCTTCTGAGGCACAATACTCAACCGCCACCCGGGCCGAGTGCAGGTTATGCCCCGCCTGCGTGGGTACCGACATTTCAAGAGGTTTGGTCGTGCAGGCCGAAACCCCAAGCACAGCCAGACAAATGATTTTCTTAATCTAACAATCCGTGATACGGGGTTGGAAATTGATTTAAGCAACATCTTTTAGATGAGTATATTTAAGTTTCATCAGCCACAAGATGTGTTCAAAGAAACCCCAAAGCTGCGACCTGCGGGCCACACTTTGTTCGTCAATCGGACGTTTCGTTCTGTGTCTTGCGATAGTTCTCCCACAAATCAGGCCGCCGCTCGCGGGTGATCTGTTCGGACATGTCGTGGCGCCATTCGGCGATACGGCCATGGTGGCCGGACATCAGGATATCCGGTATCGCGCGGCCTTTCCATTCGGCGGGACGGGTGTATTGCGGATGCTCCAGCAGGCCCGAGGAAAAACTTTCCTCCTCTGCTGACGCCTGATTGCCTAGAACGCCGGGGATCAGCCGTACCGTGGCGTCGATCAGGGCCTGCGCGGCGATCTCGCCCCCGGTCATGACAAAATCGCCCAAGCTGACTTCCTGCACGCCGTAGTGTTCCAGCACGCGCTCATCGACGCCCTCGAACCGACCGCAAAGCAGCGTCATGCCATCGCAGCGCGCCAGGTTCTGCATCATCCGCTGGTCCATCCGGCGGCCACGTGGGCTGAGGTAGATCAGCGGCCAGTTACCCTGGATACCCGCCATCGTGTGCTCGATGGCCTCGCCCAGTACATCGGCCCGCAAGACCATGCCCGCGCCTCCGCCCGCGGGGGTGTCATCGACATTGCGGTGCTTGCCGACGCCGAACTGACGCAGATCGACGGTTTCCAGCTGCCACAATCCTTCCTGCAGCGCCTTGCCCGTCAGGCTTTCACCCAGAACGCCGGGAAAGGCAGATGGGAACAGCGTGATGATCTTGGCTTTCCACACCCCATGCAGGTCTGGGCTGGGGTTCATCAGTTCGCGCGGCTTCAGGGTCGGGCGGATGGCTTTGCGGCCATGAGATTTTGCGGGCGTGTCTGTCATGATGTGCCGATCAGATCCGTTTGAACGCGTTCAACCAAAGCCGCCTTTTGATCGATCAGCGCCGTATCGTCCAGAGCGGATCGGTTCATTTCCAGCATCCGTGCCAGCACGTCTTCGGGCAAGCCGGTATTCGCGCGGGTTGGGCCAACCAGTTGCGCGGCCTCTGCTGCGGGCAGGTCCAGAAAATCGGCAAAGGGTGTTCCGGGGCCAAAGGGACGCGTGCGCAGATCCTCAAGCCATTGGCTGCGCACCTGAACCGAGGGCAACCGGCCCCTGATCTCTTCCGCGACGGATAGCGGGGACGCGACAGGTGCCATGCGATCGCGGAACGTGTCGAAATCCAGAACCATGCGCGTGCGATGCAGGTCATGAGCCCAGAGGCTACGTAGCCAGCTCTCACGCTGGCGCAGTGACAGGTAGAGCGTGATCTGAAGCTCTTCCTGTGCGAACCGTTCGCGGACCAGATCGATCAGACAGGTGGCCAGCTCCGGCGCTGCCTCATACCCGACGGCCAGATTGCGGCTGGGTCGCAGGCCCGAGAAATTCTCTTCGCTCAGCACCAGCCCGCGCTTGTGGCCGAAAGTCAGCGATTTCAGAAACTGCCGCATCTGATCGCTGAAATCGCTCAGCGCGCCGGGCGTGCCATAGAGCGAGTAGCGCGTTGCAGCCTCGGACAAGCCGGAATTCCGCGTGCGATAGGGCAGGACCAGTGCATGATGCGGCCAGATCAGCGCTCGGTTCTCAAACAGAAAGGATTGTGCCGCCGTCGTCCCGGTCTTGTGCAGACCCAGATGCAGCAGCACGCGGCGCATTACAGCAGGCCTTCGGGCGGATCGGCGATGATACGGCCCCTGTCCAGATCAACCGTGGGCACTGCCTCCAGCGTGAAGGGCAGCAGGACCGTGGCTTTCAGGCCAGGGCCGTGCAACTCCAGCAAATCCGCGGCACCGTGGTTCTGAACGGACTTGACCCGCCCCAGCAGGGTGCCGCCGGTATCATAGACCTCCAGCCCGATCAGGTCGGTGTGATAGAACTCATCATCCGGCAGAGACGGCAGCTGATCACGCCGCGCGTAAAGACGCAGGCCGTTGAGCGCATCCGCCTCCTCCTTGGTCTCGACCCCACCCAGCCGGGCGGAGAAACCGTTCTTGATCGGGCGGGTCAGAACGACCGGATAGCGTTCTTTTCCCTCTTCGTCGGTCAACGGCGAATAAGCCTCGATATCTTCGGGCACAGCGCAGAAGCTTTTCAGCCGCACCTCGCCGCGCACGCCATAGGATCCCGCAATGCTGCCGACGCAGATCAGATCACTCATTTGAGCCTTCCGTTACACATAGTCCGCCCCGCCATTGCCCGACCCCTTCGCAGGCCTCGCGCTGGTTCGAGCGTTCAAAGAACACGCCCACAATAAAGGCGATCATCAGCAGGATGGGAAGCCGTAACAATCCGAACATGTCTAGCGTACCTCGACGGGCAGGGTGTCGGTGCGGTCTTCCCAGCCGACCTGTTCCAGTTCCGGCGTGTCCGATACGGTCTCGGGCACGCCCACGCAGAAGTAGCCGATCAGACGCCAGGTTTCGGGCACATTCAGATCTCGGGCCATGCGGTCGGGTTCAAGGATCGACACCCAGCCCAGCCCCAGCCCTTCGGCGCGCAGTGCGAGCCAGAACAGGGTGATGGCCGAAACAACGGAATAACGCCGCATCTCGGGCATGGTGCCCGCGCCCAGTCCTTGCCCCTTGTCGGTGGCATCGTCGCAGAATACCGCCAGTTGCACCGGGGCCTCTTGCATGCCCGACAGTTTCAACTGGCTGTAGAGCCGAGCCTTTTCGCCGGAATAGCCCTCCAACGCCTCAGCATTCGCGCTTTGGAAATTCTTCAATGCCGCGTCCCGCGCGGCGTCACTTTTGACGCGGATCACGCGCCAGGGTTCGCTCAGCCCCACCGAGGGGGCCAGCCGAAACGCGTCGAGGCAGCGCGTCAGCACTGCCTCGTCTACCGCATCGGTGCGGAACCGGCGCACATCACGCCGGAGCCGCATCAACAGATCGAACTGCGTGCGAAAATCGTCGGTAAAAGCCTGATCCTGCACGCGTCCGCCTGCTTATTCTTCTGCAGCAGCTTCTTCGGCCGGGGCAGCTGCAGCTTCGGCAGCCTCAGCAGCCTTAGCAGCTTTCTCTTCCGCGCGCTCCTGAGCTTTCTTGCCCGGGGTACCCTTGTTGGGGTTGTTGCGCTCGGCCTTGTCGCGTGCGCCAGCTGCTTCCAGCATGCGTGCGATACGGTCGGTGGGTTGAGCGCCCTGATCCAGCCAGTACTGGATGCGCTCCATGTTCATTTTCACGCGCTCTTCGCTGTCTTTCGGCAGCAGCGGATTGTAGGTGCCCAGCTTTTCGATGAAACGGCCATCGCGCGGCATACGGCTGTCAGCCGCAACAATGCGATAGAAGGGACGCTTTTTCGAGCCGCCGCGGGCGAGACGAATTTTCATTGCCATGGTGGTATCTCCTTTAGATGGCGTTTACCGGGATCGTTTCCGGTTAATTCTGATGTTTCTTGTGGTGTCGGATGACTTCCTGAATGATGAAATTCAGAAAAGCCTTGGCGAAATCGGGGTCCAGATCGGCCTCTTTCGCCAGGTCTTCTAACCGTGCGATCTGCGCGGCCTCGCGCGAAGGATCGGACGGGGGAAGGTCGTGTGCGGCCTTGAGCTTGCCAACAGCCTGCGTGTGCTTGAACCGCTCGCCCAGCGTATAGACGAGGATCGCGTCCAGCCGGTCGATGCTTTCGCGGTGGTCCTTCAACAGCGCGGCAGCCTGTGTCACGGGGTTGGTCATTGGCCGGTCCTTTCGGTGGTCAGGTCGATCTGCGGATGGCGCCAGATCTGGGCGCGTTTGCCCAAAAGTTCAGCATTCTCAAGTTCCAGCGATGCGCCAAGCCGTTCGGCCAAAGCGCGTGAGCGGTCATTGGCATGGGCGATGTACGAAATCACACCGTTCAGACCCTGATGCCTTGCCGCGTAGTCACGCGCAGCCGCCGCAGCCTCAAAGCCCAGACCTTTGCCCTCGGACTCGGCCATCAGGGTCCAGCCCAGCTCGGGTTCGGCCCAGCCGGGCACGTAGATCATGCCGGCCCAGCCAGCAAACGCGCCGCTGGATTTCTCGGTCAGGTGCCAAAGGCCATAGCCCCGCAACGCCCAATGGCCCAGCCGGTTCGACAATGAGCTCCAGCACTCGAATTCGTTCTTGGGGCCGCCAACCATATGGCTGCGCTCGGTCGCGAAGAACGCGGTCATCGCGGGCAGGTCATCCAGTTGCGGCGCGCGCAGGATCAGACGCTCGGTCTCGACGGTGGGGATGGTGAAAGAGGTCACGCGTAGGCCTCCATTCCGCCATTCACAAGATCGGCAGGCGCCGGATGCCGCCAGATTTCGGTCTTGCCGAACTTGGGGTGTTCATAGTGATATTCGAACTGCGCCCCCAGACGTTTGGCCACAGCCCTGCTGGCGTGATTGTCGAGATCAATGAGCGAGATCGCAGTATCCCAGCCCAGCACATCATAGGCATGCGTGCGTGCGGCCAGCGCGGCCTCGGTCGCATAACCCTTGCCGGTGGCGTGGTTCATCAGCGTCCAGCCGACCTCAGGCTCAGGCCAGCCTTCGGGGAACCACAGGCCGATGCGACCGACATAAGCGCCGGTGTCTTTCTCATCGACGCTCCAGTACCCATAGCCGCGCAGCGCCCAATGGCCCAGCAGCGAGGCGACCACCCTCCAGACCTCATCCCGGCGCAATGGCCCGCCGACAAACCTTGCGGCATCGCTGGCGAAGAACGCGGTGTCAGCGTCCAGATCAACCTCGGACGGTGCACGCATAATCAGGCGCTCGGTCTCAAGAACGGGGATGGGCAGCGAGAAGCTCATGACCGCACCTCTCCGTAACGCCAGACATGCTGATCCGCTCCGATTGCGCGCTCAGCCACTGCGTCTCGCGATGCGCCCAGCCGTTCGGCCAGTGCGTTCGATCGGGTGTTGCTGGCAGACACGTAGCTTACGAACTGCCCCGATCCGAGGAGATTAACGCCGAAATCGCGCACGGCAGAACAAGCCTCAGTCGCGTATCCCTGCAAGCGGTGATCCGCGTCGATCATATAGCCAAGCTCGGGCTCGCGATCGTCCCATTCGAGGCCCAGAATGACGAAGCCAATGGCCCGATCATCTTCTTTCAGGGTGACGGCAAACAATCCATGCCCATGCAGAAGCCAACCGGACGTATAGTAAGAGAATTCGGTCCAGGCTTCCTGCTCGGTATCGCCAAAGCTGTCTTTGCAGATCGACGTCCATACCGGCAGATCGTCCAGTGTGGGTGCGCGCAGAACCAGCCGCCGGGTCTGAATGACCGGCAGGGCCGCGCGATACTGCGCCGCTGCCATCGCCGCCTTACCGGACGGGGGCTGGGTGCAGCGTGCTGGTGTCATTTTTTCTTTCCGAACCCGCTTAGACCCGGGGGCAGGGCCATGCCGCCGCCCAGTCCGGGCATGCCGCCGGGCATCTTGCCACCCATCGCTTTGGCGGCTTGTTCCAGCGCCTTGGGGTCCATGCCTGCGGCCATTTCCTCGGGCGAGGGGCCGCCTTTGCCGAACATGCCTTTCATGGCCTGTTTCAGCATCTTGCCTTTGCCCATCTTGCCCATTTTCTTCATCATGTCCGACATCTGCCGGTGCATCTTGAGCAGTTTGTTGAGGTCGCTGACCTCCATCCCCGAACCCGCGGCGATGCGCTTCTTGCGGCTCGCCTGCAACAGCTGCGGATTGGCGCGTTCGCGTTTGGTCATCGACTGGATCATGGCGATCTGCTGGCGCAGGATCTTGTCGTCCAGACCGGCCTGATCCATCTGCTTGGCCATTTTGCCCATGCCCGGCATCATGCCCATCATGCCCTGCATACCGCCCATCTGGATCATCTGTTCCAGCTGCATCTTCAGGTCGTTCATGTTGAACTGACCTTTGACCATGCGCTTCATCATGCGCTCGGTCTGTTCCATCTCCATCGTTTCCTGGGCCTTTTCGACCAGGGCAACGATGTCGCCCATGCCCAGAATACGTCCGGCAATCCGGTCCGGCTCGAAGGTTTCGAGGGCGTCCATCTTCTCGCCCATACCGACAAAGCGGATCGGCTTGCCGGTCACCGCGCGCATCGACAGGGCCGCACCGCCGCGCCCGTCACCGTCCATCCGGGTCAGAACCACGCCCGAGATACCGACCTTGGCGTCGAACTCCTCGGCGACCTCAACGGCGACCTGACCGGTCAGGCCGTCGACCACCAGCAGCGTTTCACGCGGGTCGACCACGTTGCGGACCTGCTCGACCTCGTCCATCAGGACTTCGTCGATATGCAGACGGCCCGCAGTGTCGAGCATGTAAACGTCATAACCACCCAGCGTCGCCTGCTGCTTGGCACGCCTGGCGATGTCGACCGGTGTCTGACCGGGAACGATCGGCAGCGTGTCAACACCAACCTGCGTGCCCAAAACAGCAAGCTGATCCATCGCAGCCGGGCGATAGACGTCGAGCGAGGCCATCAGGACCTTCTTGCCCTCTTTTTCTTTTAGGCGTTTGGCGAGTTTACCGGTGGTGGTGGTCTTACCCGAGCCTTGCAGACCGACCATCAGGATCGGGGCTGGCGGATTGTCGATCTTCAGCGCGCCGGGGTCTTCTTCGCCACGCAGGGTATCGACCAGAGCGTCGTGCACGATCTTGACGACCTGCTGGCCGGGCGTGATCGATTTGGTCACCGCCTGACCGGTCGCCTGTTCTTGTACTTTCTTGACGAATTCGCGCGCCACTGGCAGCGAGACGTCGGCCTCAAGCAGGGCAACCCGAACTTCACGCAGGGCGGTTTTGACGTCTTCTTCGGACAGCGCACCCTGTTTGGTCAGCCGGTCAAAGACGCCGGAAAGGCGTTCGGATAGATTTTCAAACATGCCTTCGGCCTCCTATGCCGGTTCTCGAATGGCGCTTCTCAGATAAGAAGCACCGGTTAAATACACAATTGCCCCCACGGGCGAAACTCGCTGGTGGGGGGCGATCCCTGAACGACTCAAGGGACCGGAAGGTCAGACGCTTCCGGATGTTTGGGGTTCTCTACGCCCAAGCGCCCCCTGAGTCAAGGCAAGCGCTTTGAGCAAAAAGCTATGTTGGGCTAACGTCCTCGCGTCGGGGTCAAGTTTGGAGATCAGTGATGAGTCAACCATTTCCCAGGCGCACCAAAGACTATGTTGGTGAAGTCACCAATACCGACATCTGGTCCAGCTTCGAAATCCGCCCGGATGACATCTTTGTCTGCACGCCGCCCAAGTGCGGCACCACGTGGACGCAAACCCTGGTCCGTATGCTGATCACCAAAACCGCAGATCCCGCGATCTACAACAATCGGGTCTCACCCTGGCTGGATTGCGGGTTCAGAGACCGCGAGGAGCAGGACACGCTATTAGCGGCGCAGACGCACAGGCGCTGCATCAAGACCCACACGCCGCTGGACGGGATCACCTATTCCTCGGACGCCACCTACCTTGTGGTGCATCGCCACCCGGTCGACGTGCATTTCTCGCTGCGCGCCCATGTGGCGAATATGAAAGACGACTGGCTGGACTACCTGTTCCCCGAGGATATGTCCGAAGCCTTCGCGATGTTCCTCGACCGACCCGCCTCATCCAAAGGCACCGATGATCTGACGCTGGCCTCGTTCGTCCATCATTATCGGTCGTTTCGGCAGTTCAGGCATCTGCCGAACATCCATTTCCTGCATTACGCCGAACTCAGCCGGGACTTGCCGGGGCAGGTGGCACGGCTCGCCGGGATTATGGGGACGGAGATTGAACCGGCGTTGATCGACGAGATAGCGCAGGCTGCAAGCTTTGGTTCGATGAAAGAGAACGCCAGACATGCGTCGCAACAACCCGGGTTCAAAAGCGCGTTTCAGGACTATGCGCAGTTCTTCGCCTCGGGGACCAGCAACAAGTGGCAGGGCAAGCTGACCGCAGATGATATGGCCCGATATGATACGCGCCTGTCCGAGATGGTCACCCTGGCTGAGCGGGCATGGCTGGAGCACGGACAAAACCCATGACTGTCAGGCCTGTTCCCGGGCTTCGTCCTGCTTACGCGCGGGCAGCCAGGCGTTGACCGCGTCAACCATTTGATGCGCGCCGCGCCCGTTCGAGAATGCCTCGACGATCGGATGCCGTCCGGCGCTCATGCCTTTGTCGAGTATTAAGACAGGACGATAGAGGGTCGATGTCCTCTTGTTGCTACGCGATGTGGTGCTTTCGATCTCTGCGTGCGACAGGTTTGAAAGCTTGTGCTCGACTGCGTCATAACCAAAGACCGATTGCCTGCGGATGAGGATGCTGTCCTTGTTGCGATCCAGAATGACTTGCACCCGGCGGACGAAGACACAGAACGCTCCGACACCCATTCCTCCGCCGAAAAGTGCGAAGAAGATACCGAACAAGATACTCTCACCACCCTCGCTGACCATGAACAGGCCAGCGCCGACGAAGGCCAGAATGAATAAGACCAGCGTGATGCCGATGAACCAGGGCGTATCTGACAGGATCAGCTGGTTCGGTGTATTTCGTGTAACTTTCATGGCGGCACGCTAGCACCGAACGCCGCACCTGTCGTGGCTTGAATTTGCACGGCCGTTGCGCGATGAGCGCGTCAGACAGGAGGTTCCCATGGACGCATCATCTGCCTTTCAGGATACATTGCCGCTCAGCTCGGATGCGCTCTTGGCGCGGCTGGACGATTGGGGGCTGCCCTATCGGTTGCACACCCATATCCCGCTGCGCACGGTGGAAGACGCCAAAGGGGTCGAGGACCAGTTCATGGTGCCGGGCGAAAACGCGTTGCGGCTCAAGAACCTTTACCTGCGCGACAAGAAGAAGCGGAACTATCTGGTGACTCTCGAACAAAGCCGCGAGATCGATCTCAAGGCGCTGGGCGCTGAGCTGGGGATCGGAAACCTGTCCTTTGGTTCGGCGGATCGCTTGTTTCAGAACCTCGGCATTCGCCCCGGCGCGGTCACTCCGCTGGCGATGATCAACGGGGTGCAGAATGACGTGCGCTTTTTCATGGATGCCACCGCGCAGCAGGCAGACATCATCTATATGCACCCTCTGGTGAATGACCGGACCGTCGCGCTGAGGCGCGATGATCTGATGTCATTCTTCGACAAGATCGGGTGTGAGGTGACTTGGCTGCCCTGATCACGCCTCAAGCGCTTCGTTCAGTGCGGCAGCGACATGGGCGGCAGACGGGTTGATGAACAAATGCCCATCCGCCTCGAACACCGGATCGTCCAGATTGTCGGGGAAGGCCAAAGGCAATTCGGTGCAGGCCAGCAGGACAGCCGTACCGGATGAGGCGTGTTTGTCGCAAAAGGCCAACAAGCGAGAGCGGGCGGTGCCGGACGCGCCGCCATAAAAATCGCTGTCGATCATCGCCTGCATCTCGGCAATCTCGGGCTCGGGCAGCCGGGGATTTGCGGTGACGCCTTCTTTGGCCAGTCGATCGGCATAATTGCTGGCCTGCATGGTGACCGTCGTGCCCAGAACCAGCGCCTTGGTCGCACCGGTTGAAGCGGTCGCGTCTGCAGTCGCATCGAAAATGCTGAGAATGGGCATCGAAACCCCCTCACGGATCGCGTGAAGGCGCGCATGGGGCGTGTTGGAGGCGATGATGCCGAAATCACATCCGGCGTTTTGCAAGGTCAACAGCGCATCGCGGAACACGGCGTCGAAGGCGGCCCAACTGACTTCATCTCCGGCCACACCTCGCAACGCACGGGTTTTGGCCTGCGTGACTGACTCGATGGTCATAGGCGGGATGGGCAGCGGCGACCCGTGGCCGCGATCTGCGAAATGCCGGCCTGCGCCCTCCGCGATGGCGCGGTAATAGTCGACGGTTGAGGCCCAACCCACGCCGCCCAGTATCCCGATCTTCTTCATGTGAAACGCCCAATCTGCTGATCTGCCTTAGCGCAGACTGGACGTTTCCGTCAGAAATGGCCAGAGGCTCAGGCCGCCAGTTCGGTGACAGCTTTCTGCGCGCTGGACAGCGCGGCCTCGGGATCCAGCGCCATACGGTCAGCCGCGATGACCTCGACATCGTGGATGCCGATGAAGCCCAGAACGTGGCGCGCATAAGTGGTGGCAAAGTCGATCTCGGAACCAACCGCCGTACCGCCCGAGGCAACAGCGAGGACGGCGCGTTTGCCTTCCAGCAGGCCTTTGGGGCCTTCCTCGGAATAGGCGAATGTCACACCGGCGCGGGCGACCAGATCGATCCAGGCCTTGAAGGCCGCTGGGACCGAGAAATTGTAGATCGGAAGGCCGATGACGATGGTGTCCGCGTTTTGCAGCTCGGTCACCAGTTCATCCGACAGGGCCAGCAGGTCTTGCTGCACCGCGTCGCGCTGATCTGCCGGGGTGAAATTGGCGGCAATCCAATCCTCGGTCAGCAGGGGCAGGGGGGTCGCAAGATCGCGACGGATGACGCGCCCGGCTCCAAGGTGGCGCACCACGCGGTCGGACAGGTCGCGGGTGGCGGATCCGGTGCGGCGGGCCGAGGCGTCGATATGCAGGATGGTCTTGGTCATTCGATGGGTCCTTTGTTGCAGGAATGCTTAACGTCATTCGAATATGAGCGTTGCATCCGCGAACAAAACTCAGATATACCCACAGATATTGTTGGAATTTGCACAGTGGAACAGATGCAATGGACAATTGGGATGAAGTGAGAACCGCCTATCAGGTGGCCCGTATGGGAACGGTCAGCGGTGCGGCGGATGTTCTGGGCGTTCACCACGCCACCGTGATCCGCCATATCGACGCGATTGAGGCACGGCTGGGCGTCAAACTGTTCCAGCGCCACGCGCGCGGTTACACGCCAACCGAGGCTGGTGAGGATCTGCTGCGCGTGGCTCAGGCGACCGAGGATCAGTTCAACCAACTGGTTGGCCGCATGAAAGGGCGCGGCGATGATGTCTCGGGCGAGCTGGTGGTGACGTCGCTGGCCTCGCTGGCCCCTTTGATCGTACCGACGCTCAGCGAATTCCAACGGACACATCCGGGTTTGATCGTGCGCTACCTGACCGGCGACCGGCTGTTCCGTCTCGAATATGGCGAAGCGCATGTGGCCATCCGCGCCGGGGCCGCGCCGGATCAGCCAGATAACGTGGTGCAGCCCTTTATCCCGCAAGAGATCGGCTTGTTTGCCAGCAAGACCTATATCGCCCGCCACGGCAAACCCACCGGTGTCGAGGATTTCGGCAACCACCACTTCGTCGGCAACGATGACGAAAACAGCCGCGCGCCGTTTTCCCGCTGGCTGCGCGCCAATGCGCCCGAGCAATCGATCACCTTCCGCTGCACCAACAACTTCTGCATGCGCGAAGCCGTTCTGGCCGGGGCCGGCATCGGTTTCATGGCCCGGTGGGAGGCCGCGCGCGACCCCGATCTGGTCGAGGTGATGGAGCCTCTGCCCGAGTGGTCGGGCAAGCTGTGGCTGGTGACCCATGTAGATCTGCATCGCACCACCAAGGTACAATCCTTCCTGTCTTTCCTGAAAGATCAGTCCAAGGGCTGGCTGCCGTGACACCGCAGGCACGCGGCCATCTGGCCATGCTGGTATTCTCGGCGCTGGTGGCGGGCAGCTTCTCGCTGGGCTCGATGGTAGCCAACGAGATTGCACCCTCGGCGATCACGGCGGCGCGCTTTGCAATTGCGGCGGTGGTGATCGGCGTCGCGGCGCTTGCCACGACGGGCATTTCGCGCAGCGCGGCACAGGCGCCCTGGCGCTATCTGGTGCTGGGCGCACTCTTTGGTAGTTATTTCGTTTTGATGTTCTATGGCTTGAAAACCGCACCGCCGGTCAGTGCGGCGGCGGTCTTTACGCTGACCCCGGTCATGTCGGCACTGGCCGGATGGGTGCTGCTGCGCCAGATCACCACCCCGCGCATGGCACTGGCCCTGTCGGTCGGCGCGGTCGGGGCGCTTTGGGTCATCTTCCGGGCCGATTGGCAGGCCTTTCAGGCTTTCGAGATCGGGGTCGGAGAAATCATCTATTTCTGGGGCTGCGCCGCGCATGCGATCTATACACCGATGGTGCGGCGACTGAACCGAGGTGAACCCGCGGTTGTCTTCGCCTTCGGCACGCTGCTGGCCGGGTGCCTGATCCTGACCCTGTGGGGCTGGTCCGATATCCGGGCCACCGATTGGGCGAACCTGCCGGGGATCGTCTGGCTGACTCTGATCTACATCTCGCTGTTTGCGACAGCCGCCAGCTTTGTTCTCGTGCAATTTGCGGCACTGTGCCTGCCCGCCGCCAAGGTCATGGCCTATACCTACCTGATCCCCAGCTGGGTGATCCTGTGGGAGATCTCGCTGGGCCGGCCTGCGCCGACCGCGCTGGTTCTGGTCGGCGCGGTCCTGACCGCCGTGGCCCTGTTGTTGCTGCTGAAGGGCGAGGACGCCCCGGCCAATACCGCCCCCATTCAGGAATAGCCCTCTCTGCCCGTATCTGATCCCTTTTGAGGTAGGTCAAAGCCATTACATTCGAATTTCTCTATGCATTGAGCAGAGGAGGAAGACGTAATGTTCAAACATATCATGATCCCGATTGACCTTCATATGCCGCCTGAGATCGAAAAGGCGGTTGCGGTCGCCTCGCAATTGGCCAAATGGCAGGGTGCCAGGATCACCATTGTCAGCGTGACCGGAACGCAGCCCGGCGACGTTGCCCTGAAGAAAGACACGATAGAGGAAAAGCTGAACGCCTGCGCCCGCGAAATCGCCGAACAAAGCGGGGCCGAGGTTCATACGCGCAATATCCATTCGGTCGATGTCGCGGTGGAAGTCGACGGAGACCTGACCCGGACCGCAGAAGAAATCGATGCCGATCTGATTGTCGTGGGAACCCACGCGCCGCGCATCACCGATTATCTGTTTTCCAGCCATGCCGGCTATCTGGCCAAACATGCCAGTATGTCTGTCTTTGTCGTGCGCTGACGCCTAAGGCTCTTCCGAGGGCAGTTCGACCTCAAGAAACCGCTCGAACGCATCCAGATTGACCGGTTCGAATTGTCCGAACCCCTGCATCCAGACCGAGGCGGCGCGCAGCGCATCGGGTTCCAGCTTGCACCATTTGACCCGCCCGCGTTTCTCCTGAGAAATCAGACCTGCCTTGGTCAGGATCACCAGATGTTTCGAAATCGCGGCCAGTGACATCTCGAACGGTTCAGCCACGTCGGTGACGGCCATGTCATCCTCAAGCAGCATCGCAAGGATGGTGCGTCGGGTCGGATCGGCAAGGGCCGCGAATACGGTGTCGAGATCACTGGGCATGGTCCCGCTGAACCATAGCCTTTGAGTTTGGTCAACCATTTGGTTGAATATGCGAATTCGCCCCGGTCTGCGTGCTGAGGTTGTCCCGAGCCTCTATCGGGCTTTGTGTGTGCAAGATTTTTAGCATAAAAATCTTATACTTAGCGGCGGCGAAGGTGCGACTTATACGCCGTTGACTCTGCGCGCGCACCGCCTTAGCACCTAGCCTCAAGACAGTGCGAGGAAACCGCCCGTGACCGATGACGACCAAAAGCAGCGTATGGCGCAGCTTGAGGCCAAGATCGAAGCGGCGAAAAAGGCGAAACAGCCTAAGCCCCGCGCAGATGCTGACGTATCCGGGGGCGAGCTTGCCTGGAGGATGGTCATCGAAATGGTATCCGGTCTGGGGATCGGATTTGGCATCGGATACGGGCTGGACAGCCTGCTCGGGACGATCCCGATCTTTCTGGTGCTATTCACATTGCTGGGCCTTGTCGCGGGCGTGAAGGTTATGCTCCACAGCGCGAAAGAGGTTCAAGAGAAACAAGCGGCCGCAAGCGCGACCGAGAAGGACGAGAGGGACTGAACGTGGCAACCGAGACCACCGCAGAAAAAGGCAGCAGCCTGGCTTTCCATCCGATGGACCAGTTCATCGTCAAGCCGCTCTTTGGCGACGGTGCGATTGCCTGGTACACGCCCACCAACGTGACCCTGTGGCTGTTCCTGGCGATTGCGGCGATCTTTGCCCTGCTGGTGCTCAGCACCTCGAAGCGCGCGATTGTTCCGACGCGGATGCAGTCGGTGGCCGAGCTGGCCTACGGTTTCATCTACAAGATGCTGGAAGACATCTGCGGTAAGGAAGGCGTTAAGTACTTCCCCTATGTCATGACCCTGTTCATGTTCATCGTCTGCGCGAACTTCTTGGGCATGCTGCCCATGTCCTTCACAACTACATCGCATTTCGCCGTGACCATCCCGCTGGCGCTGGCCGTGTTCCTGACCGTGACCGTATTGGGTTTCGTCAAGAACGGCGCAGGCTTTCTGGGCCTGTTCTGGGTCTCCAGCGCGCCTCTGGCGCTGCGTCCGGTTCTCGCGATAATCGAGCTGATCTCGTACTTCGTACGTCCCGTCAGCCACTCCATTCGTCTTGCCGGTAACGTCATGGCAGGCCACGCCGTGATCAAGGTGTTCGCAGGCTTTGCTGCGATTGCCGTGATCTCGCCCGTGTCCGTTCTGGCGATCACTGCAATGTATGGCCTCGAGGTCCTCGTGTCCTTCATCCAGGCCTACGTATTCACCATTCTGACCTGTGTTTATCTGAAAGATGCGCTGCATCCTTCGCACTAAGGTCCGATACCCCAACATCGAAACTTCCAATTCGTAAGGAGACACATCATGGAAGGCGATCTCGCACACATCGGCGCAGGCCTGGCAGCAATCGGTTCCGGCGCAGCCGCAATCGGGGTGGGCAACGTTGCAGGCAACTTCCTGGCCGGCGCCCTGCGCAACCCTTCGGCGGCTGCTTCGCAGACCGCAACCCTGTTCATCGGTATCGCGTTCGCAGAAGCGCTGGGCATCTTCGCATTCCTGGTCTCGCTGCTGCTGATGTTCGCCGTATAATCTGCGGAACCTGATCCTTACGCGCAGATGGGCCCAAGCCATAGCGGCCCATCTGTTGTAAAGACAACGTTTCGACGGAGGACATCATGGCGACTGAACCCATTGCTGAAGAAGTAGTAGGCACATGCGTTGATTCCAGCGGCTACGCCGTCGGGATGCCGCAGCTCTGCTTCGATTGGTTCCCCAACCAGATTTTCTGGCTGGTCATTACGCTGGTCGTCATCTTTCTGGTCCTGTCTCGCGTGGCTCTGCCCCGCATCGCGGCAATTCTGGCGGAACGTCAGGGGACCATTACAAATGACCTGGCTGCGGCCGAAGATCTGAAGGCCAAGGCGGTCGAGGCCGAAGAGGCCTATAACAAGGCGCTGGCCGATGCCCGTTCTGAGGCACAGCGTATCGCAGCGGAAGCCCGCGCCGAAATCCAGTCTGGTCTGGATGACGCGATTGCAAAGGCGGATGCGGAAATCGCTGCAAAAGCGGCTGAATCGGAAAAGGCAATTGCCGACATCCGTGCCGGTGCGCTGGAAAGCATTCAAGTGGTTGCCAAGGATACGGCGGCTGAACTGGTCACTGCACTGGGCGGCGAGGCGGATGCCAAAGCCATCGACAGTGCCATTGACGCGCAGACGAAAGGATAAGTGACATGCGAAACACTCTTGCCCTTATCCTGACCCTCGGCATCGCCAGCCCCGCGTTGGCCGCAAGCGGCCCGTTCTTCTCGCTTGCCAACACCGACTTTGTGGTCACTCTCGGCTTCATCGTCTTCATCGCGGTCCTGTTCTACTTCAAGGTCCCCGGCATGATCGGTGGTGCGCTGGACAACCGGGCCGACGGCATTCAGGCCGAACTGGACGAAGCTCGCGCCCTGCATGAAGAAGCACGCAGCCTGCTGGCCTCGTATGAGCGCAAGCAGCGCGAAGTTCAGGGTCAGGCCGATGCCATTGTCGCCGCCGCCAAAGAAGACGCGGTTCTGGCAGCTGAGCAGGCCAAGGTTGATCTGGAGAAGTCCATTGCACGCCGTCTGGCCGCTGCACAGGATCAGATCGCATCGGCTGAGGCGTCTGCCGTGAAGGAAGTTCGCGATCAGGCCATCACAGTTGCTGTTTCGGCAGCCAACGCCGTGCTGGCCAAGCAGATGACTGCCGCTCAGGCGAACAAGCTGATCGATGCGTCCATCGCGGATGTCGGTGAAAAGCTGCACTGATCGCCTGGATCATATGATTTGAAAAAAACCCGAGGGTCTCAGACGCTCGGGTTTTTTTGTTTGTTAACGTGTCGATCGTGAGTGATCAGACCTCGCCGGTCTCGTGCTTCAACCGCTGCTGTGCGATCTCTTCATTGTGCAGGGCCTTCTGCTGATCGGCCATGCAGCCTTTGACAAAGTTCAGATGATCCTCGACCGCCTGCCGGGCGCCCTTTGGGTCACGGTCCTGCAGGGCCGTGTTGATGGCACGGTGTTGATCCAAAATAGCTTCCCGAGTGGTGCGCTGATGGAACATGACCTGACGGTTGTAGAACACGCCCTGCCGCAGCAGATCAAACATCGAGCGCATCATGTGCAGCATCACCACGTTATGGCTGGCCTCAATGATCGCCATGTGGAACTGGGCGTCCAGATGTGCCTCTTCATCGGTAGCATTACGCGCATGGGCGGCTTCCATCTTGTCCAGAATGGTCTGCACCACTTTCAGGTCGCTGTCCGAACCCATCCGGGCGGCCCGCTCGGCCGCCAGCCCCTCCATATCACGCCGGAACGAGAGATAGTCGAACACCGCCTCATCATGATTTCCAAACAGCCGGATCAGCGCGGGAGAAAAGGCTGATCCCAGAACCTCGGCCACATAGATGCCCGATCCGGCCTTGGCGGTCAGCAACCCCTGCTCCTGCAGGTTTGATATCGCCTCGCGCAGCGACGGGCGCGACACGCCCATCCGTTCGGCCAGTTCCCGTTCCGAGGGCAGGCGTTCGCCGGGGCGCAGAATGCCGCGCAGGATCAGCAGCTCGATCTGGCGCATGACGGCCAGAGACAGTTTTTCGGTCTGAACTTTGTGAAAGGGCATGAGGTCTACACTGGAAATTGGTCAACTCACATGACCATGTCTGGGCCGGGTGTTCAAGCGGCTCACAGGGATTGAAACATTAGGTCAGCATTATTGACATAAGGGGTGTTTTGCCTAATCTTCACCACAAGGGCAGAGGAGGCCCGTAGCGATGGATCAACTCTATGCCACCCGCGCATCCCGGATGAAGGCATCTGAAATCCGCGAGTTGCTGAAACTGCTGGGCGAGCCCGGTATCATTTCCTTCGCAGGCGGTATTCCTGATCCGGCCCTGTTTCCGGCAGAGGCTTTTGCAGAGGCGTTCCAGAATGCGCTCGGACCCGATCAGCAGGCACAGGCGCTGCAATATTCAGTCAGCGAAGGTTATGCGCCGCTGCGCGACTGGCTGGTCGGCTACATGCGCGGGATCGGTGTGGACTGCGACATCGACAACATCCTGATCACCTCGGGTTCGCAGCAGGCGCTGGATTATCTCGGCAAACTGTTCCTGTCTCCGGGCGATACGGCTCTGGTCGGCTGGCCCACCTATCTGGGCGCGCTCAATGCTTTTGACGCATACGAGCCACGTTTTGACCAACTCAGTGTCAACGGTAATCGCAGGGCCGCCGAATATCGGGAAGCTGCCGAGGGCAGCCCGATCAAGTTCGCCTATCTCTCCGCCGACTTCGCCAACCCGACGGGTGAGACGGTCGATCTACGGGGCAGAGAGGCTCTGCTGGATCTTACCGATGATCTGGGTTGTGCGATGATCGAAGACGGCGCCTATCAGGCGCTGCGCTATGACGGCGACCCGATCCCACCGATCTTGGCGTTGGAGCAGGCCCGCAAAGGCTCGATTGAAAACTGCCGGACGATTTATTGCGGCAGTTTCTCGAAAACCCTGTCGCCCGGGTTGCGCGTTGGTTGGGTGGTTGCCGCGAAACCGGTGATCTCGCAACTGGTGCTGCTGAAACAAGCCGCTGATCTGCATTCCTCGACAATCAACCAGATGGCCGTATGTCAGGTGGCACGGGACTGTTTCGAAACGCATGTGCCCATGCTGCGCCGCACCTACGCTGCCCGCCGCGATGCGATGCTGGAAGCTCTGGCCCAGCATATGCCCGATGGCGTCGACTGGACCCGGCCCGAGGGCGGCATGTTCATCTGGGTCACCCTGCCCAAGGATGTGGACGGGGCTGACCTGTTGGCCCGCGCGCTTGAAACGGTCAAACTGGCCTTTGTCCCCGGGCAAGCCTTCTACCCCGACGACACTGGGGCCAACACGATCCGGCTGAGCTTTTCCAACTCGGATGAGGACACGATCCGCGAGGGTATCCGCCGTCTGGGCGAGGTGCTGCGCACCTGAGGCAGGAAAGGTTTCATTAACCATATTGCCGCTAAAACAGCGGCATGATCCGCCTGCTCGCTTTCCTGCTCCTTGCCGCCTGCTCGGGCGGCACGCCTTATTTTCGTGACCTGCCCGCAACGCGCGTCGCGGTGAATGGCAGCGTCTTCGACGTCCGCGTCCGCAATGAGCTGGCCGAGGCCGTCCGCGTGAACCCGCAATACGCCCCACGTCTGGGGCCGATACGCGACCGGGCCGCGCTGGCCATGGCGCAGGTTTCAGGCTGCCCGCTCCTGGACGTTCTGGGCGACGCGGCGGTCACCGTGGGGGTGCTGGGCTGCGACCGCGAACTGGGGGAAAAGCTGGTTTTCGGGGCGCTCATGATGCGGTCTTATGAATGCGTCAATTATGGCTATTCCGGCGACTACGGATATCAGGTTTTCGAATGCACACCTTACTGAGATGCGCGAAACCCTGCGTAGTTTTGCCAAGATATTGTGGATAACTCGACCAGATGTCCCATATCCTGCGCATTCACGTTGACACCTCCCCCATCCCTTGCGCAGACTTCCGAACCATAGGAATCATACAAAGAGCAGCCATTGCGCTTTAGCAAACTCAAACTGACCGGCTTCAAAAGCTTCGTTGACCCGACCGATCTGATCATCGCGGACGGGCTGACCGGAGTCGTCGGTCCCAATGGCTGCGGCAAATCCAACCTTCTGGAAGCGCTGCGCTGGGTGATGGGGGAAAACCGCCCCAAATCCATGCGCGGCGGCGCGATGGAGGATGTGATCTTTGCCGGTGCCGCAACCCGGCCCGCGCGCAATTTTGCCGAGGTCGTTCTGACCATGGACAACTCGGAACGTCTGGCGCCTTCGGGTTTCAACGACAGCGACCAACTTGAGATTGTCCGCCGTATCACCCGCGACGTGGGCAGCGCCTACAAGACCAACGGCAAGGATGTCCGCGCCCGCGACGTGCAGATGCTGTTCGCCGATGCCTCGACCGGGGCGCATTCGCCCGCACTGGTGGGGCAGAACCGTATTGCCGAGTTGATCAACGCCAAGCCCCGCGCGCGCCGCCGCATTCTGGAAGAGGCTGCGGGCATCTCAGGCCTCTATCAACGCCGCCACGAGGCTGAACTGAAACTGAAAGGCACCGAGGCCAACCTGACCCGCGTGGATGACGTGCTGGAACAATTGGGCGGGCAGTTGGCACAACTCGCCCGCCAGGCCCGTCAGGCTGCGCGTTATCGTGAGATCGGCGAGCTGTTGCGTCAGGCCGAAGGGATGCTGCTCTATCGCCGTTGGAAAGAGGCCGACATGGCCCGTCAGGCGGCCGAGGAAAAGCTACGCGACCGGATCACCGAAGCCTCGCGCGCCGAGGCCGCCGCACGCGAATCCGCTGCCAAACGGGCCGAGATCGAGGAAACCCTGCCGCCCCTGCGCGAGGAAGAGGCCATTGCCGCCGCAGTCCTGCAGCGCCAGCAGGTGCAGCGCGATCAGCTGTCGGATCAGGAAACCCGCGCGCGCCAGACCATCGAGACTCTGACCAACCGGATCCAGCAATTGGGCAACGACATCGAACGCGAATCCGGCCTGAACCGCGATGCGGGCGAGATGATCGAACGGCTGGAATGGGAGGCGCGCGAGCTGGCCAAAGCCGCTGAGGGTTATGACGAGAAGGTCGCTGAAGCTGCAGAAGTTGCGCGCGAGGCTGCGTCGGTTCTGCAGGATCGCGAAGATCACCTCTCGCAGGAAACCGAAGACATGGCCCGTCTGGTCGCCCGCCACCAATCGGCGCAGCGCCTGGTCGAAGACAGCCGCAAGACCCTGGCCCGGTCCGAGGGCGAAGAGGAAAAGGCCCGCGCCGCTGTGGACGAGGCGCGCAATGCGCTGGCCCGCGCCAGTGAGGCCTTTGAAACCGCGCAAGAGGGCGAGGAAGAAGCCCGCGAAGCCGCTGAGGCCGCCGAAGAAGCGCTGGCTGCTGCGGATGAGCTGCGCAACGACACGCAGGCGCGTGAGGCTGAGGCGCGAGCAAAGCGCTCCGAGGCCGAAGGTGAACTGGGTGCGATCCGGGCCGAGACCACCGCGCTTGCCAAGCTGGTGGAACGCGACACGGCTGAGGGCGGTCAGGTGCTCGACCTGTTGCGCGTGGCAGCGGGCTATGAAAAGGCACTGGGCGCGGCGTTGGCCGATGATCTGCGTGCGCCGCTGGTCGAAGGTGACGGGCCTTCGGGTTGGGTGCAGGTTGCTGGTTATGACAGTGACCAACCCTTGCCAGAAGGGGCCGAGCCGCTGGCCCTGCATGTGTCCGGACCAGATCGCCTCAGCCGCCGGATCGCGCAGATCGGGCTGGTCGACGCGGATCAGGGCGCCCGCCTGCAGGCGTCGCTGAAACCCGGCCAACGGCTGGTGTCGCGCTCGGGTGATCTGTGGCGCTGGGACGGGTTCCGCGCCTGGGCCGAGGATGCGCCAAGCGCCGCCGCCCTGCGGCTGGAACAGCTCAACAAGCTGGAAGCGTTGAAGCAGGAACTCGCCCGTACCGAGGCACAAGCCGATGGCGCCCGCGCCGCGCATGAAACACTCTCGCAGCAACTGGCCGACGTCACCGAAGCCGACCGCCGCGCCCGCGAAGCCCGTCGCGCTGCCGATCAGCGCATGGCTGAAACCGCACGGATGCTCAGTCGGGCCGAGGCCGACCGCAATCTGGCGCAGGGCAAGCTGGAAACTCTGACCCTCGCCGTCGACCGCCACAAGGAAGACGCCATGTCCGCCCGCGCCCAGCTGCGTGAGGCAGAGGGCGCGTTGACCGGACTGGGCGACCTCGACAGCGCCCGCGCGCAGGTCGAAGACATCAAACAGACGGTCGAGGCAGCGCGGATCACCATGCTGACCCACCGCTCGACCCATGACGAGCTGCGCCGTGAAGGCGAGGCTCGGACCCGGCGTTCGCAAGAGGTCACCAAGGACCTCAGCGGTTGGCGGCACCGGTTGGAGACGGCGGAAAAGCGGATCTCCGAACTGGCCGAACGCAAGGAAAGCTCTGAGGATGAGCTCTCGGATGCCATGGCCGCCCCCGGCGAAATCGCCGAGGCGCGCGAGGAACTGAACGAGCTGATCGAAACCGCCGAGGTTCGCCGGGCCGAGGCTGCCGACAAGCTGGCCGAGGCCGAAACAGTGCAGCGTGAGGTCGTGCTGGCGGAACGCGAGGCGGAACGCATCGCCTCGGAAGCCCGCGAAACCCGCGCAGCGGCCGAGGCGCGCTGTGATGCGGCCAAGGAAAGCGTGGTTGCGGCAGCTGAGCGGATTGCCGAGGATCAGCAGCTGACGCCGAACCAGTTGCTGAACCAGCTCGACACCAACCCCGACCAGATGCCCGCCGCCGACGCGCTCGAGGCCGAGGTCAATCGCCACAAGCGCCAGCGCGACGCGATGGGCGCGGTGAACCTGCGGGCAGAAGAGGACAGCAAGGAAGTTCAGGAAGAGTTCGACACGCTGAACGGCGAAAAGGCCGATCTGGAAGAGGCGATCAAGGCGCTGCGCAGCGGCATCGCCAGCCTCAACCGCGAGGGTCGTGAACGCCTGCTGACCGCGTTCGAACAGGTGAACTCGAACTTCGCGATGCTGTTCAAGCACCTCTTTGGCGGTGGCGAGGCCAATCTGGTCATGGTCGAAAGCGACGATCCGCTGGATGCGGGCCTTGAGATCATGTGCCAACCGCCGGGCAAGAAACTCTCGACCCTCAGCTTGCTCTCGGGCGGGGAACAGACCCTGACCGCGACCGCGCTGATCTTTGGCGTCTTCCTTGCCAACCCCGCGCCGATCTGTGTGCTGGATGAGGTCGACGCACCGCTCGATGACGCCAACGTCACCCGCTTCTGCGACCTGCTGGACGAGATGTGCCGCCAGACCGACACCCGCTTCCTGATCATCACCCACCACGCGGTGACCATGGCGCGGATGGATCGTCTGTTCGGTGTGACCATGCAGGAACAGGGCGTCAGCCAACTGGTCTCGGTTGATCTGAAGAAGGCTGAACAGATGGTCGCCTGACTTTTCACCTCAACGTTATGAGCTGTTTTATCCGTCTTGGGTTAAGCTGTCTGCATGACCCGTTACCTCATCCTCGCCCTCATGACTGCTACGCCATTGGCAGCTGCCGAATGGTCCACTAAACCGGGCGACGTGCCCCTTAGCCCGCAAGAGCTGGAGGCGCTGGCCGGTCAGACACTGACCTTCTACGACGACGGTCAGTCCAGATTCTCGGCCGGGGGTGCCTATTCCTACACCTACGCCAGCGGAGAATCCGCCTTTGGAACCTATTCCATCGCCGAAGACGGCAGCGTCTGCATCGCCTATCGCAACGGATTCGGGCGGTGCGATCTTTATGTGCACAGCGGCGAGAGGCTGATCCTGATCGACGAGAAAGGAGATCGCTATCCGGTGCGGCCGGAATGAAGCGGAAATGCACCGTCAACCATTTCCTCCAATGCCCACTATGCCGAGAAAAATCTCGATTCCGATAATGCGTTGATTGACCGGAATGCGACTCGGTGAAAACGATCGATCCATACTCTGACGCAGCTGTCGCCATATTTCTGGTACCGTTCCGTGCTAACGATCAATTATGATAAAACAGTCCGTTATCCGATCATCGAGGCTACGCGTCGCCAGCATACACATTTTGTGGGTCTGCGTCGGGCTGATATGGCCTGTACTATACCTATCCTCTATTCACCCGGCTGATCATATCGGGGGAGTTTTCAAAGTGCTTTTTGCTCTTTGCGCTTTGGTAGGAGGTGCTTTTGCATTGAGCGAGGGGCGAAGAACTTGGCGTGTTTTGAACACACCCGGAGACTGGAAAGCCACAATAGGTGCTGGCAGGCTAAAGTGGGACGCAGCCATACCTTGTGAGAATTTACCTTTGGACATTGCACTTGGGGATATTGCAAAGGCATTAAGGCTGGAAACTCTCTGTACAGGCAAAGACAGCGATGGTGAGTACACCGAAACCAGGGAACGCTTCGAGCTTCATTTGACCGATGACCGAGTCCTGACCTTTGATCGCGAAGCAGCAGGCATCAACCCCCATCGGGTTTTTCTGGAACTTGCAAAGCATGGTATTCGTTATGAATTGTGGTCTCAGGATCGCACCAAGAGTAGCGTCAATACGTCCAAGATTTTTCAAAGCGTGTATTGAGCTACACCAACGTCAAAGCAGTCATTTAAAGCAATCGCCGCATTTGGAACTTTGGGCTCAATGCAGACACCGCGTCACAACCGCTCCAACAACTCCGCCGTCGGCCACGCATCCGCAGGCAGTCCTAGACGCTGTTGTTCGGCCTGCACCGCTGCCCGCGTCCCCGCGCCCAGAATGCCGTCGATCTTACCCACGTCATAGCCGCGCGCCTGCAGCTTGCTCTGCAGCTGTTTCATCTGCGCGCCTGACAGTCCCGGGGCAGGATTGCCTGCGTCATAGATCTGCGCACCCTCCAATCGCGTGCCGAAGTAGGCGGCGGTCAGGACGTAAACGAAGCTCTGGTTCCATTCGAAATAGACGTCGAAATTCGGATAGGCGAGAAAGGCAGGCCCCTTATGCCCCTGCGGCAGAATCAAGGAAGCAGGTAGGTTGGCCAGTGATCCGTTGCGCGCCTTGACGCCCATGGCCTGCCAGTCAGAGATCGACCGCGGTTTGCCCGGACCGGACAGCGACCAGTCTATCTGCGCGGGCACCGTCACCTCCTGCAGCCAGGGTTGACCCGGTTGCCAACCCAGATGCGACAGCATCTTGGCCCCGGACATCAGCGCGTCGGGGGCAGAAGTTTTCAGCGAGACCTGTCCATCCCCATCGCCGTCAACGCCGTTGTCCAGAATGTCCTGCGGCAGCATCTGCACCATGCCGATCTCTCCGGCCCATGCGCCGGTGGTGCGGGCAGGGTCGAAATTGCCCTGGCTGTACAGCTCGATCGCCGCGAAAACCTGCGGGCGGAACAGCTCGGGTCGGCGGCAGTCATGGGCCAGCGTCACCAGCGCGTTGCGGGTGTTGAAATCACCCTGAAACGCGCCGTAATCGGTCTCGAAAGCCCAAAAAGCCAGCAGAACACCGCGTGAGATGCCGTATTCCTGCTCGATCCGGTCGAACACCGCGTCGTATTTGCGCGACATCGCCTTGCCCCGGTCGATCCGGTTTTGCGAGATCAGGCGGCGTGAAAAATCGATGAACGGTTTCTGAAACACCCCCTGCGCCCGGTCGGCTTTCAGCACCGCGCCATCCTGCTGCACGCCCTTGAAGAAGGCGTTGACGGTGGATGTGTCGAACCCCCGCTGCGCCGCTTCGGATTTCAGGCCTTTCACGAAACCATTGAAGCCTCCTCCACATTGCGCGAAAACGGGAGAGGTCAGCAGGGCGGTGGCCACGAGGGCAGAGAGAAAACGCATGCGGCGTCCTTCAAAAGATAAAGTTCAGCCCAACCCACACCGACACGACGCCAAGCGCAAGCCCCCAGACGCGCCACAGCGTGTCACATGCGCGGAAAACCTCCGCCGCGCCGATCTCACGCGGGGCATCGCCGTTGACCCAGGCCAGATCGCGCATCTCGCCGTCATAGCTGCGCGGCCCGGCCAGCGCGACGTTCAGTGCGCGCGCCATCGCGGCCTCGGGCCAGCCCGCGTTGGGCGAGATATGGCGGCGTGCATCCTGCACCATCTCGCCCCACCGCGCCCATTGACCGGACAGCGCCACGATCATCAGGAATGTCAGCCGTGCCGGGATCAGGTTCAGCACATCATCCAGTCGCGCAGCCGCCCAGCCGAAAGCGCGGTATGTCTCACTGCGATAACCGATCATGCTGTCGGCGGTGTTGACGGCCTTGTAGATCAGCAGCCCGGGCAGGCCTGCGACCAGAAACCAAAATGCCGGGGCAATCACCCCATCGCTCAGGTTTTCAGCGGCACTTTCGATGGCAGAGCGGGCAATCTGAGCCTCGGTCATATCCCGTGTGTCACGCGAGACGATCATCCCAACCTGCCTCCGCCCCTCGGCCAGCGAGGCGCGCAGGCCGTCGCCCACAGCGCGCACATGCTCAACCAGAGATTTCTGCGCCAGCAGGATTGCGCAGATCACTATCTCGACGACGGGACCGAGCAGGGCGAGGCCCCGGCCCAGCAGGTAGGCCCCCATCACCAGCAACAGAACAACGGCAACGCCCTTGATCCGCCGGTGCGCGCCATAGTTCAGGCGTTTGTCCAGCCAGCCGATCACGTTACCTATCATCACCGCCGGGTGGCGGATGCGCGACCACAGCCAATCGGGTTCGCCCAATGCGGCGTCCAGGCAGAGCGCGCACACCAATACGAAGGCGGTGCTCACAGCGCCGCCTCCAACCGTGCCCAGCCATCCGCGGGCGGCAGCCCGAGGCGCAGGTAGGTATCGGAGTAGGGGAAGATGCGGCTCCAGATATGCGCGCGGGCCAGCCGATCCTGCCAGGCGGCGTTATCCACATCATAGAGGCGAAACAGGTTGGTTCCTCCGACCAGCCGCGCGCCTTTGGCCATGACAAGCTGGTCCAGCCGCGCCGCTTCGTCAGCCAGACGAACGCGGGTGGCCTCGGCCCACATGGTATCGCGCAACGCCTGCGCGCCGATCCGCAGGGCAGGGCCTGACACCGCCCACGGGCCGGTCAGGTCATTCAGTCGTGCGATCAGGTCCGGCTGGCCAATGGCGAATCCCAGCCGCAGACCGGCCAGGCCCCAGAACTTGCCAAAGCTCTTCAGCACAACCACACCGGGCCGCCCCGCGAGATGGATCAGCGACGCCTCCGGGGCGATATCGCAGAAGCTCTCATCGATAACGGTCAGCGGCGCATCGGCGTCAGCGTCCTGCCAGATACGCCCATCGGGATTGTTGGGGTGGACCATCACGCGCGCGTCGGCCGGCCCACTGTCCTGTACCGTCCAGCCCTGCGCGACAAAGGCCGCCGCGTGTTCGTTGTAGGTTGGCTGGGTAATCTGCACACGACCCGTTTCGGCCAACGCAGGAATGCGCGCAATCACTGCCGAGGCTCCGGGGGCTGGCAAAATCGCCGCCCCGTCCGGCACGCCCCAGAAGGCGCGCGCTGCATCTGTCAGCCGCTCGAACGCACCATGGTCAGGCAGTTCCATCCAGTCCGAGGGCTGCAGACCGGATACCGCGTAGGGGTGCGGGTTGATCCCGGTTGACAGGTCGATCCAGTCGCCCCGCGCGCCACCATAGCGGGCCATGGCCCCGTCCAGCCCGCCGCCATGATCGCGTGCGGCCCGAGGGTTCAATCTGTCATCCTGTTCAGCCATCTGCCCCTGCCGGAATCGCCGTGTTGCGCTGCTTCAAGCGGATTTTTGCCGCTCACACAAGTGAATCCGCCGGATCACAGCCCTGTGCAGGCGTTGTTAACACTTTGTTAAGGAAATCGCGTGATCACGGACCATAGGGGTCGGCACCACTCACCCATATCACGTGCCGAGGTTGTTGCAAATGAAAGTACTGATTGTTGAGAGTAACCCCGACCTTGGTCGGGTTTGGCAACGGCATCTGCAAAGGCAGGGGGCCGAGGTCACTTTGGTCGAAACGCAAGAGGCCGCGATACTCGCGCTCTACGGCACCGACTTTGATATCATCGTGTTGGATCTGGTTCTGGAAACCGGCAGCGCGCTGGCGGTGGCGGACTTTGCCAGCTACCGCCGTCCTGACGCGCGGGTGATCTTTGTCACCAACACCACCTTCTTTTCGGACGGGTCCATCTTTGCCCACAGCGCCAATGCCTGCGCCTATGTCCAAAGCTCGACCCCGCCCGAGGATTTGGCGGCCATGGTGGAACACTACGCCGCCGGGCGCTGATCCCGCCCATGAGGTTCTGAATAATCCAGCACCGGGTTTACCGGAATGATCCGATGCGGATTGATGCTGTCATGGCTGTAGTGATAGTGGCGCACGATGTGGTTCATGTTCACCGTCTCCGCCACGCCGGGCCACTGATAAAGCTCCCGCGTGTAGGCCCAGAGGTTCGGGTAGTCCACCAGCCGCCGCTTGTTGCATTTGAAATGCAGGTGATAAACCGGATCGAACCGGATCAGCGTGGTGAACAGCCGCCAATCGGCCTCGGTCACGCGATCACCCATGAGATAGCGGTTCCGGGACAGACGATCCTCAAGCCAGTCCAGCGTGTCGAACAGCGGGCCGATAGCGGCGTCATATGCCTCTTGCGAGGTGGCGAAACCGCATTTGTAGACACCATTGTTGATGTCGGAATAGATGCGTGCGTTGACCTCTTCGATCTCGTCGCGCATCGCTGTAGGCCAGTAATCATCAGCGTTGCCGGTGATCCCGTCAAAAGCCGAGTTGAACATGCGGATGATTTCCGAGCTTTCGTTCGAAACGATGGTCTTCTCCACCTTATCCCACAGGATCGGCACGGTGACACGGCCAGAATAGTTGGCATCGGCGCGGGTATAGATCTGATGGGCGAAATCATGTCCGAACAGCTTGTCCCCCGTTGCGCCATACGCATCCGTCTCAAAGGTCCAGCCCTTGTCCAGCATGTCAGGATGCACGACCGAGACCGAGATGTGATCGCTCAGCCCCTTCAACTCACGAAAGATCAGCGTGCGATGCGCCCAGGGGCAGGCGTGCGAGACATAGAGGTGATAACGCCCGCTTTCCGCCTCGAACCCGCCGCGCCCCGAGGGGCCGGGCGCGCCATCGGCGGTGATCCAGTTGCGAAACTGTGCGGCTGAGCGTTTGAACGCCCCGCCGGTGGATTTGGTGTCATACCAGGTGTCATGCCATTCGCCGTCAACAAGCAGGCCCATCATCATTCCTCCGCATTGCGATTGGGGCAAAGATAGGCCGTCCCGTGCCGTGTTCCTATTTCACCATGCGCGCATCTGGCCTGCATGCGTGCACAGGCAGAGGCGGGACGACTGCGCAACAGATCGCAAATCCTCGGCCCCAAGTGACGCAGTTCACTGGATTTTTACACAATCTGGTCCAGAATAGAGAGAGTTAAGGGGGGAAGTTTATTATGAGTACCTATGTTTCCAAGGAAATTCGCGCCGAATTGGACGCCGCCCGAATCGCTACGTTGAAGAAATCCAGCCGTTTGCGGGTGGAAGTGGGCGACAATACCTTCAAAATTCTGACATTGTGGAAGGATGGCTTCACGGTCGAGGCCGAAACCACGCCGCGTCTGCGCGGGCTGGTCGATATCTATGACGGGGCCAACCACCTCTACCAATGCTTGATCATCGCGGATGAGGAAGCGGCGGGTGAGATGCGCTATGAATTCAAGCGCAACACCGTGGCCGCCGATAAGGCACCGCTGGATTTCTACCGCGCGCCGGATGCGCCGATCGCATTGCTTGAATCCCGCGACTGAAGCGCAGCTCTTGACCCGTGGCACGAACACCCCGCCGCGCCTTCGGCGGTCCGGAAGCTTTGGTGCCACAGGATTCTCAGGTATCGGGTCGGACGGTTTATTCGGGGGCCGTCAGGGTCAGGTGCACGGGGGCCAGACCATCAATGCCGCCTTCGATTCGGTCTCCGACGACCACGGGCCCGACCCCGGCGGGTGTTCCGGTCAGAATCAGATCGCCGAGACGCAAATGATAGAAACCCGACAGATGGCAGATCAGTTCGTCGATCTTCCAGACCAGCTCTGACAAGGTGGCATCCTGTTTCATCTGCCCATTGACGCTCAGATAGATGCGCTTGTCACCCGATGGGCTCCAGTCATCGGCGCGGGTCAGCGGGGCAAAGACCGCGCCGTTTTCCACATCCTTGCCCAGATCCCAGGGGCGCTGTTTGTTGCGTTCGCGGATCTGCAAGTCGCGGCGCGTCATGTCCAGGGCACACCCATAGCCAAAGATCGCCGCGTGGGCCTGCGCGAATGTGGCCTGGAAGACCGGCTTTCCGATTGCAACGGCCAGTTCCATTTCATGATGATAATTCTCGGTGCCCGCCGGATAAGGCACATGTGCCCCGGTCAAAACCGCGTTGGGCGCTGATTTTGTGAAATAGAATGGAGCTTGCCGATCCACCTCATGCCCCATTTCGGCGGCATGGGCGGCATAATTGCGGCCCACGCAGAAAATTCGCCCTATCGGATAGGTCGCCTGTTCCCCTTGTACCGGGATGTCTGGGATGTCCGGAAGCGTAAAAAGGGGATTGGGCATGATGGGCCTCCGTTCGGTCTCAGACGGGGTTTATTGCAAATCGCCAAAAGCAGCTTTCAACCGCGCGCAGGCTTCTTCCACCCGCGCGCGTTGCGTGGCCAGATTGAAGCGCTCGAAGGTTTCTCCGCCGGTGCCGAAACCGGGACCTGAGGATGTGGCGATCCGCGCGTCTTCGCGCAGCCGCTTTACGAATTCATCGTGATTCATCCCGGTGCCCGAGAAATCGACCCACGCCAGATAGGTCGCCTGCAAGGGCATCGACCACAGGCCGGGTATCTCGGCGATGGTGGTATCGAACAGTTTCCGGTTCGCATCCAGATGCGCGACCTGCGCATCGACCCATTTCGCACCTTCCGGCGAATAAGCGGCGGTGATCATCGCGACGCCCAAGGCGCTTGGGTCGTAATCCAGCGTGGTGATCCGGTGCCGCATCTCGGCCCGTAGCTTGGCAGCCGGGATGATCATGTTGCCCGTACGCTGGCCCGCGATATTGAACGTCTTCGACGCAGCGGTCAGGGTCACGGTCCACGGGCGCGCATCCGGAGCAGCCACATCCATCGGCACGAAGGTATTGCCCGGATAGACCAGATCATGGTGAATCTCGTCCGAGACCAGGATCAGCCCGTTACGCTCGGCAAACGCGGCTACAGCGCGCAGCTCCTCCGGTGTCCAAATTCGGCCCGAGGGGTTCTGCGGCGAGCACCACAACAGCAGTTTTTCCGACCCGTCCAGCCGCGACTGCGCATCGTCCAGATCAAGCGCGTAAGTTTCACCCTCACGCACCAACGGGCATTCGACCACACGGCGGCCGGATTTGTTCACCTTATGCGCAAACTCATGGTAAACGGGCGTGAAGATCACTACGCCATCATCGGGCTTGCTCCAGACATCCAGACACAGGGCAATCGCGTTGCCCAGTCCTTGCGATGTCAGAATCCAATCGGTGTCGATCTCCCAGCCATGGCGGGTCTTCATCCACCACTGGATTGCGTTCAGATAATCCGGGTGCATCCACGAATAGCCAAATGCGCCGTGATCAGCCGCTTTCCGCACCGCCTCGATCACGCAAGGGGCCGTGGCATAGTCGGAATCAGCCGTCCACATGGCCAGCCCATCCTCGGGGGCGACACCGTAAAGCTGCTCCATCTTGTCCCATTTTGAAGAGTTGGTGCCCCGGCGGTCGATCAGGTCGTTGAAAGTCATGTCATCTCCATCTGTCGAGGCGAAAGCTAACCACAAATCCATAAGGTGCAAGGGGGCCGTTGCGGAGGCGGGCGCGATGGCCTAAATCAGCCCCATGAAACGCAATATCCTGATCCATCCCGATCCCCGCCTGAAAAAGGTCTGCGCGCCGGTGGCCGACATCACCGACGACCTGCGCAAACTGGCCGATGACATGCTGGAGACGATGTATGACGCGCCCGGTATCGGCCTTGCTGCGCCTCAAATTGGCGTGCTGGACCGGCTGATCGTGGTGGACTGCGTCAAGGAAGAAGGCGAAGCGCCGCGCCCGCTGGTGATGTTCAACCCCGAGGTCATCGCCTCTTCGGACGAGACCAATGTCTACGAGGAAGGCTGCCTGTCGATCCCTGAGCAATATGCCGAGGTCACGCGCCCCAAGACCGTGGACGTGACGTGGCTGGACCGTGATGGCAATCTGCAGCAGGAAACCTTTGATGATCTCTGGGCGACTTGTGTGCAGCACGAGATCGACCACCTGAACGGCAAGCTGTTCATCGACTATCTCAAACCGCTCAAGCGCCAGATGATCACGCGCAAGATGCAGAAGCTCAAGCGTGAGAAGGCCCGTACATGACGGTACGGACCTGCCTGCCGTGGCCCGACAAACGCCTGCGCACCAAGGCCGAGGACGTCTCTGAGATCACCGACGAGATCCGCGCCATCTGGGATGACATGATCGATACGATGGAGGCGATGCCCGGCGTCGGCCTTGCCGCGCCTCAGATCGGAGTGATGCTGCGGTTGGCCGTCGTGGATGGCTCAACCGAGCGGGGCCGCGCGGTGCGTCTGGCCAACCCGGAAATCCTTCACAGTTCCATCGAGCTGCGCGAACATGAAGAGGCCAGCCCCAACCTGCCCGGCGTCTCGGCCAAGGTGAAACGCCCGCGAGCGGTCACGGTGAAGTTTCTCAACGAGCAGGGCCAGATCGACCGCCGCGATTTCGTCGGCATCGAGGCCACCAGCGTGCAGCATCAGATCGACCATCTGAACGGACGGATGTATTTCGATCGTCTCAGCAAGGTCAAACGCGACATTCTGTTGCGCAAGGCAAAAAAACAGGGGTAGCGATGCGCGTCATCTTCATGGGAACCCCCGATTTCTCGGTCCCGGTGCTGGATGCGCTGGTCGAGGCCGGGCACGAGATCGCCGCTGTCTATTGCCAGCCCCCGCGCCCCGCCGGTCGTGGCAAGAAAGACCGCCCAACCCCGGTGCATGCCCGCGCCGAGGCGCTGGGTCTGGAGGTGCGCCACCCGACCTCGCTGAAATCTTCCGAGGATCAGGCCGCGTTTGCTGCGCTCAACGCCGATATCGCCGTGGTCGTCGCCTATGGCCTGATCCTGCCGCAACCTGTTCTGGATGCGCCGACCCATGGCTGCCTGAACATCCACGCCAGCCTGCTGCCCCGCTGGCGCGGTGCCGCGCCGATCCATCGTGCGATCATGGCGGGCGACGCGCAGACCGGCATTTGCATCATGCAGATGGAGGCCGGGCTGGACACGGGCACCGTTCTGCTGCGCGAGGCCACTGATATCGGACCCGAGGAAACCACCGTGCAACTCCATGACCGCCTGTCGGGCATGGGTGCGGCGCTGATTGTTGAAGCACTGGAAAAGCTGCCTTCCCTGATCCCCGATCCGCAGCCCGAAGAGGGCGTGACCTACGCCGCCAAGATCGACAAATCCGAGGCGCGGATCGACTGGTTCGCCCCCGCCGCCGAAGTTGATAGAAAAATTCGCGGCCTCTCTCCGTTCCCGGGCGCGTGGACCGAAATAGAAGGTGACCGGATCAAGCTCCTCGCTTCGCGGCTGGCCCAAGGACAGGGCACACCGGGCGAGGTGCTGGACGACCAGCTGTGCGTGGCCTGTGGCGAAGGTGCAGTCGAACTGCTGCGCTTGCAACGGGCGGGCAAAGGCGCGCAGGATAGGGAAACGTTTCTGCGGGGCTGGCCCATCCCGGTCGGCACCCGCCTGTCATCGGAGTAAAGCCAGATGTTCATGATCCTGATGGGCACCGTCGTGATCGCCGGGATTGTGGGCTACCTGTCGGAAAAGACCGGCTTCACCCATAACGGCTACCTGCCATCCATCATCATCTGTGTCGGCGGGGCTTTTCTGTTCTATTTCGTCCGCATCATGTTCGGCATCAGCTTTGGCCCGCCCGGACTGGACGCGGTGCTGTCCTCGATCGGCGCGCTGATCATCGTCCCCACCCATTGGAGGAAGTGACATGCCCATCGTCGCCCTGATCATCATCGGAGCCGCCGCAGGCTTTCTCGCCACCCGCCTGATGCGGATCGAAGCCGATATCCCGACCACGATGTTCATCGGCATCATCGGCGCGCTGGTGGGCGGGTTGATCCTGCGCACGCTCATCACAGTGATGGGGTGGCTGTCGGGTTTTGTTGGGGCCGTGCTGGGCGCGCTCCTGGTGATCTGGCTCTGGCAGACCTATCTGCGGCGCTAACGCGCCTCGCAGGTGGCAGTCGACCCCAGACGCGGAGCCTTGCGCGAGGTCATGTCGAACTGGTTTGCCTCGGCAGCGGTCATCCAGTGCATTTCGTCCTCCGAGGCCACATCCAACGTGAACCAGTAGAAACCGGGATCGACGCCGATATCCTTGAAATAGTCCAGATAGCGGTCATGTTCCGGGTGATCCTCGGGCAGATCTGCGGCTACATACCCGCCGCCGCCCCAGCTGTGAACACCCACGCAGGCGCCGGGTTCCAGCACCCGTCGATTGCCCGCCAGAAACAGATCTGTCCCGCCCGAGGCGACCAGCCCGTCCGACGGCACCACCGTATCGAACCCTTCCTCGCGCACGACACGGCTGAAGACCACGTTCGCGTCATCATCGACCGAGCCTTCGATATTCTGCAGCACCAGCGTTTTGATCCCGGGGTTTTCCGCGATCACATCTTCAAATGCGCTGAGCGTTGTGTGGTCGATTGTGCCGCTGGCGACGATCTGCTCCCCCTCGGTTGTGAAGCTGACCGGGTTATACGGGTCCGCGCAGGCTGCAAGTAACGACAATGCGGCGAACAGGTGGAAATATCTGAGAACCATCGCGTGTGTCCTTTACCTCATCGCCGGGGTGGTCGGGCCTTGTAAACCGGCAATTGCCAGCCAAACAACAGTGAACCGGCGCGCAACGCCCAGCAAACCAAAGCGCACAGACCCAGCGCAATCAGGCCCTCCAGCCCAATGCGGGTCGCCAACACTGCGGTCAGGGCCCCGGCAAAAGCGCAGGAGACATAGAGCTGGCCCTGTTTCAGCACCAGCGGCACCTCGTTGCAGACCACGTCGCGCATCAACCCGCCCAGACAGCCGGTGGTGACGCCCATCAGCACGACGATGACACCGGACTGACCCAGCGACAGAGCCGCACCGGTACCGGCGGCCACTGCGATGGACAGGGCGAAACTGTCGAGCCAGACCAGCCAGTTGTACCGGCTTTCCACCAGATGCGCGGTGAAGAACACAAGCACCGCCGCCCCGCAGGCGATCAGGATGTAGTCGGGCTGACCAACCCAGAACACCGGATGCCGATTCAGCAGAAGGTCCCGCATGGTGCCACCGCCAACCGCTGTCAGGCAGGCGATGAAGGCAAACCCGACCAGATCCAGCTGCGCCCGGCTGGCGACCAGCGCTCCGGTCAGCGCAAAGACCAGAACCGAAGCATAGTCCAGCAGGGCAAGCCCGTTCACGCCTGCGCCTTCTTGGGTTTGAAGGGGGCCATGCCCGCGCGGGCCAATTCGTCGGCGCGTTCGTTCTCGGGATGGCCCGCGTGGCCCTTGACCCACTCCCAGGTCACCCGATGGCGCTCTTGCGCCTCATCCAGCCGCTGCCACAGGTCGACATTCTTGACCGGCTTCTTGTTCGAGGTCTTCCAGCCGTTCCGCTTCCATCCGAAAATCCACCCCGTAACACCGTTCTTCACATAGGCGCTGTCGGTGACAATGGTGATCTCCGAGGCGCGCTCCAGCGTCTCCAGAGCGCTGATCGCGGCCAGCAGTTCCATCCGGTTGTTGGTGGTCTCGGCTTCTCCGCCGTTCAGCTCGCGCTCTTTCAGAACGGTCTCACCGTCCATTGCGCGCAGCAGCACGCCCCAGCCGCCGGGGCCGGGATTGCCGGAGCAGGCTCCGTCGGTATAGGCAAACAAATCAGGCATGGGCAAACACCAGAATGAACCCGTCATAAGATCCGGCCAGCCCCTTGCCCACACCCTGCACGGCACGGTCAATGGCAAATCCGGCGGTGGTCAGCGCGTCCTCGATCTGGGCCTCCGTATAATAGGTGTAGTAACGATCCAACTCGTCGCGATGTTCACCCGTGCCCAGTTTCATTCCCAGAAACAACTGGCCGCCGGGTTTCAGCGCACGGTGGATGGCGCTCAGATGACGCGGGAAATCCGCGCGCGGTGCGTGCAGCAGCGAAAAGCTGGCATAAACACCGTCATATTCAGCCACTTCGGCTACATCGTCGAACGTGCCCAGATGCGCGTCCACGCCGTTGCCGCGCGCGTGCTCGACAAAGGCGGGCGTGGCATCCAATGCCCGCACCTTCAGCCCTTGCCGCATCAGGAATGCGCTGTCCGATCCGGGGCCTGATCCCAAATCCAGCACATATCCACCTTCGCCAACGGCATCGGCAAATGCCTGACGCGCCTCAAGCTGCTCGGCGGGCAAGGGCATGCTCAGATAGTCCGACACCCGGTTGGTATAGGCATTGATTGTCCGGTCATCACTCATAGGTAAACTCCCACGGCAAGACAGGCGAGCACGATGGCGGTCAGCAGGATGCGCAGTCGCATCCACCAGACCGGGGTCAGTCGCCAGTAAGAAAACAGTGCGTCCAGCAAAAGCAAGCCCGCAAACCCGTACATCAGGTTGGTGCCCGCACTAACCGGGCCTCCGCCGGTCTTGAGGAAGGCCCAAAGCGCGGGCAGGACCGAGAGCGTGTAGCAGGTCGCCGCCTTGCTGCCCGAGGTCTTGGTGGCGAACCCCCACAGAACGCCGGACATGAAGCTCAGGATCACCGAGCCATAGAATAGCTGAACATACGGCCCCACGAACCGCGACCCCAGCGCCTGTCGGCCCCAATCGTTCAGGTCGCCATTCAGATAGGTCAGCGCCCCCCAGACAAACGGGATCAGCCCGGCCAAACCAAGAAACAGTGGCGCGCGGGGGATACCGCTCATGCTGGCTCCCGCAATACGCGGGGGACCTTGAACTCGACATTCTCGACGGCGGTCTCGACCAGTTCGACGGTGACCTCGTAATGATCGCGGAACGCATCGATCACCTCATTGACCAGCACCTCGGGGGCGGATGCCCCGGCGGTGATGGCAATGCTCGAAATCCCCTCCAGCGCCCGCCAGTCGATCTCGGTCGCGCGCTGCACCAGCTGCGCATACTCGCAGCCCGCGCGCGAGGCGACCTCGACCAGACGGCGCGAGTTTGACGAGTTCGGTGCGCCGACCACCAGTAAAGCATCGGATTTCGGCGCAACCGCCTTCACCGCTTCCTGCCGGTTGGTGGTGGCATAGCAAATGTCTTCCTTATGCGGGCTGACGATGGCCGGGAAGCGCGCCTCAAGCGCAGCGATGATATCTTTGGTGTCGTCGACCGAAAGAGTCGTCTGGGTGACAAAGGCCAGCTTGTTGGGGTCGCGCACATTCACCTGCGCCACATCCTCGACCGTTTCGACCAGCAACACCTCACCCTCGGGCAGTTGCCCCATGGTGCCGACGGTTTCGGGGTGGCCCTTGTGGCCGATCATGATCATTTGCAGCCCGGCATCCGCATGGCGCTGCGCCTCGACATGCACCTTTGAGACCAGCGGGCAGGTGGCGTCGACATAGATCATTTCGCGCTGCTGAGCAGTGGCAGGCACCGACTTCGGCACCCCATGAGCCGAGAAAATCACCGGGCGGTCATCGGGGCACTCATCCAGCTCCTCGACAAACACCGCCCCCTTGGCGCGCAGACCGTCAACGACGAATTTGTTGTGCACGATTTCATGCCGCACATAGACCGGAGCCCCCCATTTCTGCAGGGCCATTTCCACGATCTTGATGGCGCGATCCACACCGGCGCAGAACCCGCGCGGGGCGGCCAGATACAATGTCAGCGGCGGCTTTTTCATTCGGCGTTCTCCTCGACCGAACACCTAGGTCTTTTCATTGCCATGGTCCAGACAGGAGCGCGTCATTTACCTGACATGAATCACTGTTAGCAAAGGGGTGTTTTCAGCACCTATCCCTTTAAAAGTGGTGCGGCCAGGGCTTCTGGCCCTGGCCGCACATAATCCGTCAAACCCCATGGGTGAGTGAGTGGTGGGGTTTGGTGGAGTTACTGACCGCCGGCAGCCGCAATGCTGCGCGGCTCGGTCGGCATTTCACGCGGAGGTCGGCCGATCACGTCGCGCAGGTCCTCCAGCTCGATGAAGTTGTCCGCCTGGCGGCGCAGCTCGTCTGAAATCATCGGCGGTTGGCTGCGAATGGTCGAGACGACCGAAACGCGTACGCCCTGACGTTGCAGGCTGGCAATCAGCGGGCGGAAATCCCCATCGCCCGAGAACAGCACGATATGATCCACGCGCGGTGCCAGTTCCATGGCATCGACCGTCAGTTCGATATCCATATTTCCTTTGACTTTCCGACGCCCCATGCTGTCGGTGTATTCCTTGGCCGGTTTGGTGACCATGGTGAAGCCGTTATAGTGCAGCCAGTCCACCAGGGGCCGGATCGGGGAATACTCGTCGTTTTCCAGTAGCGCTGTGTAGTAGAAAGCTCTAAGCAGTTTGCCTCTGCGCATGAATTCCTGACGCAGCAACTTGTAGTCGATGTCAAAACCCAGTGCCTTTGCGGCTGCATAAAGATTCGAGCCGTCGATGAACAGCGCTAGCCGTTCGTCCTTGTAAAACATAAAAATGGTCCTTCCGGTATAAGCCACCGCACCGTGAGCTCCGTGAGTGTAAATTAATTGGTCAGTGCAATGGTGCGCTTAAAATAGGCCTTTTGGCTTACATCGCAAGTATTCTCTGGTCCGAATGTGGGGTCCGAAGTGGTCAAATCATTGTCAAAAGCAGTCATCGCGCTGGGTGCAAATCTCACTCTGAGTGATAATGAGCCCGAGGTGACACTCAAGCAGTCTTTGCGCGCAATGGTTAACGTAGGGTTAATGATTCGCGCCCAAAGCCGGTTTTTTGCCACCCCCTGCTTTCCGGCGGGGGCAGGGCCGGATTATGTCAACGCTGCGGTTCTGATCGAAACGGACCTCACGCCGCAGGCGGTTCTGGACCTGCTGCACCGTATCGAACATGAGTTTGGCCGCGCCCGCGAACAGCGCTGGGGGATGCGCACGCTGGACCTCGATCTGGTCTGCTGGGGAGATCTGGTGTTGCCCGATCAGGCCGAATATCACCGCTGGCTGACCCTGCCGCCCGAGGATCAGGCCAAATCCGCGCCGGATCAGCTGATCCTGCCGCATCCCCGCCTGCAGGACCGCGCTTTTGTGCTTGTTCCGATGGCGGATGTTGCTCCCGATTGGTGCCATCCCGTGCTGGGCCGGACCGTGACGCAGATGGTTGCCGCCTTGCCGCCCGGGGATGTGGCCGAGGTCAAGCCTCTGTGATCCTCGCATTTGCGGCATTTCCTGCTTGTCAAGGCGGGGATTCGCGCTTAGATAAACCCCTTCCTGCCACGGATTCATTTACGGAGAGCGCCCCATGGCCCGCGTTACGGTCGAAGATTGTGTAGACAAGGTCCCGAACCGGTTCGAACTGGTGATGCTTGCAGCCCACCGGGCGCGCGAGATTTCTGCCGGTGGCCCGATCACCGTTGACCGCGACAACGACAAGAACCCCGTTGTCTCGCTGCGCGAAATCGCCGACGAAACCCAGAGCGCCGATGAACTGCGCGAGCGCCTGATTGAGGCCAACCAGACTCAGATCGAGGTGGATGAGCCGGAAGAAGATCAGATGGCGCTGCTGATGGGTGCGGAATCCGACAAGCCCGCGGATGACGACATGTCCGAAGAAAAGCTCCTGCGCGCTCTGATGGAGGCTCAGGGCCAGGGGTAAATCCCAGCGACAAAGGTGCGGACCGGATGATTTCAGCAGAAGACCTGATTGCGCTGGTCCGCAATTACAATCCCAAGACAAATGCTGAGCGCATCGCTCGGGCCTATGAGTTCGGGATGCAGATGCATGAGGGGCAGTTCCGCCATTCCGGCGAGCCCTATTTCTCGCACCCCGTTGCCGTTGCCGCCATCCTGACCGAACAGCGTCTGGATGATGCGACCATCATCACGGCCCTGCTGCACGACACGATCGAGGACACTAAGGCCAGCTATGGCAAGGTCTCCGAACTGTTCGGCGAAGAGGTCGCCAAGCTGGTCGATGGCGTCACCAAGCTGACCAACCTTCAGCTGTCCAGCCGCGAAACCAAACAGGCCGAGAATTTCCGCAAACTGTTCATGGCGATGTCCAAGGACCTGCGGGTTATTCTGGTCAAGCTCGCCGACCGTCTGCACAACATGCGCACGATCAAGGCGATGCGCCCCGAAAAGCAGGTCCAGAAAGCGCGCGAGACGATGGATATCTACGCGCCGCTCGCAGGCCGCATGGGTATGCAGTGGATGCGAGAGGAGTTGGAAGACCTTGCTTTCCGCGTCCTGAACCCCGAAGGCCGCCAGTCGATCATCCGCCGCTTTATCACTCTGCAACGCGAAACCGGCGACGTGATCCACCGCATCACCGGCGACATGCGCCACGAATTGGAAAAGGCGGGGATCGAGGCCGAGGTCTTTGGCCGCGCCAAGAAACCCTATTCGATCTGGCGCAAGATGCAGGAAAAGGATCAGGGCTTTTCCCGCCTGTCCGACATCTACGGCTTCCGTATCATCACCGGGTCCGAGGAAGACTGCTATCGCACCCTCGGCGCGATCCACCAGCGCTGGCGCGCAGTGCCGGGGCGGTTCAAGGACTATATCAGCCAGCCGAAATCGAACGGCTATCGCTCGATCCACACAACAGTTTCGGGGCGCGACGGCAAACGGGTCGAGGTCCAGATCCGCACCCGTCAGATGCACGATGTGGCCGAAACCGGCGTTGCAGCGCACTGGTCCTATCGCGACGGTGTGCGGTCCGAGAACCCCTTTGCGGTTGACCCGGCAAAGTGGATCGCAAACCTGACCGAGCAATTCGACAGTGAGGATGATCACGAAGACTTCCTCGAAGCCGTCAAGCTTGAGATGTACTCGGACCAGGTCTTCTGCTTCACCCCCAAGGGCGACGTGGTGAAACTGCCGCGCGGGGCAACGCCGATTGACTTCGCCTACGCAATCCACACGCGTATTGGCCATGCCTGCGTCGGCGCCAAGGTCGATACGATCCGCGTGCCGCTGTGGACGCGCCTCAAGAACGGGCAGTCGGTGGATATCATCACCGCCGACGGCCAGATGCCTCAGGTCACATGGCTTGAGATCGCGGTCACCGGCAAGGCCCGCACCGCCATCCGCCGGGCCCTGCGCGAGGTGGACCGCGAACGCTTTATCAAGCTGGGCAAGGAACTCGCCCGCGCCGGGTTCGAAAATCTCGGTCGCAAGGCCACCGACAAGGCGCTGGACACCGCCGCCAAACACCTGCGCCTGAAAGATCGCCATGAATTGCTGGCTCGTCTGGGCAGCGCCGAGCTTACCGCACATGAGGTGGTCGAGGCCGTATACCCCGAGCTTACCAAGGATGACGGAGATGCGATCTCTCCCCGTCGTGCGGTGATCGGGCTTGAACCGGGCCAGAAATTCGACCGCGCGCCTTGTTGCCAGCCGCTGCCGGGTGAGCGGATCGTCGGCATCACCTTTCGCGGTAAGGGCGTTGTAGTACACGCCATCGACTGCGATCGTCTGTCCGAATATGAAAACGAACCTGACCGCTGGGTCGATCTGCACTGGCATTCGGGCACCCACCCGGCGGTCTATGGCGCGACGCTCGATCTGACCATCGGCAACGATGCCGGGGTGCTGGGGCGCATTTGCACATTGATCGGCGAGAAAAAGGCCAATATCTCGAACCTCGAATTCGTCGACCGCAAACCGGATTTTTACCGCCTGATGATCAATGTCGAACTGCGTGACCTTGAACAGCTGCATTCGCTGATGCTGATGCTTGAGGCCGAAAGCGATGTTGCTGCGGTCGAACGGTACCGGGAAAGCGCGAAACCCGCTGTCGCGGCTGGCTGAGAAGGGGTGATCACGAGTGGTTTTCAAGCGCCGAGATCGCCGCTCAGCCGTTCAGATTGCGTCAGAGTTCGTCTATCCGCGCGGTGGATGGACCCGCGCCTTTCACTATGTCAAACACCGGGTCCGCCGCCTGCCTGACAGCCCCGAACGCATCGCGCGCGGCATCGGGGCAGGGGTGTTCGCCTCGTTCACGCCTTTCTACGGCTTGCATTTCCTGGTCGCCGCAGTCCTGGCCCGCCTGCTGAACGGCAATATTCTGGCCGCGCTCAGCGGCACGTTCTTCGGCAATCCCCTGACCTATGTGCCGATTGCGGTCATCAGCCTGCAAACCGGGCATTTCATGCTGGGCACCAAGTTCCGCAAGCATGACACGGACGGGCTGATGGGGAAGTTTGCCGATGCGATGGGCGATCTCAAGGACAATTGCATCGCCATGTTCACGGATCGTGAAGCCGACTGGCACGGGCTCAGCCGGTTCTATGACGATGTGTTCTTTCCCTACATGATCGGCGGCGTCATTCCGGGCATCGTGGCCGGGGTGATCTGCGCCTATCTCAGCCTGCCGCTGATCCGCACCTATCAGCAGCGCCGCCGTGCCAAGATCAAGGCGAAGTTTGAACAAATCAAACGCCTTGCACAGGCAGAGGCTGACGTTCTTCCAACAAAACCACTAGGCTCGACCTCAGGGACAATGAAGGATTCGAAAGATGTCTGACAACCATTTGCGTCTGGGCGTGAATATCGACCACGTGGCCACCATCCGCAACGCCCGTGGCGGGGCATACCCTGATCCGATCCGCGCCGCGAAACTGGCCGAAGAGGCTGGGGCCGACGGTATTACCGCCCACCTGCGCGAAGATCGCCGCCATATCCTGGACGCCGATATCGAAGGGCTGATGGAGGCGCTGACCGTGCCGCTCAACTTCGAGATGGCCGCGACCGACGAGATGCAGAAAATCGCCCTGCGCCACAAACCGCACGCCGTCTGCATCGTCCCCGAAAAACGCGAGGAACGCACCACCGAAGGCGGGCTCGAGGTTGCGCGCGAGGAAAACAAGCTGGCGCATTTCATTGCGCCCCTGCGCGATGTGGGCTGCCGCGTCTCGATCTTTATCGCCGCCGACCAGCGCCAGATCGACGCCGCTCACCGCATCGGGGCCGAGGTGATCGAGCTGCACACCGGCGCCTATTGCGACTTCCACGCCGAGGGCAAACTGTATGATGCCGCGCGCGAACTGGAAGCCCTGCGCGAAATGTCTGCCTATGCCCATTCGCTTGGGTTGGAAGTCCACGCCGGCCATGGTCTGACCTACGACACCGTGCAACCGGTGGCGGCCTTCCCCGAAGTGCGCGAGTTGAACATCGGCCACTTCCTTATCGGCGAAGCCATCTTCCGCGGCCTCACTCCAGCGGTCCACGAAATGCGCCGCCTGATGGACGAGGCGCGGGAATGATCGACCTTACTTCACTGGCGATCACTGCACTTGCTTTTTTCGTCGTCGCAGTCTCACCCGGCCCTGCAAACATTTCCAACGCCGCAGTGGCGATGAGCTTCGGGCGTAAGACCAGCCTTGTTTATGGCCTGGGCCTGTCCTGCGGTCTGGTATTCTGGGGGCTGGTTGCTGCAAGCGGAATGGGCGCGGTTCTACAAAGCTCGCTTTATGTTCTGATGATGCTCAAGGTGCTGGGTGGGTTGTATCTATTGTGGCTTGCATGGCAGTCGGGACGCTCTGCTCTGCAATCTGACGCGGCCAGAGTTTCCATCCCCGCCAAGGGCAAATGGTTCTGGCGCGGGCTTTTCCTCAACCTCTCCAACCCGAAATCGGTTGTCGCATGGATGGCGGCCTTGTCAGTAGGCCTCGGGCCTGAGGACGGGCTGCTCTCGGTCGTCGTCGCGACGCTGATTTGCATGCTTGCAGGTTTTCTCAACAATTTCCTCTATTCGATGTTGTTCTCGATAAGCGGCATGATGGCCGGATATCGCCGCTTCCGTCGTTGGATCGACGGAGTTGTCGCCGGGTTGTTCGCCGTTGCGGGTCTGGGATTGATCAGATCGGCCTTCACGCGATGATCACCACTGGTTTCATAGCAATCTGGATCGCCTGGCTGATGGCTGGAGGGTCACCAGGCCCCGCCACCATGGGCATCGCCGGAACCGCCATGAACGAGGGCCGTACTGCCGGTCTGGCCTTTGCGCTGGGCATCTGCGCGGGCTCTGCTGCGTGGGGCATAGCCGCAGCGTTGGGGCTGTCGGCGATCATGCTGGCCAATGTCTGGGTGTTCGAGGTGATCCGCTATATCGGCGTCGCTTATCTGGGTTGGCTGGCGTTCAAGGCCCTGCGTCGTGCGCTGTCCTCGGATGAGGTCGCGCTTGGCAAGCCGGTTACCGGTTCCTTGCCCACGATCTTTGCCAAAGGCGCAGCCATCCACCTGACCAACCCGAAGGCGATCCTCAGCTGGGGGTCGATCTATGCCATCGTCGCCCCCAACGATGCCAGCCTTGCCATGCTGCTGGGCTATTTCGCCATGCTCTATGCGGGCTCATTGTTGGTCTTCATCGGCTACGCCTTCCTGTTTTCGTCTGCGCGGATGGTCAACGCCTATCACCGCGCCCGCCGCTGGTTCGATTTTGCCTTCGCCGGTTTCTTCGGCGTGGCCAGCTACAAAATTTTCACGGTGAGGTTGTCATGAAGGCAATTACATATCGCGGCTTTGGTCCCGCATCCGACGTTCTCGAACTAACCGACATGCCCACGCCCGACCCCGCTCCGGGCGAGGTGTTGGTGCGCGTCCATGCCAGCGGTATCAACCCCTCTGACGTCAAGCTGCGCGGCGGTGCGCGTCCGGGCGCGGTGATGCAATTCCCGGTGATCACCCCCCACTCGGACGGGGCAGGGGTGATCGAGGCGGTTGGCGAAGGTGTCGATCCGGCCCGCGTGGGTGAGCGTGTGTGGATCTGGAACGGCCAATGGCAACGCGCATTTGGCACCGGGGCCGAATATATCGCGCTCCCCTCCGATCAGGCGGTGCATCTGCCCGACACCACCAGCTTTGCCGAAGGTGCCTGTTTCGGCATCCCCGCCATGACAGCATGGTATGCGCTTTTTGCTGATGGCCCGATCACCGATCAGACCGTGCTTGTCACCGGAGGTGCTGGCACCGTCGGGCGCTACGCCTGCCAGATGGCCGCGCTGGGCGGGGCACGGGTGATCACCACCGTCAGTTCTGACGAAAAAGCCGCCCATTCCGGCGCTTCCGAATGGATCAACTACCGCACCCAAGACGTGACCGAGGCGGTGATGGACCTGACGGATGGTGCCGGCGTCGACCGCATCGTCGAGGTTGATTTCGCCGCCAACCAGACGGCCTCGCTTGCGATGATCCGCCCTTGTGGCACGATCGCCAGCTATGCCTCGGCCTCACAAATGAAGCCCGAGTTGGATTTCTACGGCTTCATGTTCAAGAACATCCGTCTGCATATGCTGATCGTCTATCAGTTGGACGCCATTGCCCGCCGCCGCGGCGAGGCACAATTGGGCGCATGGTTGGAGCAGGGCGCATTAACCCACGCCGTCGTCCTGGGCGGAGGATTGGCGGATGCGGCCAAAGCCCACGCAATGGTCGAGGCCGGGCAAAAGCTCGGCACCGTGGTGCTGGAGGTCTGATACTATTGACCAATTGGCAGGGCCAGGAACCAGTCGGCGACCCGATCTGGCCAATCGCTCTGCCGCCCGTGACCATGTGGGCCAAGCGACAGAACGACTGATCCGGCTGTGCAGTTGGACCAGTGCTTGTCCCAGTTTGGCCCTTCGGTTTTTACCTTGTTTGCCATCTGCCCGCAGCCGTTTGTGCGGTTCAGAATGCCGACGGATTTCATGACGCTGCCTTGCTCGAAATGCAGGCCGCCAAAGACTGCCTCGCGCCCTTCGAAGGGGACGGTGCGATCCGCAAAGCCATGGCTGTGATGCATATGCACGGGGCCGCTGCAGCGCCGCCACATCGGTTCCCAGAACGCGCCAGAGGCCGAGGCGTAGGCGGCCGCAAACTCGTGATCGGTGCAAGCCTTGTCCCATACCATAGACCCGCCGCGCGAATAACCTGCCAACAGGATTCTGCCCGGATCGAGATTAAACCGTGCCAGAGCATCTTCTTTGATCTTTTGCAGAGCAATCAAATCATCCCTAGGCCAGCGGTGCCCATCGTGCACACCCCAATCCAGGATTTTTGGATTGCCGACATCAACCTGTCCGTCGGGGGCGATGAATGCGATGCCACGGCTGGTAAAGGCATCGACCAGTGCGGCGCGATTGACGGCTGCGTTTGCCGTCGCTGCATAGCCGTGCAAGAAGATGACACTCGGCGCGTTCTCGGGATTTTCAGGTAAAACCACCCGATAGCTCAGCGCGTCGACGCGGCAGGGATCTGCCTCGGAGCCACAAGGCTGAGGCTCGGCCAGCACAGGGACAACTGGGCCAATGGTGAGTGCAAGGATTGAAATGAACGCCTTTCTCAACATGGCCAGCTCCACCAGACTACACAAAACAGGTCGACTGTAGCACATGACCCGCGATCTGCTTGCCATTGGGTCTCATTTAAAGTTGATTGGCACCACCTTAGACTTGAGAAACGCATGATCCTGGGCATCGGCACCGACCTCGCCAATATTGACCGCATTCAAGGCACGCTCGACCGCTTCGGCGACCGGTTTCGCAACCGCGTCTTTACCGAAACCGAACAGCGAAAGGCCGAACGCCGCCACGACACCGCAGGCACCTACGCCAAGCGCTGGGCCGCGAAAGAGGCGTGTTCCAAGGCGCTGGGCACCGGCTTGCGCATGGGCATCGCGTGGAAGGATATGGCGGTGACCAATCTGCGCACCGGCCAACCCGTCATGCATGTCACCGGCTGGGCCGCCGAACGCCTGAACGAGATGACCCCCGAAGGTCATGAGGCAATCATCCACGTCACCCTGACCGACGATCACCCCTGGGCGCAGGCCTTTGTGGTGATCGAGGCCCGCCCGCTTCACGAAGCGCCCGCGCAGCCTTGACTTGCCCCCAACCGACCCGCATGTAGCACCCCAACCACGCACAGACTGGAGAGAGCAGTATGGCCGAGGAAGCCAAATCCGGAAACGCCGTCTGGGAGACGATCAAAACCATCGTCTACGCCCTGCTGATCGCGGGCGTTTTCCGCACCCTGTTCTTTCAGCCGTTCTGGATTCCGTCCGGCTCGATGAAGCAGACCCTGCTGATCGGGGATTTCCTGTTCGTCAACAAGATGGCCTATGGCTATTCCTACGCGTCCTGCCCCAGCCTGATCATCCCCAGCGTCGGACTGAACATCGACGCAGAAGATATCTGCGGCTGGATGAAAGGCGACAACACCCGCATTCTGGGCGGCGAGCCTGAACGCGGCGACGTCATCGTTTTCCGCCACCCGGTCACGGGCCGCGACTATATCAAGCGCCTGATCGGCATGCCGGGTGACCGGGTTCAGGTGCGTCAGGGCCAGATCATCCTGAATGGCACCCCTGTGCCGCAACAACCCGATGGCGTCTTTAGTGAATTGGCCGAACCACAAGGCCCGCAAGGCCTGCGCCCGCGCTGCGAAAACGGCCCCGTAGGCTTTGGTGGAGAATGCGAAAAGACCCGCCTGATCGAAACCCTGCCCAATGACGTGTCATACGATGTACTGAACATCGGCAATCAGGGGTCCGACAATACCGGCATCTACACCGTGCCCGAAGGTCACTATTTCTTCATGGGCGACAACCGCGACAACTCGGCCGACAGCCGCCTGCCGCAATCTGCTGGCGGGGTCGGTTACGTCCCATACGAAAACCTGATCGGTCGCGCCGACCGCATCATGTTCTCCTCTGCAGGCCGGTCGATGCTGTTCTTCTGGACATGGCGCGGTGATCGCTTCTTCAAGGCGGTCAATTGAAGTTATCGGCCGATATAAAGGCATTCCAGCAGCGATTGGGGTACGAATTCTCCGACCCCGAACTGCTGGTGCGCGCGCTGACCCACGGGTCGGTGTCTTCGCCCACGCGCCCTGACAATCAGCGGCTCGAATTTCTGGGTGATCGCGTACTGGGCCTTGTCATGGCCACGGCCCTGCTCGAAGCCGACAAGAAGGCCTCCGAAGGCCAACTTGCCCCCCGTTTCAACGCGCTGGTCCGCAAAGAGGCCTGCGCCGATGTCGCCCGCCAGATCGACCTCGGAGCAGTTCTGAAACTGGGCCGGTCCGAGATGCTGTCTGGAGGCCGCCGCAAACAGGCTCTGCTGGGCGACGCGATGGAAGCGGTCATCGCCGCCATCTACCGCGACGCAGGCTTCGAGGCGGCCCGAGACGTCATCCTCGCCCTCTGGGGCGACCGCATCCACAAGGTCGAGGCCGACGCGCGCGACGCCAAAACCGCTCTACAGGAATGGGCGCAAGCACGCGGCCAGAAACCGCCTGCTTATGTTGAGGTCAAACGCACCGGCCCCGACCACGCCCCCATCTTCACCATCGCCGCCCGCCTGCAGGACGGCACCGAAGCGCAAGCCACCGCAGGCTCTAAACGTCAGGCTGAACAGGCGGCGGCCAAAGCACTTCTGGATTCGCTGACGCAATAGCAACACCATCCACCCCGGCACCGGATCCCTCCTTCATTTGGCCAAGAATATCTCAGGGGGTTTGGGGGGCTGGCCCCCCAATCGATCGGGTTGGCGCAGCCAGTTCGATCTTCAAGCAACCCGAAGAAATCCGGTCAGACCCGTTTTCTGGCGTTCAATCACATGACAATGAAACGCCCAGCCACCGGGATTGTCCGCGACCAGGCCGATCTCGACCGTCTTACCCTTCGACGGCAACATCGTATCCGTCATCAGGTCAAGCACTCCCGCAGCAGTTTCGCTGCCCGGGAGAAACCCGTGACGTCTCACGTCTTGCCTCACTGAAAGGATGATCGCTTGGCTGGCTTTGGCGCGGCGCACCACCTTGACCCAATCCACAGGCCGGGTCGCAATGCGACAAATCCCTCTGGCCCGCCCGGGCATTCTGCTATAGGGGTGCGCACTTGCAAACAGGATCGCAGAACACATGACCACACGCGCCGGATTTATCGCCCTGATCGGAGAGCCCAACGCAGGCAAATCCACCCTTCTGAACCGCATGGTCGGGGCCAAGGTTTCGATCGTGACCCACAAGGTGCAAACCACCCGTGCCCGCATCCGGGGCGTGGCGATGGAAGGTGACGCGCAACTAGTCTTTGTCGACACCCCGGGCCTCTTCAAACCCCGCCGCCGTCTGGACCGTGCGATGGTCGCCGCCGCTTGGGGCGGGGCGGCTGATGCGGATGTGGTCGTGCTGATGGTCGAGGCCCATCGCGGCATCACCGAAGGGGTCGAACGCATCCTCGAAGGGCTCGAAGAGATCGGGCAGGGCCGCACCATCGCGCTGGCGATCAACAAGATCGACAAGGTTCCGTCTGAGAAGCTGCTGGCCCTCACCAGCGACCTGAACGCACGCTATCCCTTTGCCGAAACCTTTATGATCTCGGCCGAAAAAGGCCACGGCGTCGACGACCTGCGTAAATGGCTCGCCTCGGAACTACCCGAAGGTCCGTGGCTCTACCCCGAAGACCAGATCGCTGATCTGCCAATGCGCATGATCGCCGCCGAGATGACGCGCGAGAAGCTCACGCTGCGCCTGCATCAGGAACTGCCCTATCAGCTGACGGTCGAGACCGAGAACTGGGAAGAGCGCAAAGACGGTTCGGCCAAGATTGATCAGGTCATCTATGTCATGCGTGACGGCCACAAAGGCATCGTGTTGGGCAAACGGGGCGAGACCATCAAGGCGGTCAGTCAGGCGGCGCGGGCCGAACTCGAAGAGTTCCTCGACCGTAAGATCCACCTGTTCCTGCAGGTGAAAGTCCGGCCCAACTGGCTGGAGGAATCCGAGCGTTACTCGGAAATGGGTCTGGATTTCAAAGACGGCAACGCATGACTGAGGCCAAGAATTTTCGCCGAAAATTCTTATACCTGGTGGCGAGGTCCGTGCGATGACCCGGCTGACGGCGGAATTCTGGGTGCATGCCTATCTCGCACGGCTGCGGTTTCAGGAAATCCCGGCCTTCGTCGTGGCCCATGGCGATGACACTGCGGGCGCGGTGCTGGTCAAACTCAATACGCTCGATGGTCGGGCAATAGCATTCCAACGCAGTTTCGACCTGATGAGCGGCGAACGAAAATGGGTGGAACTCTCCAGCGGCCCCGAGGCTGATGTGGATGCCGCCGTTACCAGACAACGCAGCTTTGACCCCGATCTCTGGGTGATTGAGGTCGAAGACCGTCAGGGGCGGCACCTGCTGGGTGAAGAAGGGCTTGAATAAGCCCCGCTGGATGGGCCTTTTACGCGCGGATCAAAGCGGCTATTTTGATGCAGAACCCGGGCGGTCAGAACAGGCCTGACCTTAGTATGGCGCAAGACGATGAGGTATTTGCGTGGCTGAAACGATTGCTGAGAAACTGGAAAAATCGGAACTTGGCCACTGGATGCAGCGGTTCGAGGGTTTCATGGTCTTTGTCGGCGTCGTTGGCCCCTTCGCCACGCTTCCGCAGCTGATCAAGCTCTATTTTACCCACTCGCAACACGCTACGGGCCAGTCGCTGCTCTCGTGGTCGCTCTATGCCGCACTGTCGTTTCTGTGGTTCGCCTACGGATTGGTGGTGGGAAAGTTGCCCATCTATGTGGGCAACGGGATCTCGATGGTGCTGAACCTGTTGATGGTCATCGGAATTCTGATCCACGCAGGTATGACGTTCTGACGGACAGCTTCACCCTTCGTCGCCGAGATAGACAAAACTCATCTTGTTGCCATCCGGGTCGCGCGCATAGGCCCCAAAGAAGTTCGGGCCATATTGGGGGCGATCGCCCGGATCACCTTCATTCGTTCCGCCATTGGCGAGCGCCGCCGCATGCGCTTCTCGCACTTCCGCTTCGCTTTGGCACAACAGGCCAACCATATTGCCGTTCCCGACGGTGGCCGCTTCTTTGTCAAACGGCGTTGCAACCCACATCGATCCGCCGTCGCGCAGCCCATAACAGACAGCGTGCGGCATGTATTCGGCGATAACTTTCCCACCAATCCGGGGCACAACCGCGTCATAGTAAGTGCGTGCTTTGGCGACGTCGTTTGAACCGATCATGACATAGTTGAGTGACATTTCTGAAATCCCATTGATAAGAACATAAAGTGAACATTAACAGCTGAAGCACAGAACCGCAACGTGTTTAAAAGATCTTCCACAAAGCTGACCTGACCCGTTTGTACCTTGCACCTGTAACGGCCATAAGATTTCCTGCGGACATATCTGGGACTGAACGAGGCCAAGCTTGGACTGGCGTGATCACGGCATACTTCTGACCTCTCGCCGCCATGGTGAGACGGCGGCGATTATCGAGGTCTTCACCGAAGCCCACGGTCGTCACGCGGGTGTCGTGCGCGGGGGAACCAGCCGCAAGATTGCACCGATTCTGCAACCCGGCGCGCAGCTGGACGTGCTCTGGCGCGCGCGGCTTGAGGAACATCTGGGCACCTTTCAGGTCGAACCCCTGCGCTCGCGCGCGGCGGCCGCGTTTTCGGGGCGGCTGGCGCTGGCGGGTCTGAACGCGGTGGTGGCGCTTCTGTCTTTCTGCCTGCCCGAACGCGAACCGCACCCTGCGATCTACAAGCAAACCGAACAGCTGATGGATTTGCTGGGGCAGGATGAGGTCTGGCCACTGGCCTATCTGCGCTGGGAACTGGCCCTGCTGGAAGAGCTGGGCTTTGGCCTCGACCTCTCAAGCTGCGCAGTGACGGGCGCGACCGAGGGGCTGGTCTATGTCTCTCCGAAAACAGGCCGCGCTGTCAGTGCGGCGGGGGCAGGGGAGTGGGCCGACAAGCTGCTGCCGTTGCCACCCTGTTTGCGCGGCGAAGGCGCTGCACCGGATGACGAGATTGCCGATGCGCTGCGCACGACTGGGTATTTTCTGGAAAACCATCTGGCCCCGTCGCTGGGCCACACTCCGCTGCCAGAGGCGCGCGCGCGCTTTGTGGCGCAGTTTACTCGACGGCTTTGAACACCATCTCGTGCCCGTCCTCGTTGCGCAGGATCAGCACATCGCCGGACACTTCGGATTGCGTCATCGCCATCAGCGCGGCGAAATAGAACCCTTCGGCCTCAAGCCCGGCACAAGCCGCACGGGTGGCGGCCAGATCAGCGATCTCGAACCACGGATACGGCGCGTTCAGCTTGCCCGAATAGGTGTTGCAGGGGGCGTTGCCCTCGATCCGCCCTTCCTCGGGAAAGCGCAGCAGGGCGCTGGCCTCAAAAGGCTGTCCGTCGATCTCCTGCAGCGCCCATGTCTGATCCGCCGCGCCATAGGCGGCAACCGTCTCATCCTCTTTACATTGGAACAAGGTCAGCAAGGGCAGGAGCAAGGTCAGACGTAACATCGCAGTATCCTGTCAGTAGGGGTTCGCGCCGCTGATCAGCTCTTCGCGCACCTCAAGGCGGGGTCGCCAATTGTATTTGGTATCCTCGCGCACCTGATCCCAATACAACACACCGCTGTTGCGCCACGGGTCGAGGATGATGCCCTCATACATCGAATCTCCCTTGGCACTGATTAGGGCCGAATGGTGGATGATCCGGAACGCGGTTGGGGGAGAGGTAGCCCAATGCAGGTCCAGCGTCTGAAAGTTCTCTTGCTTCAGGCGTGTGGTCATGGCCTGCGCCCAGTCGTTACACAGGCCTTTTTCACGAAACCCGTTGATGATCTTCGCGTTGTGAATGATGGCCGAATCGGTGACGTTCCATTCCTGTTTCAGCTGGCTGGAATAGGCATAGGATATCTCGGCCGCACGCCGCGCCTCAGCCGGATCAACCTTGGCGTCAAGCTGCTGGATTGCCTGTGCCAGCTGGTCCACGTCATCGGACCCGGTGCTCGGTGCCATGGCGCATCCGGCAAGGGTCAGGCAGGTGGCCAAAACTGCGATGATGATCTTCACGCTCGATTCTCCTCTGGCCAGCTTGGGCGCTGGGTTGGTTGACGCCCTTTACCCGATTTCTGCACCCGATCCGAGGGGGAAGTTCTGCTCATGTGACCGCAAAACCAAGTTGTACAACTCGGAAGATTGCCGCTTGGGGGCCTGTACAACACGGAAGAAAAAGAAAACCCGGCGCGAGGCCGGGTTCAGTTGGGGAAACCGCGTCGGATAGGGCGTCAGCCCAGCAATCGACGCGCGATGACTTGCGCCTGAATTTCTGCGGCGCCTTCAAAGATGTTCAGGATACGTGCGTCACATAGCACGCGGCTGATCTTGTACTCCAGCGCAAAGCCGTTGCCGCCATGGATCTGCAACCCGTTATCTGCAGCCGCCCAGGCAACCCGAGCGCCCAGCAACTTGGCCATCCCGGCCTCAAGATCACAGCGCTGGCCGTGGTCTTTTTCCCATGCAGAATAATAGGTTAACTGTCGGGCGATCATGATCTCGACCGCCATCATCGCCAGCTTGCCCGAGACCCGGGGGAAGTTGATCAGCGATTTGCCGAACTGCTTGCGGTCTTGCGCGTATTGCATGGCAATGTCCAAAGCGCTCTGCGCCACGCCGATGGCGCGGGCAGCCGTTTGGATGCGGGCAGACTCGAAGGTTTCCATTAACTGCTTGAAACCTTTGCCTTCTTCGCCGCCCAGCAGGTTTTCACCCTTCACTTCGAAGCCGTCAAATCCCAGCTCGTATTCCTTCATGCCACGATAACCCAACACCTCAATCTCACCACCAGTCATGCCGGGCGTGGGGAAGGGGTTCTCGTCGGTTCCAGGTGTCTTTTCAGCCAGGAACATGGACAGCCCACGGTGATCGGTACTGTCGGGATTAGTCCGCGCCAACAAGGTCATCACATGGGTGCGCGCCGCGTGCGTGATCCATGTTTTATTGCCTGTTATCTTATAGTTACCGTCTTCGTCCTTGACGGCCCGCGTGCGCAGGCTGCCCAGATCCGAGCCTGTGTTGGGCTCAGTGAAAACGGCAGTCGGTAGAATTTCGGCGCTGGCCAGCTTGGGCAGCCAGTTGGCCTTTTGCTCATCCGTGCCACCCGCGATAATCAACTCTGCAGCAATCTCAGAGCGGGTGCCCAGAGAGCCCACACCGATATAGCCGCGCGACAGTTCCTCGGACACCACGCACATTGAGGCTTTGGACAGGCCAAACCCACCGAATTCCTCGGGGATGGTCAGGCCGAACACGCCCATTTCGGCAAGTTCTTCGATGATCTCGATCGGGATCAGCTCGTCCTTCAGATGCCAGTCATGAGCATTTGGCTCAACTTTTTCAACGGCATAGCGGCGGAACTGGTCGCGGATCATTTCTAGTTCTTCGTCCAGACCCGAAGCGCCAAACATGGTGGCGCCGGACTGGTCCTGCATCAGCTCAACCAGACGGATGCGGGCGGCCTGAGAATTGGCCTGCGCCATCAGGGTCTGCACTTCGCTGCACTGGAAGCCCGACAATGCGTCCCAGCCGAGGCCAAGGTCTTGCAAACGCACAACTTCCCCTTGGTTCATCGGGATACCACCGGCGATCTGGTGCAGATATTCGCCGAATGCGATCTGGTGCAGCAATTGCTCCATCTCGCCGAATTTGCCTTCGGCCTGAAGCGCTTCGGCCCAGCGTTGCATCTGCTGCAGCGACTGGTGATAGGTCGCCAGCCATGCCAGCCCATGCGCAGCCGTCTGGTGTGCTTCGATCAACGCGCCCGAGATGCGGCCTTCGCTGGTCACCATCGCGCGCACGGAAACGAGCGCTTTGTCGAACACCGTTTCAACAGCGGGTAATGCAGCCGCGCTGAGTGTCAGAAGGTCGGGCAAAACCGCTGGCTGCGTCATGTTCGTCATATCCTGTCCGTCATGGGCCATGAATCACGTCCTCTGCTGGGTCGTCTGGTCATATCATGCTGCACGTGCAGCGCAACAAAAATACGCAAATAGCCGGTGAAAAGTTCAAATATTTCTCAGTTAATTTTGCAATGCAGAAAAATCTTGGGCTGATATGAAGGGCCGATGGAACTGTTTTCGCTGATGTCCCCGCAGGAATTTTACCTTGCTTTGGTCGTGGCTTTCGTCGCTGGCTGGGTCAAAGGCATGGTTGGCTTTGCCATGCCGATGGTGCTGGTGTCGGGGCTCAGCATGATGCTGCCGCCCGAACTGGCGCTGGCGGGTCTGATCCTGCCCACGTTGGTGACCAACGGGGTGCAAGCCCTGCGCGAAGGTGTACCTGCCGCTGTGGCATCGGTCCGAAAATTCAGGGTGTTTCTCGGCGTCGGGCTGGTGTGCCTTCTGGCCAGTGCTCAGCTGATCAACCTACTGTCTCCCAAGGCTTTTCTGCTGATCCTCGGCGCGCCGGTCTCGTTCTTCGCCCTAGTGCAACTGCTTGGTCTGAAGCTGACGCTGCAGGGACCTTCCCTGCGGGTTGAAGCCATGGTCGGCGCAGTGGCTGGCGCCGTCGGTGGCATCTCAGGCGTGTGGGGGCCGCCAACCGTGGCCTATCTGACGGCGCTGAATACGCCGAAAAAGGATCAGATGCGGGTTCAGGGTGTGATCTATGGTTTGGGAGCCGTGGCGCTTGTCGTGGCGCATCTGGGTTCAGGAATTCTGCGGACCGAGACGGCGGTGTTTTCTGCGTTGCTGATTGTACCGGCACTGGCCGGAATGCGCGGCGGCCAGTTTCTGCAGGACCGCATTGATCAGGCGCAATTCCGACGGCTCACATTGCTGGTTCTGCTGATTGCCGGGATGAACCTGCTGAGGCGCGGCATTATGGGTTAGCTGCGTCTCTCGGCAAAACGGAAAGCGAAGTGTAGGCCCAGCATCAGGAAGAACAAGCCCGAGATATCTCCGATCAGATAAGCGATGTATTCGGCGGTGGCGCTGCCGAACGCCATGTTGGTTAGGCCCGAGACCAGAAATGAAGTCACGACACCGATGCCCATGATGCACGACCAGCACGGGCTCCGGTCTGCGCGGGGGAACAGATCCCATCCCAGCGCTTTGCAGGCATAGAATGCTGCCGGAACCGTGGTGACCGCTATGGCGATTGCCAGCAGTCTGCTGGGCATGAAGACATCCCAGCCGCCGATCATGGCAAAGACGATGAAGACGCCGGGCAGCAGTGCGAAGATCGCGCGCCAGCCCAATAACCATGCTGCCAATACACGAACGCCATGTGGCAGGAACAGCAGGCTGGCGTGGCTGGGATATTCTGGAAAGAACACGTTTTGCAGGGGCATCAGAACCTCGAATGTGAGAAACGATGCCGCCACATAGGCCAAAGAGGCAAAAAATGTGTCAGAGGCCCATCTGCGCACGGGGTTCAGCCGTTGTCGACAGGTGGGCGAAAATCACCTGGGCGCATGAACCAGATACCGCCCGCGGTTGGCGCTGCCGCTTTGGGACAGATAGCCTTTCTGCACCAGCGATTTCAGTGCGCGGAAGAAAGTCGGGCGCGAGACGCTCTGGACCAGGGTATGCTCGATCAGACCAAACGTACGCACCTCTTTGTCGTCTTTTGACAGCTCTTCCGCAGCATAATAAATGTCACGCTCGACCGGAGATAGCTCTTCGAGCCCAAGGGTGCGTTCCATACTCTGCATCAATTTGCGTAATTCGGTGAGCTTTGAAATTTCGGTCATGGTCTACCTGTCATGTTCTGCATCGGACTGAGTATTGTGAAAGGGTCGAGCCCTTTTGTTATTGTCGGTCCGACACCATCCCCAAGTGGATTTAATCGTTACTTTGTCGGGTCGCCCAAGCGCTGGTGTGAGTGAGGACGCTCGGATCAACCGGTTTTCTGATGATAGGCTGGGATAGCTCAAGTTGAGCTTACAGGCAATGCACTTGTCCGTGTGCATGCGGTTTCCGCAACGTAAGCATGCAGTGAATTGGGGGCCGGAACAGCCCCCAATTTCAATCAGCCGATGGCCACGGCTTTGATGTCTTCGTCGATGAAAGGCAGATACTGTTCAAAGTTTTCTGCAAACATCTGCACCAGCTTGTCGGCCTGCTTGTCGAAGGCCGCCTGATCGTCCCAGGTGCGGCGCGGATCCAGCAGAACCTCGGGCACGCCAGGCACCGAGACGGGCACGTCGAAGCCGAAATTGGCATCCTTGCGGTATTCCGCATCAGCCAGCGATCCCTCGAGCGCGGCGGTCAGCAGCGCACGGGTGGCCTTGATCGGCATCCGGCTGCCTACGCCATAGGCACCGCCGGTCCAGCCGGTATTGACCAGCCAGCAGGTGGCGCCGTGCTGGGCGATTTTGTCGCGCAGCAGGTTGCCGTAAGCCTCGGGGCGGCGGGGCATGAAAGGTGCTCCGAAACAGGTCGAGAAGGTGGGCTGTGGCTCAGTGACACCACGCTCGGTTCCCGCAACCTTCGAGGTGAAGCCCGACAGGAAGTGGTACATCGCTTGCGCCGGTGTCAGTCGCGCGATCGGAGGCAGAACGCCGAACGCGTCACAGGTTAGCATGATGATGTTCTTCGGATGCCCACCCAGTGCGCTTTTGGACGCGTTCGAGATGTATTCCAACGGATAGGCGCAGCGCATATTTGCGGTCAGCGAATCGTCGTCGAAATCCAGTTCCTTGGTTTCGGGATCGAAGACCATGTTCTCGATCACGGTGCCGAATTTGCTGGTTGTCGCATAGATTTCCGGCTCGGCCTCGGCATTCAGGTTGATGGTCTTGGCATAGCAGCCGCCCTCAAAATTGAAGGTGCCGCGATCCGACCAGCCATGTTCGTCATCGCCGATCAGCACGCGGGCCGGGTCGGCGGAAAGGGTGGTTTTACCTGTGCCCGACAGGCCGAAGAAGACGGCAGTGTCGACCGGGTTGCCGACCGCGTGGTTGGCCGAACAGTGCATCGGCATCACGCCTTTCTCGGGCAGCATGTAGTTCAGCAGGGTGAAGACGGATTTCTTGTTCTCACCCGCATACTCGGTGCCGCCGATCAGGATCAGTTTGCGGTCGAAGTTCAGCGCGATCACTGTTTCGCTGCGGCAGTTATGCTTGGCCGGGTCGGCCTGGAAGCTGGGGCAGTTGATGATGGTGAAATCTGCGGTGAAATCGTCCAAGTCCTCACGATCCGGACGACGCAGCAGGTGACGGATGAACAGGTTGTGCCAGGCCAGCTCAGTCACCATGCGCACATTGATCGAATAGCTTGGGTCGGCCCCGCCGACGAGGTCCTGCACGAAATAGTCGCGGCCTTTCATATGGGCCAGCATGTCTTCGTAGAGCGCGTCAAAGCCTTCGGGGCTCATGGCGGCGTTGTTTTCCCACCAGATGCTGTCGGCCACGCTGTCGGTCTTGACGACATGCTTGTCCTTGGGCGAACGGCCGGTGAATTTGCCGGTGGTCACCAGAAAGGCGCCGCCGTTGCCAAGGGTGCCTTCGCCGCGCTTCAGCGCTTCTTCGATCAGCGCCGGTTCCATGAAGTTGTAATAGACATTGCCCAGACCCTCGATGCCCTGATCCTCGAGGCGGAATTGCGGGTTAACCCGTCCAGATGTCATGTGTGTCTTCTCCTGTGGCGGCGCGGAGGCATTCGGGCCAATTGCGCCATTGGGGCAGATGCCGATCTAAGACCGGCGGTCAGGCGGGTCTTATCATGGTCGTTCAAGGCATGAACAGGTGGGTTTGACGCAGTTAGCGCAACCAAGTAAAAGTTTAGCGCAACCAAGTATTTCGTGATGAATATGCGGGCCGTTTTCTGGGAAACGATACGGCTTTTTTGTCGCAACTGTGTGGCAACTATCTCACGATTCGCAGATACAGTTTGATTCGCGGCCTTAAAAAAGACAAAAATACCCTACTAATAAGCGGAATACCGCGTATGTGAGCAGGAATGAGGGGCCAACCCGATGTCAAAGATTGCACTGGTGGATGATGACAGAAACATTCTGACGTCCGTATCCATGACACTCGAAGCTGAAGGCTTCGAAGTCGAAACTTATAATGATGGTCAGGCTGCGCTGGACGCATTCAACAAGAAATTGCCGGATATGGCTGTGCTGGACATCAAGATGCCGCGCATGGATGGCATGGATCTGTTGCAGCGCTTGCGGCAGAAGACCCAGATGCCGGTCATTTTCCTGACTTCAAAGGATGATGAGATTGACGAGGTTCTGGGCCTGCGCATGGGCGCCGACGACTACGTCAAGAAACCGTTTTCGCAGCGCCTGTTGGTTGAACGGATCCGCGCGCTGCTGCGCCGTCAGGAAGCGATCGAAGGCGACGCTGGCAGTGTGGCCACAGGTGATACCAAAGTGATGGAGCGGGGCGATCTGCGGATGGACCCTCTACGCCACGCAGTCAGCTGGAAAGGCAATGACGTCTCGTTGACCGTGACCGAGTTCCTGTTGCTGCAAGCCTTGGCGCAGCGTCCGGGTTTTGTCAAAAGCCGCGATCAGCTGATGGATGTGGCCTATGACGATCAGGTTTATGTAGATGACCGGACGATCGACAGCCACATCAAACGCCTGCGTAAAAAGATGCGGGCCGCAGACTCTGAATTCTCGGCCATCGAAACGCTCTATGGTATCGGATATCGGTACAACGAAGAATAGGCGCGGCCGTTTTTAAGGGGTAAAAGGGTCTCGTGCGCGATACTGAACACGCCAATCAAGTGCGCGACGCGGACGTCGTTCTTGGGGATGATTGGGTCATCCCCCTGGACCCCGAGTCTGCCGAGCTGCGGGCCAAACGCTCGCGCCGCAACCTGTTCAGCCTGCGCCATTCAGCACTGGCGCGCCGGATCATTACATTCAACCTAGTGGCTTTGGTCATTTTGGTTGCCGGGCTTCTCTATCTCGACGACTCGCGCAAGCAGCGTGTGCAGCAAACGGCGCGCAATCTGGTTGGCGATGCACAGCTTGTCAGCAACGTGTTTGAAACCCAGCTGCGTCAGCCCGCCCCCGCAGGCGCAGCTGCGCTGGATGTGCGGGACACGCTGGCCGGCCTCAGCCTACCGGAAGGTGGCGAGGTCTTTGTCTATGACGGCACCGGCACGCTGATCGGATGGACGCGGGGCGCCTCAGCTTCTACCGAATTGCCCAGCCTGTTGCGCCAGAATGCAGACAACGCGACCGGAGGCACACTGATCAGCGATGCGTTGAATGCGGTCTGGAACGGCATCTCAGCGGTTTTCAGCAGTTCTGCTGACGTCGATCTGCCCACTTTGGCACAGCGTGTACAAGAGATGATTCCGCAGGCGCTTGATGGCGGGATGCAGGTTCAGGCTGTTAAGGATGGCGTCGGCCAGACCGTGATCGTCGCGGTCGCCCCGATTCTGCTGGATGATGCGCCTGTGGGTGCGGTTGCCATGGCAGGCCCTGCAGGTGAAATTGATGCTTTGGCCCGCAAGGAGCAAGAGCGCATCCTGCAGATGTTCGTCGTGGCCCTGCTGGTGTCCATTGGTCTCAGCCTCGTTCTTGCTTCGACGATCGCCAACCCGCTTGCCGATCTGGCGGCAGCAGCCGAGATGGGCAAGGATCGCGGCACCGGCGTCAATCCGGGACGGATTCGCATACCCGATCTCAGCGCACGTCCGGATGAGATCGGCCGCCTCAGCCAGGCGCTGCGCGGTATGGTCACCGCGCTATATAATCGCATCGATGCGAACGAGCAGTTCGCCGCAGATGTGGCGCATGAGATCAAGAACCCTCTGGCCAGTTTGCAATCCGCTGTCGGCACCATGCGCATGGTCAAGCGCGATGATCAGCGCGAAAAGCTGCTGGGCGTGATCGAGCATGACGTGCGGCGGCTGGATCGTCTGGTAAGTGACATCTCGAACGCATCACGGCTGGATGCAGAGCTGGTAAAGGAAGAGGAACAGCCCTTCGATCTGCTGAAACTGCTGAACAATATCGGCCAGTATCTTGGGGAAGAGGCGCGCACCAAAGGTATCGACTATATCACGGATCTGCCGTCCGATCCGATCGTGGTCAACGGGCTTGAAGCGCGTTTGGCTCAGGTCTTCGTCAACCTGATCACCAACGCCATTTCCTTCTGCGAGGACCAGGACGCGATCCGCGTTTGGGTGCGCCGCCGTGATAACCGCGTGCTTGTTGTGGTCGAAGACACCGGCCCGGGTATTCCGGATCAGGCCCTTACCAAGATTTTCAAACGTTTCTATTCGCAACGCCCGGAAGAGCATTTCGGCAACAACTCGGGCCTTGGTCTGGCTATCTCGAAGCAGATCGTCGAGGCTCATGGCGGTGTGATCTGGGCCGAGAACATTCGCCCGACCGAGGCGGACGCCACCTCCGAACCGCTGGGCGCGCGGTTTGTGGTCGGGCTGCCCGTCTAGGTCATGGGCGGCGGGCTATTTACCGACATCGCAGAGCAAGAAAGCGCATGCATCCATGCCTCTTGCGTGGCCGTAGGGGATGCGGGCTTGCTGATCGTGGGCGCGTCAGGTGCGGGGAAATCGGCACTGGCCTTGCAGATGATGGCCTTGGGCGCGCAGCTTGTGGCCGATGATCGCACTGAACTGACCATGCAAGGTGCACAGGTCATGGCCACCGCCGTCCCGCATCTAAGCGGACTGATCGAAGCGCGTGGAGTGGGCCTGCTACAGGCCGAAGCTGTCAGGTCTGTCCCGCTGTCATATGTGATTGATCTGGATCGGGCTGAGCCGGCGCGCCTGCCTGAACCGACCAACGTGAGAATACTAAAGCAAACTGTTCCCTTGCTTCGCGCCGCCACCGTGCCCAATTTACCGGCAGCATTACTGCAGCTTCTGAAAATGGGACGCGTGAGCCCCGAATGGCCGAACACATGACCGCTCAACGCCGCACCGTATTGGTAACAGGACCTTCTGGCGCGGGCCGTTCGACCGCTATTCACGTCCTTGAAGACCTCGGTTTCGAGGCGATCGACAATCTGCCGATGGGTCTACTGTCGCGGCTCATGGACGGCTCAGACCCGGGCAGCCCGATGGCGCTGGGTATCGATGCGCGCAACCGCGATTTCTCGACAATCGGTTTCATCGAACTGGCTGCGAAACTGGGGCGAATGGAGCAGGTGGACCTGACCATTCTCTATCTGGATTGCAGTGACGAAGTGTTGTTGAGACGCTTCTCGGAGACCCGTCGTCGCCACCCGGTCGCCAGTGATGCAAGCCCGGAAACCGGCGTGCGCCAGGAAAAGGAATTGCTGGCGCCGATCCGAGAGATTGCTGATACCCTGATCGACACCACCGCCCTGAACGTCCACCAGCTGCGCGAAGAAGTTGAGCGTTGGTTCGCCCCCGAAGGCGGGCGTCATCTGGCGGTTTCAATCGAATCCTTTTCTTACAAGCGTGGCCTGCCGCGCGGTCTGGACATGGTGTTTGATTGCCGGTTTCTGGCCAATCCCTATTGGCAACCGGAATTGCGTTCCGCAGATGGTCGAAACCCGGATGTCGCGACCTATGTTCAGTCGGATATGAACTATAGCGCTTTCTTTGACCGGGTTGTCGACCTGCTGATCGAATTGCTCCCTGCGTTCCGGGCCGAGGGCAAAACGCATTTGTCGGTGGCCTTCGGTTGTACGGGCGGCCAGCATCGGTCGGTCGCGGTTGCGGAAGCTGTTGCAAAGGCCCTTGCAGAAGCGGGCCAGCAGGTGTCAATTAGGCACCGCGAAATGGAGCGTCGTTCTTTGAATGTGAGGCCGGGTTGATCGGGATCGTAATTGTTGCACATGGGGGGTTGGCGCAGGAATATCTGTCCGCCACGCAGCATGTGGTTGGTAAACAGCCCGGATTGATCGCCATTCCGATTGAGGCTGACCATGACCGCGAAGAAAAACAGGCTGAAATCTGTCGTGCCGCCGATACTGTCGATCAGGGCGATGGCGTGGTCGTCGTAACCGATCTGTTTGGTGGCAGCCCGTCGAATCTCAGCCTACGAGCCTGTGCGCCGCAGGATCGGCGAATCCTGTACGGCGCCAACCTGCCCATGCTGATCAAACTGGCCAAAAGCCGCCACCTACCGCTGGCCGAAGCGGTGCGTTTGGCGTTGGAAGCTGGACGAAAATACATCAATGCGCAAAATGTGACGCTGGATTGATACCGGATACATTCATATGACGAACAAGAGTTTGAAAATCATAAATGAAAAGGGCCTGCATGCCCGCGCCTCTGCCAAGCTGGTCGAGGTGGTTGAAGGCTTTGATGCACGTGCCGAGGTGTCTCGCGACGGGCTTTCTGCCTCGGGCGACAGTATCATGGGCCTTTTGATGTTGGCAGCGTCGCGCGGAACCACTATTGACGTCGAGACGTCCGGCCCGGATGCTGAGGCGTTGGCAGAAGCTTTGGAAACTCTGGTGAACGATAAGTTCGGCGAAGGGTTCTGACGGCTACGACACCAAGGACGGAAAGACCAGGCAATTGGCGGAAACCACGCACGATACCAAGACAGGTCCTGTAGTAGATCACGACACTGATCAAGGTGAGATTTACGACCGCAGAACCCTGACCTACGCCAACTCGTTTGACGATGCCTGGACGTCTACGGCCATTCGCGCCATTGAATGGTGCACGGGCAAACTGACCATCCTGCGCATGGTCAACAAGTTCGAAAAGCAAAATGAGCATTATCGCGGCCAGAAATTCTGGGGCGGCGCGCTCAAGACCATGGGTATCGATCTGACGACTCCGGCCGAGCAGATCGCCCGCATCCCGAAAGATGGTCCAGTGGTGGTTGTTGCCAACCATCCGCACGGCATGGTCGACGGTATGATCTTCGCCGAACTCATCGGTCGGGTCCGTAGTGACTATCGCATCCTGACCCGCTCGGTCCTGACCGGCCTGGATGAGGCCGCGACCTCGTTCATGATCCCGGTGCCGTTCCCGCACGATCCCGAGGCTCAGGCCAAAATGCTCGAGATGCGCAGCAAGGCGATGAAACATCTGGCCGACGGCGGCGTTGTGGCGCTGTTCCCGTCGGGCGTGGTGATGTCGTCCGATGATTGGTTCGGCCCGGCAATCGAGCGGGAATGGAACGTCTTCACAGCAAAAATGATCCGCCGCTCGGGCGCCAAGGTGGTCCCGATCTTCTTCCCCGGCAGTAACTCGCGCTGGTATCAAGTCGCCAATCAGATTTCGCCGATCCTGCGCCAAGGTCTGCTGCTGCATGAAATCGTCCGTTCCTGCAACAAACCCCAGTCCCCGGTGATCGGCGACCCGATTTCAGACGAAGACATGGCGCTGCTGGAACGTGACCCGCGTGGCTTCATGGCGTGGCTCCGCGATCACACACTCGCCCTCGGCAAGCGCTGATCCTCTCTTCATCTGGCCAAAAGTATCCCGGGAGTGAATTGAGCCACAGGCTCAAGAGAGGGCTGGCCCTCTCAATCTCTATCGTGTCGGTACCGGAACCTCACCGCGATAATCATAAAACCCGCGCTCGGTTTTGCGCCCCAGCCATCCGGCCTCGACATATTTCGTCAGCAACGGGCAAGGGCGGTACTTGGTGTCCGCCAACCCGTCATGCAGCACGTTCATAATCGCCAGGCAGGTGTCCAGCCCAATGAAATCCGCCAGTTCCAGCGGCCCCATCGGATGGTTGGCCCCCAACTTCATGGACTGATCGATAGACTGCACATTCCCAACGCCTTCATAGAGCGTGTAAACCGCCTCATTAATCATCGGCATCAGGATACGGTTGACGATAAAGGCAGGGAAATCCTCTGCACTGGCCGAGGTTTTGCCCAGCCGGTCTACGACTGCCTTACAGGCCTTGAACGTCTCTTCATCCGTGGCAATGCCCCGGATCAGTTCGACCAACTGCATGACTGGGACAGGATTCATGAAATGGAACCCCATGAATCGCTCCGGCCGGTCTGTGCGGCTGGCCAGACGCGTGATCGAGATGGACGAGGTGTTTGAAGTCAGTATCGTATGCGGCTGCAGATGCGGCAGCAGATCTTCGAAAATGGCTTGTTTGACCGTTTCCCGTTCGGTCGCGGCCTCGATCACCAGATCGGTCTGTCCGATATCGGGCAGGTTCAGTGTTGTCGTAATCCGGCCCATTGCAGCCTGAAGCGCCTCATCGGAGATCTTCCCGCGCGAGGCTTGCCGCGCCAGATTGGCCTCGATCGTCGCCAGTGCGCTGTCCAGAGCGTCCTGGCTGATGTCATTAAGCAGAACATCATACTCCGCCAGGGCCATCACATGAGCGATACCGTTGCCCATTTGACCGGCGCCGATCACTCCGACTGATTTTACATCCATGTTCTGGTGCCTTTGCTCGCAGGTTATGGCGACATTATCGGCAGTTCCGGGTGGGCGGCAAGGGGATCGGACAGGTCAAATTCGCTTCAAATGCGCGCATTAGGGCTTTCTCAACACCTGCGGCGGCAAGATGGTAACCGGGTGAAAATTTGGGTGAGTGAGATGAGCTATCAACCGATCGGCGTGAGGGATCCCGCTGAACTTACGTGCAGTTATACGGCGTCGAAACTGCGGTTCCGAGGCCCCAAACGGGCTTTGGACCGGCCTTATGTCGCTTGTATCGGGGGAAAAGAGACTTTCGGTCGATTCGTGGATCGCCCCTATCCGACGATTCTGCAGCAGCGCCTTGGTCGCCGCTGCATCAATTTCGGCAGCCTTTATTGCGGGGCCGAAACCTTATTGCGGGACAGGAGCCTGATAAGCCTCGCCAACGCGTCAGAGCTGTGTGTGTTGCAAGCGCCCGATTTGACGGGCCACACCAATCGCTTCTATCGCGTGCATCCACGCCGCAATGACCGTTTTGTTGCCCCGACGCCAGAGCTGGTGCGGCTTTATCCCGAAGAAGATTTTACGGATATCCACTTTGTGGGTCATTTGCTCGCGCGACTTCAAGCGCATCCTGATTCGCGCTTCGACATCGTCGCGGATGGATTGCGTCAGAGCTGGCTCAGTCATCTGCAAACGGTCTTGAAGGGGTTCGCTTCACCTGTGGTGCTGTTGGCGCTTGAGGTAGATGAAGGCGACAGTGGTCACAACTGTCATGAACGCCTCAAAATCGAGGCAATGATGCTTGGCGCATTGAGTTCATTCTGCGCGGAAGTGGTGCAAATACATGCTCAGGTTTCGGGGGTTTCCGATGATCTTGAGGATGCGTTGTTCGGCACGCTACAGCAGCCTATGGCCGAGCACATGATCGGCCCGGCGACACACCGGCGAATTGCCGAGGTGTTGTCCTCCTCCATTCAGAATGCCGACCTATAACAAAAAAAGGCCCGCCATTGGCGGGCCTCGTAAGATTTTCGACGAAAAATCTTCTCCTAAACTCAGCCGAGTTTCTCGGTCAGTTCCGGCACTGCCTGGAACAGGTCAGCAACCAGACCGAAATCGGCAACCTGAAAGATCGGCGCTTCTTCGTCTTTGTTGATCGCGACGATGATTTTCGAGTCTTTCATACCCGCAAGGTGCTGGATCGCACCCGAGATGCCGACAGCGACATACAGATCCGGTGCAACAACCTTACCGGTCTGACCCACCTGCCAGTCGTTCGGGGCATAACCCGAGTCGACTGCGGCACGCGATGCGCCTACGGCGGCACCCAGCTTGTCGGCCAGGGTCTCTATCAGTTTGAAGTCCTCTTCCGAACCGACACCACGACCGCCCGAGACAACAACGCCAGCCGAAGTCAGTTCCGGACGGTCGCTTTCGGCAACTTTGTCCTCAACCCACTCGGACAGCCCGGGGTTCTCACCGACCGAGATGGTCTCGACAGCAGCCGAACCACCTTCGCCCGCAGCATCGAAGCTGGCAGTACGGATGGTGACGACTTTCTTTGCGTCGTTCGATTTCACCGTTTGGATCGCGTTGCCCGCGTAGATCGGACGTTCGAAGGTCGAACCGTCAACCACGCCCGAGGCATCCGAGATCACCATCACGTCCAGCAGCGCGGCTACGCGCGGCATAACGTTCTTGGCGTCGGTGGTCGCAGGGGCAACGATGTGCTCGTACCCATCGGCCAGACCTACGATCAGGGCTGCGGTCGATTCCGCCAGGCGATGACCCAGCGAGGCATCTTCGGCAACCAGCACTTTGGACACACCGTCAATCTTCGCAGCAGCTTCACCTGCAGCAGCGGCAGAACCGCCGGCGGCCAGAACGGTGATGTCACCCAGCGATTTGGCGGCAGCAACGGTTTTGGCGGTGGCGTCGAAGCTCAGTTCGCCATTGTTGACTTCGGCAAGCAGAAGTACAGCCATTACACAGCCCCCGCTTCTTTGAGTTTCTCGACCAGCTCGTCGACCGAGCCTACGACAATGCCCGCAGCACGCGCCGGCGGCTCGTCGGTTTTGACGATTTCCAAGCGCGGGGTGACGTCGACGCCATAGTCGGCGGCGGTTTTCTCGTCCAGCGGCTTTTTCTTCGCTTTCATGATGTTGGGCAGCGACGCATAGCGCGGCTCGTTCAGGCGTAGGTCGACGGTCACGATGGTCGGCATTTTGACGCTGATGGTCTGCAGGCCGCCATCCACCTCACGGGTGATCTTGGCGGTGTCGCCTTCGATGTCCAGCTCGGACGCGAAGGTGCCCTGGCTCCAGCCCAGCAGGGCCGACAGCATCTGGCCGGTGGCGTTCATGTCGTTGTCGATCGCCTGCTTGCCCGCCAGAACGATGCCCGGCTGCTCTTCCTCGACCACTTTGGCCAGGATCTTGGCGACGGCCAGAGGCTCGATATCGGTGTGAACATCATCGGCTGCGACAACCAGAATCGCACGGTCAGCACCCATGGCGAGCGCAGTACGCAGGGTTTCCTGCGCCTGCTTTACACCGATCGAAACAGCAACGACCTCGTCGGCCTTGCCCGCTTCTTTCAGGCGGATCGCCTCTTCTACTGCAATCTCGTCGAACGGGTTCATCGACATTTTGACATTGGCGAGATCAACACCGCTGCCGTCCGCTTTGACGCGAACTTTCACGTTGTAGTCGATCACGCGCTTGACAGGCACAAGTACCTTCATTTTTGCGTATGCTCCTTACAAAAACGGCAAGCCGCGCAGCGACTCCACCAATGCTCTCGCGGCCTAGATAGCGGGTCGCGATGTCCGGCAACAGAGCAAAATCGTCACGTCATGGGTTCGAGACGTCGCGTTTTGTCATTTTTTCGACAAGAAACGAAATTTAATTTCCCCGCGACGGGTGCGCTCAGCGGTTCGCGCCCGGAATCCAGAGCACATCGTCACGCCCGCCATCGTTGGCGCAGCGTGCGGCGACAAAGAACCAGTCGCTGAGGCGGTTGAGGTATTTGACCGCAACCTCGTTCACCGGTTCCATATTGGTCAGTTCAACCGCCAGCCGCTCGGCCCGGCGCGAGACCGTGCGGCACACGTGCAAATGCGCGGCCAGACGCGAGCCGCCGGGCAGGATGAAACTGCGCAAGGGCTCAAGCGTTTCGTTCATCGCATCGATCTCGGCCTCAAGCCGATCGATCTGGGCGGCGATGATGCGAAGGGGCGGGTAGTCGGCCTCGGCATCCTTGTCCATGTCGGGGCGGCAGAAATCGGCGCCCAGATCGAACAGATCATTCTGAATGCGGGACAGGGCGGCCTCGACCTCACCCTCGGCTTCGGTGCGTGCCACGCCGACGAAGGAATTCAGCTCGTCCACGGTGCCATAAGCCGCAACGCGCCCGGAATACTTGGCAACCCGTTCCCCGTTTCCGAGTGCGGTTTTGCCGTCATCACCGGTGCGGGTGTAAATCTTGTTGAGTACGACCATCTCTTAGCCTCCTTGTCCGCGCAGGTAGACGTAGAGCATGATCAATACCACGGCAATGAACTGAAACAGGATACGCAGCCGCATCATTTTGTTGCTTTTCATCGCAGCATCTTTGCCGGGTTTTCCAAAATTGGCGATGCCCATAACCAGCACGGCGACCACCGCCGCCATGGCCAGAAGCAGTACGACCATTAACAGGTCCATAAGATCACCGTCCGTGTTTTGTTTCGCTGCGCCTGATCTAGCCTCATCGCCCGCAAAAGCGAACGGGTAATTTCGCCTCAGATGTCCGACAGGATGCGGTCGATGGTGCGCGTCGGCAGGATGCGGCGCAGATAGCCAGCGATATAGGTAGGTGTGGTGACATAGTACCGGGTGCTCGGGCGTTTGGCCTCGACCGCATGGGCCAGCTTGTTGGTCACGGCCGAGGCGGGCAGTTCGAACTTGTCGCGTCCCGAGGATTCGTAAAGCCGTTTGAGCAGCGAATCCTCGTATCGTTTGCGCAAAGCCGAGTTTTCCCAATCGATAAAACGTTCGAAGACCGGAATGGCGTTTTGGCGGATTTTCGAAGTGATCGGGCCGGGTTCGATCAGGATGACCTTGATGTCAGTATCGCGCAATTCTAGCCGAAGCGTATCCGAAAGCCCTTCAATAGCGTATTTGGTGGCGACATAAGCCCCACGCCATGGAAACGCGACGAGTCCCAGAACGGATGAATTCTGAACGATTCTGCCATGACCTTGCGCGCGCATGACCGGAATCACCTGGCGGGTCAGCTCATGCCATCCGAAGACATTGGTTTCGAAAATCTGTCTCAGACCGTCGGTCGGTACATCTTCAACCGCGCCGGGCAAACCATGTGCACCGTTGTTGAACAGCGCATCCAGGGTGCCGCCTGTCTCCTCTAGCACCTGACGCAGGCCCGAGGTGATGGTTTCGGCATTCGTATAATCGATCAAGGGGCTGTCGAAACCCTGCGCACGCAGCCTGTCACAGTCGCGCTGCTGTCGGCATGAGGCAAAGACACGCCAGCCCCGTGCACGCATCCCATGCGCCGCGTCCAGTCCTATTCCGGATGAGCAGCCTGTGATCAGAATCGATTTCTGCATATCGTCCCCGCCTGTGTACCTCGCCCATAGCTACGGCGTGGTTCTGGTCAGGACAATGACACAGTTGCGTCAGTTTGTTGGCTTTCGAACCAGCGATGAGGCGATCCACCCGACCCGTTGTTCGGGCAGCAGGCGCAGGCGTAACCAGCCGGTGCCCGATTCGCCCAGAACCTCGACCCGTTGACCGATTACCCCTTTGGCGATGATCGGATAGATCGTGCCGGGGCCGTCGCGCATGTTCACACGGGTACCCGCGATCTCGCGGATGTCTTTTTCGGGTTCAATGATTTGCGAATCAGGGGTGACGTCGTCCTGCACCTCGGTCGAGGTTTGCTGCAGCCCGGCGAGCCCATCTTCCAGCGAGGCCAGAGTGAAGCTTGCGCCTTGATCGTCAAACGCGGTGGGTTGTTCCAGCAGATCGGCCGTGACTTGCGTCAGAACGACGATAGGATCGCCTTCGGTCTGGGGTTCGGGCTGAACCCGCGCCTGAACCGCGCGGGCGGCGACGTTGGTGACCAGCTCCTCGGCTTGGGCCGTTTGCGATGGTGTGGGTGTTGACGCGATACGAACGGGCTGTTCGGCGCGGGTACCGCGCGGCTCGAATTCCGGTCCACCACTCATCACGTAGAAGCTCCAACCGAGAGCAGCGAAAGTGATAATAATAACGCGCGTCATGGCGCACCCCCTGGCAATCGTAACAACAATAAAAGGCAGCAGTCTTAATGTTTGAGAGGTTACCATAAATCGGGCGTTGAGTCGAAAAATGGGGGAAATCCGATACTTGCCTCCCCCTGTTGCAAAAAGCCCGACTTGCCCCCAGTAAAATATCTGCCGATTGCTTTACCCGCGCGCGCTTGCGTCGTATCACATCATGTATGAACGACACGATCGACGACCCCAATATGGAGGCCCCCGAAGGTGGGGGCGAGATAGCCGAACCGCTGCGCCGCGCGATTGGCGAACGCTATCTGACCTATGCATTGTCCACCATCATGCACCGGGCTCTGCCCGATGCACGGGACGGGTTGAAGCCGGTTCACCGGCGAATCCTCTACGCGATGCGCGAGCTACGACTCAGTGCAACCGGCGGGTTTAGGAAGTCGGCGAAAATTTCCGGCGACGTGATGGGCAACTACCACCCTCATGGCGACGCTGCGATCTATGACGCGATGGCGCGTCTGGCGCAGGACTTCAACGTCCGGTATCCGCTGGTCGACGGGCAAGGGAACTTCGGCAACATCGACGGCGATAACCCGGCGGCCTCGCGTTACACCGAGGCGCGGATGACCATCGTGGCCGAAGCGCTGCTTGAGGGTCTGAACGAGGATGCCGTCGATTTCCGCGACAACTATGATGGCACGCTGACCGAACCGGTCGTGCTGCCCGCGCAGTTCCCTAACCTGCTGGCCAACGGTGCAAGCGGTATCGCGGTGGGCATGGCGACGAATATCCCGCCGCATAATATTTCCGAGCTTTGCGACGCCTGTCTGCATCTGATCAAAACGCCGGATGCGCGCGATGATACGCTATTGAATTACGTTCCCGGTCCGGACTTCCCGACCGGCGGCGTGATCGTTGAGCCGCCCGAGAACATCGCACAAGCCTATCGCACCGGGCGCGGGTCCTTCCGCCTGCGCTGCAAGTTCGAGGTCGAGGACCTGGGCCGTGGCCAATGGCAGATCGTGGTTACCGAGATTCCATACCAGGTTCAGAAATCGAAGCTGATCGAAAAGATCGCGGAACTGATCCAGACCAAGAAAATCCCGATCCTCGCCGATGTCCGCGACGAATCCGCTGATGATATCCGCCTGATCCTTGAGCCGCGCTCCAAGAACGTGGACCCTGAGGTGCTGATGGGCATGCTCTATCGCAACTCGGACCTTGAGGTGCGGTTCAGCCTGAACATGAACGTGCTGATCGATGGCGTGACACCCAAGGTCTGCTCAATGAAGGAAGTGCTGCGCGCTTTCCTCGATCATCGGCAAGAGGTGCTGATCCGCCGCTCACGCCATCGTTTGGGCAAGATCGACCATCGTTTGGAGGTCTTGGAGGGCTTTATCGTCGCCTTCCTCAACCTCGACCGTGTGATCGACATCATCCGCTACGACGACGACCCCAAAGCCGCGCTGATGCGCGAAGATTGGGGCATCGATCACGTCCGCGCCACGGACGAGTCCGACTATGTCTCGCCCAAACCGGGCGAGGGCGAACTGTCCGAGGTTCAGGTCGACGCTATCCTCAACATGCGCCTGCGCAGTCTGCGCCGTCTGGAAGAGATGGAACTGGTGCGCGAGCGCGACGAGCTGATGCTGGAACGCGCCAATCTCGAAGACCTGCTGGCCGATCCCGCGCTGCAATGGGCCAAGATCGCCGAGCAGTTGAAAGAGACCAAGAAGACCTTCGGCAAAGACTACGAAGGCGGCGCGCGTCGCACGCAATTTGCTGAAGCTGGACAGGTCGAGGAAGTGCCGCTTGAGGCGATGATCGACAAGGAGCCAATCACGGTCGTCTGCTCACAGATGGGATGGATTCGCGCCATGACCGGCCATATCGACCTGAAACGTGAGTTGAAGTTCAAGGACGGCGACGGTCCGCGGTTCATCTTCCATGCGGAGACGACCGACCGCCTGCTGGTCTTTGCCTCCAACGGACGCATCTATACGGTCAGCGCCGCCAACCTGCCTGGTGGGCGGGGCATGGGTGAACCGCTGCGCTTGATGGTTGATCTGCCGAACGAGGCACAGATCATCGACATCCTGATCCACAAGCCGGGGCGCAAGCTGCTGGTGGCCTCGGATGCGGGCAACGGCTTCATGGTGCCCGAGGATGACGTGCTGGCCCAAACCCGAAACGGCAAGCAGGTACTGAACGTCAAAGGCGACGAGACGGCAATGATCTGTAAGCCGGTCGAGGGCGACCATGTGGCCGTGGTGTCCCAGAACGGCAAATTCCTGGTCTTCCCGACCGAGGAACTGCCCGAGATGACCCGAGGTAAAGGCGTCCGCTTGCAGAAATACAATATGGCGCGGGGGCGGCAGGGCACGCTGGAACTGGATGGCGGCCTGTCCGATATCACCACTTTCAACTGGGAAGAGGGCCTGAAATGGTCCATGGGCGGCGACAAGACCCGGCACGAGGCCGATATGTCCCAATGGCTGGCCAAGCGTGCAGGCGTCGGTAAAAAACCGCCCTACGGCTTCCCGCGGAATTATAAGTTCTCGTGATCTGCGCGCCCGTTTGGTGAAATTATGCCGATACGGCTTGGCACAACCCGTGTCGGTGCGCTACATCCAAAGAAAACAGGCCTATCGAGACGAGAAACATGCTGCGCATTCTGACACTGATCACCGGGCTGGCCCTGATGGGCGCATGCACCCAGACACAGGTTTACGAAGAACCCGAGTCGCTGGGCGAATTCAAACTTCGCGTAAATTACGCATTTGCCGAGAAGGCCAAGCAGGGGCCGATTTCCCGGGATGCGACGCCCAAGGAATGGGAAGATGCCATCCAAAATGCGGTTGATATCCGGCTTGGCCGCTATGAGGGAACCCAGGAATACGATATCGGTATCAGCCTCGAAGGCTACATGCTGGCACCTCCGGGCGTGCCCGTCATCTACAATCCCAAAAGCACAGCGATCGTTCTGGTCAACGTCTATGACGTCGAGAAGAAAGAGTTCCTTGCCAAAGGTAAGCAGTTCCAGGTGCTTGAAGATACCACTGGTGAAAGTGCCTTGGCCGGGTCGGGAAATGCACGAACCCGAGAAGAGCAGATGAACGGCCTGGCCCTGAAAGTTGCCGACCGGGTTGAGGAATGGCTGGCCGAAGAACACAAGGGCGATGGTTGGTTCGACAAGCGGCCCGGCTTGATCCAGCCACTCGAATCCGAGCAGGTCACGCAAAATCCGGCGTCCTGATCCGCTTTTCCCTCAGGATGTGCTTGATTTTCGTCCCTGAACCAAATATCTCGCGCGCGCAGATGTAACCACGGGACCGAGGGTCCCCAAAACGCAAAAGGGCGCCTGAGGAATGGCAAAGGAAAAGTTTGAGCGTACAAAACCGCACGTCAACATCGGCACGATTGGCCACGTTGACCACGGCAAGACGACGCTGACCGCAG
>NZ_JBQFTW010000010.1:0-128785 GCF_056538865.1 Ruegeria sp. BE3 | reverse complement strand
CGCTTTGAGGGCTATGTATAGCCCAGTCGCGAAGCAGAACTGTCGCCATTGGTGGACAATGTGGTCAACCGGACTTTGCAAAGTCTGCTTTCTGCGCATCGCTGACCTTAAAGCGCGTTGAAGCATTTTGTATTTTGGGCTCTTCGAGGCCATCGGATGCATTGCAGCATCAGCCGAAAGTTCAGTCTGAGGGATTGTTGCGGACGGCCCTGAACTGCCGTTCACCGACACATGTCGCCGCTGCGGTGCGGCCCGTAGAACCGGCCATTCGCTGCAGGCGCAAATTCTCAGGACGCACGGACTCACAGTCAGCGGACAAAGCTGACTCTGCAGGTCTGGCTACGAGTTCCCTTCCTAGCAATAAATTCCGTAGGCTCTATCATGCTGGCTTTGCCCCACTGTCGAAGGAAACAACATGTTGCGTTCAATGCTAATCCCCGCAGTTCTTATTGCACCTCATTGTCTGACTGCTGCAGAGAAAGTGTCGGTAACGAACTTCTATGTCGTCAACCAAGAGCAAATTTCCGCGGGCGAGGACGTGTTCTGGAAAGAGGACAACTATGGGACTTATACCGTTGACGAGGGACCAATCGATCCTGGGTTTGTCCGGTGCGTTGGCTCGGGTTTCGGCGGACCCAGCGGTGTCAGTGGCGGTGGCGTCTGCGTTTATGGTGAAGAAGAAGACACGTTCACCATGAGATGGGAGGTTGTTGCCTTCGGCGTCAACAACTGGCGGATCGTTTCCTCGACCGGCAAATACTCGGGGATGACTGGAAGTGGAACGACCAAAACACGTGTGGCGTCAAAATTCCTGGCGCTACCGCACCGTATTTCTGACTGGGAAGGCGAGGTTGCCTTGCCCGCTAGGGATTGAAACTCGAACTGAAAAGGTCGGGGATGATGGTGATTTGAAAGGTTGGCAAAGCCCGCATTGGGCTCTCGCCGGACCTACACCGCCAGACGTTTGGGAGGACGTAGCGCAGCGCTTTTCGACAGTTTGTCAAAGCACCGCATTTGGAGCACTGGTGATAGTTTGATGTCTCAACTGCTTTCACCATCTTTGTGGCAGACAACCTCGAGCTTAATGCCGTGTGGGTCGAGCCAATAGGCCGCATAGTGGATCCCGTATTGAGGAAACTCCTGGGGTTCGTCCAGAATATGTGACTTCCGCGAGAGTGCCCAATTGTACGCCTCATGCACGATCTCACGCTTTTCCACCGAGAATGCCAAGTGCTGTAGCCCGGTAGCGTGGCGCAAATAGTGCCCATCGTCCCTCGCCTGGTAGAAGAACAGCTGCGTCCCGAGTTTCCCATCCGGTCCGTAGTTGAATGCCGGTTCGGTTTTGAACCACTCCTTGAGGCCAAGGATCGGCATTAGCTCATCATAGTAGGCCTTCGCCGCCGCAAGATCCGGCACCGCGATGCCGATATGATCTATGAATCCCGTTCTGGGCATGACTGCTCTCCAGTTCTTAGAGCCTCATGGCCCCTACCTTAGCTGTGATCAGCCAGCTGATTTGTGCTCTTGGTTTCGACATCGAGGCTACAATGATTACTCTCTACGATGCAAAATTCGAAAAGCTTGTGCTCGTTCCCGACCCTGGTTGCGTGGCTGACATCGTGTTGCACTCCGTTTATTACGCCAGCCTGTTGCTTACCTCGACCAAATTGTCATCTGGATCGCGGAAGTACACGGACATAAGCCTGCCGACGGCGCCCAGTTTCTCAGAAGGACCTTCCACGATAGTGACGTCATGCGCGCGAAGCGTCGCGGTGATTTCCTCAATTGGTGTGTCGGTCAGTAGGCAGAAATTACCGCTTCCCGGAACGGTTTTATTCGCCAGATCCGGTGCTGTTCCCACACCTTGAAGACTGATTTTGTTTGAACCGAAGTGTAGGGACCATTTGCCGGGGCGTTCCTCTCGCGGGGTCATGCCTAACACTTGTTGATAGAACTCAAGCGTTACGTCGACATTATGAACGCAGAGAACGATGTGATCGAAGCCGTGGATGTTCATGGACAAAGCATACCTTTGGTCAGTTTCCCTGCAAGAGGTGAGCACCGTGATGTCGATCAGACCAAGCTGTCCGACCAAGCGGTTTTGAATTTGCTCGTTTGTCAGAGTTTCAATTGTCTTGCTCAGTATCCAAACATTTCCGAAAGGATCGCGGACGCGGCCCTCTCGCTTACCAGGAGGTCGGTCCTCGATTTCGATGACAACTTCCCCGCCGAGGTCCGTCATCGCCATGGTGATTTCATCCCGGATTTGCGAAACTCGGAGCTGACGCAGCATAAGCCCCTGCCCTGTTTTTCGAGACATTTTCAACGGCCCATTGCCGACTTTGAGCGAGGCCATCAGGTGTTGCAGCAGCAGCCCGCTTTGCCGACATTCGCTGCGGCAGCAAAATCTGGGCGAGCCTAAATTCACAGATCGCGGAAAAAACCGACTTTTGCAGCCACGACTTTTGCTCATGCTGAAAGTGCTCGCATCCACAGCGGTAGATTTTCGGTCGTGCAGTGATTTCCCGTTTGCGGCCATTCTACTGGGCGAATCCAGCCCGAGTTCAAGCTATGCTTTCGCTGGATTCAGCGCTTAAAATTGAACGCCAGCGAAGCGGGTTCCCAAAAAGAAAAAACGAAATTCAGTTATGGAATTTTTGTAACTTACACGATTAGCAAAAACGACATCGGGTCGCTGCCAGGAGAGAAAAAATGAGGAAACAGGTTTGACTGATTCCCAGTCCATTGAGCACTTCTCATGCATGAACGCCGAATACCAGAATGGCTTCGCCATGCGCCAGCACCCAGTGTGCCGGGATTCGCCATTCTGGCGGGATCAGAGGCGATTGCCAGGGGTATTTTGATCTCTGTTTTTCCGGTAGCGATATACAACGCGCTGAAGGATGCGCGATTTGTATCCGAAATTTATTTCGCCATTGGCACAGTTTCACTCTTGATCGGTCTTCTGGTTCCCTACCTGATCCGGTTTGTCCCAAGGAGATGGGTCTATGTATTCGGCACTCTTTCGTACGTCGCGGGTGCGGTTGTGACGACCGTTGCGACCCCTGCTACCGTTATTGCGGGGCTTGCACTCACGACTTTCGCCGTTGTGACGAAATTTGTGTGCTTCAACGCCTATGTGCTCGACCATGTTGCCAGGATTGAACTGGGACGTTTTGAGACATCTCGGCTTTTCTACAGTGCGCTGGGTTGGACGGCTGGCCCTGCACTTGGCGCGATATTGTACGAGTGGTGGCAACCTGCACCGTTCCTGATTGCAGCCGGTGCAGCGATTGTCATGCTTCTCATCTTTCTTGTTATGCGCCTCGGAAACGGCAGGCTCATCACCAGAAGCCAATGCACTCCCGCAAATCCGTTCGCCTATTTCGGGAGGTTTTTTGCGCAACCGCGATTGGTTGCCGGATGGGTATTCGCAGTCGTTCGTTCCTGCGGGTGGTGGATTTATGTCGTATATCTGCCCATCTATGCGGTTCAGAACGGGCTAGGCAGCCAGCTTGGAGGGATTGCTTTATCGATTTCCAATGCCGCCCTGTTTTGCACCCCGCTGATGCTTAGGTTTATGCAGCGCAGTTCGGTGCGCGCAGCAGTCAGAACCGGATTCCTCATGTCCGGGCTGCTATTTCTTTTTGCTGGAGTTCCATTCGGAATCCCTGAAGTCACAATCGCGTTCTTAATGATGGGCTCGATTTTCCTGATCTTGCTCGATGTTTCCGCAGGTTTGCCATTCCTTCTCGCAGTCAAACCTTCCGAACGAACTGAGATGTCAGCAATTTACGCGAGCTTTCGCGATGTTTCGGGTATTATTACACCTGGTGCCGCCTGGCTGGTTCTTCTCGTAGCACCGCTCTCTGGCGTGTTCGCCGCGGGTGGCGCAGGTTTGCTTTGGACGTGGATTTTGGCTCGTAAGCTGCACCCCCGGTTGGGTCAGACACGCATATCTGTCGAAAGTACTTCAAAGGCAGCTGGCAAAGTTGCTTCTGATATGGTGAGCCTGCCAAACTTAATCCATGAAAAATCAGTCGCCAGTCGCTTACCGACGGATACATAATAGAGGCCAGCCATTGAGTGACCAAAGCAACTCAGGCGTCAGTACCGTGCGGATTCCAGGATTTAGCAGATACGTTGGACTACAGGAAATGTCATTTCAGCGAATATGTTAAAGGCAAGCCTAACACTTTCGACTCTGTTTCCTACACGAAAGGAATCGTTAGCCTTGTAGTCTCGGACTCTAAATTAAACGAGTACGGAAAACGTTAGCGAAACGCCGGGCCATGTGCCCAGACCGTCAACGAATACCGATCACCATTCTCAACCGGTGTCACTTGATGCAACAAAAAGCTTGGAAAGATGGTCGCGCTCCCCTGATGCCGGCTGGCCGTTACAGCATAAGCGCCCGGCATAATCTCCAAGTCACCGCCGTCGTACATCCCGGGTTTGCTGAGCTGTACGACCATAGACAGCTTTCTTTTTTGGGCAACGGGCCCGTCGCCAATATCGGAATGCCACGCAAAATGACCACCATCTGATCCTTTGTAGCAGGCAATCTGCGGGCTTTCCGCGAACTCGCGAAGATCAAAGGCAAACTTGCTGGTGTTGGAGCGACGAACCAGATTGATCAGGCGTGACATCACCCAATCAGAGCCGTCGACGTCGTCCAGCCAAGTCACATCCGCTCTGCGCAGATTGTGATCCTTGTTTTGCCCGACAAGCAGAGCCTCGTTCGCCGGGGCTTTTTGTGATGCAGCAACAATTTGCTCACATTCCCGCGCGGTAAATGCACCGGGAATCGAATGAACTTCCAGCATTCTGTACACCGTTTTTGATTGGTACTGGATTTTGCCAAAACACACAGAAGGCGCTGCGCTGTTTTCGACCTAAGAGGCCGAAAGCGACGTAATTTTTTTCCATAATCTCAAATGTTTTCGGTCACGCTATCCGGAGCGGGATTTCCTCTTCGGGGCGCTCGGATCCCAAACGGTATGCGATGCGGGATCAGGGGACGCGAGTATTGCGTCACCTGTGACTGTAATATCCAATGTTCAGGCCTTGGATTTCCCTCAGCCTCCTTTGAATCGGTGATTGTGCCCGCGCCAAGGAAGTTCGCCGGTTGTGTCCCATTCGTAATCGCTCGGGCGCAAACGTCGTTCCCGGTTTTCTTTTTCCGGGTCGAATTCGGACGGGTCCCATATCTCGGCGGCATCGTCCCAATCTTGTGGGCTTTGCAAATCCTGCTGTTTTGCTGCCGAATGCTTCACGATCCCGAACCGTTGTGACGCAATGAAACGCCTTATGTGTTCGGTAACGCGATTAATCCAACGCCTATCCATCGAAACCTCCTTTCCCTCTGCTTCGATATTTTAGGGGATCAATCTTCGTTTTCGGAGTGCCAAACCTTATGATTTTTTCTCAACTGTGCTATCGATGATCTGAATAGATGTTTGTTTTCAGTATATTGCCTTTTTGAGGGTCAGTCCCCACGATTTGGCAGATTTCTATCCCTCCTTATACTGTTCTGGTCTCGATGGACGACCGTGGAGAGAAAAATGCGTTTGCACAGGTCTTTTGGTTGGAGGTACTGGGCCGTCATGGGCGGCGTTTTGATGGTCGGGATTACTGCAGGTCTAATGTTCGAGTCTGGCAAAATGCAACCCGCAGCAACCGAAGCCCTGGAGGCTTCCGAAAACTGACAATTCGCCTTCTACATGGTAAGCCGCGAGTAGTCCGCCATCTCAGGCCGTGACGGGAAACTGTTCTTTTGCAAAGGCACTCAATAGCTGGGCGGCCTTGCAGGGGAGGCTTTCAGGATCATCGTCTGCAAAAACAGCATAGGCGGCATAAGCAAACCGAGGAGCATCCTCAATCACCTTCAACCAACCGGTTTCGACTTCCTGCGCTACTACCCGCCAGGGGAAAAATCCGGCTCCCGGCTGGGCTTTCAAGTAGTTAAGGCCAAGAGTGCCAATTCCAAGCTGCAACATTGGCGTCGGAATTTCCGGAAAGTTCAGCAGGTGATCGGCACGGAACTCCGGCCCCCAGTCGATTAGAACATAGTTTTCTTCAAATGGGCTTCGCGAGGTATCGAAATCGCTGCTCACGAGTACGAAATCATCTTCGAACAACTGCATTGCGGTCAGCCCGACAGTGTTCCGCGGATCATACATCACAGCCAAATCCAGCGCGCCCGCAGTCGTTTGGCTTAGCAGTGTTTCAGTTGAAACCGTAGACCCGTGAACCGCCACATTCGGAAACGCTTGCATGAACGCTGGCATCGCGTCGATCAGGAACCCGTCCCACAAGCTGGGCACAGCACCGATTTCCAGAGCAGCTTCCACCGCATCAGGCAGGGAGGCGTCGATCCGGGCTTGTGTCCAGCACCTGACAAGTGCCTGCGCGTGTTTATGAAAGCGGTGCCCGGCCGGAGTAAGTGTAGCACCCGATTTTCCGCGCTCGAATACTGGTCGTCCGAGCTGTTGTTCGAGTGACCGAATGCGCATGCTCACTGTTGATTGCGTAACGTAAACCTTGTTGGCAGCCTCCAGAAAACTGCCCGTTTCGACAATCGCCAGAAATGTTCGCGCGAGTTCAATATCCATGGGGTATTTATTTAATTTTCAAATATAATGCATGAAGCAATTTCGCTATTCAACTAAAACAGTATGTGGCAGATTTGGCTCGTAGCATGAAACTGCTGCCGCTGTTCGGTTGCGACCCCAGGGTCTCAGAGTCCCCCATCTCGAAGTGAGTGTCGAAGAACGGCTCCCGGCAGCGCGAAGCATCTTTCATGCTACACGACCTGCCTCAGCTGATCGGGTACGCGTTGGCCTGCGTTCCCGATCCATAACAAGGAATACAATGTTTAGACCCTAGCTAAGCGCAGAACTGATACAATTCTGAGCTATCTCTGTTGACGGTAACAGTCAGCGGGAGTTTCGCCCCAGTGGCTGCTACCGGATTTCCTCCAGAAGCACTTTGAGGTGCGATACAGGAACACCGATGTTGGAGCCGCCAAATTCAGGTAAGATCGCGGCATTGATAGCCACCACCTCGCCATTTCGGTTCAGGGCAGGTCCGCCGCTTCCGCCGGTTGTGGTTTCAGCATCATAAACGACTGCACCGGGACTGGTCTGGGCGACGATTCCCCGGCTGGCCAGAGGCCTGATCTTGTTCTGCTCTGAAAGATTTTTTGCAATCGTCCAGAAGTCGACGGCGCCATCGCTCTCCAGCGTTTTCAGAAAATCCGGCCCGGCCTGCACAATCAAGGCCTTTAGGCCAGTTGGAAATCCAAGCAGGAAAACTTCTTCACCTGCACGCGGCGGGTCAGGTGCCAGTGTAAGCCCAAGCCCTTGAACACGGTTCGCATCAACGGACAGAAGTGCCAGATCGGCCGTTTTGCTTGCCCTAAGCAATACCGCTTCCATTGGCTCGGATTGTTCTGGCAGATAAGCCAGCAGACTAAGTATCTCGGCTTCAAGCCCTGCTGCCTTCAGGGCCTGTGCCCGATCCCCGGTCGTCCAGGGCAAGGCGACATGACGGTTGGTCACCAACAGAGAGGTGTCCTGCAAAAGAAACCCGGTCCCGGTGAACTGAAACTCTGCCGGCGCGCCTGCCGCATCTGGCTCAATCCACGGTTTCCCGAATGGAGTTTTTAGTTTCTCCCCGTCTGGGCCAAGCACATGCCGCAGTAATTTGCCGCTTTCGGTTTGACGCAATCCGTAGGCCCCTTGGATAAAGGCAATGGATCGCGTCGAGCCCGTTATTACCCGCCTGGATGCACCAGCACGCTCTTCCAATGTCCCAAGGCGCTGTTCGGTGGAAAGCACCTGATTGTCAAACGCTTCTCTGAGCGCGACCAGATCATCCGCCGTCAATGCATCTTCTCGCGTCTGCGTAAGCATGACAGCAACCGCCTCGATCTTGAGAGATTCCTGTTTCAGGCTATCCGCCAGCTTCCGATCGTTCTGAAAAAGCAAATAGCCAAAGGCTGTAATCAGTAGAAGTAGACCGATAACGGTAAACCGGAACAAAACCGTGGTTTGTGATGTCAGTCGACGTCCGCCTTCGCGCAGCGCACTGGACATTTTGCTGGCGAAGGGTCGTCGGCTGGAGCGCGCATACACATAAGCGTCACTTATTATGTCTTCGACCGTGTGATGTGCAGGGAATGAGTGGTCACACATCCTGTAGCGCGACATGGGACCCTTTTCACCAAACTCGATCATGTCGCCATGCCTAAGAACTGCCGAAGCAGTCTTTTGACCATTGACCCAGATTTCCCGGCCGGGCAGCGCGTTTAGCGTGTAACCGCCTTGCGACCATTGAAAGGTCGCCACATCTTCGTCATGTGGGGGTACATCCTCTTTCCGCCTTATCTTCAGGATACGGTCTTGACCTAGTGAAGCGGACAAAGCGGTGCCGACAAGCCAGGTTACGGTTCCGCGAGACGGACCGGTCAAGCTTTCCAGAAATGCCCGGACATTGCCCGTTCCATATTCCGTATCGCTTTCATCCGGTAACCGCATGGTTCATCTCTGATCTTATGCGTTGCAAGCAGTTTATCATGCGCAATTGTGAAGCTGCCACAGCTTCCACGGAAAATGTTTGGATCGCGAGAACGGATCGTCAAGTTATAGATGACAACCCCATTTGTCCGGCCCAACTCCGGCTTGATAGACGTTCCCTCTGCACTAGCAACAGTGACCATACTTAACGTTTGCAACACTTCTGGTACTGCGGCTCCACCAAACGAGAAATTCGAATTCACAGGCTAGGCTCACAGTTGACCTAGGGTGCATCACAGTATCAGCGACAGGGCCAGCAGACGGCCCATAAGAGACATTCATCGCAGTCACTGGTGCCGCAGTGCGGCTTCACCAGACCGGCCATTCGCTACGGACATAAATATCCTGAAACTGCCGAACTCACAGATTGCAGACAATGCAGCCGTTTGATCTACCGCTATTGGGCGGCTCGAAACATCGGAAACAGGGGTGGGGCTTGGTCGGCTTTGATTAGACCCATCTCTTGGAAACCATAGCGCTTATACAGCGATAGATTTGTAGGGTTTGTCGACTCTAAGTAAGCAGGTCTTCCATCTTCATCACAACGTTTGAGGCAGCATTCAAGCAACGCGGACCCCAATCCTTTTCCTTGGCGAATTGGATCGACCGCAATAAATGCTAAATGCCAGCAATCCTCATCGGGATGATAATTGTCCATCTGCCCGAAGGTTTCGAACAACGCATCATGCTTTTCTGGTGAGACCGTCTGCTCAAAACAGGCGACAAGCCGTTCTTCGTCAGGGTGAATGCTTGGCGGAAGCCAAAGTGCGCCAGCAGTGAAATCATCGTTCCGAAACGCGCTACCCTGTTCAAATGCACGCCCGCCAAAGAAATCCATTACTCGCGGGAAGTGGGTAAGGAAATCGGCAGGTTCAGGATACAGCCAACGCATGAACGGGTCCGCAGAAAATCCAAGAGCAAGTCCGCTTAACAAACTTTCTGCTTCACTTCGGGTTGATGATCTAAACATGAAATTACCTTTGGTCGTTACACCTCGATTTTCACGTTTCAGCATGTGGGCCGCAAATACTTGTTGTCAAATGCGCAATTTATTGTCCTGCTCAAGCAACGATGGATGGCTACGTCGAGCTCCCAGCAGGCCTCTGAGGCGACGCAGCATCCTGTAATATTGTTTCTCGTCAATGTCGGGTTGTCGTTGTGGGAGGGCATGGCGGATCGGAGGATCAGTCATGGAAACCCAAACATACCTGCCGTTCGCGCGCTTCGCCCAACCTGGAACAAAGGACGTATCGTCGGTCAGAAGCGGCCGCCAAAACCCAAGCATGTCTGGGCGACCCGAGTTCGACTTGAACTGGCCGAAAACCACCACGATTTCGCGTTGTTCAACATGGCATGTCTTACGGGCGAGGGCATCGATGACGATTGACGGCCTGCACATCATCGAAAGCTTTTTCAGTTACTTTTAGATTGTCTCTCCCATAAAGTTCGTTGAAATCAGAGTTGGCGGTGATCGAATGAATGGCGCAGAATCGTTAGTCAAAACCTTTCTTCACAATGGTGTGGATACGGTTTTCGCCAATCCAGGCACGTCTGAAATGCACTTTGTTGCGGCTCTTGATAGACATCCCGAGATGAACTGTGTTCTGTGCCTGTTCGAAGGTGGAACGACGGGCGCCGCTGATGGCTACTACCGCATGAAACGGGACGTCGCCGGCACTCTGCTGCATCTTGCACCGGGGCTAGGCAACGCATTTGCCAATCTACACAACGCCCGAAAATCAGGGTCCGGGATCGTGAATGTGGTGGGAGATCACGCAACACATCACCTGCGCTATGAAAGCCCACTCAGAGGCGACATTATTGGCGTAAGTCAGGCCATAAGCCATTGGACACGAGTTTCTGATCAGGCCACAAGCGTCGCATCGGACGGGGCCGCAGCCATCCAGGCCGCCCGATCTCAAAACGGCCAGATCGCCACTCTTGTTCTTCCCGCCGATACTGCTTGGGATGCAGCGACTGGCCCTGCGACGAATAGCATTCTGGCCCAACCACTTCATCGCCCGTCCTTGGAAGGCATCGAGGCCGCAGCCATGCGTCTGAAGACTGCAAACGCGGCTTTGATGATAGGTGGTTCCGCGCTTTTTGGTCCACTTCGTGTACTGGCTGGAAAAATTTCCGTCAAAACCGGATGCCGCCTGTTGGCGGATACTCTAATCCCTCGAATTTCGAAGGGGGCCGGGGCTGCCAAATTGGATCAACTTGTGTATCCAATTGCACCCAAGATCGCTCAGCTTGAACAGACATCGTCAATCACTTTGATCGGCGCCGACCAACCCGTTGCCTTCTTTGCATACCCGGGCAAACCGAGCACACCCGAGCCCGCCGGTTGCACGGTTTCAAGCCTGTGTGCTCCGACGGATGATATTGCCTGGACTCTTCAAACACTGGCAGATGCGGTTGGTGTTTCGAGCAAGACACAGCTGAACACATACGCTCTCGACCTGCCTCCAATCCCAACCGGAGATCTCACCCTAGCGAAAGTCGGCCAAGCGTTAGCGGCCCTCATTCCCGAGAATGCTATCGTTTGCAATGAATCCGTGACGTCCGGGTTTCACGTCATTCCTCCGACTGCAACCGCGCGACCACATGACTTGCTTGGGGGAACCGGTGGTGCGATAGGGCTTTGCCTACCGTGCGCAACCGGCGCAGCAATTGCATGTCCAGATAGAAAAGTAATTGCTCTAACAGGCGATGGATCAGCCATGTATACGTTGCAATCTTTGTGGACGATGGCACGCGAAAGCCTGGACGTTACGGTGATTGTTTTTGCAAACCGCGGCTATCAAATCCTTCGAGATGAGCTGGCAAATGTCGGTGTTGAGAGTTTTGGCAAGAATGCGGAGGCAATGTTTGATGTGGAAAACCCAACGCTTGATTGGGTTGCGCTCGCTAAAGGGCATGGGGTTCCCGGAATACGAATTGAAGACACCGATAGCTTTGCAAAAGCCCTTTCCGCGGGGCTATCACGTGACGGCCCTTCCTTGATCGAAGTCATGTGCCCGCCAGCATCTTGAACACAAATTCTTTTTGAAACGGGCGACCCAAAGCCGCCTTTCGTTACCCAAAGCGAAGCTACATTTTGGCACTGAAAGCAGACTGTCACGAGCGCTCAAACAACATGCAAAAAAATGTCATTGGCGTGCCAGAAGAGAACTCATGACAATGTCCTCCACACAGCCAATTTTCGCGATGACCATAATTGCGAAATGATAGTTGGTCGCACCTTAAACGTCACCGATAATCCGGCAGGACGGAAACCGGCTTCACTTCACTACGCCGAAACACGCCAGGTGCGCCTGGCTCGCTCCATCGAAATAAAGTTATGTGCCAAAGACCCGGACGCCTTCGCGAAGGGTCAATCAACCCGATATGCCGATCTGTTCTGAGCCGATCAGCAGCGAGCCATGAAGACGGCTCTCCGCCCGCAGCTAAGAGTTTGCGCCAGGGCTGACTGGCGAGTGCATAGATATCCGCGGCTTCGGGGCTGCGCAGATCGAATAACGCACATCGTTCCACCTCGAAGGTCAGCACAACCCGCGGGCGATCATCCTTCCTAACGTCCTGACCAATAGCGACTTTTGCGCTTTCGACATCAGGGCTCAGATACAAAGCGTCCTGCCCCCGGCGATTGAACCGGGCGGGTGGGCGATCCGGTGCGCCGCGCATGAGGTGAACGTCTGGGTCATCGGCCCAAACAATCTTTACGAATTCTCCGGAAACTTCTGTCAGCATAACGGGTGGCACTGATCGTTTGCGCGTCGCGTTATAGGAAAGACGCAAGGCGGCAGTGGTTTTCCTAGAACAGAGAAGACGCATGATATCTTGATTGAAATCACCTACTCATGTTTCCTCGCACTGTGTTGCATTTCCAAAGGCCTCTCGCATGACGGCTCCAAAGATCGCCCTCCTTGGCGCAATTCTCGAGTCAAATCGCTTTGCACCCCCGGCTGATTTGTCAGACTTTAAGTCTCTGACATGGCTTACAAGCGATGCTTTGATGTCTGAAGCCAGATCCGCGACACCAAAGCTGGCAATAGAATTTGCGGCCTTTGTCCGGGCGATGGATGCTACGGGCGACTGGACGCCGGTACCCTGTATCTTGGCAGCCAGCCATCCCGCAGGTCCAGTACGAAAAACCGTGATCGAAGAGATCATGGTGACTTCGGAAGACATGCTTCGCTCAGCTGGCCCTGTCGACGCAGTCTACATCTGCAATCACGGCGCGATGGTTGCCGAGCACGACCACGACCCCGACGGTTTGTTGATGTCACGCATTCGGAGAGTTGTCGGACCGGACGTACCTGTCATCGCGACACTCGATTTGCATGCAAATATCTCACAACGGATGGTCGATGCCTGTGACCTGATCGTCGGCTATCGGACCAATCCTCACGTCGATCAAATAGAACGTGGCGAGGAAGCCGCCTTTTCGCTGCACCGGGTTTTGGCGTCGGGCGTCCGGCCCCAAACCGCGCATGTTAAACTGCCTCTTGTTCCGGCATCCGTGACCCTGCTAAGTGCCGAGCACCCGTATGGCGCGCTGATCGACCATGGTCAGCGACGACAAGCCGAAGGTCGAGGTGAGATTCTAAACGTATCGATCTTCGGTAATTTTCTTTTCTCCGACACGCCCGACAACGGTCTGAGCATCGTTGTCACCGCGCGTGAGGACCAGAAGGCGGCCAATGCACTGGCGGAAGAATTGGCAGACATGGCCTGGTCATTGAGGAAGGATTTCGTTCGGAAACTGACATCCGTGACGGAAGCGATCTCAATTTCCGCTGACCAAGCGCGCACGCCTGTGATTTTCTCCGATGCCGGTGACAATCCTGGTGGCGGCGGCAGTGGCAGGACGACGGAACTGATAGCCGCTCTTCATGCGGCAAAAGTCGAAGAATGCCTATTCGGTTCCTTTTGTGATCCGGAACTTGCGAACGAAGCCCATGGCATCGGTGTCGGCGGCAAATTCAGGGCACGATTCAACCGGTCTTCCGATTCCAGCGCTTTCTGGGCGCAATGGGATGTGCCTTTTGAGGTGGATGCAGAGGTCTTGGGTCTCCATAATGGAGATGTGGTAGGTGAACTGGGCATGACGGCTGGTCGGAGATTGGCCCTAGGGCCATCCGCTGCGCTTCGTATTGGTGGTATCACCGTGGTGGTGATCACCGATCGCACACAGACTGCCGACCCCGTGTTCTTTCATATGTTCGGGCTGGATATTGCGTCTGCCCGGACTGTTGTTGTGAAATCCCGAGGCCACTTTCGGGCCGGGTTTTCCAACTGGTTTGGGCCAAACCAGGTATTTGAGGTCGACACGGGCGGGCTTACGTCGCCAGTTCACGACCGCTGGCCGTTTGCGAATTTGCCACGACCGAACTTTCCGATGGACGTCGACACCTCGTGGTCGGCTAAGATGCTGCGCTAGACGGGCTCTGAGTATTTGTCCTGCGGCGTCGTCAACTTGACAAATCGCATGAACTGGCGGGCAAGCTGAGAAGGTGGCCTGCCTGATGGAAGTACAAAGCTCGTGTCATAAAAAATGGCGGCGTCAAATGGCCTGACGACGACACCTTCCATCCCTGACGACAACAACGGGAAGGGATTGATCAGCGTCACGCCCAAACCCTCGCGGACGAGCTCCAGTGCGGCCATGTTCGTTGCCGTTTCTGCGACTTGTTTCGGCCGAATTCCAGCGCGCGCAAAGATCTTTTCGGTGATCGCTCGCGTCCCCAGCCTTCGCAGAAACTCGATCAGCGCGACGCCTTCAAGGTCGTGCGGCGTCACCACTCGTTTTTCCGATAGCGGATGGTTGCTCGGCATGGCGCAGACCACCTGACTGCGGCGCCAAGGCATGAGATGAACACCCGTTCGTTGGATCATCGCACTCGTCAAACCAAGATCATAGCGGAGGTCGAGAATGCCGGCGACCAGCACGTCCGTGGCCTGAATATCCAATTGAAGCTGCTTTCCTTCATTCTTCTTGAGAAAACTGGCCACCCTGGAGATGACAAAGTGATGTGCCAGAGTCGGCGGCACGATCAGGCGTAACGGCTCGTTATCCGGAGTAGCCCATTCTGCGCCCTCAATGTCCGCCAGCGTCTCGAAAATTGGGTCCAGTTTTTCGTTGAGACGCAAGGCTTCGTCTGTTGGGTCGATACGTCCCGATCGCCGGAGAAAGAGCGATCGCCCAACACGGGCCTCGAGTTGTGACAAGGACCGGCTCACGGCAGACTGCGAAATCCCGAGACGCCGCGCGGCGCCGATGGTTGTCCCAGTCGTGATCACGGCTCTTAGCGACTCGAACTCGCGCAGTCTGTGTCTGTGTTCCGTCATGCTACATTACTCCCCCGGTACGAGCGGCTGAACATCCAAACTCTTGGATTGGTCTATGCAAAGTCGCATAGCAATAAGTATTGGCAATGATTTTTGCGGTAGCTAGTTTTTTTTATAGGGCGCGGGATCGGCCAAAGATTCGCCCATTCACAAGCGCCAAACAAACAGGGAGTCTTTTTGATGAGGAAACTCACATCTGCGACAGCCGTCGCTGTCAGCATTTTGGCTTTCGGCGCCGGTGCTGTTTCGGCCGAAAAACTAACGATCGGCCTCGCTTCGGAGCCGACGTCACTCGATCCGCATTTTCACAACCTGGGTCCGAACAACGCGATGTCCGTGCACATCTTTGACCGGCTGATCGCGCAGGATGAGAAGCAGCGCCTATCGCCGGGTCTTGCCGTGTCATGGGAGCCGATTGATGAATTGACTTGGGAGTTCAAGCTGCGTGAGGGCGTAAAGTTTCACGACGGAAGTGACTTTACGGCGGACGATGTAGTCTGCACCATGGCGCGCGCGCCGGACGTACCGAACTCTCCATCGGGATACGGCACCTATCTAAAGGGTAAGGAAGTCATCAAGATCGATGACTACACGGTGCACTTCAAAACGGCCGCACCTTATCCGTTGATGGGCAATGACATTTCCACGATCCCTGTGATCTCAGAAGTGGGCTGCGAAGCAACGACGGAAGACTTCAACGCGGGTACGGCCGCCATCGGCACAGGGCCGTTCAAGTTCCAAAGTTACACACCGGGTGAAAGCATCGTACTGGTGCGGAACGACGACTACTGGGGTGACGCGCCGATCTGGTCCGAGGTGGAATTCCGCCCAATCACGTCCGGTCCGAGCCGTGTTGCATCGCTTCTTGCCGGTGACGTCGACATGATATCGGGCGTACCAACGACCGATATCACAACACTTCAGGGCAATGATGGTATCCAGCTGAGCCAGGGCGTGTCCAACCGAGTGATCTATCTTCACATGGACCAATTCCGCGAGGATTCACCCTTTGTGAAGGCCAACGGTGGCGGCGATATCAAGAACCCCCTCATGGACGTCCGCGTCCGCAAGGCGATCAGCATGGCGATCAACCGCGATGCAATCGTTGAGCGTGTCATGGAGGGGGTTGCCCTGCCCGCCGGCCAGCTTCTGCCCGAGGGGTTCTTTGGCGTGTCCGACAATCTGGACGTCGTGGCTTATGACCCGGACGGTGCTAAAGCGCTTCTGGCTGAAGCCGGTTATCCCGATGGATTTGAAATGACAATCCATGGGCCGAATGACCGTTACATCAACGACGCCAAAATTGCCGAGGCAATTGCGCAAATGTTGACCCGTGTTGGCATCAAGACAGCCGTCGAAACAATGCCGCGTTCGGTATACTTTGGACGCGCGTCCAAAGGCAGCCCAGAGGGTCTGCCGGAGTTCAGCTTTATCCTCGTCGGATGGGGCGCGGGGTCCGGCGAAGCGTCCTCGCCTCTCAAATCGCTGATCCACACCCATGACAAGGATGCGGGCTTTGGATCATCGAACCGTGGCCGGCACTCGGATGCTGAAACCGACGCACTGATCGAAGAAGCCCTGCGAACAGTCGATGACGCAAAGCGGCAGGAACTGCTCGCCGCGGCGACAGAGCGCGCGATCGAGAACGTGGCGATCATTCCGACGCACTTCCAGGTCAACACCTGGGCGGCCAAAAAAGGTCTGAGCTACATCCCTCGGACCGACGAATACACTCTCGCGACAGGCGTCGTGAAAGAGTAATCGCAATGCATCCGGGCCGCCTTCGCAGCGGCCCGGAGCCTTTGCCCAGGGAATGTCCTCATGACCGTTTTTGTCATTCGCCGATTGCAGCAAGCAATGCTTGTTGTCTTCCTGATGTCGGTGATTGTCTTTTTCGGCGTCAATATCGTTGGTGACCCGGTCTACATGCTGGTCAGCCCCGACGCGGATCAGGCTGACATCGAAGCTGCAATTCGACGGCTTGGATTGGATCGGCCTATTTGGGAACAGTACTGGTTGTTCCTCAAAGGTGCTGCACAGGGTGACCTCGGCGACAGTTTCGTCTTCGGTGAGCCCGCGCTCAAACTGATCCTGCACCATATGCCTGCCACGATGGAACTGGCCTTCAGTGCACTCTTTCTTGCTATCGTGATCGGTATTCCATTGGGTCTTTATGCCGGGCTCTATCCCGACAGCCCGCTGTCCAAGGGCATTATGGCTGGCTCAATCCTTGGGTTTTCGCTGCCGACCTTCTGGGTCGGGCTTATGCTCATCATGCTGTTTGCCGTAGAACTTAGATGGCTCCCAGCGACAGGGCGCGGCGATATCGGCTCGTTTCTTGGGATTCACAGCAGCCTTTTTACGCTCGATGGGTTGAGCCACATCTTCCTGCCTGCTCTCAACCTAGCGCTTCTTAAGATTTCACTGGCAATCCGCCTTACCCGAGCGGGTGTCCGGGAAGCGATGGGACAGGATTACGTGAAGTATGCCCGGGCCAAAGGGCTTTCGACCCGACGCATCATTCTGGTGCATGTAATGAAAAACATCATGATCCCGGTAGTGACCGTCATGGGCCTCGAATTCGGTAGTTTGATCGGGTTCTCGGTGGTGACTGAATCAATCTTCGCGTGGCCGGGAATGGGCAAACTGCTGATCGACGCAATACTGCAATTGGATCGGCCTGTCGTCGTCGCCTATCTGATGATCATCGTACTGTTCTTCGTGCTGATCAATCTGATCGTCGACATACTCTACTCGATCCTCGATCCGAGGGTTCGTTTGCAGGATCAGGGCGCATGACCGACACCGTCACAGATCATTCTCTGACCCCCGCCAAGTCCCCTAAAGTCGAGACGCCGTTCCAGCGATTTCGGGCCGAGTTCTTCGAAAGCAGGATCGCAACAGCGGCGCTCGGCATATTCCTGATCATCGTTCTGCTGGCCATCCTGGCACCCTGGATCACGCCGCAGAACCCCTACGATCTTGGCCAGGTCAGCGTCATGGATGGGCGCTTGCCTCCAGGTTCCGAAGCATTCGACGGATACACGATGTGGCTCGGTTCGGACGGGTCTGGACGCGATCTCTACTCGGCAATTCTCTATGGCTTGCGTATTTCTCTGACCGTTGGGCTTGCATCTGGGGTGATTGCCCTTCTGATCGGTATGGCGATCGGTCTGGTCGCGGCCTACGCCGGAGGCCGGACCGAAGCGTTCATCATGCGCATCGTGGATCTTCAACTGTCGTTCCCGGCATCGCTTGTTGCGCTGATGATGGTTGCGGCACTTGGTAAGGGTGTCGACAAGATCATCCTCGCCCTCGTGATCGCGCAATGGGCTTATTACGCCCGCACGGTTCGCGCGACCGCGCTTGTCGAGCGTGGCAAGGAATATGTCGAAGCCGCGCAATGCCTTGGAATATCGCGACCCCGGATCGTCTTTCGCCATATCCTTCCGAATTGCATGGCGCCTCTGATCGTCGTTGGCACGGTGCAAACCGCCAGCGCAATCTCATTGGAAGCGACGCTTTCGTTTCTTGGCGTAGGCCTTCCACAGACTGAACCGTCGATTGGGGTGCTGATCGCAAATGGCTTCGAGTACATGCTGTCCGGGCGCTACTGGATATCCGTTTTCCCCGGCATCGCGCTCTTGCTGACGGTCGTGTCCATCAACCTTGTGGGCGACCATTTGCGCGATGTTTTGAACCCGAGGTTGAAGAAATGACGGCAGTACTCGAAGTCAGCGGGCTAAAGACCCACTTCTTCACGCACGCGGGTGTGGTCAAGGCCGTAGATGGTGTGGATTTCACCGTCTCCAAGGGCGAGGTAATGGGTCTGGTGGGTGAGTCCGGGTCGGGCAAGTCGATCACCGGGTTTTCCATCCTTGGGCTGATCGATCCTCCCGGGCGCATCGTCGATGGGTCAATCCGTTTTAATGGTGACGAGATCGCGAACGCACCGGAAGAGCGACTCAAGACCTTGCGTGGCAACCGAATCTCGATGATCTTTCAGGATCCGATGATGACTCTCAACCCGGTCCTGCGCGTCGATACGCAGATGATCGAGGCCATTCTCGCCCATGAAAACGTAAGCCGCCAAACCGCCTGGGAAAGAAGCCGTGATGCGCTTGGTTTGGTTGGCATCCCATCGCCGGAAGAGCGATTGCAAGCCTATCCGCATCAGCTTTCCGGTGGGATGCGGCAGCGCGTGGCGATTGCGACAGCCTTCTTGAACCAGCCGGACCTCATTATTGCCGACGAGCCGACGACAGCGCTCGACGTGACAATTCAGGCGCAGATCATCCACGAGGCACAGAAGCTGACGAAACGCACGGGAACCGCGATGATCTGGATCACGCATGACCTTGCCGTTGTGGCAGGGCTCGCGGACCGGATTTCGGTGATGTACGCAGGACGGATCGTTGAGCAAGGCAGTATCGACGATGTTATCGACCGTCCGTTGCATCCCTATACGGTCGGGCTTCTCGGATCGGTTCCGACGGCGAACCGGCGCGGGCAGCGTTTGTTCCAGATCGAAGGGATGACGCCAAACATGCTCGCCCTGCCTGAAGGATGCGCCTTTGGACCGCGTTGTCAGGCCCGAACGGCAGCGTGTTCCAAGCGCCCCCCGATTAAGGACGTGGATGGCCGCAGCCTTCGCTGTTTCAATCCGCAACGCACCAAGGAGACGACGCTTTGAGTGAGCCGCTCGTTGAAATCCGAGGCGTTTCGAAGCGCTTCACCAAACGTTTGGACGTCGCGGGGAAAATCGCACAGCGACTTGGCGCAAACATCCGGGAAGAAACGGTCCATGCTGTCGATAACGTGAACCTGTCGATTCAAAAGGGTGAGGTTCTGGGATTGGTCGGCGAATCCGGCTGCGGCAAGTCCACTTTGGGACGTGTTGTTGCCGGCATTCACCCTGCAAGTGACGGACAGATGTTCTACGGAGGCAAAGATGTTGCGACGTTGAACGGCACCGACAAACGCGCGGCGACCCTCGCAATTCAGATGATCTTCCAGGACCCCTTTGCCAGCCTAAATCCGCGAATGCGCGTCGAAGATATCATCGGCGAAGCACCGCGTATGCATGGGATCGTCCGCAAGGCAGAGAGTGCGGAATACGTGGACGACGTGATGCGCAAGGTCGGCCTCGACCCGTCGCTCAAGCGGCGTTACGCGCATCAGTTTTCCGGCGGTCAGAGGCAACGGATTGGAATTGCACGTGCGCTCGCCGTGAAGCCGAAGTTCCTTGTCTGCGACGAAGCCATCGCTGCGCTGGACGTGTCGATCCAGGCGCAGGTTATCAACTTGTTCATGGATCTGCGCGAAGAGCTGGGCCTGACCTATCTGTTCATCAGCCATGACCTGAGCGTCGTCGAACACATCGCCGACCGCGTGGCGATCATGTATCTGGGCCGCATTGTCGAGAGCGCATCGACTGAGGAAATTTTTTCGGACCCACGCCATCCCTACACGAAAGCGCTGCTTGCAGAGGCTCCGCGCCTTGATCAGCGCCGGCGTGAGTTTGCCCCGATTGAGGGGGAAATTCCGTCGCCGCTCGATCCGCCATCTGGATGTACCTTCCACCCGCGTTGCCCGGTGGCGACCGCTGAGTGCCGCACCACTGTTCCTGAACTGAAAGCGGGGCGCGGCGGGCGCGAAACGGCTTGCCTGCTGGAACACGCCGAAACCGTTTGAACGAGAAGCTGGAGAGCCCCTTGAAAAACGCCGATCCGATCTGGGACCACGTCGACCGCCATCGTGATGATTTTATCGCCTTGTCAGATCGAGTCTTTGACACGCCCGAGACGCTTTATGCCGAGTACAAGTCCGTCGCCGAACATGTGCAGATGTTACGCGCTCAGGGCTTCAAGATAACAGAGAACGCAGCTGGCATTCCTACGGCCGTGATTGGCGAAGCAGGAGACGAGGGTCCGGTGATTGCCATCCTCGGCGAGTTCGATGCGCTGCCATATCTGAGCCAGGCGCCAGGTGTGGCTGAACATCAGCCGCTTGAAGAGGGCGGCAACGGGCATGGGTGTGGTCACAATCTTTTAGGGGCCGCCGCACTCTTGGCCGCGACGGCGGTGAAAGACTGGCTGGCCGAAAACGGCATCAAGGGCCGTGTGCGATACTATGGCTGCCCCGCTGAAGAAGGGGGCGCGGCCAAGACATACATGGTGCGCGAAGGACTGTTCGATGATGTCGACGCAGCCATCTCGTGGCATCCAGCGACCTTCACAGGCGTGAATGAGGCCAGATCGCTCGCGAACACCCGGATCGATTTCACTTTTCATGGAAAAGCTGCCCATGCGGCGGGTGCACCGGAATTGGGTAGGTCGGCGCTTGATGCGGTTGAACTGATGAACATCGGTGTAAATTACCTGCGCGAGCACATGCCCGACAGCGCCCGGGTTCACTACGCCTATCTCGATGCAGGTGGTGTTGCGCCGAACGTGGTGCAGGCCAAGGCCACAGTGCGCCAACTCGTCCGCGCCAGCTCGCTACCGGACCTCGCCGATTTGGTTACGCGCGTCCGAAAGATTGCGGACGGCGCGGCGCTGATGACAGGAACGCAAGTTACCAGCCAGGTCTTTTCCGGCGTTTCAAACCTGCTTGGCAACCGTCCTTTGGAAGAAACCATGCAGCACGAGCTAGAGAAACTTGGACCCGTCGCCTTTGACGAGGCAGATCTCAGTTTTGCCCGCGACATTCAGACCACATTAACCGCCGCTGACATCAATACGACCTTCAAGCGGATCGGTGCTAAGCCCAAAAAAAATCTCGCACTCTGCGACTTCATCGCACCTCTTGATCGCCACAGCGATGGCGGCGAAGGCTCGACAGATGTTGGCGACGTGAGTTGGGCAGTCCCAACCGTTCAGGCACGAGTTGCCACCTGTGCTATAGGAACGCCGTTTCATACGTGGCAAACAGTGGCACAAGGCAAGGCGCCCGCGGCTCACAAAGGCATGGTCTACGCGGCAAAAGCAATGGCCGCGACAGCTTGTCGACTGGTTGAGGATCCCTCGCGCATCGAAGCTGCATGCGCGACGCATCAAGACCATCTGGGCCAAACACCTTACACATGTCCGATCCCGGACGACGTGCGTCCACCTGTCTGAGGCAAAACAACCGTGACCCGCGCCTCTGCAATAGACAACGCCGCCCAGTTTTTCGACACCGGTCAATTTGCAACAGAACTTAGCGAACTGGTTGCCCATGAGACGGAGAGCCAGACACAAGAAAAAGCCGCGGAGCTTCCGCGCTATCTTGAGGAAGCCCTCGTTCCGCGCCTGAGCAGACTCGGGTTCTCCTGTGAAATCTACCCGAACCCTGTGCACGATGCCGGACCGATCTTGGTTGCAGAGCGCATCGAGGACGACACGCGTCCGACAATCCTGTCCTACGGGCATGGCGACGTGATCCGCGCGCAAACGGATCAATGGCGCGACGGGCTTCACCCATTTCGACTGGTTGATGAGTGCGACCGCCTCTATGGACGCGGAACAGCCGACAATAAGGGGCAGCATCTCATCAATTTGGCGGCGCTGAGCGCTGTCATTGAGGCCCGTGGAGCGCTCGGCTTCAACATGCGCATTCTCATTGAAATGGGCGAAGAAATGGGATCACCGGGGTTGTCGGAGTTTTGCGCCAAGCACAAGGACAACCTAGCCGCAGACGTCCTGATCGCATCGGACGGGCCGCGCCTTCAGTCCGACACGCCCACGTTGTTCATGGGGGCAAGGGGCGGCAATTCGTTCGACCTCATCGTTGATCTAAGAGACGGCGCGCACCATTCGGGTAACTGGGGCGGTTTGCTTGCCGACCCCGCGATGATCCTTGCACAAGCCCTCTCGACGATCACCGATGTGCGGGGCCAAATCCAAATACCAGAATGGCGGCCGACCAGCCTGACTGAAGACATCCGGGACACCCTGCGCAACTTGCCGGTTGGCGGGGATGGTGGTCCGAAGATTGACGAGAATTGGGGAGAGGAAGGCCTGACACCGGCCGAACGCGTCTTCGGCTGGAACAGTTTTGCGGTCCTCGCAATGAAAAGCGGTGTCCCCGAGGCACCGGTCAACGCGATCTCGGGATTTGCCATAGCCGCCTGCCAGCTCCGCTTCGTTGTTGGCACTAACCAATCCGATATCCTGCCCGCCCTTCGACGCCACCTTGATGCGAGAGGTTTTGAGATCGTTCAGATCAAGCCTCATGACCGCAGCTTCTTTGATGCAACGCGAACGTCGCCCAACCATCCGTGGGTGTCTTTTGTCGCGCGTTCGCTTGAAAAAACGTGTGGGAAGCCACCCCATGTCCTGCCAAATCTCGCCGGTTCCTTGCCCAACGAGGTCTTTTCCGATTTGCTCGGTCTCCCAACGGTTTGGGTGCCGCACTCCTATCGCGGCTGTTCGCAGCACGCGCCAAACGAGCACGTGTTAAAGTCAGTTTCGCGTGATGCATTGCGCGCAATGGCCGGGCTTTTTTGGGATATTGGCGACCTTGCCAGGTCGCTCTGATCCCGCGCCACAAAGGACTTCATCCGTACCTGGATCGGGCGTGTATCGCATATCTGACTGTAAATGACCGCTTTCACAGATTGGTAGAGTTGCTCTCGCATATGCAGCGAAAGTCAGCTGTCCGCCCGTCTGTGCAGAAGCTAGAGGTCGAATAGCAGAATAAGTTCGATTTCTTACCCCCTACCCTGCGCGGCTGATGCCACCAATTTTAAACTCCCGGTTTCAGTAATCCGCGCCCTTCCGAGTATCCCATAGACGCAGAATTTCTATCTGAGTGGGCATTACACGATAGATTAGCGTAAATGGGGTTCGCGGTACTGAAAGCTCCCGTACGTCTTGGCGTGTGTCACTTGGGTGACCTGCATACGGGTTTGCTGCAAGAGTAAGCTGAATGGCTTTGAGCTGTGCTCGTGCCCTTTTGCTGCCTTCAGGAAAAACTGACGTGTAGTAGTAGCGGAACCATTGAATGTCCCGGGCCGTATCTTCGAGAAATACAATTTTCATTGGCTATTGGATTGCCCGCTTGCGACCGGAGCAGAGAGCTCATTCTCGGTATCCCAGCTGTCTATCCAGGCATTCATTTCGTCTGCCGTGATGAACTTACCTAGATCTGCTTTTTCAACAGCTGCATCAATGGCTGCTCGCTTTGCGGCCTTGGATTCCAACATCGTTCTAATTGCTCGTACAGCGAGCTGCGCAGGCGGCCGATCTTCTATCGCAGCTTCTCGTTCCAGAGACTTTCTCAAGTCTTCATCAAGACGGATTGAATATGGGTTGGTTCTCATCGCAATCACCTGTTTCCGCTGTGTAGTACAATGTAATACATCCGCATTCTATTCACAATAGATCGATGGGATGAACTTCATCTGTTGCTCTGAACTCATAAGCGAGATGGGTATTCATAAGTACGGCCTGCTCGTCCGCGGTTATTTTGATTTTTGCACCAACAATGCGGTTGGTTGCATGTCTCCCCGATCGATCTTTGACATCAGAGAATTCAAATAGGCCTGGTGAGATTTTATGTTCTCCGCTCGTTGGAAAATATATCCCAAAACCATGAAACGGAGAGCTGGGCCATGTGTCGATTTCATAGCATACCAAGTCTGACCAAGTCGTAGGTATTCGGCGATATCGTCCATAAGACGGTCACAGTGCGTCTGATCTCGGGCGAGGCGAAGTTCGGAGCACAAGCGTGGAAAGCTGCGCTCCATTTGATCTGGAGAAACTTGAATCTGAAAATGTTTTTCTTTCTTAACTATCGGATTCAAAGAGTCCTCTTTATGCCCCTCAATTTCATGTGCTGAACATACAGTCATGATAATGAACGGTGGCGACCCAATGGAGAGCCGGACGGAGATTGGCGACATGGCGGCGGGATTTATGGCTGACTTCCCTGACCTCGTTCTTAACCTCGACACGGTTCTCGTCGCCGATCACCACATGGTCTATGCGTGGACTTTCGAAGGCCATCATAAAGAGACTGGTAACCATGTTCGTTTCTCGGGCTGGGAAGAATGGGACTTAGACGACAACCTGAACGTCATCAAATCGCTCGGTTGGTATGATGGTGTGGATTATGAGCGCCAAGTTGCGGGAACATGACCATATCCGGCGCCAATTCGCGCACTGTACGCACAGTCATATACGGCAAGTCAGACTCAATTTGACTCTAGTCGGTGCCATTTACCACCTACAGCAAGTGAGCGGGCGTCCATCGGAAAAGGCTCTTCTCATATTCAGTAGTTGATTTCGAGAGCCACTGCATGAACAGATTTGCCGCTGGTCGAACCGGGCCCGGCAAAGTGACAAGGTAGTAGCCGATCTGAGGTATTGGATCGTCGAACAGCGCCACGAGTTGACCTGACTTCAGCTCGTCAGAAACAAAAGCCGGTACCGTCGCCCCGATGCCATCACCGCGACGGATGCCATCCAGCAGCATATTGCCCGGCATCCGCACAACTCTTCGTTCCGCGTCGGTGGGAATCCCCACCTTTTCCAACCACAGGTCAAACTCGACCGAAGCGTGCTCTTGGAGAAGTGTAAAATCGAGCAATTCCACAGGGTGCCTGAGCACACGGTTTCCGATCAGTTCGCTTGAGGCGACGACCGTCAGACAGCCTGGCAGCAGCATCTGCGAGACAAGCCCTTGCCAGTGACCCGCTCCGTATCGGATGGCCATATCGATTCCGCCCGGCTTGAGGTCGACAGCCTGGATCGTTGAATCGATCCTCAATTCGATATTGGGGAATTCGTCAATGAACGTGGACAGACGCGGCATGAGGAACGCGCTTGAAAACATCGGAGTCGCGCTAACCACCAACGGTCGAACCGCCTCTGCACTCGACACACTCTCGGTCACGGAGGCCATTTCAGCGAAGGCTTCAAGCAGGCCCGCTGACAGGAATTCGCCTTGCGATGTCAGAGAAATGCCATGTCGGGTACGAGTGATAAGCCGAGTGTCGAGATGTTGTTCGAGCCCACGGATTTGCTGGCTGACTGCGGAATGGGTCACGTTCAGTGCCTCTGCCGCCCGGGTCAGATTTCGAAACTCGGCAGCGGCGGCGAAGGCTCTGAGAGATGTCAAAGAGGGAAGCGTGCGCCAATCCATAAGTAAGATAATCTAACAATATAGAAAAATTTACAACTATGTGATCCCCCGAAGCCGGCGCATGCTAGTGCAGTAATTCATCGGCGACCACCGGAGGCAAACATCATGAAAATTGCGGTTTTGGGACTGGGCAATATGGGCTCAGCGCTGGCGTATTGCCTGCTCAAAGCAGGCCACGATGTCAGCGTTTGGAACCGAACGTCGGAAAAGGCAGAGGTTTTTGCTGAGGCTGGAGCCACGATCTGCTCTTCACTGAATGATGCGATTGCGGCGTCTGATTTTGTCATCATCTGTATCAAGAGCCACAAGGAAACTGTTGAACTGGTCAACGGGCTGAGTGTTTCGCTAATGGGTAAGACCATCTGCGACATGAGCACGGGCGATACCTCGGATGCCGATAGACTGGTCATCATCCTCGAGGGACAGGGTGCTGGCTACATGCTGGGCATGATCAATGCCTACCCTTCCGGCATTGGTGGTGACGAAACCACAATCCTCACGGTGGGCAGTGCCGGAACCTGGGACCGCTATGGCAGTATCATCAGAGAATTGGGTGGAAAGTCCGCCCATGTTGGAGAGAAGCCAACGGCACTTGCCGCGCTCTTTGCCGGCCTCTTCACGGTTCGACAGGGGTTCATGTTTGGAATGATCTACGGTGCACTTGTCTGCCAAAAAGCGGGCATCCCGATGCAGGTTTATGCCGACCAACTCCCTGCCACGATCAAACTGGTTAATGACTACCATGATCTCTTTGCCAGAACTGTTCCGTTTGAGGATTACGATAGTGCGGAAGCCTCCCTGAAGGTTTACGCGATGGCGCAAGAGGATGCGTTGAAGACCTATCTCTCACTTAACGCGCCCGCTGATTTCATCCAGTTGATGCATGACCGCACCAAAACGGCTTGGGACGATGGCTACGGCAACAGACAGCTGACCTCACTGGTCCAGCATATGACGGATGCCTGATGCAAAAAGGCTCCGGCCCAAAGCCGACCTCCACCACCCGGTCGAGATGCTGCGGCGCGGCCCGTTGAACCGGCCATACGCTGCGACCGCAAAATCCCGAGATCTACGAATGGGAAAGTCGCGGATTTTGCGGCCATCCGCATTTTTTGTCTGTAGGACTGCAGTACAGCCCCGAAGTGAACCTTCGACGCTGGGCTTTGCTAATTCAACTGCGCGGGACGGGAGCTACCATTGATGCGAATGGCTTGAACGTATCGGGCGCTTTGCCATGGCAAAATGTGAGAAAGAAATTGACCGCGAGAAACAAGGTGGCTGAAACTGCTCTCTGACAGGAAGCGGGCGCCCCGGCACACTTTCGGGCAACACGTGCTTAACTCAAGGAGTTGCCAGTGATGAAGGTGTACGAACTTTCTACCAGGTCGATGACGACATCCAACTCTTCTGGCGTGGTCGGTGTATATATCATGACAAAGCCGCTCCATCCGGGGCGTTGATCGGCCCAAGGGTGAGCTACGGCCCAGCCAGCCTCAATTGCCCGTCGCGCCATTGCGGGGTGCAGCGAAGCGTGCAAACTGCCATCAGGATGCATATGCGCAAACTCAAACCCACCGACGATAGAGTTCGGTTGAGACAGCAGCATCTCGGGATCAAGCTGAAAACCAACTGCGCCAGGAAGTGATATGCGTGTTGGGCCAGGTGTGACCCCCGGGAATTGCGCAACCCGCTCCAGCAATAGCTGGGCCAATTCGGCATTAATTTCGACACCGATCTGAGTATGCGGTACGCCGCTTGTCGTTTCAGGACGCGGCGAGGTGCGCTCCGGCAAGAAGCGCTCCTGCGCGAATGCCAATGGGCACGTCAAAGCCACTGCTGTCGTAGCAACCGCCAGTTGTCTCAGGAACACATTCATTTTGTTGTCAGCCCGTCAAAAGTAAAGATTGAGTGCTCAGTGCCGTATCGGTGCCCCTGCACACATCATTCAGCTTTTAACGCTTCGATATTGATCAAGAGCTCTATTTCGTCGCTCACCGCAGGTGCAAACGCCCCAAGTCCGAATTCAGACCGCACGATAGTTGTCGTGGCCGCCAGCCCCAAGGTCGGAGTGCCCTCTTTTGGGCCAAACGGGTATGGCGCTGACTTGTTAAGCGTTGTTTCCAGAACAACGGGTTTGGTGACGCCATTCATAGTCAGGTCGCCAGAAATATTCGCGGTATTGTCGCCGGTGACTTCGATGTTGGTCGAGGCGAATGTGACCATGTCACTGTCACTCGCACTGAAAAAGTCATCGGACATGAAGTGTTGCAGACGGGCGCCCCAGCCCGTGATCATGGATTTCACAGGCATAGACACTGTGACAGATGACCCAGACGGATCATCTTCGTCGAACTCAATCTCACCGCTAAAACCTGAGAACATTCCATATGTTTCTGAGAACCCGATGTGGTTGTAGCTGAACAATACCTGACTGTGTCCAGGATCCAGCTCGTAAGTGCCGCTCTCGGACAATGCGGTTGTCGCTCCCATCGATAAGAGTACCGCCACCGGGGTTGCTGCCACTTTGAACATTGATACGCTCCCATTTTGAAAAGACGTGTTCGCGGAATCGAGTATTGAGCTTTAGTTTTTAGCTTGCCATACTTATAGAACAAAATGTTCTATAGCGCAACAAGATGTTCTATAGGAGGGGCGATTGAAAGAAGATCCCAGGCTGATCGCCACACGACAGGCCGCACTTGATGCTGCGCAAAAGATACTGATGGATGAAAGCGTGCTGCACGTAACTCATGGCGCAGTTTCAAAGGCAACGGGCATTTCGCGCAGTACACTTTACAGGCACTGGTCAGATGCGCGTAGTCTGCGTGATGCAGCATTCCGGCGCATCGCAACACCGCCGAACATACCACCCAAAACCGATGGCCCGCTGCGATCTGACCTGCGCTGGTTACTCGGAGTACTGATGGGAGCCTTGAATGACACACCATGGGGTCAAATTGCACCTCAGGTGGTCGCTGCTGCGTCCACCGATACAGAAGCAAGGTTAGTGATAACAGAATTCATGAAAGACAGGTTCGCGAGTGTTGAAGCAGTATTTGCAGCCGCAATAGACCGCGGTGAGATCACCGCCGACGTTCCGGTCGACCAACTCATAGAACTAGCAGTCGCTGCACCTTATTTCCGCAAACTCATACGTCACGAGGCACTGGACGAAGAATGGCTGGACAAACATGTCGATTTGCTTTGCAGTATCGTGAAAACCAATTCGGGACAGTGACCATCGCCTGACTTTGCAATCAAAGCGACCTGCAACAGGCGCGAGATTTCGGCAGAACAGCAAATTATGATCAAAAGCATATCCAGCCAGTTTCTTATAGCGGTTGCTCCAAAGGGTCTTGGTAAACGTTTGCTATGATCGTCCGCCGGGGTTTGAAAAGTCAGCTTTTCTGCGCACTGCCGACATTGATGCACGGTGCAGCAATTTGTACCTTGGGCTCGTTGCAGAACTCGGAGCAGAGGTAGCATAAGCCCCTGCCCCGCTTGCCACGACACGTCCAACCGGCCCAAACCCGATCGAGCGCCTTGACAAGGAGTTCAAGCGCCGCGCCGACGTCGTGGGGAAGCCGTCAATTGCTAATTGAGTTAGCTTGTGGCACTAGTTCTGGAAAGTCGCCTAAGACCCTGATCCTTGAAGTGGCCTTGCCAGAGACAACGTCAACGTCGCTAAATCGAAATTAAGCGTCTTTTTTGTCCTCAGTATAGTGGGGGCCAATTACATAGTCTTCTAACTCAAGTTCAGGGTTCATCATTGAAGTCGTGAATATGACCTGGTTGGACACTGGGGTTTCCGTTGTGTGCTTTACAATGAGCTCCTGAAATCGGTGGCTCAACGCCTTGCGAGCAGTCTCGGCTTTCTCATGCCAGATAGGCGCAAGGCAATCCCGCAGATCAATCTGAGTAATTTCATCAACTGGCAAATGACCAAGTTTGGGTATGACGTGTAGCTCCAGCGGTCTAAACCAACGCCCCGCTTTTCCACCACCCCGCAACTCAGACTTCCGCGCTTCAAACGCATCCCGAGCGACGTCTCTAAACAGAAGCAAGTTGCGCTGGGCTTCTAAACGTCGTTTCTGCCGCTCTCTGATCGGATCTCGGCCTTCCCGCAGTTCGCGTCGCGCTGCGTCAGCTGTTTCCCGCGCCTCCGCCAAGCCAACATACGGCCACCGCCCGAGGCCCATTTCCCGTCGCTTACCGAAAACCGTCAGTCTAAGGACCCACTTACCGCTTTTGGTATCTGCCTTCACAAGCCAGAGCCCAGCGCCATCGCAGTGCTTTCCAGCCTCTAACGCAATAACGCCACGCACGCTAAATTTGTTCTTCGCCTTATAGCCCTCTACCAGCCCACCCATTGGTCCACCCTTAAGTATGGTATGTGCTGCCGTTAGTCGAGATTAATTGAGATCGGATGTAGGAGGTAAGTTGAACATTTTCATATAGTTATTCTCTATCTGAGATTTCTTGAGACACCTACATATAGGGTTTCAAGCCCCTCCACCCGCACCACAACTTTCTCAGATTAGACGCCGTAACGGGCCATGAACATATCAACCGCTTGCAACGCAATCTCGTCGATTTCGTCTTGTGAGAAACTGCTTTGAATACCGAATGCCGCTTTGCCCCACAAGCGAACCTTGCAGAGTTCCGAGAACTGTTCGGCTGCAATATTCACATCCTCGATGGCCAACTCGCCTTTGGTGACAGCCTTGGTCAGGTATTCAGCCATCTTCTGCTGACCATTCTGCGGCCCGGCCTCATAGAAGGCGTTGCCAAGGTCGGGAAATCGGTCGCGTTCGGCTACGCAGATGCGGAACACTTGCTGCGCAAACTCTGATACGAGGAAAGCGGTAAGCTGTGTTGCCGCGATTGTAAGCACTTCGCGTGCAGGTTTGGATTCGTCGATCATGGCGATGATCCGTTCGGACATCAGTCGACACTCGGTTTGAACAACCTCGGTGAATAAAAGTCGTTTATCGGGGAAATAGCTATAAAGTGTTGCCTTTGACACGCCCGCTGCACGCGCGATGTCGTCGACGCTTGCACCTTCGAAACCATCCGCCATGAAGACCTCTCGAGCCCCGCGCAGAACCTGATCGAATTTTCGGCCTGTGCGCAGAATGGTGGCGGCTTGGGTCATGATGGCTCCTGATTTGCTTGCCCGTCACAGTATAAACCGGTCGGTTCAGTTTCAATGATTTTCGCCAGATTCGCGAATTTGTCGCGAATATCGATGAGCTACGTCTTCGCGGTCTTGCCGTCGCAAAAAACCGTGCTACGACTTTCGCATGGTCGAGATTTTTCTGCGCACCCTGCCCTTTTTTGCAATCATCGGCCTGGGCTATTGCGCGGGGCGCAGCAGATTCTTTCCTCCTGAAGCAACGGCTTACCTAACTAAGTTCGTTTTCTTCTTTGCGCTGTCGGCAATGTTGTTCCGCTTTGCCGCCACGTTGCCCTTTGCCGAGATCTTCGATGGCCGACTGGTCATCGGGTATCTTCTGGGCACCGTCGGCGTTTATGCGCTGGCAACGCTTGTGGCTTATCTGCGCAGACTGGACATTCCGACCGCTGCGGTCGAGGCGCAGTGCGCAGCAATCGGGAATGTCGGGTTTCTGGGGCTGCCAATGCTGGCGCTTCTATTCTCTGAGGCTGCAATTGGTCCGGTGATGTTGGTCCTAACCGTGGATCTTGTGGTGTTTTCATCGCTGATCGTAATTCTGATCAACGGCGGGCGCGAAGGCCGGATCAGCGCCAGCACCTTGCGCCTGATCGGCCGCGGGTTGCTGAAAAACCCGATGATCCTGTCGATATCGGCTGGATTGATCTGGTCAGCTCTGCGCGTCCCCATGCCCGCGCCATTGAACGACTTTCTGACCATTCTGGGCGGAGCGGCCACACCAGGTGCGCTATTTGCAATCGGAGCATCGCTGGCCGATAAATCCGCAGAGCGCATACAGATCGCAGGCTGGTTGAGTTTCTGCAAACTGGTGCTGCACCCGCTTTTCGTGGCGGTCATAGTGATCTGGCTGATCCCGGTTGCGCCCTTCCCGGCCATGGTTGCGATTGCGGCAGCCTCGCTACCGGTGGCGGGCAACGTCTATATGCTTGCGGCGCATTACGGTGTGGCCCCACAACGCGCCTCGGCTGCAATTCTGCTGTCGACCATCGCGAGTATCGTGACCGTGCCTTTCGTGATCGGCTGGGTCAGTACGTTCTGATCTTCACCTTCCCGAAAAATACTCGCGTTAAAGGCGCTCGGACTTTACGCCAACGCCGCAGGACGTTAGCCATGGCACAAACCCAATGCGAGGAACTAGCCTGATGGAAACCCTTTCGGAAAATGCCTGTTTCGGTGGTGTGCAGGGCGTCTACCGCCATGCCTCCTCGGCCTGCAAATGTGATATGACATTCGGTCTGTTTCTTCCCGCCGAAGCGAAGGACGGCCCGGTTCCGATACTTTGGTATCTGTCGGGGCTGACCTGTACGCATGAAAACGCCATGACCAAGGCAGGCGCTCAGAGTTGGGCCGCCGAACAAGGCATTGCACTGGTGTTCCCTGATACCTCGCCGCGCGGCGAAGGTGTGGCAGATCATGAGGATTATGATCTGGGTCAAGGCGCAGGGTTCTATGTTAACGCAACGCAGGCACCTTGGGCGCCTCATTTTAATATGTGGGACTACATCGCCGAAGAGCTTCCCACGCTGTTGGCAGAGAATTTCGCAATCGACCCCGAACGTCAGGCAATCACCGGGCATTCCATGGGCGGGCATGGTGCGTTGACGCTTGCGATGAACCTTCCGGGCCGGTTCCGCTCGGTCTCGGCCTTTGCGCCGATATCGAACCCGACGGGCTCGGATTGGGGCCGCAAGCAACTGGGCGCTTATCTCGGTGAAGATGAGGCCGCATGGAAAAAACATGACGCCTCGCTGATGATGCGTAGTGTTGGTTTTGATGGCCCGATCTTGATCGATACCGGTGCAAATGATCAATTCATGGATCTGCTGCGCCCCGAAGCGCTGGCGCAGGCAATCGCCGAGCGTCGTCAGCAGGCCACTTATCGTCTGCAGCCCGGCTATGATCACTCCTATTACTTCGTGTCCACCTTCATGGAGGATCACGTCACTTTCCACGCCGAAGCGCTGTACGGAGACTGAGGCATGAGTAAATATGACTATGACCTGATCATAATCGGGTCAGGCCCCTCGGGCCGTTCGGCGGCTATTCAGGCTGGCAAATTGCAGCGACGCGTGCTGGTGATCGACCGCAAGGACCGGTTCGGCGGGGTTTCGGTGCATACCGGCACCATCCCCTCAAAAACATTGCGCGAGACTGTGTTGAACCTTTCGGGCTGGCGCGAGCGCAGTTTCTACGGACGTTCCTACAGAGTGAAGGATCAGATCCGCGCTGAGGACTTGAAAGCCCGGTTGCACATGACACTCGATCATGAGGTAGATGTGCTTGAACATCAGTTCAATCGCAACCACGTTGAAACCCTAAACGGGCTGGCGACATTCACCGGCCCGCACGAGGTCGAAGTTGCCACGGACGCGGGCGAGACTACGCGACTTACTGCGGCCAAGTTCCTGATCGCCACCGGCACCAAGACCTATCGGCCCGATTATGTGCCATTCAACGGCAAGACCGTCGTTGATGGCGACGATTTCCTCGAGATGGAGGAGATCCCGCGTTCGCTCTGCGTGATTGGTGCCGGCGTGATTGGCGTCGAATATGCCACTATGTTCTCGGCGCTTGACGTTCGGGTCACCTTGATCGAACCGCGCGAGACGTTTCTGGATTTCATCGACAAGACGCTGATCCATGATTTCACCCATCAGATCCGCGAGAATGGCGTCGATCTGCGCTTGGGCTCGGCCGTCAAAAAGATTGAAGACGCGGGCACGCATGTCGAGATCACTCTGGACAATGGTCGCCACGTGCGTGCCGAGATGCTGCTGTTTGCAGCCGGGCGAATGGGGGCAACCTCGGCCCTGAACCTGGACGCTGTGGGGATCGAGACGGATCACCGCAACCGCATAAGCGTGGATCGGAAAACCTATCAGACCTCGGTGCCGCATATCTATGCAACGGGTGATGTAATCGGGCATCCTTCGCTGGCTTCCACGTCTCTACAGCAGGGGCGTGTTGCGGCTTGTCACGCGCTCGAGACCCCCACCCTTCCGGAAAGCCCGTGGTATCCTTATGGCATCTATTCGGTTCCCGAAATCTCGACCTGCGGCATGTCCGAAGAAGAACTGCAGGAGCGCGGCATCCCTTATGAGGTAGGCGTAGCCCGGTTCCGAGAAACCTCACGCGGGCATATCATGGGGCTGGAGCATGGGATGCTCAAGATGCTGTTTTCACTGAAAACCCGCAGGGTTTTGGGCGTACAGATCGTTGGTGAGGGTGCGACTGAATTGATCCATATCGCGCAGGCGGTGCTGAACCTGAAGGGTACGGTGGACTATTTCGTACAGAACACATTCAACTATCCGACCCTGGCCGAGGCTTACAAGATCGCGGGTCTGGACGCGTTCAATCGGATGCCGATCCCCGAAGAGTTCAAGGTGCGCAAAGCGGCGCCCAAGGCCAAACCAGCGAAACAGGCCAAAGAGGCGTGACGACGCTTTATATCGACGGCGACGCCTGTCCGGTGAAGGCCGAGGCCGAGCGGGTCGCAACCCGGCACCAGGTGCCGATGGCTCTGGTCTCGAACGGAGGGCTGCGTCCATCGGCTAACCCCTTGGTTCAGGTCGTCATCGTGTCCGAAGGCGCTGACGAGGCGGATAAATGGATCGCTGAACGCTGTGGGCCGGGCGATGTGGTGGTGACCTCGGATATTCCGCTGGCTGCCAAATGCGTCGAGGCCGAAGCGCGGGTGCTGCGCCCCAATGGCGAGGCCTTCACGGCGGCCAATATCGGTCAGCAACTGGCGATGCGCGACCTGATGGCCGACTTGCGTGCGGCGAACCCGCTGGGCGCAGGGGGTGGGGGCAAACCCTTTGGCAAGGCAGACAGATCACGATTTCTGGACGCGCTCGAGCGGGAAATCCGGGCGGCGTTGCGTCGGTAACGCTCCCGCCGATCGGAGACGCATCAAAGATGCATCGCCTTCCGTTGGGCCAGGCAGCGCGTTCCGCGCTGCGGTTGGCGCTTGCATATCGGCCCTGGGATTGGTTCAGTCCATGTGCACTGGAGCAGTTTGAGCGGGATCGCATCATGGCCATCGAAGCCGTCATCTTCGACATCGGGAACGTGCTGATCGAATGGCAACCCGAACGCTATTACGACAAGGTCATCGGCGAAGAGCGCCGTCGCGCTATGTTTGCCGAGGTTGATCTGCATGGGATGAATGATCTTGTCGATCAGGGGCATCATTTTACCGACACAATCTATGACTGGGCCGAGAAGTACCCCAAATGGCGCGATGAAATTCGCATGTGGCATGACAAGTGGATCGAACTTGCAACGCCCGAAATACCGCATTCGGTTCGCTTGTTGCGGGCACTGCGTGCGAACGATGTTTCAGTTTTTGCGCTGACCAACTTCGGGGTGCAGAATTTCGATTATGCCACCACTGTTTATCCGTTTCTGAACGAATTCGACCGGCAATATGTCTCGGGCCGGATGAAAGCCGTCAAGCCGCACCAGCCGATTTATGAAATGGTGGAAGCCGATTGTGGTTTGGCGCCAGAGACGCTGCTATTTGCTGATGATCGCATCGACAACATCGAAACGGCGCGGGCGCGCGGCTGGCAGACCCATCATTTCCACACGCCACAAGGCTGGGCAGAGCGATTGGTCGCCGAAGGTCTGTTATCGGAGGATCAGGCACGGTGAACATTCTTCAGATACCGTTCGCAGAAGGAGAAGCCAATCTGGATTGGATTGAGCTGACCGAAGCGCTTGCCAAGGGACATCAGAGACCGAAGGCACAGATAGAAGATACGTTCCTCTACCGAGGCGACGACACCCTTCTGTCGCGTTCGGCCTGGGTGGACGGGTTGGGTATCGCGGTCAAGTCGACAACCATATTCCCGGGTAATGCTCAGATCGGGCGACCCGTGATCGACGGCTCGGTCAGTGTGTATGACGACGCGGATGGTCGGCTTGCAGCATTGATTGATTTCTTTCTGGTGACCAAATGGAAGACCGCCGGTGACAGCCTGTTGGGGGCATTACGGTTGGCGAACCCGGATAGCAGCAGCATATTGATCCTAGGTGCCGGACCAGTTGCGGCTTCCTTGTGTGAGGCGTTTACAGCGGGTTTCCCCCACGCGCGGATTTCTTTGTGGAACAGGACGAGCGTGAAGGCCGAGGCCCTTGCCGAAAAGTTTGACAATGTCGACGTTGCCTATGACCTGCCGGACGCCGTAGATCGCGCAGATATCGTCGCGACCGCAACGATGAGCACTCAGCCCATCATCCGCGGAGAATGGTTGCGTCCCGGCCAGCACCTGAACCTTGTTGGAGCTTACAGGCCAGACATGCGCGAGACGGATGACGCTGCGCTTCAGCGTGGGTCTATTTACATGGACAGCTTTGACTCGACGGTTGAGCACATTGGCGAGATCAAAACCCCTCTTGCCGAGGGGGCGATCTCAGGCAACGACCTGATCGCAGACTACTACGCGCTGGAGAAATTCTCGCCCGACCCGTCCAGTATTACGATATTCAAGAATGGTGGCGGAGCGCATCTGGATCTGATGACCAGCCGCTATATCATCGACAAGTATCAGCAGGCCTGATTAGGCTGCGGCGACCACGCCAGAGCGGTCCTCGCGGATCGGCAGGTGGACGATGGCGCTGAACGCTCCGATCCCGACGCCAATCCACCAGACCAGCGTATAGTCTCCATAGAGATCATACATGCGCCCACCCAGCCAGATGCCCAGAAAACTACCGATCTGATGGCTGAGGAACACGATGCCATACAGGGTCCCCATGTACCGCAAACCGAACAGATGCGCGACAAGGCCCGAGGTGAGCGGGATCGTTGCGAGCCACAGAGAGCCCATAGCCAGTGAGAACGCGATCACGGTCAGCGGTGTGATCGGAAACATGATGAAGGCGGCCGCCGCGATGGTGCGGCCGGTATAAACCGCTGCCAGCAGGTATTTCTTGGGAAAGTGATTTCCGGCCCAGCCCGCCAACAGGGTCCCGCCGATATTCGCAAGACCGATCAGGGAAATCGCAATCGCTCCGAGGGCCGAGGTGGTTGTGATGCCAATTGAATGCAGAAGCCCTCCGGGCTGGATCGGGCCGCACATTTCAGTCACGAAGGCCGGAAAATGTGCGGTGACAAAGCCCAGCTGATAGCCGCAGCTGAAAAATCCGATGGCGATCAGCGCGTAAGACGGATCGCGAAGAGCTTTGCCAAGGATTTGGCTCATGCTTTCTTCCAACTCACTCTTTGCAGCGGGTTTGAGCGCGCGCATGTAAGGCAAAGTCAGCACCAGTGCGAGGATCGCTGCGGCAAAGATCAGAAAGACCTGTTGCCAAGGCAGGAAACTCAACAACCATTCAGCCGTTGGTGCGCCGATGACCTGCCCAAAGCTGCCTGCCGCCGTGACGATGGCCAGCGACATTGAGCGGTTCTGATCGGACGAGGCCCGCCCCACGACAGCCAGCACCACGCCAAAGCCGGTTCCCGCTATGCCAAACCCCACAAGCCACGCATACATCTGATGTCCGAACGGCGTCACGGACCACGCGCTCAGAACCATACCCGCTGTATAGGTCAGAGCACCCAGCACGATGGCGCGCCGGTCCCCGATCTTTTCGGCGATAGCCCCGAAGATCGGCTGCCCGATCCCCCAGGCAAGATTCTGAATGGCAATCGCCATCGAGAAATCGGTGCGCAGCCAGCCGAATTCATCTGCGATGGGAATCTGAAATACGCCAAAGGACGCACGCACCGCGAAGCTGACGGTGATGATGATACACCCGACGATCAGGATCGGATTCAGCAGACGTGCGGATTGGGGCATGAAGGCTCCGATTTTGTTGAGGGCTCAGATTACTGTGAACTCAAGACCCGTCAATTCAGGAGTTTTGTGGTATCGGTTCAGCAAAATTGATGTGTTCGGAAAAAGGTTTCTTTTCAACGGGTGAACCGAACGTTATGGCTCGGGATATGACGGATTTGATATCGCTTTACGAGGCGCGCATCGCGGATGGCACGCTGACGCGTGATGACGCGCAAGAGGCCGTTCTACCCCGGTTTGAACGTATCCGGGTGGCTCTGGCTGAACCGGTCAAGCGTGGTTTTTTCCGCAAGGCCCCGCCCCCACCCCAGGGTCTGTATCTTTGGGGCGGTGTTGGGCGTGGCAAATCCATGATGATGGATATGTTCGTTGAAACACTTGGCGATATTCCAGCGCGCCGCGTACACTTTCACGCCTTCATGCAAGAAATCCACGCCGGGCTGCACAAGGCCCGCGAAGATGGCATCGAGGATGCCTTGGCTCCGGTGGCCAATGCGGTTGTGAAATCTGCCAAAGTACTGGCTTTTGATGAGATGCAGATCACCGATATCACCGACGCCATGATCGTTGGGCGGTTGTTCGACATGTTGCATGCGGGTGGGGTCGTGGTGGTCACGACCTCGAACCGGCATCCGGATGATCTGTACAAAGATGGGCTGAACCGGCAGCTTTTCTTGCCTTTTATCGCGCATATCAAAGAGCAGCTTGAAGTCTGGGAACTGATTTCGCCGACCGACTATCGCCAAAACCGACTGGAGGGATCTCCGGTCTACTTCTCGCCCATTGGACCAGAAGCACGTGAGAAGATCAGGGGTGTTTGGAAAGATCTATCCGGCGGTCCCGCAGAGCCATTGTCGTTGCAGGTCAAAGGTCGTGAAGTTGTTCTGCCCGCGTTTCGAAACGGAGTGGCGCGAGCATCGTTCTACGATCTTTGCGGACGTATGCTGGGACCCGGAGACTATCTTGCCATCGCTGAGGCGGTAAAGGTTCTGGTGCTGGAAGATGTTCCACGGCTCTCCCGTAACAATTTCAACGAAGCCAAGCGTTTTGTGACCCTGATCGACGCGCTCTATGAAGCCAAAGTGCGGCTGATCTGTTCAGCGGCGGCGGAGCCCGAGATGCTGTATGTCGAAGGTGAAGGAACGTTCGAGTTTGAGCGTACAGCGTCGCGTCTACGTGAGATGCAGGATCAGGATTGGGGGCGGTAGGGGGCACTGCTCCCGTCGCCTTTGGCGACTCCCCCGAGGTATTCTGGCCAGATGAAGCCTTAGCCGTTCTCGCGCAGGATATTGCCCGCCAGATAAAGCGAACCGCAAATCAGAACACGGGCTTGCGGGTCTTTCGCGGTGATCGCGCTGAGCGCTTCTGCTACGCTGCCTGCCGTCGAGGCGGGCAAATCGACTTTTGTAGCAGCCATGGCCGTGTCTTCGGCGCTGAGGGTGTTGGCTTCGCCCGGGATTGAGACGGCGGTGAGGGTATCGGCTTGCGCGGCCAGAGGCGCGAGATAACCTGTAACATCTTTTGTATTGAGCATGCCGCAGATCATATGCGTCGGCTTTTTAGGCAGCTTCGACAATACATCCGCCAAGGCGATTCCGGCGGCGGCATTGTGCCCCCCATCCAGCCAAAGCTCAGCCTGAGGGGCCTGATCGATCAGCGGACCCGTTTTAAGGCGCTGCATCCGGGCGGGCCATTCGGCCTTGGTGACAGCGGCCTCATAGGCGGCGTCTCCCATTTGCAGATGGCGCAGGACTGCGAGCGCGGCACCCGCGTTCTGGATTTGATGCGCGCCCAGAAGATTGGGCAGCGGCAGGTCGCGAAGGCCGGTTTCGTCCTGATAGACGAGGCGACCGTTTTCCTCGTGCACATGCCAGTGCTGACCGTGCACCATCAGCGGCGCACCAAGCCGGGCGGCGGTGTATTCGATGACCTCCAAAGCTTCATCTTCCTGGGGACCGACGATGCAGGGCACGCCCGGTTTGATGATCCCGGCCTTTTCAGCCGCGATCTTGCCCAGTGTATTGCCGAGGAATTGTTCGTGGTCGATCGAGACCGGGGTGATCACCGTTACTTTGGGTTGTTCAATCACATTTGTGGCGTCAAGACGCCCGCCCAGACCCACCTCAAGCAGCGTATAGTCCGCTTTCGTCCGCGCAAAAGCCAGCAAGGCGGCGCAGGTGGTGATCTCAAAATAGGTGATGTTCTCGCCGCCATTAGCAGCATAGCATTCATCCAGCACCGTCGTCAGATCGGCCTCTGAAATCAGCTCTCCGGCCAGCCGAATGCGTTCGTGGAAGCGCGCCAGATGGGGCGAGGTATAAGCATGGGCCGCGCACGCTGCCCCTTCAAGCCCTGCGCGGATCATGGCCTGGGTTGAGCCCTTGCCATTGGTTCCCGCGATATGGATCACCGGAGGCAGTTTGAGCTGCGGGTTGTCGAGTGCCGCCAGCAAACGCCAGACGCGGTCCAAGGTCAAATCGATGATCTTGGGATGCAGCGCCATCATCCGATCAAGGATGGCGTCCGAACTCTGGTTGGTCATTTTTCTGCCGTGTCCTCGGCGGGGGCTTCTTCTGTTGCAGCTTCCGGCTCGGGTGCCGGCAGATCACCTTTGACCGCCGGGGGCTGGTTCATCAGCATTCGGGTGATAGTGATCAGCTCTTCGCGCATTTCGGTGCGCTTGGTGACGCGATCCAGCATGCCGTGATCCAGCAGATATTCAGCACGCTGGAAGCCTTCGGGCAGTTTTTCACGGATAGTCTGTTCAATCACACGAGGGCCAGCGAAACAGATCAGCGCATTCGGCTCCGAAATATGCACGTCGCCCAACATCGCATAAGACGCGGTGACGCCGCCCGTAGTCGGATGGGTCAGCACGACGATGTAAGGCAGGTTTGCTTCTTTCAGCATTTCAACCGCCACCGTGGTGCGCGGCATCTGCATCAGGCTGAGGATGCCTTCCTGCATCCGCGCCCCGCCAGCTGCCGAGAACAGGATAAGCGGGCGCTTCAGCTTCACCGCCTCTTGTGCTGCGGCGATGATCGCATTTCCCACAAACATGCCCATTGAGCCGCCCATGAACGAGAAATCCTGTGCCGCCGCCACGATCGGAGTACGTCCGATCTCACCCGTGGCGACCAGCATCGCTTCTTTCTCGCCGGTCTTTTTCTGCGCAGCCTTCATCCGGTCGGGATATTTCTTCTGATCGCGGAACTGCAGCGGGTCATCCTTGGGCGCGGGGACCTTCACTTCGGTAAAAATACCGCCGTCAAACAGATGCGTGAAACGGTCGCGCGGCGTGATCGCCATGTGATGACCACACTGGGTACAGACATTCTGGTTTTCCGCCAGCTCGCGGTGGAACAACATCGTTCCGCATTCGTCACACTTATGCCAAAGATTTTCGGGCACTTCGCGGCGCGAGAAGATCGAGTTGATCCGAGGGCGGACGTAGTTTGTGATCCAGTTCATGTCGGAACCTTGCTGAGACTGCGTTGACGTCAAATAAGACGCTGGCGCAGGAATTGCAATCAGCGCCTGAGGACTAGTCGCGCAGCGAGCCATCCCACAATCATGAGCCCGAAGTCGACAAGCAGCCAGGGTCGGATGGCCTGCGTATCCGAGACCTCATACGGAAGGTGATACAGCGCCAGGCCGCTCAGGCTGTCCGGCAACGAAATCACAAGCAGTGCCGCAAAATTGTTGAAGAAATGCAAGGCAATTGCCGGGCCCAGAGTGCCAGATCTGGCGGTAAGATCGGCAGCCAATACCCCGAAAGCCAGCGCCCAGATGGCTATCAGCAGAGCATTGTCACCAGCTGTCGACGGGCTGTAGTGCCCGACCGCAAACAAAATCGAAGGCAGGACCATCCAGATCAGCGGCGATTGGAACCGCGCCGCCAGACCTTGTTGCAGGTAGCCTCTGAACAGTATTTCTTCGGCGCTGGTTTGTATCAAGACCGCGATAACCGACAGAGGCAGTAAGATCAGCCACTTGGACAGCGGCAAATTGGCGACCAGCGGTGCCCCCAGATCATAAGGCGGCAAGATCAATAGAACCACACCGAGCAACACCAACGCACGCAAGACACGCCAGAACTGCCGTATCGCCACCGTTTGCGGCCCGATCACAGTCGCGAGCGAGCGACGTTGGGCCCATCTTGCTGCGAGTGCGACCCCCAAAATGGCAAAGATGAAACTGGCCAGAATGACCAAAAGCGCCGCCGGGGACGTTCCGCTCAGGAAATCGCGCGCCCATTTGGTGGATCCCAGACTTGCGATCATGGTGAACAGTATCGTGTTCAGGATGAGCACAACCGCAGCGACAATGACCATCCCAACGATCAGACGCCAAAGCTCGGGGCGTTTCCGAGCTTCGGTTAATAGAACCTGATGGGGGTCATAGGCCCTTTGATAATCAAGTGTCATTCGGCTGCTCGACGTGCTGCGTGGTCGCCTCTTGTCCGGTTGTGGTGCCAGGGTGGAACAGTCGCTCCGCTGCCGATGACAGATAACCTGCCACTGTTTCGAGAAGTTTGACCGCGACGCCTGCGTCGCTTTCGATCACCGCGCGCAGTTCTTCAGCACCGATTCTCAGGAATGCGCAATTCGTAGTCGCCACCAGATCCAGCTGTCGTGGTTCATTTGTGATGATCGCGAGGTCTCCGATCAGACGTCCGGGTTCGACCGTCGAGAGCGTTTCGACCGCGCCATCCTTGTCCAACAGATTCAGACTGGCCTCACCCGAGATACACAGATAGGCCGCGTCCGGCGCCTGGCCGCGTGCGAATATGGTTTGACCCGCCGCGGCCTCATACCATTGGGCCGAGAACGCCAGCAGGCGCTGGTTGCGACCATCAAGGCGCGAGAACAACTCGGTCGAAGAAATGATCTTGAGCTTCCGGCTGAGATCATCTGAGGAGCTATCTTCAGTTTCCGGTCGTACGCGTGACACGCCGTCGATGCGACCGTCTTTGACCTCGACAAACAGGTCGTAGGCTTCGGGATGGGCAAAATGATCCTCCATGAAGATCATGATCGAGTCGGGCAATAGCTCGCGCAGTTTCAGTCGGGTACGCAAGCGGCTTTCCGAATCGTGGCTGGCAAGCGCCTTGTCGAGGATCAGAATATCGGGCCGCTTGATCCCGGCACGCGAAAACGCGGCACGCTCCTGAAACACCGTCGGCAAATTATTTCCGCCCAGCCCCGAAGGCAGATCATAAATGATTGCCGCCGCGCGACGGCGCAATCCGGCTTCATTGAGCACTTCGGCCACAAGGTCTTCGATCTCTTCTACATGAGCGCCAGCCATGATCGAAACCCGGCCATAAAGCGCGTTTTCCATTGCTGTCAGCCGCGGGACATAGAGATCAGGTGAGACCGGGACAAACAATCCGTCCATAGCGCTGCGCAATCTTTCGGCCTGACTGTGGCGAATGGAAAGAATCTTTTCCTTATATTCCTCTGGGAAGCTGGGGCCGATCTGTTCCGCGGTCAGCATGAAAGGCACGGTCAGAAGAAGTGCTCGATCCTGAACACTTATTGCCTCGTCACCTTTGGAATTGCGCTGTTCCTCAATATCCAGAAGGCGGTGATACATGTCCTTAGACAGGCCCAAACGCAAGAACAGGGGGTGATCTGCACCATCCCGACCAAAGGTTTGGTTCAGCGTTTGCAAAACCGCATCGGCAATGCGCAACGCATCATCATCCAGTTTGTGAGCAGCCAGCATCGACATGAACCGTCCGTCACCTGCCAACAAATCGGCTGAGATATCGTGTGACGGCGATGCGAACAGAAGGTTCCCGCCCAAAGGCACCGCAGGGTTAAAGAGATCCGGGTCGAAGCGATAAACATACTGATCCAAGCCGCGCTCCTGCAGGCGGGCTGCAACGGTTTCGCGCAGATTGACGATCTCTTGCGCCAACTCCGGGTGAACTTCGGGATCGAAGCGGGAGCGTAAGGTTCGGCGGAACATGAACTCATCAATGCCCATCGCTTCGACCAGTTTGAACCACCAGTCGCGGATATCCTCGATATCGTCGAGCCCTGCCAAGCCCGGATCAATCCACTCGTCGCTGAGTGAATCGGGTGGATTGCCTGCCCGGACCGCCTCGATCTGGCGGCGACTGGGTAGCTTCAGCGCGTCTTTTTCATGCTGAGGGTGCGTGCGAAGCGGCATCAAAAGATTGTCGCCCAACGTGCCGTCAAACAGATAGGGACGCGAATAGGCGTAACCGATTCTGGCGGCAATCACGGATTGGTGCAGGTCGTTCAGGTTGTGACCCGCCATGACGACTTCGCCCTGCACCGGCAACAATTCACGCGTCAGCAACTGCGCCAATGCGCTACGTTCGGCAGCGTGGGTCGACTGGATGGCAACACGTGCGCCATGGGGAATGGTCAGATCGATGTCTTCAAGAATGGTCTTCCCGTCATCGTCTCGCACGGTCACATTACGCAGTTCAACATTGCCGATCAGATGTGGGATTGTCTCTGGAACGCCTTCGAACAGGCGCTCGGGGATCATGTTTAAAGGCGCAAAGCGCTCGGTCACGATTTCCCAACGCAGCGACATATCTTGTACTTGATTGTAATAGGTCAGAAGGTCTTTCCACGGGCCACTGAGGTCTTTGTACGCGCCCAAAGCCGCGACCAGCGCACCCACCGTCACCTCACCCGTAATCGCCAGATAACCGCCAACCGAATAAAACAGGAAGGGCGTCATCTGCGTGATCAGGTTGTTGAGGAATTTCATGAAAAATTTCTTGTTGTAGATCTTGAACCGGATCTCGAACAAGGTGCCCAGGCGGTGGCTGAACTGCGCCAGGCGATAGCGCCAGCCGCCATTGGTGCGCAAGTCGCTGATACCGGCGGCACTTTCACCGATCTCAGAGCTCAGGCGGCGAACCTCTTGGATACGGTCCTTGTTCAGCAAGTTGATCTGCCGCTGCAGCTTGGGGATCAGCCACGCCTGTAACGGGATCAGAGCAATACTGGCCAACCCGAACCAGACGCTTTGCATGAACAGGAAGGTGACGATAGTCATCATCTGGCCGAACTGGAAAACTGGCTGCGCGATTGCGTCCCCCATCAGGCCACCCATTGGCTCGGCTTCGGACGTGATCATCGATACCAGCTCACCCTGGCTGGTGGTGGCGAAATAAGACTTCGGGAACCGCATGGATCGGCTGATCAGTGTGAATCGCAGACGGCGCAGCATGCGTTCGGCCAGAATGCCCTTCATCGTGTTGATGCGCATCTTCATCAAACCGCTGACAATAACAGTGGCAAGAAAGGCAAAGCAGAGGATCATCAGATATTGAATCTGAGTCACGGTGATCCCGAATACCGTCACCGTATCGGCGGGCGCACCAATCGCGTCATTGATGATCTGCTTTGGCAGTTCAAGCGACGCATAGAGGAAGGGAAACGACAAAACTGTCAGCGCCAACAGCACCATCTGCTGCTTTTTTGAGTATTTCCAGATGAATGAAAATAAGGTGGGTTCCATACACCTGCCTCGCCTTGAAACTGAATGATCCAAAGACGTTGCACAACATCCCAACGATCAGAGAGCCGAAGGTACGCTTCGGCTTGACCTATTGCAAGAATGACAGGGCGCGTATCCTGCGATTTTCGACCTGATTTATGATCGCTGATCCAGGATCAAATTTTGGACAGATCGGCACAAGACGTGTTTGTCCCGCGTGCGGTCTTTGACTAAAGAAGAGGATAGCTTTGGAATATGGGGCGATGGGCAAACTTCTGGACCGATATCTGCAACGCAAGCTGCTGACCCGGTGGCGCGATGCCGCGCAACGCGCGGATCAGGCTTCGTTGTCTGAACTTCGACGCCAGCGCGACGATGCGCGTCAGTTGCGCAAGCAACTCGACCTTTTGACGCGCGCAGCCGATGGTCGTCTGGTTCAGCCCATGATCGGTTCCGACCAGTTTCCGCGACCATTGGGTACAGATTGGTCCTGGAGACCCAATCTGTGGAAACTGCCATCGGACCGCAAAGGCCTGGCCTCAGCTCCGCGCAAGGCGCGGATGGATGAGCAAATGACCCTGTTTCATGACTGCGACCAGTCTGAAATAGCGATGCAACAAGTCCGAAACCGGCGGGACAAGGACCTCGCGCCTTTTAGTATGGCGATAGAAGTTTTTGATTTTCAAGGGTCTTTCCTGTCATTGTCGGTAGAGCTTCCTGCCGACGCAGCGACGAATTTGACCGGCCAACATCTTATGCGCGTCGATACGGTGGTGGAAAGTGAACGACCAGCCGTTGTATTCGCCCGCCTCAACATCCAGCATGGCCCGAACACCGAACAGGTTCTGCGTCAACTCGATTTGTCCCGACCCGAGGCCGCAGTGGATTTTGATCTGGCGCATCTGCACCTGAACGAGCGCAGAATAGAAAAGCTATGGCTGGATCTGATTCTGGAGCAACCCGCGATGAACCGCGTTATTCTACGTGATCTGACGTTCTGTCGCCACCATCGAGCCGATCTGTAAGGGGGATGACATGACGCAACCGATCCTGACTCCGATCCGTTTCGAAAATGCTCTGTGGCAAGGGCATCTACGCTCCGAGAGTGAACCGCAGATCGATGTCCGCTACCTTGGCGAGCCCGTACCGGATGTCGAACTCTCCTCCGAAGCGGACGGGTGGAGCCTGCGCATTCCAGTGCCCCTTGCAGCGTTGTCTGAAGGGGTCCATTGCATCGCCATCTTTGATGCAACCACAGATCAGAAGCTTGGGGATTTCACAATCATCGCAGGCACGCCGGCCGCTGACGACATGCGTGCCGAGATGGCGCTGCTGCGCGCTGAACTGGATATGTTGAAACGGGCATTCCGGCGGTCTCAGGCCACCTAGGATTCGTCCTGATCTCAAACACACCGGGCCGTTTCCCTATCTTTTCAGCCCCATCCGTGCATCATGGAGTAATTTAGCGCGGATTGGGGGGCCCATGGACCGCAAGAGCATCATCAAAGTTATTGCCTTAATGGTGACAGGCTTTGGGATCGGGATCGATTTCACCGGCGCGCTCATGCTGGTCCCGGCAATCGAGAACAGCTTCGACGCAGATATCACAAGTACGCAGTGGGTCCTCAATATTTATGCACTGTTTTTTGCCATGACCATGGTCGCTGGCGGCCGGCTAGGCGACATGTATGGACACCGCAAGGTGATGATCATCGGTCTTTCGATTTTCCTTTTCGCGTCGATCCTTTGCTTTGTCGCCCCTGGCCTGGACTACCTGATTGGCGCCCGCGCCTTGCAAGGGATCGGGGCGGGCTGTGTCTGGCCCTGCACGCTGGCCTTCGGGGCCACCAAAGTATCGAGAGAAGAGCACCGCGCGTTGGTGATGGGCCTCATTCTGGCAGGGGTAACAACCGGCAATGTTTTTGGCCCATTGATCAGTGGCGCAGCGGTCAATCTGGGCGATTGGCGATTGTTTTTCCTGGCAAATGTCATTTTCTCCAGCATATCGATGGCCACCGCGATACTACTGATGGAGCGCGAGACCCAGCATAAGAAAGGTGAACATATCGACTTTGCCGGGATGGGCATTCTGTCCTTCGCAGTGCTGCTTTTGCTCTACGGGTTGGATGTCGGTGCGGATTGGGGCTGGACCTCGGTTCCGCTTTTGCTGCTGTTCTTCGTCAGCGCGGTGCTGTTCTTCCTGTTCCCGAAGATCGAAAAGCGCGTCAAGGAACCGCTGTTGTTGCCACAACTGATGCAGAACCGAGAGTTTCTGATCACTCTTGGCCTGAACATGTTCAACGTCTCGGCGGCTTTTGTGGCCTTGCTGTATTTCCCGCAATACATGCAAAAGGTGCTTGGATGGTCGGTATTCCAGTCGGCCCTGGGACTGGCTCCGTTGACTGTATTGCTCGCGGTTGGCTCCATCGTTTCGGGCACGCTTTACAATGATTTCGGGCCAAAACGGTTGCTGTTCTGGGGATATGTCTGCGCAACTGTTGGTGCGACGAGCGTGATCATCATACCCGAAAGCTGGGGGTATTTTCAGATCTTGCCCGGCATGGCGCTTATGGGGCTCGGAGCAACGCTGACGGTCGGCCCCTCGGGCACTGCCGCAGTCTGCGCCGTCAAACCCGAACGGGCGGGCCTGGTGGGAGGGCTGAGCTTCATGACTCATCTTGTCTATGGGGCCATTTCAGTCGCGTGTGCAACGGCGATAATGTATGTCGTCAGCCTGTCCAGCTTGCGTGATCAGCTTGCCGCCGCAGGTATCGACATGTCAGAGGCGGATCAAAAAGCGATCAATGGCGGTACTCTGACGACCGACTCGGCAAAGGCCGTGCTGCAAAAACTGGGGTCTGGTGAAGTTGAAAAGGTAAAGGCCGCCATAGCGACAGCCTTTGATAGTGGAATGAATATGGCCTTCGTGTTCTCTGCGATCTCGGTTTCGATCGGGATCATACTCTCCCTGATGCTGGACGAGAAGAAGCTGCACAAAGTCGAAGGCTAAACGGGCCGCAATGCATGCGGCCCTCTATGCATTACTGCGACGGACCTGCCGGATTAAAGGCAGACAGGCCCTTGAGGATATCGATGGCATAGGCCAGTTGATAGTCTTGCTCGCGCAGCTCTGCCGTTGCTTCCGCCTTGGCACGATCTTCTTCGATCTGACGAACCTCATCCTCGCTCAAACTGTCGTTGTTCAGGCTGCCCCGCAGGTCGGCCTCAGACCGGGTGCGAGCATTGCTTTCCTCTTCCTCCTCGGTTGCGGGCGCCGGACGCGGCTGTTCCACGATGATGTCCGGGCTGACGCCAAGCGCCTGGATCGAGCGACCCGATGGCGTGTAATAGCGCGACGTGGTCAGACGCATCGCCCCGTCGCCGCGCAATGGCATGACTGTCTGGACCGAGCCTTTGCCAAAGCTCTTGGTGCCCACGACGATCGCGCGGTGATGATCCTGCAGCGCACCCGCAACAATCTCGGAGGCTGAAGCCGAACCACCGTTGATCAGAACAACAATTGGTTTGCCACCGGTCAGATCGCCGGGCGTGGCGTTGAAACGCTCACCATCTTCGGGGTCACGGCCCCGGGTCGAGACGATTTCACCTTCATCCAGAAACGCGTCCGAAACCTTGATGGCCTGGGTCAGCAAACCGCCCGGATTGTTGCGCAGATCCAGCACGATACCGTTGACGTTTTCGATACCGCCAGCCTCGTCGATCTGTTCTTCCAGTCCTGATTTAAGGTTGGGATAAGTCTGGTCATTGAAGGTGGTGACACGCAGAACAACACTGGTCCCTTCGGTGCGGGCCCGAACGGCCGTCAGCTTGATAGTGTCGCGAATAATAGTGACATCGAAGGGATCAGCCTCGCCCTCACGCACTACGGTGATCACGATCTCGGACCCGACCGGTCCGCGCATCAGATCGACCGCCTTGTCCAGTGTCAGGCCCAGAATGCTCTCACCATCCACATGGGTGATGAAATCACCCGCTTCGATACCTGCGGCATCCGCCGGGGTGTCATCGATCGGAGAGACGACTTTCACGAAACCATCTTCCTGCGTGACTTCAATCCCCAGCCCGCCAAACTCGCCGCGCGTCTGCACGCGCATCTGTTCCGCATCATCCGGAGACAGGTAGCTGGAATGCGGATCCAGCGAGGTCAGCATCCCATCAATCGCTGCTTCGATCAGTTCTTCGGTTTCCACTTCCTCGACATATTGCGCGCGGATGCGTTCGAAGATGTCACCAAACAGATCCAACTGCTCATAAACGCTGGCCTTGTTTTCAGCCTCTTGAGCCAGCAAGGGGCCTGCGATCTGAGTGGTTGCGATAATCCCTGCCACGGTGCCGGCCAGACCGGCCATCACAAATTTCTTCATACTCGTCTATCCATCCTTGTCCATCCGGAACCAATTGTCCGGATCCACGGGGCTGTTGTCTTGTCTTACCTCTATATAGAGCGTTTCTGACCGGTCAGTTCCAGTGCCATCACTGCTTGTTGACATAATAGCGCCGATTCCCGGTGTTTCACCGGGCATCAGACCGACCGGAGTACCCTCGGGGATCACCTGTCCGGGCTGACCATAGACCTCTTGCAGGCCAGAGAACACAAAAAGCAGATCAGGCTGAGGCTCCAGGATCACCAGATTCCCCAAATCCAGCAGAGGGCCACGATAGCGGATCGTCGCAGCCGTCGGTGACACAACCAGTGCGCGCGGGCGCGTGCCCAGCACCAACCCCGGACGCGTGACCCCTGCGGCATCCGTCTCACCCGCTCTATGCAGGATCACACCTTGCGTCGGCAGCGCGATCTGGCCTTTGAGATCAGCGATATCGGCAGTGGTCACCGCAATTTCGCCCGCTGAAATCTCGGACAGGCCGCTGGCAAACCCATCCAGTGTTTCTGTCGATGAAATCAGAATGGCCGTGCGCACCGGATCTTCGACAAAACGGCGCGGCAGGTCGGTGCGGTCTGCAATCGCTTGACTCAGCTTCGTTCGAGCATCCTGCACGCCTGACAGGCCCTCGGTCAGCGTATCCGCAGCGCTTTGCTGAAGCTGCCGTAGCGTCTGAACCTCTTGCAGATCAGCCGCCAACGCCCGGGCCTGTGCGTTCAGGCCCGGTGTGACCTCGGACAGCATCATTCCGGTTCGTGCTGCCCCCAAGGGCCCTGACGGGTGCAGCATCAGCACTGGTGGAGCGGTCGTTTCAATGGTTTGCAGCACGCCCAGCAATCGCGCCACATCTTGTTCGCGCGCCTGCAGTTCTGCGGTCAATTGGGCTTCACGCAGCGTCGCTCGGCGCAAACCGTCGCGCATCGCCGTCAACCCAACCTCATAGGCCTGGATCGTTTCGGTCAGCGCACGCACGCGGTCACGGGCCGAGTCAGCCTCCGACAGAGCAATCGAGGCCTGCTCCAGCATTTGCGCAGCCTCCAACGCGGCCTCAGACGGGCTGTCTTGAGCCATCGCAGGCCACGGCCAGAGCAATGTCAGGCTGAGCCAGAATACCCTCATGTCAGCAGGCTTTGCCCGGTCATCTCAGCAGGCACCGGTAGTTCCATGAGCTGCAGTAGCGTCGGCGCGAGATCGGCCAGCCGTCCATCGCGCAAACCTGCGCCCTCAGGACCACCGACCAAAACGACAGGCACCGGGTTTAGCGTATGCGCGGTGTGCGGGCCACCTGTTTGCGGATCGACCATCATTTCGCAATTGCCATGGTCCGCAGTCACGATCATCGCGCCACCGACCTGTTTCAAGGCGGCAACCACTTGCCCCAAACCCTGATCAACGGCTTCGCAGGCATCAATCGCCGCTTGCAGGTCGCCCGTGTGGCCGACCATATCAGGGTTCGCGTAATTGGTGACAATCAGATCATACCCGGCATGTATTGCTCCGACGAATTTCTCGGTCACTTCGACCGAGGACATCTCGGGCTGCATGTCATAAGTCGCCACCTTGGGCGACTTGGGCATAAAGCGGTCCTCGCCCCCTTCAGCCTGTTCCTTACCGCCGTTCAGGAAAAAGGTGACATGAGGGTATTTCTCGGTCTCGGCCAACCGGAACTGGCGCAAGCCCTGTTTTGCGACCCATTCGCCCAGAGTATTCACGATATCGCGCTTGGGAAAAACAGTGGTCATGTAGTCATTGTGGCCATCGGAATACTCGACCATGCCAAGCAGCGCCGACAGTTCTGGGCGCGGGCCGGTGTCGAAATCGGCAAAGCCGGGCTCACCGATGGCGCGCAGAATTTCGCGGGCGCGGTCGGCGCGGAAGTTCAGGCAGAAGAAGCCGTCACCATCTTTCAGCCCCGCATAGCCCTCAAGCACCGTGGGCGTGATGAACTCGTCCGTTTCCGATTGGTTATAGGCATGATCCACGGCAAAATGGGCGGTGTTTTCCACCCTGCCCTGCGCTTTGATGATGGCGTTGTACGCCTCGGACACCCGCTCCCAACGATTGTCTCGATCCATGGCAAAGTAGCGGCCGCAGACGGTGACGATCTTTGCTCCTTCGGGCAAACGGTCTTCAAGCTCCGAGATATAGGTAAAGGCTGATTTCGGAGCCACATCGCGCCCGTCCGTAATGGCATGCAATACGACCGGGATGCCCGCATCGGTGATGGCCTTGGCGGCGGCCACGATGTGATCCAGATGCCCGTGTACTCCACCATCCGAAACCAAACCCATCAGATGGGCTGCCCCACCTGCAGTTTTCACCTTAGCGATGAAGTCCTGCAGCGCGTGATTGTCAAAGAACGAGCCGTCTTCGATGGCCAGATCAATCTGTCCCAGATCCATCGCGACCACGCGCCCTGCCCCGATATTGGTGTGACCAACCTCGGAGTTACCCATCTGACCGCTGGGCAAACCCACATCCGGCCCATGCGTAATCAGCTGCGCACGAGGACCTTCCGCCATAAGGGCATCAAAGTTCGGGGTATTGGCCAGATAGGGTGCGTTGGCTTTGGTGTCTTCAGACAGGCCCCAACCATCAAGGATACACAGGACAACGGGTTTGGGGGCGGTCATGAAAGCTCTCCGGGTGCAGTGTTGCCACCTTCTACCCCCTGCCCGCGCAAGGTTGAACCGTCTTTCGGCGCTGCAAGGGCAGAATTAATCTGCCTTGTAATCCCCAAATGGCCGTGCCTTACGGTTGCGGTATTTCACGGTCAGCTCAAGCGGCATATCGTTTTCGTCGTAGATACCAATCACTACGCCTGTTCCACGGCTCGATCCGCGCATGTTCAACAGCTGCTCCTCGGACCGGGTTGTGCGCTGAGACGGACGGCGGGCCCAGGCAAATAGATAGTCATACATCTCGGCGATAATGTCTGCGTGCTCATCGCTTTCGCCCAGATCGGTCAGTTCATCTGGATCAGTCTCCAGATCGAACAAAAGCGGGCGATAGCCACCCTCACAATGGACCAGCTTCCATTTCTCGTTTGCGACCATGAACATGACCGCATCCCGCACCGAAGCATTCAGCATCTGGGCAATGGGCGAAGCAGAATAGTCGTATTCGCAGATAACGACATCGCGCGGGGTGTTGTCGGATTGCCCATGTAGAATCGGCAGCAACGAATGCCCTTCGAGGATGTGTCCGGCGGGTTCTCCGCCTGCAACCTCCAGAAAGGTGGGGGCCAGATCGATGGATTCGACCAGCGCGTCGCAGGTGGTGCCGCGTGTCGCGTCAGCTTCGGGTGATGGATCATAGATGATCAGCGGCATTTTGGTTGAGGCATCGTGGAAGAAGGTCTTCTCCCCCATCCAGTGATCGCCCAGAAAATCCCCATGGTCCGAGGTCAGCACGATCATGGTGTCCTGCATCCGCCCGGTCTGCTCCATCCAGTCGAATAGCCGCCCCATCTGATCATCGGCCTGTTTGATCAGGCCCATATAGGCCGGGATCACAGCCTCGCGCACATCCTGACGTGAGAATGTCTGGCCAATTTTCGTGTCCATGAACGCCTTGAGCACTGGATGCGCATTCTGCCGCTCAGCCTCGGACCGAACCACCGGCAGTACGTGCTCGGGGCCGTACATCGAGGCATAGGGTTCCGGCACGATGTAAGGCCAATGCGGCTTGATATAGCTGAGGTGACAGCACCACGGCCCTTCATGGCCGTCCATAAACTCAATTCCACGAGAGGTCAGATAGGGCGTTTCGCTGTCTTCCTCGGCGATATTGGCCGCCTCGGATGAGTTTTTCAGAAACCAACCCGACAGCACATTGCCATCTGCATCCAGACCCGAATTGGCAAAATCGTGCCAGGGATTGTCACTGTCGTAACCTTTGTCCTTCAGATATTCGTTGTACTTCTTAGCCCCACCGGGATCATAGAAACCATCGGGTCCCTCGGGGCGCATCCCATCATCGCGTTCAAATACATCAAACCCGCATTCGGCTACGCGCGCACCGATCAGGCTGTCGGGCTCAAGCCCCAAACGGGCCATGCCCTCGGCATCTGCGCGCATATGGGTCTTGCCGACCAACCAGCAACCCATCCCCGCCTTGCGCAAATGATCGCCCATGGTCATCTCACCGACTTTCAGCGGAATACCATTCCACGACGCACCGTGCGAATGCACATAGCGGCCGGTATAAGTCGACATACGGGAACTGCCGCAAATCGGAGACTGGATGTATGCGCGGTCAAAACGCACGCCCATCGCAGCGAGCCGGTCAATATTCGGGGTATGGAGATGTGGATGTCCGTAGCAGCTGAGGTAGTCCCAGCGCAATTGGTCGAACATAATGAAGAGGATGTTCCTGGCTTTGCTCATGCCAAGAGGGGTATCCTAGCCTTCCATCTGTTGCAGCATCTTTTTCGCACGCTTGCACTGCAACTGGTCGCGCAGAGGGCTGTCGGGATCGACATCCTTTTGGCAGACCACACATTTATCGGCACCAGAGATCGCGTTCAGGCCACCGCAGCTGCCCTTGATGGTCTTGCCCATCAGCATCACACCCAGCGCCATACCAACCATGACGATCAGCAACAGGAAAAAGGCCAGAATAAAGGTGCTCATAACGGTTCCTACCGGTCAGTTGGTCCCCAGCGCATCCTTGAACGCGCTGCTTTGTACGGTGATATAGGCTTCTTCCCCGCTTGTCACATCCCGCGAGATGAAGAACACGGCAAGTTTATGCTTTTCGGCCAGTTCCATGCCCTTTTCCTGCCCCAAGGCCAGCATCGCCGTCGCCCATGCATCCGCCATCATCGCGCTGTCTGCCAGAACCGTAACCGAAGTGGTGCGATGCGTGATCGGGCGCCCGGTCGTCGGGTCGATGATGTGGGAATAGCGAACGCCATCCTGTTCGAAGAAATTCTTGTAATCGCCCGAGGTCGCCATGCCGAGATTATCCAGAGATACGATCAACTGAATGGCCTGAGCACTGGCCTCCGGCTTTTCGATACCGATCCGCCAGGCCTCACCCTTGTCATTCTCGCCCATGGCCACAAGATCGCCTCCGATCTCGACCATGTAATTCTCGATCCCCGCTTCGCGAATCCGGGCGGCAACCGCATCAATCCCGTAGCCCTTGGCGATGGCAGACAAGTTAATCCCTACACCCGGTTCAGACTTGGCCAGCGTCCCCGACGCCCGATCCAGAGTCAGCAGGCGCGCCTGACCAACCTGATCCAGAGCGGCGTTGATTTCAGCATCTGCAGGTACCGGATCCTCGGGCTTGCGCGGACCAAAACCCCAGAGTTCGATCAACGGGCCGAGGGTGACGTCAAACGTGCCTTCGGATTTGGCATGAACCTCGTTGGCGGCCTCCACGACCAGCGCGAATTCATCAGAAACCGGCATAGGATCCGTGCTGGCTGAGGCGGAAAAGGTCGATACCTCGGAGTTTGGGTCCCAATTGGACATTTGCGCATTGACCTGCGCCAGCGTCTCTTGCACCGCCTCGCCAAGCGCCGCTTCGTCCAGATCGTCACCGATTGCGGTGATGTTGAACGTCGTTCCCATCGTCTCACCCGACAGCGAAACTACATCAGGTTCGGTATCGAACAGGCAGCCGGTCACAAAAAGCAGCGAAGCCAGAGCAATCAGATGGCGCATCGGGCGATCTCCTGGGAAAATCCGTGCCCGGCGTATGCCAGTGGCCATGCGCAGAGTCAAACCGGCTTCATATCTTGAGCGGCAGAAAGGCCAGCATAAAAAGCCCGATTGCCGCCGGGACGCCGAACACCCACGCACGCCTCTGCCAGCCGGGGAGTTGCTGCTTCCAGGCCATGCGAAAATTGTGTCCGCAGACAACTACAAAAAAGAAGATCAACGCGGCTATGGGCGGGGTCAGGTACAGTTCGCTCACGTGATCGAATTTCCTTGTAAAGTGGCCGGGTTACGCCGGTCTGCAAATTTGCACCCTATACAGCGGCTGCCCCTTCGTTAAGGTGGACAGAACAGAGATATCCCAAGACAGAGGAGACCGCCCATGGCCCCAAGCTCTTACCAGCCCCCTACACGTGGCGACAAGGCCGCGTCGACAACCCGCAGTCAGTCGGTTGAAACCAACCTGTCACAGACCCATTCGACGGTTGCGAAACTGCTGGAAGGCAAAGGGGATGCAGTATTTGCGGTGCGCCCGAACGACACGATACATTCGGTTGTCGATATCCTGCGCGACAAACATATCGGTGCCGTGGTTGTAACGGACCAGAACGGCGCACTGCAGGGCATTTTGTCTGAACGTGACATCGTACGCCGTATGGCCGAGACACCGGGTCAGACATTGCCGCAATCGGTGTCTGATCTGATGACGACCGAGGTCAAAACCTGCGCCCCCGAAGATCTTCTGAACGATGTGCTGAAAACCATGACCGAAGGACGGTTCCGCCACATGCCGGTGCTAACCGATGGCAACCTGCGCGGCGTTATTACCATCGGAGACGTGGTGCATTTCCGCCTGAAAGAGCTGGAGTACGAAGCGCTCAAGATGAAGCAGATGATCGTCGGCTAAAGGCTCAGGCCAAGCTACATACGATCCCTGAGCGGTTGGTCGAAATGAACCGGATGGTCCCATCCGAGATTTCGGCCGCCGTAAGCTGGTTTGTCGCAAACGCGCCCGTATCAATTGAAACGACCCTGCCCCGCACGCATGGCTCATCAATGATTGTGTGCCCGTGAATGACCCACTGTCTGTCCCTGCGCGCCTTCGCGGGGAAATTCGGATGGCCCCACAGGCAGGTCCGAGGCATCTGCGCCTCGACCGGTTTTGTTGGGTCCATTGCCGCGTGAACCGCGGTAATATTGCCGGAGGTCCAGTGCAGCGGGCGTTCCCGCAGCCACTCCAACAAGGGCTCACCCATCGCGTGTCTCAACTTCTCGGCCTTAGTTTCCGGCCCCAGATCCAGCGTGCTGGTCAGACCGAACGAGGCCAGCGTCTGCGTTCCTCCGTTATGCATCCAAACGCGTTCAAACTTGGCCGGGTTGTCGAGAAAGCTCAGCAACATCTCTTCGTGATTGCCCTTCAGGCAGATCGCCCTGCCGTGGCGGCTGGTGCTGAGATGACGCAAATGGCGCAAGACCTGGGCGCTGTAATCGCCCCGATCAACATAGTCGCCCAAAAAAACCACCGGAACGGCATCGTCCAGCGCGGCCAGAAGTCTCTGCAAAAGATCAAGCCTGCCATGGATATCGCCAACCGCATAAAACCGGCCCTCAGGGGCCAGTGTCGACAGGTCAGTCCCCTGCGTCTGCACCGATTCCGGGCGCAGAAGAATTTTGATCCATCTCGGCAGCATCGGCCAGATGCCTAACTCGGTAAGCCGGTTGCAGCAATCGCCAAATCCTGATCCCAATGCCTCTGCCCATCAGAAACCTGAAATATCCGCTTGACGATCCGACGAGGAAAGTATCCCTGAGAGGCAGGTTCCGAACAACGGTGTACGATACATGAAACGGGTTTTGATCACGGGTACGGCAGGTTTTATCGGTTATTATCTGGCCAAACTGCTGCTGTCCGAAGGGTTTCGCGTACATGGCTATGACGGAATGACGGATTATTACGATGTCAGCCTCAAGCATCGCCGGCATCAGATGTTGCTGCAAAACCCGAATTTCACCGCAACCGAAGCCCTGCTGGAAGATCACGAAAAGCTGATGCAAATCGCTGATGAGTTCCAGCCCGAGATCATCGTACATCTCGCAGCGCAAGCAGGCGTGCGCTACAGCCTGGAAAACCCACGCAGCTACATCGACTCGAACGTTGTGGGTACGTTCAACGTGATGGAGGTCGCCCGACTGCATAAGGTCGACCACCTGCTGATGGCCTCGACCTCTTCGGTTTATGGGGCAAATGAGGAGATGCCGTTCACCGAGGTTGAAAAAGCCGATCATCAGCTGACGATCTACGCCGCCACCAAGAAGGCAAACGAGGCGATGGCGCATTCCTATGCGCACCTTTGGGACCTTCCGACGACCATGTTCAGATTCTTCACGGTCTACGGGCCTTGGGGACGCCCCGATCTTGCGCTTTTCAAATTCGTGGATGCGATCCTCGATGGTCGTCCGATCGACATCTACAATCACGGGGATATGTATCGCGATTTCACCAATGTCGAAGACCTCGTGCGTGGTATCCGGCTACTGATCGACGTGCCCCCCGTGCGCCCCTCGGACCGCGATGAGATCGAAGAAGGAGACAGCCTGTCCCCCGTCGCACCGCATCGTGTGGTGAATATCGGGAACGGCGATAAAGTGCGTCTGATGGATTTCATCGAAGCCATCGAAGACGCGATTGGCCAGAAAGCCATCCGGAATTACATGCCCATGCAAATGGGCGATGTGCCGGCGACTTGGGCTGATAGCGCATTGCTGCAACGCCTGACCGGATATCGTCCGCAGACCGACTTCAAGGACGGCGTTGCGCAATTCGTCAAGTGGTTCCGAGAATATTACGGGAAATGATCTGAGTGACCGGCATGTTTGAAACCGACCCGAATGCCCGCAAGATTGCTGTGATCGGCCTCGGCTATGTCGGCCTGCCGCTGGCAGTGGCTTTCGGCAGGATCGGGCCAGTGCTGGGGTTCGACATCAATGCCGAGCGGATTGCCGCGCTTCGTGCCGGAGAAGATACGACGCTTGAAGTTGAACCTGCTGAGCTGAGCGCGGCAGATGGATTGACCTTCACCACCGACGCGGCGGATCTGGCCACATGTGATACCTTCATCGTGACGGTCCCCACGCCGATTACTGCGGGCAAACAGCCTGATCTTGCCCCATTGCTCAGCGCATCTGAAACGGTTGGCGCAGTGCTAAAGCCCGGCGATCTAGTGATTTACGAATCCACCGTTTACCCCGGCGCCACCGAAGATGATTGCGTGCCGGTGCTGGAACAGGTCTCGGGCCTGACATTCAATCGCGATTTCTTTGCGGGGTACAGTCCAGAACGGATTAACCCCGGTGACAAAACTCATCGGATCGCCGATATCTGCAAAGTCACCTCTGGCTCCACACCCGAGGTCGCGGATCTGGTCGATACCCTTTACGCGCGGATCATCACCGCCGGGACCCACAAAGCCGAGAGCATTCGCGTCGCCGAGGCCGCAAAGGTCATCGAGAACACGCAGCGTGATCTGAACATCGCGCTGGTGAACGAATTGGCGATGATCTTTGGTCGTCTGGGGATCGACACCGACGCCGTGCTGCGCGCGGCGGGCACCAAATGGAATTTCCTGCCCTTCCGACCCGGACTGGTCGGCGGGCATTGCATCGGCGTCGACCCCTACTACCTGACCCACAGGGCCGAAGCCGTTGGTCATCACCCTCAAATCATACTGGCAGGGCGGCGCCTGAACGATGGCATGGGCAGTTATGTCGTTTCACAACTCGTCAAACGGATGACCCGCGAAGGCATCAATGTCAGCGCGGCGCGCGTATTGGTGTTGGGGCTAACCTTCAAGGAAAACTGCCCCGATCTGCGCAACACCCGAGTGATCGATATCGTGACCGAATTGCAGGACTACGGCGTTGCAGTGGATGTGCATGATCCGCATGCCGACCCGCAATCAGCGTTCGATGAATACGGTATATCGCTGATCGATAAGGCCCATTCCGGAACGTATGACGGCATCGTGGTGGCCGTTGCGCATCGCGAATACCTGGCGCTCGATCCAAGCGAAATTCGAAGATATGGCAAAGACCAAAGCGTTTTGTTCGACGTCAAATCCTGCTTGCCGATAGAGGCAAGCGATCTGCGTTTGTAATCCTTCACCGTAGCCGAGAAGAAAAAACCGGCGCCCTGAAGCGCCGGTTTTTTTTGGTATCACCCGCCGAAATCGTCGAGCATGATATCTTCGCGGTCCACGCCCAAATCCAGCAGCATGTTGATGACCGACTGGTTCATGATTGGCGGGCCACACATATAGTATTCGCAATCTTCCGGCGCGGGGTGGTTCTTCAGGTATTCCTCGAACAGCACGTTGTGGATAAAGCCGGTATAACCTTTCCAGTCATCCTCGGGCTGGGCATCCGACAAGGCGACGTGCCATTCGAAATTGTCGAACTCTTTGGCCAGAGTGTCGAAATCCTCGACAAAGAACATCTCTTTTTTCGAGCGCGCACCGTACCAGAAGCTGATCTTGCGGTTGCGGTTTTCAAGGCGCTTGAGCTGATCGAAGATGTGGCTGCGCATCGGGGCCATACCGGCACCACCACCGATGAAGACCATCTCTTTCTCGGTCTCGCGAGCAAAGAACTCGCCAAACGGGCCCGAGATTGTGACCATATCGCCCGGTTTCAGGTTAAAGATATACGACGACATCTGACCCGGCGGGATACCTTCGGACCCCGGAGGGGGTGAAGCCACGCGGACGTTCAGCATGATCATGCCCTTCTCGTCCGGGTAGTTGGCCATCGAATAGGCGCGCTCAATCGGTTCGGCGACGACGGATTTGTACTGCCACAGATTGAAACGATCCCAGTCTTCCCGATACTCTTCTTCAACATCGAAATCGGTATAGGCCAACTGGTGCGCAGGCGCTTCGATCTGGATATAACCACCGGCGCGGAAGTTCACATCTTCGCCTTCAGGCAGATCCAGCGTCAGAGCCTTGATGAAGGTCGCCACATTCTCGTTCGAGCGAACGGTGCATTCCCATTTCTTGACGCCGAAGACCTCTTCGGGAACTTCAATGTCCATGTCCTGCTTGACCGCAACCTGACAGGATAGCCGGTCACCGCACGACGCTTCGCGTTTGGTGATATGGCTTTCTTCGGTCGGCAGGATCGATCCACCGCCGGAATGCACGCGCACGCGACATTGTGCACATGTACCGCCACCGCCGCAGGCGGAGGGCACGAACAATTTCTCTGCTGCCAACGTTTGCAGCAGCTTGCCACCCGCCGGGACCGAAATGGTTTTCTCACCATTAATGGTAATGTTCACGTTGCCAGTCGATACCAGCTTAGACCGCGCCGCCATGATGATGGCCACCAAGGCCAGAACGATGACGGTAAAAAGGGCGACGCCTAGGGTAAAGGTCTCCATTCCGCCCTCCTTACAGTTTCACGCCGGAGAAGGACATGAAGGCCATCGCCATCAGTCCAGCGGTGATGAAGGTAATGCCAAGACCCTGCAGACCATCGGGAATATCAGAGTACTTCAGCTTTTCCCGAACACCCGCCATCGCGGTGATCGCCAACGCCCAACCAAAGCCGGAAGACAGACCGTAAGTCGCCGCCTCGGCAAAGTTGTAGTCGCGCTCGACCATGAACAACGAACCGCCGAGGATGGCGCAGTTCACCGTGATAAGCGGCAGGAAGATCCCCAGCGCGTTGTAGAGCGGCGGGAAATACTTATCGAGCACCATCTCTAGGATCTGAACCATCGCCGCAATCACGCCGATATACGAAATCAGGCCAAGGAAGGTCAGGTCCACATCCGGGAACCCGGCCCATGCCAACGCGCCCGGTTTAAGAAGATAGTTCAGCAGCAGGTTGTTAGCAGGCACGGTGATGGCCTGCACGACCATGACCGAAATCCCCAGACCCAGCGCGGTCGAGATCTTCTTCGACACGGCGATGAAGGTACACATCCCCAGAAAGAAGCTCAGCGCAAGGTTTTCGACAAAGATGGCCTTTACGGCCAGTGAAATCAGACCTTCCATCAGTGGGCCTCTACCTGCTGGATTTTGTATTCACGCTCTTCCACCTGGTTCGGCTTCCATGTGCGGAAGGCCCAGATGATCAGACCGATGATGAAGAACGCCGACGGGGGCAGCAGCAGCATGCCGTTGGGCACGTACCAGCCACCATTGTTGACGGTCTCCAGAATGGTGACACCGAACAACGACCCGGCCCCGAACAGCTCACGAATGAAGCCGACCAGCAGCAGGATCAGGCCATAGCCCATTCCGTTACCCATACCGTCGATGAAAGACGCGACCGGGGGGTTCTTCATCGCAAAGGCCTCGGCGCGGCCCATCACGATGCAGTTGGTGATGATCAGGCCGACGAAGACCGACAGTGTTTTGGAAATTTCAAATGCATAGGCCTTGAGGATCTGGTCTACTAGGATCACCAAAGACGCGATGATCACCATCTGCACGATGATCCGGATCGAACCCGGGATCTGATTGCGCAGGCATGAGATGAAGAAGGACGAGAACGAGGTCACGAAGATCACCGCCAGCGCCATCACCATCGATACCTGCAGTGACGAGGTCACCGCCAGCGCCGAACAGATGCCCAGCACCTGCAGCGTGATCGGGTTGTTGTCGACAAGCGGGTCGACCAGCATCTCTTTCTTGGTCTGAGACATCAGAGCTCTCCTGCTTGCAGTTTGGCCAGGAACGGAGCATAGCCCGCGTCGCCCATCCAGAATTTCACCAGGTTATCGACACCGACCGAGGTCAGCGTGGCACCTGCCAGCGCGTCGACATAGAAATCGGGGCCTGCAGCAGGTTGCGACTTGGCAACGGTAATCTGCAGATCACCTGCATCGTCACGCAGCTTCTTGCCGTTCCACAGCGCTTTCCAGCGTGGGTTGTCCACTTCGGCACCCAGACCGGGTGTCTCGCCGTGCTGATAGAACTGAAGGCCGAAGATATCGTTGCCGTTGTTTTCCAGCGCGATGAAGCCATAGAGCGTAGACCACAGGCCATAACCGTGAAGCGGCAGGATTACCTTGTCCAGTGCGCCTGCATCATCACGCAGCAGATAGATCACGCGGTAATTAGACTTGCGTCCGATCCCAGCCGGGTCGTCATCCAGAGCGACGCTCAGTTCTGGATCGCTGGCAGCGGCGATATCATCGAAGGTGGTCGGGTCGAACTGATCGTCTACGAAATCACCGGTCGACAATTCCAGTACATGCGGTTCAAAGGCGGCGAATGCCTCGGTCACGTCAATACCCGGTTCGTAGATGCCGGCGACCTGCAGAACGTTGATCTGCTTATCTTTCAGTCGATTGACTTCCTGCACCGGGCGCAGGCTGACCGCAGCGGCGGACACGACCATCGAGGCAACAAGGCAGACGGCCACGGCAATAAAGATCGTTTTGCCAACCGAGTCCGGCGAAGCCGCCAGAAATTTGGCGATCGCGCCTTTGGGTTCGTTGGATTGCGTATCAGACATGGCGACGCGCCCTCCGTTTGATATTGGCCTGGACGACGAAATAGTCGATCAGTGGCGCAAAAACGTTTCCGAACAAGATTGCCAGCATCATACCCTCGGGGAAAGCCGGATTGATGACGCGGATCATCACAACCATGATACCAATCAGCGCGCCATAGATGTAGCGGCCCGTGTTGGTGTGGCTGGCCGAGACGGGCTCGGTTACCATGAACGCCAAGCCGAAGGCATAGCCCCCAAGAACAATGTGCCAGTACCAAGGCATCGCGAACATCGGGTTGGTGTCCGATCCGATCAGGTTCAGCAGCAGCGTGAAGCCGATCGTGCCTGCCAGACAGCCCACGATCAGGCGATAATTGGCAATCTTGGTCGTCAGCAGGAAGGCCAGACCGATCATACAAGCCAGCGTCGATGTCTCACCAAAGCTGCCCTGGATTTGCCCGAAGAAGGCGTTGGCCCAGGTGATCCCATCAGCCGCCAGCGCCTGAACGCCCTCAGCCGCAGTAATGCCCAACGCGGTCGCGCCGGAGAAACCATCAACCGGGGTCCAGACCGAGTCTCCCGACATTTGTGCGGGATAGGCGAAGTACAGGAACGCACGCCCCACTAGAGCTGGGTTCAGGAAGTTTTTACCTGTGCCGCCAAACACTTCCTTGCCGATCACGACACCGAATATGATCCCCAATGCAACCTGCCACAAAGGTACGGTCGCAGGCATGATCAGCGTGTAAAGCATTGAGGTAACAAGGAAACCTTCGTTCACCTCATGGCCCCTCACGGTGGCGAAGATGACCTCGAAGATACCGCCTGCCACCAAAGTGGTGATGTATATCGGTAAGAAATACATCAATCCATGCATCACATTGGCGAATACGCTTTCAGGGTTCAGCGAGATCCCGAACATCTGCAGGATCGCAATCCGCCAGCCAGTTGCCGAGTCGGGCCCCAACGCGGCAATGGCCGAGTTCGCCTGATAGCCGGTGTTGTACATCCCCCAAAGGATACAAGGGATCGTAGCGATCACGACATAGGTCATGATCCGCTTCATATCTACGTAAGAGCGCGCATGCGGCGCGACGGTCGTGACGGTTTTCGGAGTGTAGATAAAGCTCTCCACCATCTCATAGATGGGGAAATACTTCTCGTACTTGCCGCCTTTGGTAAAGTTCGGCTCAATCCGATCGAAGAAGCTGCGCAAACCCATGTGGATCAGCCCTCCTTTTCAATCTTGGTGAGGCAGTCGCGCAGCGCCAGCCCGTATTCATATTTTGCCGGGCAGGCAAAGCCCACAAGGCCCAGATCTTCTTCGTCCAACTCCAACGCACCCAGCGCCTGCGCGGTATCGGTATCCATCACCAAGAGCGCGCGCAGCAATTGTGTGGGCAGATAATCCTGCGGCATCAGCTCTTCGAACACGCCCGTCGGCACCATGGCGCGGCGGCCACCGTTCAGGTTCGAGGTGAACGCATAGAGCTTCTTGGCAAAGGCCGAGCCCAAAACAGGCTGTACCGAGTATTTGGACGGCATCGGACGAATCCAACCCATCGGGATTTGGTCATGGTCTTCACGAATAATGCTGATCTGTCGCGCGAAACGGCCGAGATAGGCTGTCGGCCCTTCAGCATGCCGCCCGGACAAGATCGAACCCGAGATAATCCGCGCGGTACCGTCGACAGATACTTCGTCTCGGGTCAGGTCATCGGTCGATGCGCCCATCACGGTGCGGATCAGGCGCGGTTGACGTGCCCCCGGCCCTGCCAGCGCAATCACGATATTCTGGTCCAGATGACCGGTCTGCATCAGGCGACCAATCGCGATCACGTCCTGATAGCCTACGGTCCAAACCTGCTTGTCCCCGGCCAGTGGCTCGAGGAAATGGATGTGCGTTCCCGCCAGACCCGAGGGGTGCGGCCCGGAAAACGCAGCAGCTTCAACGCCCGGTAAGTCTGCTCCGGGAACCGATGCTCCCTCTTGCTGGCACAGATAAGTCGTACCTTCAGTCAGCTTTGAGACAGCTGCGAGACCTTCTGCAAACGCTTCACCGGCATCTGAAATGATCAATGCCGCATCGCCTGCCAGCGGATCACTATCCATCGCGGTCACGAAAATCGCAGCGGGCTTGGTGCCCGGCTCAGGCATCTTCGAATAGGGGCGTGTGCGGAAAGACGTCCACAGCCCAGCGGCGCACAGCTTGGCCGCGACACCTTCGGCGGTCTCGGAGTCTCCGATGCCCGAGAAATCCACGCCACCATCATTGGCATCAGAGACCTCGATCACGACACTCTGCAATACTCGGCGCGCCCCGCGATTGATCGCCACGACCTTGCCGGTCAGCGGCGCAACCATCATCGCATCAGGCGCATCCTTATGACAGAATAGCGGAGTGCCACGTTGGACCGCATCGCCCTCTTGCACCAGCATTTTGGGCTTGAGACCGATATAGTCTCCTCCCAGAACCGCGACCGACGAGAACTCGGGCCCCGGCTGGATTTTCTGTTCGGGCGCGCCCTCAACCGGCAGGTTTAGCCCTTTTTTGAGTTTGAAAGTCTGCATGTCGCTCTGTTCTTCCAAGCCTTCTTCCCTGCGCCCCGAAATCCGGGCTGTTGCTTTGGTATGTCCGCACCCGGCAATGGGGCGCGATGCGTTGACACGCATCCAAGACACCGGTCGCGCGCGCAGGCGCAACTTCAATCCACGCTCCTTTACGCAAGCGTGGCTCGAAACGCAAACCTGTTACCGCTGAAACTGGCATGCAGGCACCACTTTCGTTGGAATTGCGTCAAAATGCCAGCGAATTGCGTCGCGGAATTTGCCAGTCGCGTCCGCAGATCATCCGGTGTAAGCATCCGAGATGGAAAATACTGAAGATCTCGAGATATTTCTTGTCGCCACACCGGGCCTCGAAGCCCCCTTATGCGCCGAAGCTCGTGAACGCGGCTTTGCCGGCGCACGCATCACCCCCGGAGGCGTGACATGCCGCGGTGACTGGCCCGAGGTCTGGCGCGCAAATCTGCAGCTGCGTGGGGCAAACAAGGTTCTGGTTCGCCTGGGCAGTTTCCCAGCGGTTCATCTGGCGCAGCTGGACAAACGAGCGCGCAAGTTTCCATGGGCAGAACATTTTCGCCCGAACGTACCGATCAAAGTCGAAGCCACCAGTCGGAAATCCCGCATCTATCACGCGGGCGCAGCGCGTCAGCGTGTCGAGAGGGCGATATCCGAAACGCTGGGCGCTCCGATCTCAACCGAAGCTCCCATAAGGGTTCTGCTGCGAATCGAAAAGGATATCTGCACATTTTCAGTCGACAGTTCAGGCGAGCCACTGCATAAGCGCGGCCATAAACCCGCCGTTGCAAAAGCCCCAATGCGCGAAACCATGGCCGCAATGTTCTTGCGCGAATGCGGGTTTGACGGATCCGAACCGGTTCTAGACCCCATGTGCGGATCTGGCACCTTCCCGATTGAAGCGGCTGAGATTGCTCTCGGCCTGAATCCCGGTCGGACCCGCACCTTTGCGTTCGAATATCTGGCATCATTTGACCGGAATACCTGGCAGGATCTGCGACAAAATCCGGCAGCACCCGCACTGGAGTCGATCTATTTCGGCTCTGATCGCAATGCAGGCGCCATTGAGGCCGCAACTACCAACGCAGATCGCGCCGGTGTCTCCAATGTCACCCGTTTTCAACACCGCTCGATCAGCGACATCAAACCACCTGAAGGACCTGAAGGCCTCGTGATCGTGAATCCTCCTTACGGGGCCAGAATTGGCGATGAAAAGCGACTGCGCTCGCTTTATGGCACATTGGGAAAGGTATTAATGAGCCGCTTCCTGGGCTGGCGCGTCGGCATCGTTACCACAACCCCGGGACTTGCACGCGCCACCCGCCTTCCGATGTTGCCACCGGGACCGATCGTTGACCATGGCGGCACCAAAATTCGCCTATATCGTACTGATCCGCTGACTTAACGTCGTAGAGAAACCTACTGTTATCGACATTGTTTAGTCTCTGTTTCGCACCAAATGGTCCTTTCCAACCGCAGTGGTTCGCTTCCATAAGACCGGGGGTGCGTAATACAGCCCCGACCGAGGAAGAAGCGCGATGGACCACTAAATATACCGTAGAAGAGGTGCTTGCCGTCGATCCTCCCTCGCTGAAGTCGTCCGCGTTGTATTTGGGAAAACGGAGGATCCGCCATGTCGATGTCATCGGTATGAGCTGTCATACCCATGTCGAAACGGACACCCAAGGCAACTTCGTAGAGGCGAGCCTACGTGCTGCCCTCGTGGAGGCACGAAAGGCAGCTTTGTCCGACTACGTAGCGGAATGGGCAGGCGGCCCTGTGGGCGCCTTGTTTTATTGGTCGGAATGAGAGGATTCGAACCTCCGGTCCCTGCCTCCCGAAGATCGGTGTAGATGGCCAAGCCATTGATTTTAGGTCATAGAAGCGCTGATTTTCAGGCAGCTTTACCAATCCAACCAGTCCTGCCCCGGTTCGACAGGTTCATTGAACCAAGGAGAACTGTCTACTATCGCGCGCTCCTTACTGTTCTTGTAGCAGGCGCTGTATCTTTGGCATCCGGCTCAGGCTGGCTTTGATCCGGGAGCGCCACTTAGGGCCACGAGAGAGAGCATCTTCGTAGGCGTCCTGCAACTCATCGGGCCGATCTTCAGCAAGCACGTCAATCAGGAACGCTGCCTGACGCCGATCTTTTTCAGCCTTGAGGCTTTCTTCGCCGAGACGACGATCTGCAACGATCAGCTTGTGGATGGCATAACGCTCGGGCTGCGGGATCTGCACCAATACGCCACTACGGTAAGTGACAGCAGCTTTGATCGGTTCTGCGATCAGGTAGTTCAAATGGTGCAGCCCTTGTGCATCCACACCCAAAGCAGGCAGTTCGCGCACACTTTCATCCTCACCGAAGGATGGCGTTAGAAACTCGACGAGTGTATCGCCGCGCGTCTGTTTCCAGCGCCAGGTGCGACCAGCCTTGAGACTGGGCTGCGGAGCGAAGTCAAAATCGCCGAACACATTCTCAAGTGGTGGGAATGCGGCATCCTCCAGCACCAGTGACAATCTTGAGAAGCTAGCGATGTCGATGTCATCGGTGTGAGCCGCCATATCCATGTCGAAACGGACACCCAAGGCACCTTCGTAGAGGCGAAAGGCATGGGTGCCCACAATGGTGCCTCCGAGACGAAATACACCGGACGCCGCCATCGCCGAAAGCATGCTGCCTGTCGCCGCATCCAAGCCCAGAAAACCTTCAGCTCTGAGAAGCCGCACGAGGCGTGTCCGGCTACGGCGTCGCTCTTCCTGGCGAGCCTTCAAAGCCTTGTGCTGCTCCAACCTTCCCTGCAAGTCTTCGCTGTCCTCACCGATGTAGCGCTTCTTGACATCAGAGCCGATACGGTAAGTGTCATACCAGTAGGTCCTACCGTTTCGTTCGACACGCGTGGGGATGCCCCGGATGTCCGAAACAGCATCGTCCTGCAAGGACCGCAGAAGGTCGTGATAGGCAGCATGCGCTATGGATGAGTGGTGCGTGAACATCTTTATCCCCGCTGTGTTCAACAGATTCAATTTTTGTTGAGCATGCCTGATGTTCAACAAAAAATAAAGATGTTGAACATCCCGCGTTTCCTTCCGCACATCCCCAACCTTAGTATCGCTAAAGAGAAGACATGCAGTTTGCGCTGGAACAGGCGATTGGCCGGGCAGCAGCTGAGGCGGTTGTGGAAGTATTTGGCGAACCCGTTAATAGAAACGAAATTGGCTGGCTCCAGGCGATCCGTGAGGCCTCAAACAATACCGATCCCAGGATAATCAGCAGGTTACACGCAGCGATCAACGCGACTTTCGGGAGGTGGTGAATTTCATGTCTGACCATGAGGAAGACCTAACAACCAACGAGCGCCTGAGCGAGGTCAGATCAACCTTCGTAGGGGTGAAGGGTAGAGAAAGGGGGACGCTATTGTTCCTATGACTGCGAGCTTGCGCGCTGCGCTTGTGGAGGCGCCAAAGGCCGCGTTTTCCGACTATGTAATTGAACGGGCAGGTGGCCCGGTGAAGCCCATCAAGAAGAGCTTCAAAGCGACGGCGGTCGCTGCTGGGTTGCTTGACGTCTCGCCTCACGTGCTCCAGCACGCGGCCGCTGCCCATATGGCCGAGGCAGGCATTCCGAAGGAGGAGATAGCCCAGTTTCTCAGCCACTCAGACTCGCGGATCACCGCGCCCGTCTATGCTCGCTACAGCCCGGAACACCTGAGTAAAACCACAATCTTGTAACTCACGAACCGCATCAACAGCAATTGATCGGGACAACTTCGTCACCGCCGATGCCTCTGCCAGACAGGCATCTGACTTCCCGGTTCGGATTGTAACCTTCAACATCCCGTTCAGGAACACCGTCGCGTTGTCCGATAACTCTGTGAACGCACGCAACGCTACTGCGTCTGACAGTCTGATCACGGCGTCCGGTGCTGGCTCGTTGCTGTGGCGGTTCCTGCGGTTTACTTCTGCCTTGCTGCTCTTGGTCATCTCTGCACCTTCTCGCGATTCTCTCTCGCTGGCAGCGCTTCTAGTTCGATGTCGCTGAACCGCCTTGCATCGATGTCTGGCGCAACCTCAATCAACATCAGTTCCAGCTCTGCGATACGAGCGTTCTTCGCCTCGTTGTCTGCAATCAGTGTTGCGATGCGAAGATCACGTTCTTCAACACGGCGTTACAGACGCTGGTTCTTCGACAGTGAGCGCGGCTTCTTCCACTTGCTACCTTGTGTAGTACCGGGTTCCGGAGCGTTCTCGATCTTCGTCCCTTCGATAGTCCCATCGTCGTTTAGAAGCGTAGACCGCTCTGCGTGCGTGTCCATCGTTTGCGCCGCACTACTGACCATCCCGGCTGGCATCTGACCGAAGTGCGCTGGGTGCACCACTGGCACGTCACTCTCTGGCAGCGCAATCAGTCCGAGCTGCACCAACTGAGCCAAGCCTGCAGCGGCTTGCTCGTGCGCCCACTCCGGTCGGTTGCTGATCTCGTCGAACAGGCGCTGCGCATCACCGCTCCAGCCGTTCAATGCACCGTCACGCATCAACCGTTCCATCATCGGCCTGTCTGCTTCGACTGTATTGCCCCACCTCACTGCGTCGCTGCGTTTACCGTATGATTTGCTAGCCGTCCTGTCGTTACGTCTAACGATGCACTGCCACTTGATTCCACGCTTCCTAATGGTTGCCATACTGCTTGCTCCGTAGAACGGGCAACGCGAGGATGCGATTGACGAGAGAGTGACAGACATATGCACTTCGGTGCGTGCTGTAACCTAGAACTGACGAAGATGCGTTACACATCAAGCAGTTGATTTGGTCGGAGTGAGAGGATTCGAACCTCCGACCCCTGCCTCCCGAAGACAGTGCTCTACCAGGCTGAGCTACACTCCGACCGTGGCGGGTGATCTATACCCGAGGGTTTGGATGTGCAAGAGGGTTTTTTAGTGATCAACCCCGTCTACACAGCACAGTTTGAATGTTAGTGAAGGGCTGATCTACGCTCCATCGGAATGACGGTTTCTGGGTTAGATAGGCGTTATTGGCTTTGTTGGTTCGCATGAATGATGAACGGCAGTTGCATTGCGGCAAAGTGTTTAGAGCGCAGTATTGAGCCCGACATTGAGGACAACGGCTCAGGAACTCGGCAAGATGCACGACGAAATGTGTTGCGACTAGGAAGACACTTGGGAAATCACGCCTTCTCAAGCCACGACAATTGATGAAAATACCAAGACGTTCCTGTGTTATTCTGCGCTCTCAGGCCAGAAAAGAAGACACAGAATTCTGTTCCAGAAGGTCCTGGACCAAGGGGTTCGGAAACCGGCGCCTTAATGTTATGGCGTAAAAGGTTTCCTTGATGCGCGGATGGTCGGTGGCCTCCTTGAGGCGACCTGAATTGAGCTCATCCGTCACCACGATTGGTGCGACCAGAGCAAGCCCGATATCCTCGCGCGCTAACAGGCGCATCATCGCCATGTCATCTACTTCTGCAGCGATCTGAGGCCGGACGGACAGGCGGCTGGCCATTGCATCGAATGCAGTGCGCACGCTGCTGTCGGTTGTCGGCAAAATGAAGGGCTGATTGCTCAGTAGCTCTTTGATCGGGCGGTCCTGTTTCAGTCGCTCCGGGGTTCCGACGATGCTGACAGCTTGTTCTCCGATATGGTGTGTTTCATAGGGTGTCAGACTGTCGTCCGGCGGTGGGCGGTTCATCAGGACCATGTCCAGGTTCAACGTTTCCAACCCCTCGAGCAATTCGGTCGGGCTGCCAGAGCGCAGGATAACTTCGACGTCGATGCGCGAGAGAATGGGCCTGAGAAACCCGACCTGAAAATTGCGCGACAAGGTTGCAAGCGCACCGACACGCAGGGCTTTCCGGTCCTGCACGGTGCTACTCAACGTTGCGACAAGTTCCTGCCCAGTCGAGAAAATTGCATCTGCATGATCCAGTGCGATACGGCCAGCCTCGGTCAGATGTAACTGCCGTCCGCGACGCTCGAACAGCGCATGGTCAAGGCGTTCTTCCAGTTGCTTGATTTGAACCGAAAGCGCTGACTGCGACAGGTTTAACCGCTGCGCAGTTCGGGTCAGATTCCCGTCATGGGCGACAGCCCAAAAATACCGGAGATGATGATAATTCAATGGCATTACGTTCTAAAATATCGAACGATATTAAAATAACAATGAATTTTTATTGTTAGAATAGCTGCCCTAGTCAGTCTCAACGGCTTCTGGCCTCGAGAACTGAAGGAACGCGATCATGATTTATCTTTTTTTGCCCCTGCTCAGCCCTCTGGTGCTGATTGCGGCTGCAATTCACGCAGCACAACATCCGGGGAAGCGGCCCGGGACGGTGCCGATACTAACAGAGGTGGCCGCATTTGTGGCCTTTGCAATTGCGACTCTGACTGCTGCGTTGCTGGTTGTAAAAGGTCCCGGCACATCTGCTCTGATCGGGTTCATGGGGTTCGGTTTGTCCATACGCCTTGACGCGGTGAGTTCGATCATGCTCGTGCTTGTCAGCTTTATTGGCTGGATCGTGCTGCGCTATTCCAAGACATATATGGACGGGGAACAGCATCAGGGCGCGTTCACAAGCTGGATGGCAGCGACCTTGGCCGCAGTTCTGCTTTTGGTCATGTCGGGCAATCTCTTTCAGCTTTTTGCAGCGTGGATGGCAATCAGCCTGCTACTGAAACGGCTGCTGTTGTTTTATCCCGAACGCAAGACAGCGCGACGTGCAGCACGTAAGAAAGCCGTTGTTGCACGTCTAAGCGAAGGCACATTGGTAGCGGCTTTCATTCTCTTGATTGCCGCGACCGGGACAAGCGATATCGAAACCATCCTTGCGATGGTTGAGGCGAATTGGATGTCAATGACCGCGGCGCTTTTGATTGCCATCGCGGCCGTCTTGGCATCTGCGCAATTCCCGCTACACGGTTGGCTGACCGAGGTGATGGAGGCTCCGACGCCAGTCTCCGCACTTCTACACGCAGGTGTTATCAACGCTGGTGGGTTCCTGCTGATCCGGTTTGCAGATGTCATGCTACTTGCCCCGGGGGTGATGGCGCTACTTGTTATGCTGGGCGGGTTTACCGCGCTGTTTGGCGGATTGGTTATGCTGACCCAGTCGGCAGTCAAAACTTCGCTCGCGTGGTCGACCATTGCGCAGATGGGTTTCATGGTCTTGCAATGCGGCCTTGCGCTGTTCCCGCTGGCTCTGCTGCATATCGTGGCGCATTCGCTCTACAAGGCGCATGCCTTCCTGAGTTCCGGTGAGGCTGTGCGCAACGTCGCTGCGATCCGTCGCCCGGGACCGACTGCAGTGCCAAGTGCACGGAACGTTTTGCAGGCGTTCATCTTTGCAATCGTGATCTATGGCCTTGTCGGTACGATCATCGGATTTGACGGCAAGTCGATCCAGATCATCGCCCTTGGTGTAATCCTGATCTTTGGTGTCGCCTACTTGCTGGCGCAAGGATTTGCAGACTCGGCCCCGCGCGAACTGATGCAACGCACCGCCGTTTTCGCCCTTGTCACCTCAGTCAGTTACTTCCTGCTGCAAGCCATCGTACAGCACCTGACAGCTGGTACATTGCCGCAGCCCCCCTACCCCGGCCCGCTGGAATGGGCGCTTATCATACTGGCGCTTGTAAGTTTTGGCGGCGTCGCCGTTGCCCAAGCCACCTTCCCGTTATGGGCCATGCATCCAACTGCTGCCGGCCTTCGCGTCCACCTAACCAACGGCCTTTATGCCAATGCGGTTTTCGACAAGCTTCTGGACAGTTGGTCCAGGCGGTCAGTAGCCTGAAAGGAACAGAGTCCATGTTTGCAAAACTCGAAGTTTACCCCGCCGCGCTGCTGGAACTTGTGACCGAAGCCAACGATGCCGCAAAAGCAATCCCACCGCTTTTCCCACTGTCGGCAAATGTAGCGGTGAATCCCTTCTTGGGTCAGACAGGCGAACCACTGGCCGTCGCTGCCGCGCGCCTGGCACGGACGGGTGGCGCCCGCATAATGCCTCAACGGTCACATTGGGCTGCGCTGCTGAAGGCTGGTGACATCACCAAGACGGATCTGAGTGATGCCGTCACTGCGGTCGAGGATCAATTCAATGCACCCAAATTGCAGGACATTTGGGAAGCTCTGGAGGTCGAGACAGATGACGCCCAAGCCTTGCCGACAGTTGCTGAGCTGGCAGCGGAAGTCTCGGGTTTCGATTGGCCGGGTTTGATTGACGACCGCATCGGCGCATGGGCGGCCAGTCATTTTGATCAGGGCCAAGCGTTCTGGCCGCAGTCCAACACGCGGGGTACCTTTCATTCATGGCGTGAATTTGCATCGCGGGATCTGACGCCCGAGATCCATGGGTTGTCCGGTTTCTGCGCTTTCGTGACCGATACAAATCGCTCGCACTGGCGCGCCATCGGCCGGGCTTCGGAACGGCTTAGCGTTGATATGGGTGCCGCGAAGACCGCTTTTCACCGCTGGCTGATGACGCTCGGCGGATGGGCTCAGTACGGGCGTTATTTCCTGTGGCAAGCTGAACTTGAAGGTGCGAGTGACAGCACGGTGACCGAGCTGCTGGCTGTACGTATGGTCTTCGACGAGGCGTTATTTAATTTCTACGAAGAACAGATTGCCGGGCGTTGGGCTGAAGTTATTGCAGCACACCGAACCCTGGTCACGCCGTCGAAAGAACTTGTGATCGACACTGTGCTGCAGGATGCATCCGAGCGGGCACAGCAGCGCCTGCTTGCAAAAACTCTGCTTGGTGGGAAACCACGTAATGCACAGGGCCGCCCCGAGGTGCAGGCGGCCTTTTGCATCGATGTCCGCTCAGAGGTTTTTCGTCGGGCCTTTGAAGCGCAGGATGCCAAGATAGAAACGATTGGGTTCGCTGGGTTCTTCGGCCTTGCTAGCGCACACAAAGCGGCAGGTTCTGATGTGACCGAACTACGCGGTCCGGTTCTTTTACAAGCTGGCATGTCATCCTGCGCGGCGGAGTCAGAGAAAGCTGATCTAAGCCGTCGCTATACCGCTCGGGCCAAACGCGCCTGGGGACGGTTCAAATTGGCCGCCGTCTCGTCATTTGCCTTCGTCGAAGCAACCGGCCCCCTCTATGCCGGAAAACTGATACGAGACTCGCTAGGTTTGGGGAGTAAAGCGAACGCTGACCCGGCACCACAGCTGGACCCATCCATCGACTTGAAAACTCGGGTTGAACTGGCGAAATCCGTGTTGTCGGCGATGTCGCTTACAAAGGGCTTCGCACCGATTGTGATGCTGGCCGGTCATGGCGCCGACGTTACCAACAACCCGCATCAAAGTGCGTTACAGTGCGGTGCATGCGGTGGCTATGCCGGCGATGTGAATGCCCGTCTTCTGGCGGCACTATTGAACGAGCCTGACGTGAAGCTTGGTCTGCGTGACCATGGCGTCGACATCCCTTCTGACACCGTCTTTCTGCCGGCACTACATAACACAACCACAGATGAGGTTTTGGTGTACGAACTGGACCTGCCTGCTGGAGTACCGACCGACAAACTCGCGCTTTTGAAAACATGGCTGGATGCAGCGGGAAACCTCGCCCGTGCAGAGCGGATGCACCGTCTGCCCCGTGCTGATGGCGCCGACAGAATTCTAAAGCGGGCACGAGACTGGGCCGAGACTCGTCCGGAATGGGGCCTTGCAGGATGCCGTGCCTTTGTCGCAGCTCCGCGGAACCGCACGGATGGAGTGGATCTGTCCGGCAAAGCGTTCCTGCACAACTACGATTGGCGAAGGGATGATGAATTCAATGTGCTGGAGTTGATAATGACCGCACCGGTTGTCGTCGCCAGCTGGATCAGCTTGCAGTATTATGGCTCGACCGTTGCCCCGAACCTGTTCGGAGGTGGTAACAAACTGCTGCACAACGTAGTTGGCGGTATCGGAGTTCTAGAGGGCAACACAGGCTCTCCGCGTCCTGGGTTACCTTGGCAGTCCGTCCACGATGGCGCTGCATACCAACACGATCCGCTGCGCCTGTCTGTCATAATCGAAGCCCCGCGAGAGGCGATGTCAGACATTCTGGCTCGTCATCCCGGCGTGCGTGAACTGTTCGACAATGGCTGGCTTCACCTGATTGCTATGGATGAGGAGGGCAAGTTGACCTGGCGCTATCGCGGTGACCTGAAGTGGACAAAATTTAATGAGCATGTCGACGAGGCACAGGCAATAGCCGCCGAGTAGCGGGGCTTCGCGCTTCTATAGTAACCAGCACTTGGACGCTGGGATCCCATGATGCCTCTAATGGTATGCGGCCCGGCGGATTATTCAGACACCGCCGGGCCAGAAGTTACAGGCAATCGGCCAATGTCTGGGCCATATTGCGGATGACCTGTGGGTAGAGTGATGCTCCGGGTTCGAGGTCAGAACCAAGCGGGTCAATGACACCGGTATTGGCTTCGGTTCCTTCCAGAACGGTTGAAACAATTCCGGGGTTGAACTGCGGTTCGGCCAAAACGCAGTCGATACCTTCATCCCTAAGACGGGTCTGAATCTCTGCGATACGGGCCGGGCTTGGGTCCGAAGCGTCGGCGATTGAGATTGCACCCGCGGCCGGGAAGTCAAACGCATCTTCAAAATACTGATAAGCGTCGTGGAAAACGATAAAGTTGCTACCACGAACCGGTTCAAGTGTTGCGGTGATCTCGGCAGACAGAGCCGCCATTTCCTCCCGCGCAGCTGCGGCGTTGGCAAAGTAGGTACCGGCGTTGTCAGGATCTGTCGACGACAGTTGTGATGCAATCACGTTCAACCAGATTTCAGCGTTTGCAGGGGACAGCCAAGCGTGCGGGTCATTTTCGCCGTGTGCATGACCATCATGATCATCGCCATCATGTTCCGCGTGATCTTCGTGCTCGTCGGCATGTTCATTTTCGTGCTCGTCATGCTCTTCGCCTTCAGCATGCTCATCACCATGATCGTCATGATCGTGGTCATCATGTTCCTCTTGTTCGGCGTGCTCGTCATGCCCATGGTCATCGTGGTCTTCGTGTGCCTCGAACAATGCGTTCTCGCGGAAATCGAGAAGTACGGTGCCGTCCGCCTCAAGCAGAGATGTAACAGTCGCGCCGTCGGCAAGTGTTTCCAACGCGCCTTCCATCCATGGGGTCAGGTCTTCACCAATCCAGAAAACGATATCAGCCTCTTGCAAGGCGGCAGCTTCCGAAGGTCGCAGATTGTATTCATGCGGAGAGGCACCAGGCTGCATGATCAGATCGGGCGCTCCGACACCTTCCATGACCCGGGCGACCAGCGAGTGCACCGGCGCAATATCTACTGCAACGTTGGGCACCTCTGCCATGGCCGTCCCGCCCATCAATGCGGTTGTGATCGATAGTGAAAGAAGCTTTCTGGACATCAGACCCTCTGTGTGATTTTATAACATTAAGAGCGGCATACATGATATGGAATAACATGACAAGTGAGACGCACCCTGTTTCGACCGAAGATACGGCTCCGGTCGGGTTCCAGGAACATGACCACAAAAATTGCGTTGAGACCGCACTGACCACAGCGGAAACTCGATGCAAGGAAGAAGGGCTGCGCCTGACCCCGGTTCGGCGCAAAGTTCTTGAGATGCTGTTGCAGGAACACCGCGCGCTTGGAGCTTATGCAATTCTGGATCGCCTGCGCGATGAAGGCTTTGGATCGCAACCGCCCGTGGCGTATCGCGCGCTCGATTTTCTTGTCCAGAACGGGTTCGTTCACAAGGTTGAACGTTTGAACGCATTTGTCGCCTGCTCTCATCCAGGCGCGACGCATTCGCCTGCTTTCATGATCTGCAGAAAATGCGATGCCGTCGCCGAAGCACAATCTGCGCCCGCGAAGGGAGCATTGGGCGCTGCAGCACGCGCGGCGGGTTTCGAGATCGAACGCACAGTTGTAGAAGCTGAGGGAATCTGCCCCGACTGCACCCAAAAGGCGTAGAAATGAGCCTGATCACAGTTGAAAACCTCAGCGTGCGCTATGGCGCGAACACCGTGCTTCGTCACGTGGATATGGTAATCGAACCCGGAGAGATCGTAACGATCGTCGGTCCGAATGGCTCGGGTAAAACCAGTCTGCTGCGCGCTGTCATCGGTGCCACCGAACCCTCGGTGGGTAAGGTTTCGCGGAAACCTGGGTTGAAAATCGGGTATGTGCCGCAAAAACTTCATATCGATCCAACGCTGCCAATCTCGGTCGAGAGATTTATGCGTCTGACAACTCACGTCTCTCGCAAACAGTGCCAAGAGGCGCTCAATTCCGCAGGCGTCCCTGATCTTTTAAAGCGCCAGATGTCGCAATTGTCCGGTGGACAGTTTCAGCGTGTATTGCTAGGCCGCGCCTTGATTAACCGACCTGATGTGTTGCTGCTGGACGAGGCGACGCAGGGGCTCGACCAGCCCGGATCAGCGGCGTTTTACCGTCAGATCGAAGAGGTGAGGCGTGATACGGGTTGTGCCATTTTGATGGTCAGTCACGAACTGCATGTTGTCATGAGTGCTTCGGACCGGGTGATTTGCCTCAATGGTCATGTCTGTTGTGAAGGCTCCCCTGCTGTTGTGGCCTCGGCCCCAGAATATCGGGCGCTGTTCGGATCTGGAACCGGGGGTGCACTGGCCCTCTATCGTCATGATCATGACCATGATCACGACCACTGCGAACACTCTCAGGAAGCAGCAGAATAATGTTCGATGACTTTATGACCCGCGCGACGCTGGCTGGTATCGGCGTCGCATTCGCTGCCGCACCGCTTGGATGTTTTGTCGTATGGCGCCGGATGGCGTATTTTGGTGATGCTACAGCACACGCTGCGATCCTTGGTGTCGCATTGTCGCTTACATTCCAGATGTCGATCTTTGCGGGTGCGCTGGCGGCGGCACTTGTCATGGCGCTGGCGGTAACGCTTTTGGCTGGCCGTGGTTATGCGATCGACACACTGCTGGGGGTCCTTGCGCATTCCTCGCTTGCGTTCGGGCTCGTAGCGGTCTCCTTCCTGTCTGGTGTGCGCATCGATCTTATGGCGTATCTCTTTGGCGACATTCTTGCAGTGTCACGCTCGGATCTAGTTGTGATCTGGGGCGGTGCAGCGCTTGTTGTCGCCCTTATCACCTGGCGCTGGTCTCAACTTCTTACGGCAACGTTAAATGAAGAGCTCGCATACGCCAGTGGCTTTGATCCAAAGCGTGAGCGATTGATCCTGACGTTGTCTCTCGCCGTCACCGTGGCGGTTGCGATCAAGGTCGTCGGCGTTTTGCTTATTGCAGCGTTGCTGATCATTCCGGCGGCGGCGGCACGCAGCCTGGCACGCTCACCCGAGGCAATGGCCTTGATTGCTGCGGCAATCGGCGCATTTTCCGCCGTTGCCGGATTAAGGGCCGCATACGTCTTTGATACACCGGCGGGTCCTTCGATAGTCTGTGTCGCGGCCCTGTTGTTTGCAGGCTTCAACCTTTTTGGGTGGCGGGGATGGCGCAACACTTAGGTCATGCCAAATCACTGGCGTTTGCAACCGAGTTGAGAGCTTGCTTACCAGCAAGCTGCAAACTGCTATTGCCCTCAACTGAGAAATAGTGGGGCGAATGCCTGCGCCCTCTACATAAATCGCACCAGACTGCATGCCACTCTCAATTGACAGGCACCGCAGGCGATATTTCGCCGTCAACGTCATCGACAATTTCTGGTGTCAGATCAGTTAGTTTGATCGCGCCCTTTGTCCGTTGTCTCCTAAGGAGCTCAGAAAACTCGATTCTGGTGAATTTGAAGGCAAATTCGTGTATACTAGGGTTGAGTAAGGTGTGCCTGATGACACCCAGACTTGCGTCTGCAAGCCACTGTTGGTGGCGCATGTTTCAGATCTGATTTGATCGTCTGACCGCTTTTCCGCGGCACTGGCTGTTGTATGGAACAGCGGCTAATTTATTGATTTTGAATTCAATTTATTTAAACTGCAGGAGAATAATCATGTCGAATATGGTGATTTGCGCTGAAAAACGCGCTGACCGTCGCCTGTTGAAATCCAGACTCAAACAGCTTGGGATTAGAGTTGTCCATGATAGCGGCAGCCGCTTCATGATCGTTGGTGTTCCTGATGACGAAAAAGGTCTGAAAGATCGCCTGCCACCGGGAACCGAATTGCTCTCTCCCGACAAGGTCTCCCCGGAAGTTGCTGGCGAAGACGATGGGCAAGAACTGCTTTTCCTCAAGGCGCTGCAGTTGCGGCAATCAAAAAAATACCGCGAAATGAAGGCCAGTCAAACGCCGGGTGAATCTCCGGAAGAACAGGAGATCTATTCCGCTCCTTGCATGGAGGAGGATTGAGCCATGGCAAACGAGCGTCTGATCAACACCGTTTCGGTTGGCATCGTCTATGTCGGAAACACCGATGAATATCGCATCACCGATGAGGAGCGCGTTCATATCGCGGCAGAGGTGCAGGAAGGTCTTGAAGATCTGGCATCCAATGAGCCGGCTGCCAATATCGAATGGATTTACGGCCATCTCAACGTCAATATCTCTGGCTATGTACCGTGGGAGGGTGCCCGTTGGCCGGGCTGGCCCGAAACCTGGTATCGTGGCCCCGACGCCCTGCTGTGGTCCGATCCGAATGACAAGATTTATTGCTTCAAGGGCAGCCAGTACATTCGCATCGACCCAGCAAATGGCTGGCAAGTGGACTCGGGTTATCCCAAACCGATCGCAGGCAACTGGCCAGGCTGGCCCGCCAATTTCACCTCAGGTATCAGCGCCGCGCTGTGGAGTGATCCCAACGACAAAATCTATGTATTCAAAGGCGATGAGTATATCCGCATCGATCCCTCAAATGGCTGGCAAGTAGACTCGGGTTATCCCAAGCCGATTGCCGGGAACTGGCCCGGACTCGATGCAGAGTTTGCCGCAGGGTTTGACTCGTGTCTTTATGCGAAAGCGAATGACAAGGTTTATTTCTTCAAGAAATATCCGGGCGAGCCACCAAAGTATGTGCGCATTGATCCCGCGAATGGTTGGAACATGGATGCCGGTTATCCCAAACCGGTCGCCGGAAACTGGCCGGGTCTTGATGAGGTCTTTACCGGTTCGGGCAAAGGACCAGCCGCAGCGCTGTGGGGTGAGCCCAATGGAAAGATCTATCTTTTCACGGACGACAACACAGGCTGGGCCAGGATCGTCGGACGGTATGTGCGGATTGACCCTTCAAACGGCTGGCAAGTCGATGATGGATATCCCAAGCCAATCGGATTGAGCGCAGGCGAAGCCGAAGCGCTGTGGCGCGATCCGGCCTTAACCCAGCTCGGCTTCGATCCGGGTGGGGACGGTATCAACCAGATATCAGACTTCTTCCAGAATGGTGCCGGAGCTCAATATGGCTATGTTGCATTCTTCACGAAGTTCCCAGCCGTTTGGGCCGCATATGCCGGCGGCAAACGCGTGATGATGCGAAAGGGGGGAACCCCGGGCGCGATATCGTTCCTTGACTGGACGTCGATTGACCGCGTTTTTGCACATGAGACGGGACACATATTCGGTGCGCCAGATGAATACGGATCGTCAGGTTGTAATTGCACCTCGATACACGGGCGCTTTATCAAAGACGTCAATGGCAACTGCGCCAATTGTGCAGATCCATTGGTGTCTTGTGTCATGCGTTCGGGTGCCCCTAGCCAGGCTTGCGATTTTACACATGCCCATCTTGGCTGGCGTGCATTCCTGACGGGGCTAGGTGCTGGTTTCTACAGCTTCCCCAACGACAAGATCTACATGTTCTCAAAGGGTTACTATGCGCGCTATACTGGCTTCGATCTGGACACGGACTATCCGAAGCAGATGGACGGGAACTGCGTGGGCAACTGGCCGGGCGTTCCCGAGTCTTTCTATGACCTCGACGCTGCGACCTACACGCGCAAAAACCACAGGGTCTATTTCTTCAAGGATGATCAGTATATCCGGATCAATCCTTCAAACGGCTGGCGCGTGGACGCGGACTATCCCAAGCCCATAGCAGGCAACTGGCCCGGAGTTGACGGGACATTTGCAAACAGCGTTGACGCCGTTCTGGAGAGTGTGCCCAACGACAAAGTTTATTTCTTTAAGGGCAACCAATACCTGCGGATTGATCCGAACAACGGATGGCAAGTCGATGACGGTTATCCAAAACCCATTGCGGGCAACTGGCCGGGCTGGCCCTCTCATTTCAACCAGGGTATCGAAGCCATCCTTTGGAGCGAAACGAACCAACGGATCTATGCGTTCCGGGGCACCCAGTACATTCGCATCAATCCCTCTGCGGGGTGGAATGTGGATCCCGGATATCCCCGCTGGATCAACAAGAACTGGATGCCGTTCCCCGAGAAGCATGAGATTGGCTTGGGTATTGGTGTCGTCGGTTGAGGTCCACACCCGTTTCGTGGTGAATCTTAACGAGGTCTGGGTTGTCTGTTGATTGCCCAGATCGTTTGTTCTGGCAAATGTGGCCGCGAACATCGGTTGAAAAACGCATACACAACCGCACCGATACTTTCGATCACCGAGAAAGTGTCTAGGTGGCTTTGATCGAGGCTCGGCTGCCGTCGGCAGGCCATAATAAGTTGATGGCATCACCTTAGGGCAGTTGACGTCTGAGATACGGCCATCCGAGTGTCAAGAGCACCTAAGAGGTTGGAAGCCAATCTGACTTCGTTGTCGCCTCTAGCCCTCGCGCGCGCCCAGACCGTCGGTTGAGAGGTCGTCCAGCTTGGGCATCAACCGCAGCAGCTCGCGCGCGTAATCGGTTTGCGGGCTGGCGAACAAGTCGCTGGTTTCCTGAATCTCGACCATCTGGCCCTGCTTCATCACGGCCACCCGGTCGCACATCTGGCGCACCACTGGCAGGTCGTGGCTGATAAACAGCATCGTCAGACCGAGATGCTCCTGCAGATCCTTCAAGATATTCAGAATCTGTGCCTGGATCGAGACATCCAGCGCGCTGGTCGGCTCATCGCAGATCAGGAAACGGGGCTGTGTGGCCAGCGCGCGGGCGATCGAGATACGTTGGCGTTGCCCCCCCGAAAACTCATGCGGGTATTTCTGACCGGCCTCGTGCCCAAGCCCCACCTGATCCAGCAGCTCATCCACGCGTCGTTTGATGTCCGCGCCGTCCATCAGCCGGTGATGGCGGATCGGCTCGGCCACGATCTCATCCACCCGCATCCGAGGGTTGAGAGAGGAATACGGATCCTGAAAGATCATCTGGATATTCTTGCGGTATTCGTCCTGAACCGCACGATTACTCAGGTCGCTGACCCGCTGGCCCTGAAAGTCGATAGTGCCGCCATCTACCGGATAAAGCCCCGCGATCATCCGCGCGACGGTGGACTTGCCCGAACCGGACTCGCCGACCACGCCGAACACCTCTCCGGCCTGAATATCAAAGCTGACATTATCTACGGCTGTAAAATAGGTCCGATCCCACGGCAGCAACCCGCGCTGTTGAAGGAACTTCTTGGTCAGGTTGCGGATCTCAAAAACCGGCTTGCTGGTGTCGTTGTCCACCTTGGGCCAGTGACGCGCCATATCCTCGATGGCAAAGCGCGTCTCACGACCACCATAGCTGATTTGGGGGAAACGGTGCAGCTTCAATGTCGGGCGCGGCACGGCGGCAATCAGGGACTTGGTGTATTCGTGCTGTGGCTGCCCCATCACCTGCGCGGTCGTACCGCTTTCGACCACCTTGCCCGCATACATCACGGTTACCCGGTCGGTCGTATCAGCGATCACGCCCATATCATGGGTGATCAGGATGACCCCAACCTGACGTTCTTGCGCCAGTTCCTTGATCAGGTCCAGAATCTGCGCCTGGACCGAGACATCCAGCGCAGTCGTGGGCTCATCCGCGATAATCACATCCGGTTCAGTGCACAAGGCAAGCGCAATCACCACGCGCTGCCGCATCCCGCCCGAGAACTGGTGCGGGTATTGGTCCAACCGGGTATCCGGATCGGGAATGCCCACGCGGTCAATCAGGTCGCGCGCGCGTTTGGTTGCTTCAGCCTCGGACCCGCCCAGATGCGCTTGAATGGTTTCAACCAGTTGCTCGCGCACCGTAAACAGCGGGTTCAACGAGGTCAGCGGGTCCTGAAAGATCATTGAGATCTTCTTGCCACGCAGACTGCGCATCGCCTCGGCATCGATACCACTAATCTGGTCACCACCCAGCTTGATCTGCCCGCTTGCAATGCGTCCTGGGCGCTCCAGCAGGCCCATAACGGCGGCACCGATGGTGGATTTACCGGCCCCGGATTCGCCCACGAGCCCGTGGATTTCACCAGGTTCGACGGAAAGACTGGCGTGATCCACCGCCGTGAACAACTGGCGACGGGTCGGGAATTCAACGGTGAGGTCTTGGATGGTCAGAAGGCTCATGAAATCACCGCAGTTTGGGGTTCAACGCGTCGCGCAGCCAGTCACCCAGCAAGTTCACCGACAGGGCAAGGGCCAGCAGCGTGCAGGCCGGGAAGAACAGGATCCACCACTCACCCGAGAACAGGAACCCCTGCCCGATCCGGATGAGCGTACCCAGCGACGGCTGGGTCGGCGGTGCGCCAACACCCAGAAAGCTCAGCGTGGCTTCGGCGATAATGGCCAGTGCCAGCGAGATGGTGGCGATGACCAGAACCGGGCTGAGCACATTCGGCAGGATGTGGCGGAACATGATCGGGAACGATCCACGCCCGATCAGCCGCGCAGCTTGCACATATTCCTTGTTTTTCTCGACCAGAGCGGCACCACGGACGACTCGTGCGAACTGCACCCAATCCGACAGGGCAATCGCAATGATCAGGACGTAGATTGCCATTTCATCACGGTATTCCGGCGGAGTGATCCCCTTCGCGATTCCAAAGATCAGCATCGCCACCAGAATGGCCGGGAAAGTGAGCTGAACATCGGCGATCCGCATAATCAGTGTCTCGATCCAGCCGCCGAAATATGCCGCGATCAACCCCAGGATGACACCGATGATCAGCGCCAGCAACACGGCAGAGACGCCCACGAACAGCGAGATACGCAAGCCGTAGAGGATGGTCGAAAACACATCGCGCCCCTGATCATCGGTGCCCAACAGGAAGGTCTCTTGCGTGAACGCATTGGGCGTACCGGGCGGTGTGAATCCATTCATCAGGTTCAACGTTGCGGGGTCAAACGGATTATACGGCGCGATCAACGGGGCAAAGACTGCCGCCAGCACCAGAACGACCACGACCAGCGATGCAATTACAGCCACCGGAGAATGTCGAAACGACCAGGCAAAGTCGCTGTCCCAAAACTTCGCCATGCGCGATTTGGGAGCTGATTTCGAGGTTTCCATCGTGTCGGTCATGTGGCCCTCGCGTCGACACGCAAGCGCGGGTCAATGGCATAATAAAGAAGATCGACAATCAGGTTGATCGTCACGAACATCACCGAGATCAGCATCAGATATGCAGCCATGACCGGGATATCCACGAACTGGATCGCGTTGATGAACAACAGACCCACCCCGGGCCATTGGAACACCGTCTCGGTAATGATGGCGAAGGCGATGATCGACCCCAGTTGCAGACCCGTGATGGTGATCACCGGCACCAGAGTATTCTTCAGCGCATGGCGGAAATTGATCACCCGATCCGACAGTCCCCGAGCGCGGGCAAAGCGGACGTAATCAGCGCGCAGCACCTCCAGCATTTCGGAGCGGACCAGTCGCATAATCAGTGTCATCTGATAGAGGCCAAGCGTGATCGCGGGCAATATCAACGCCTTCAAACCGGACGCTGTCAGAAACCCGGTGGACCAACTGCCAATCATAACGGTCTCGCCCCTCCCGAAGCTGGGCAATAAATCAAGCTCGACCGAGAAGACATAGATCAGCAGGATACCTATGAGGAACGTAGGCAGCGAAACCCCGATCAAGGAAACCGTCATGATCACATTCGCAGCAATTCCTTGTCGTCGGATCGCCGTGAAGACACCGAGACCGATGCCAATCGTAATCGCGAGAAAGCCCGAGACAAAGGCAAGCTCCAGCGTCGCCGGAGCCCGTTCGACCAGAATTGTCGACACTGGACGCCCCTGTCGATAGGAGACGCCGAAATTACCTTGAACCGCGCCTTGCAGGAACTTGGCATATTGCACCACAAAGGGTTGATCCAACCCAAGCTCGGTCCTCAGACGGTCGATGTCAGCTTGCGTGCGCTCTTGACCAAGCATGTTGTCGATCGGGTCGCCGACAAAGCGAAACATCGAGAATGCAACCAGCCCCACGACCAAAAGCACGATCACGGACTGGAACATCCTGCGGACGATATATGCGAACATTCGTTTCCCTCGTTGATCGGTCTCTCTAGGCCGCCTTTGACCAGATGGTCAAGAGAGCGCTATCAGCCCGACGCGACGTTGCCGCTGATCAGTTCACCGTCACCCATCTGAGCAGGAAGAAGTTATCCGGGCGCTGCGTGACCTCGACATTGCTGCGCGTTCCCCAGACCAGCGGCTGAACATACATAGGCACGTAGACCTGTTTGTCCTGATAGATCTGCGTGACCTCATCCAGCATGGCCTGACGTTTGGCCTGATCCAACTCGGACTGGATCATCGGCAGCAATTCATCGACACGTGCATTCGAGAAACCACCAAAATTCCAGCTGCCCAGCTTTTTCTCTTCGTTCGGGGTTGCGACAAGGAACCGGACCGGATGCTCGGCGTCAAAAGTGCCCGGACTCCACCCCAGCAGGTACATATCGTAGTTGTCCTCGCGCAGTTCCGGCCAGTAGTTGCGCACCGGCATAGCGTCGAGTTCCGCTGTGATCCCGATTTGGGCCAGCATGCCAACAACAGCCTGACAGACAGCCTCATCATTCAGATAACGGTCATTGGGGCATTTCAGTCCGAACGAAAACCCGTCGGCGTAACCTGCATCGGCCAACAGTTCTTTGGCGGCTTCGACATCAAACGCGGGACGATCCGCGTTGGCCTCGGAATATCCGCTCATGGCGGGGCTAACGAGCTGCGAGGCGGGCTCGGCATTGCCGCGCATAATGGTGGCCAGAATCGCATCAACATTCACCGCCTGAGCCACTGCCTGGCGCACGCGCGCATCACGGAACGGGTTCGGCTTGCCCGCATCATCGGTGTATTTCAGAGCTTCGGCCTCATGATCAAAGCCCAGCATGATCACGCGCGCTTCGATACCCTGAATGACATCGACCTCAGCATTCTGCTGCAGTCGGGCCACGTCCTGAATCGGCACCGGATTGATCATATCGACATCGCCTGAAAGCAATGCAGCAACGGCGGTGGCGGGATTCTGGATCGGGTTGAACTCGGCGCGGGTAATGTTGTGTTCGACCTCACCCCACCAGCCATCAAACGGTTCCAGCACCGTCTTCAGCCCCGGCTCCCGCTCGGTCACCTTGAACGCACCTGTGCCATTGGCGTTGATCGTTGCGTAATTGCCGGTCTCTTTGTCGGGCACAACCGCATCGTTGGCTTCGGTCCAGCCCTGATCCACGATCATCCAATTTGCAATCGACGACGGAAACAGCGGGTTGGGTGCAGTGGTCATGATATCGACAGTGTAGTCATCAACCACGATCACGTCGCTGACGGGCGCAAACCAACTGCGCGTGTCTGCAGCCTCGCCCGAGGCGCGCTCATAGCTAAACAATACATCCTGCGCGTCAAAGCTGCTGCCGTCATGAAAGGTCACACCTTCGCGCAGTTTGAAACGCCAGCCTTCACCGTCGCCAATCGCTTCCCAACTGACGGCCAATGCGGGCTCAACGCTCATATCCTTGCCGCGACGGACGAGCCCTTCGTAGACATTGTTCAGAAACCCGAGCACCGGGGCCGAGTTGACCGCGTGCGGGTCCATGGTCTGAGGATCAGTGGTCGAGGCCCATTTGAACTCGGCTGCTTGCACGGTACCGGCCAGCAACATAGTCAGGCCGATGGCGCTGTTCCTGAGGATCATGACGATTACTCCCTGTTTATGGATCAGAGCTTCGTGGTTTTTGGCTGGTGCGTAAAGGAATTCTCACATTGAGATCACGCGCCCGTTACCATCGGAGACATGGAAGCAGGGCGCGAAATCGCGCCCTGCCCTGCATCCTGAGAGATGCCTTAGTTCATTTCGAAGTATTTGATCTTCGGCGAGTCTTCCGGCTCAACGATGGTGCCGACACCGGACTTCATACCCCAGTTCAGCACCTGATGGTGGATCGGGATATAAAGTTGCTCGCCCTGAACAACCTGCCAGATGTCCGCAATCTGCTGATCACGTGCGGGCAGATCAGTTTCCGAGGCCAATGCTACGATCTTGGCGTCCAGATCCGGGTTGGAATAGCGCGTGCCGTTCCACGAGCCGTATTTCTCACCCTTTGAGTGTACCAGGAAGTTGAAGATGTATTCCGAGTCATAGGTCGGAACACCCCAGCCCAGCATATAGAAGTCGGTCTCGAGATTGTTGATCAGCGGGAAGTGCTGCGCCTTCGGTTTGGCATCCAGATTCACGGTGATCCCGATCTGGGCCAGCATACCGACCGCCGCCTGACAGATCGCCTCATCATTGATGTAGCGGTCATTCGGGCAGTTCAACGTCAGCGAGAAACCATCAGGATAGCCTGCTTCGGCCATAAGCGCCTTGGCGCCCTCGATATCGGTCGATGAAGACGAATCCATATCCGCATCCCAACCATTCACGAACGGGGGTGAAATCATACCCGCCGGAGCAGACTGGCCACGCATCACAACCTGTTTGATCGCATCGCGGTTGATCGCCTTGGACATCGCCTGACGCACCCGGACATCCGACAACGGGTTCGCGCCGTCAACACTATCCGAGGACAGATCGGCATCACCCATGTTCATACCGAAGAAGATCACCCGGTTCTGCGGCGCTGTGCGCACATCCAGACCGTCGGTTCCGGCCACACGCTCAAGATCCTGCACCGGTACGTCCTGAATGAAATCCACCTCGCCCGACAGCAGGGCGGCAACACGGGTCGCGGCGTTCTGGATCGGCGTATAGATGATTTCAGTCACCTGAAGCGGGAACTCGTCCTTACCCCAGTAGTTTTCGTTGGCGCTCAGAACGGTCTTCACGTCGGGTTCGCGGCTGACCAGCTTGTACGGGCCGGTTCCGTTGGCGTTCTTGGCCGCAAAGGTATCTTCACCGCCCTCATAATCCTGAACCTTCACAGCATTGTTCGCCTCGGCCCAATCCTTGTCCATCATGAACATGTTGGTCAGGTTGTTGGGCATGATCGGGTTCGGACCGTCGGTTTCGATCTCAACCGTGAACTTGTCGGGTGCGCGCACCTCTTTCACCGAAGCGAGCAATTCCTTGTAATCCGAATCCGGCGTCATCGCGCGATTCAGCGAGAAGACAACGTCCTCACTGTCAAATTCGGCACCATCGTGAAAGGTGACGCCTTCGCGTAGTTTGAACACCCAGACATTCGGGTTTTCTTCGGATGGTGCCCATTCGGTCGCCAACGACGGAACCAGCGCACCGGAGTGATCGCGCATCACCAGCGTTTCCATGATCTGGTGCGCCATGGCCGAAGTCGGTCCTTCGTTCTGGGCATGTGGGTCCAGCGTCAGCGCGTCACCAGCGCGGGCCCATCGCAGAGTCTCGGCCGAAGCACCGGCTGCAATCATCGCCGTGGCACTTGCGGCAAGCATAAGTGTTTTGAATGACATACGTCGTCTCCCCTGTGTTGTTTTGACCGCATTTGACTACGGCTGACCGAATTTTCCGGTACTCATGCCAACGCATCATCCAGATCATTTTTCGAGTTGCAACACCCGATTGTGATCAAAGAGGCCTGCCGTAGCCACGCGCCAGACGCCAGAAAGGCGGGATGCCGTCATGGGGATAATAGCAGGCCGGGGCTTCTTCAAACTGAAGTATCCCCTGCCCGGTCCGATGCCGTAACGTCGCGTCAATGGGGACCAGACGTGCGAACTCGAAGGGTTCGATCTGCTCGTGCTTCCAACCTTCGACGGATTGTTTGAGCAGCTGACGCATGGCGACAACCAGCCTCTCTGCCGCTTCACTGCTCCAGGGTTGCAACCCGGTCCCTTCCAGCAGATTGAAAAGGTTGATCCAGCTTTGCAGGTTGTACGCGCAATAATGCTGGGTCAGCGTGCGGGTCATTTCATGAGGCTGTTCACCGTCATCGGTAATACTGCCGAGAATCCGCGCCTGTGCCCGCAGGTTGATCCGCTGCAATGCGGTTTTATCCCCCAGGAAAGACGCCAGAGACGCCGCCTGCAGGTCATAACACGTACCGTGGTTGTTCTTCGCCCGACGCTCACCCTGCCCCTGATCACTATCGGTTAACCACGCAAAGAACTCGGCGCACCAATCGCGCACCCCCGCGCTGACTTCTGAATCGCCCAGCATCCGCACCGCATCGAGGAAGAAGTAGAAATCCTTTGTTTCGATCAGGCCGTGTGCTAACCCTTTGTCGCCTTTGTGCCCTAACCGGACCTGCGCGTAGTCCAGATTCGGGTTCATTCTGGTCGCCGGATCGATAAACCAGGTTTCAACCAAACGCGTAGCATGATCCGCATAGCGGCCTTCGCCAGTGAGCTTTGCAGTCAGCGCCAAAGCAATCGAGTCGTCAAAGAGCCTCTGCAACCGTGTCCGGTCAAACCGGTCACTCTCTTGCTCGTATAGTTGCGTGCCAGGCACTCGTTCCCCGTCCCGGAACACATAAGGCCGTCCGTCTTTTTTCTTTGGGTTGGGCCACCAGTAAGGCGATGGATGAAAATAGTCGTGAATGTCCCCGCTAGGACCAGGCTCGGGTTTATCGGTGACCGAAAATGGACCACGGGTCAGAGCGTCCTCGGCTGCGTCCCGTAATGCGTTCAGATCGGCATCCGTCAACGCGTCGAGCCGGGCCTGATCGTAAAACACGGTTGCGCCGTCGATATGGGTCCCTTCCATGCGACGCGCTTCAAGCATGTCCAACGTGGCGCAGATCGCCTCATTCCTGGCGGTGCCGCGATTGATAAGGGTCTTAACCCCTTTTTGCTCCAACTTGGCCTGTCCGGAAAACAAACGCGCCACCCACCCGGCATATCCCACGCGATGGCCTTCCGCGCTGACCTTGCGAGGCGGAAGATCGAAGCTCTCCAGGGGCCAGTTCTGCCAGGGTCCGGGTATGCCCAGATGGACAAACAGTTCGACCTTGGGACGCCGCCCATAAGGGTGCTCTTCATCAAACCGAAGTGGCGCGTCACATCGAAAGGCCATTTGCGGCTCTTCGTTTGCCTCGGGTTTGGCAGAGTCCTGAAGCAGCTCCTCATTGTTCTGCATGCGTGCCATCGGCACACAGAAATACCGCTTATCTCGCTGAGAGATGATGTCTTCGCGCACAGCCCCCCAGGCGCTCTGAGTAAAGAAACAGTTCCCATCAAATGGCAGCGCCCACTTGGCGTGTTCCAAGCAGAACTCCAGCGCCTGATTGCGCGCGCCGTTGTTGTTCATCACGTAGTTATTGCGCGCCCGGTAAGCCTGCGTAATCATTTTGTTTCGGGTTTCACCATCCAGCCGTTCAAGCGTTCCGTCGGCGAAAACCATCGGGTCTTCGAAGGGCGCAAAATCATATCCGATTGTTTGCAGCGCTGTCGGATCGAAAGGAATGCGCAGATATTTCTGATTATGTGCCTCAAGCAGGACTATAAGCTCAGCCTCTGCTTCAGGATCGACGATCCGATTCAGTATCCAGAGCTTCGTGCAGTCCTTCAGCTCCGGCTCGTTTTCAAGAATGAAACTGACATTTTCCCGCGATTGACCGGCCTTGTGACGTGGCACAAGATCGTTTCCAATTACCCGGCACAGGGCGAAGGTGTCAGGTCGACTTTCAATCAGCCTTTCCTCTGCCTCATCAGATTGCACCGGTTCCACCGATGACAAATTGCCGGCAACATCCCCCATTTTTTTCGTGGATCGTCGAGGTGACTTTTTCTTACGGCGCCACACAAAGAAGAATATCGGCAGCAGTATCGGTGAAAGCAGGACAAGAACCGGCGAGAGCAGAATCAAAACACGATTGCGCAGCCGTTTGCGCCGCTCGCGCTCCTTCAAGGACAGAGGGGGTTTACCAGTTACATTGTTCTGACTTTTCGTCACGGGAAAGACTGCCATTCTAAACGTTCTACCCGGCAGTGCGGCGCGATGCGTTACAGCGGGAATTCAATCCTCTCCCCATAACCTCTACCCGATCAAACAAGCAACAGCACGCAATCTGCAGAACCGCCAGCGTACTCCAGCTCAGGCTTATGCAACGAGCGAATGCAGCGAGGAAAATTTCAGATCAACATTAGATTGGTCAGCACATCTCATGTGCTGGTAAAGTCATCTGGCGATGACGCTCTAACAGATCAATGCCCAGTTGTTTCAAGAACCAAAGCAGGTCGATGAAGATCCAGTTTTCGACCAGCTTCCCATCTTTACATCGGTAGAGATCAACAATCCGCATGTCGGCCTCTGTATCAGAAACACTCGTAAGCCCCAAAAAACCGCCTCTGGGCCTCATGGTCAGACTGGGATAGCCAAAGAAGCCACAATAATTGCCCTCTCCGATGCGCGTGACATGACCGTTGTGCCGCACGAATTCGAGCCCATCTTCGAACGGTAGGACATGGCCCTTCATATACCCTTCATGGGTTTATGAAGCCCCGATACCCGCGGGCCCCCACCACAACATGTCATCGGCCCAATCCTTTTTCAGGTCTTCGATGGTTGTATGTACGCCGGATGAAATGAGCGTATCTAGCATGCGGTAGAGTATATCCAGGGACGCTTCACCTTGTTCCGGAGGACAAGGTCCGAACAAGAGGCCATCCTGCGTTTGAGGACCCGGAGTAATCGTATACACGCCTGTAGGCTGAGGGATGACCTTGCTGCCTGCCTGTATCATCATTCCGAACACATCGATGTGTAGAGATGATTCAGCGATCTTACCGTTTTCAATGCGGAAAAACTCATAATACCGCAGAAAGGCCATCTTGTGGGTTGGCTCCAACCCTAGCCAAGGCTGTTGAAACTGCCCCAATAGATGACCCATCGAGCACACCCAAAGTGTCTGATAATCATCGAGCCGGTTCCTGCCTGCGAAAAAGATGTTCTCGCGCCTTTGAACCGGAGCGAAGGCGGATTTGAACGGGACCCAAAACTCGGTCGCGAAGCTTTCGACGCCACCCATATCGTTGAAGGGATAGCTGCACTGGCAATTGAAGTTTGCACCGGTGTATTTGGTCATTGCGGCGGACACGTTCTGCGCATCGGCCGCATCAAGATCCCGATAGAAGTCTCGCACCAGTTGTTTTGCGCTTTGCAGTTCCATAGCGTCTGCCACCACGATTTGAAATCGTATGCGATACTATATGCATGATACTCGCCTAACAACTATGGAAACTAAATATTCTCCTAATTTAACTGTATTTATATGCATCTTGCCTTGATATTATCTAGCATACGTATGCGGTTTAACGATTCGAGGCTTGCAATGACTAAGGAAGCTGAAGCTGCTGGAAAGCCCGTTGCTGCACGCCAGATCAAAAGCGATAGCAACAGCCAGACAAGCACACATATCCGGTTTCGCCCGCTTGGCGATGCGCATATGCCATCAGATTTTTCAATCTCTCTCGAAAATTATCGACGTGGTGGCACACGGGAATTTCTGGACAAAGAACCCGATCACGTGACCACCCAATCCATGCGGGGTTTCGAGCCGCGTTTCAAAAACATCGTCGACTATATTGTCCGCATCACCCACCAGATCTGGGAGGAAAAGGACATTGGCTATATCTACGACACCTATAGCCATGACTGCCGCGTGTGGGATGATGTCGGACTACAATATGGTCGCGACAAGATTGTTGCAGATACGGTTCACACCAACAATGCCATCCCCGACGTTCGTCTAGTCGCGGACGAGGTCATCTGGGCCGGCAACGATGACGTCAGCTTTCACACGTCTCACCGGACTATGATCCTCGGAACCAATACTGGGTATTCACGGTTTGGCCCTCCGACCGATCGCCCGCTGCGCCTGCTATGTATCGCGAATTGTGTAGCCCGTGACAACGAGATCTATGACGAGCATGTCGCTTATGATACCGCCGCATTGATCCAGCAAATGGGCCTTGATGTCGGAGAAACCGCGCGCTGCATAGCCTCGCAACGCGCGCAGGGCCCATTTGCCCCAAACTATGCTGCAAGCGATACAAACCGCATGGACGGCCAAGGCTTTCCAAAGCGACCCGCGATCCCGGATGTCATCGACGGCAACGTACGTGAATTCACACACGCCGCATTCGAGAGCATCTGGAATCGCCGTGATTTCAGTGCAATGGACCGGGTCTATGCGCCAGACATCGTGCTCGAAGGTTCGACCAGTCGGGTCTACCGAGGCGTTGGCCAATTGCGCTCTCATATAATGTCGATGATTGCGATGTTCCCGAACATCCGGATCTCTGTCGATGACATCTATTGGATGGGCAACGCAGAAGACGGGTATTTGGTCTCGGTGCGCTGGGGCGGTGTTGGCGCCCATCGTGGCAATGGGCCATATGGCGAACCGACCGGGAAAGAAGCGCATATCTGGGGCATCACCCAGTGGCAGATCAAAGACAACAAAGTCCTGAAAGAATGGACTGTTTTCAATGAGTTTGGAATTCTGATGCAAATCTTGGGCGAATAGAGAAGCCCAAGAACAAACCTATGACAACGCACCCCTGAACGGGGTGCGTTTTAATTTGGCTATCCGCGCATATAAGGAAGGCGCGCAAGGACATCCAAACCCTGTTGCTTCCAGAAGTGCAGCAGGTCGATGAAGATCCAGTTCTCGGTCAGTTTGTCACCCGATCTGCGGTACATGTCTATGACGCGCATATCGGCTGGCTTGCCGGTGGCCGGCATACCCATGAAGCCGCCCGAAGGGGTCAATGTCAGGTTCGGCCAGCCGAAAAACCCGCCAAAACTTCCTTCGGCTATGCGCGCAACGTGGCCGTTGAAAATGCGATCCGTAAACCCTTCGCGAAAAGGACCCGCATGCTGTTTGGCGTAGCGCTCGATCGTATAAGTTGCACCGATGCCTGACGGACCCCACCAAATCATGTCGTCGTTCCAGCTGCGCGGCAATTCGGTCAGCAACCCCTCTTCCTCCCGACCCTTCCAATCGCGGATATCATTGATCATGAACTCGATGGCCTGCAGGGTTTTCTCGCCTTCGGCAGGGTCCTGCTCGTCAAACATCACTCCGTCATGAGTCATCGGGCCGGGCTGAACCAGCTGCGCTCCAGTCTGAGGCGGGAATGGGTTGAGGCCCGCCTGCATCATTAGATGCGGGATATCGAAGAACATCGCGGTATCGGTGATTTTGTCCCCTTCGACGCGAATGAACTCGGCATAGCGCAGCATGACAATCTTGTTTGTCGGCGGAATGTCCAGCCATGGCTGATCGAAAAGCCCCATGAGATGACCCATGGAAGCGACCCAGATACCACCATCTTCAAGCCCGTTTTCGCCCGCCATGAACAAATCAAGCCGACGTTGCATACGCGTGACCGCCGTTTTCAACGGCACCCAAAAGGTCGCGGCAACGTCCTCCGGGTTGTGGATTTCATTGAACGGGTGATACCCACGCCAGAGCGCATCCGGCGCACAATAAGTCCTGACCGCTTCAACCGGATCCTGGTCAATTGCGGCATAGTAGTTGCGCACAAGCGCTTTGGCGGATTGCAGAGTAGTCATGTGTCACGCGTATCTTTCGCTCGTTCGAGAACACAAAAAAAGATCCGGCCAGATTGGCCGGATCTGCATCAGTCGAATTCAGCCTTTTACCGCACCGGCCGTGAGGCCACTGACGATCTGCCGCTGGAAGAACAGAACAAGGAAGAACAATGGGATCAGCGCGCTGACCGCTGCAGCGACAGCGAACATCACGTCCCCGGTTTCGCGCACCGTTCCAAGGAAACTCGCAATTTTTGGAACCATGGTCTGGTTTTCAGAACTCAACAGAACCGCGCCAATTGCAAAATCATTGTAAGCCAGCAGGAAGCTGAACAAACCCGTGGTAATCACACCCGGCCACATCACTGGGATGATGACATGCCGAAACGCCTGAAACCGCGTGCAACCATCCACCATGGCACTTTCGTCCATGTCCTTGGGGATGTTCAAAAAGAACGAATGCAGCATCCAGAGCGTAAACGGCTGGTTGATCGCCACCAGAACGATAACCGTTGTCCCCAGCTTACCCCAGACGTTCCACTCAAAGAACGGCAGCAGGTAGCCCGAAACTAGCGTGATATGAGGCATGGCCCGGAAAACCAGCGCCGCCATCAGCAGCCAAAACGCGTATCTGAAACCTGAGCGTGCAAGGGCATAGCCCCCCAAGGTGCCAAAGGTCAGCGAAATGATGACCGTGAAGAATACGACAATCGCCGTGTTGATCGAGTTGCGCCAGAACTCCTGCTCAACCCATGCGCCAAGATACCCGCCACCCGTAAACGCGCTGCCGGTTTCAGCCGTGGTCATCACACCGTAGACGGCGTTGGTCCAGTCAGCTTTGGAAAAGAAATCGGCCTGAACTTTAAACGACCCCCAAACAGTCCAAAGGAAAGGCCCAGCAGCAATGAGAATCCACAGAACCACGAAGCTGCTGGTGAACCAGATCAATCCTTTGGAACGTCTGTCAGCGACTGATGTTGACATGATCAGGCCCTCTTCCGGTTAAAGTCGCGCCATGTGCGGATCAGCACAGGGGTGAGTAGGATGGAAATACCGATGATTGTCAGCAAAGACGTTGCTCCGGCAGAGCCGAACAGCTGGACGTCGCCACCTCGCAGGTCATTGAAGATGATCCACGACAACGACGTTGCCTTGGCCGAAGCCGAGAACGCGACGATGGGTTCAAACACGCGGAAATTATCCATCAACTGCATCAGGGTGATAAACACCACCAACGGCGCCATATAAGGAATGACCACATATCGGATGGCCTGCCAACGCGAGGCGCCGTCAATCTTAGCCGCCTCAAGCGTTTCTTTCGGAACTGTCTGCAAACCAGCGTAGAAGACGATGAAGCTGAAGGGGGTCGAACTCCAGATCCCGTAGACGATCAGCATAATCCAAGTCAGCGGCGTTGAGGCCTTCAGGGACAGGTTCGGATCGTCGAATATCTTTTGCAAAGTTGCGCCGATAATCCCGTCCGCATCCACCATCCAAAACAGGATAAGTGCGCCAATCAGCGGCGTCACAATCATAGGCAGCAGCGAGACAAAAATGGTCGGCCCCTTCAATAAACGTGGCAGATTGTTCACGGCCAGCGCCACACCTAAACCCAGCACGATCACAAACGGGGTCACGACAGCGGTGTAGGTCAGGGTAAAGATCAGGGCTTTGTAGAAGGGCAAGTTCAGCAACTCGCCCATGAAGTCGCCGATTGTCTCGGTTTCACTCCAGGCTACGCTGACTTCTTCAAACGCCAGATGTTTCCGGTTTGTATAGGTTCCCAAACCGTTAAATCGGCCCAGAGGCGCCTCTGCCTGCAGCGCGGCTGTCGCCTCATTGTCGACCTGCAAAACCGTTTCGCATTTGAACGGTCCACAGTTTTCGACCTCGATCATGATTTGCTCGTGCTCAACGAACAGAGACTGCACCGCCACCGATACGATGGGCAAGGCAATGAAAAAGATCATCGCGGCCAATGATGGCAAGATGAACCAGAAGAAAGTGCGATGTTTCATAACCCGGCACCTATGTCAGCTTCGCGGCTTGGGGGAAGCCGAGGCGGGACGACCCGCCTCGGGCATGGCTCTTACAAATAGCCGGCCTCTTTGGCCGCCGCGATGTAGGCGGCTTCGATGTCTGCCAGAGTCTGCTCGGCGCTTTCATTGCCCTGCAGGAAGTCGGGCAGTTCTTCGTAGAACGCCTGATGCAGCAAGCCCATGTATGGCAGCATCGGGTAAGGATCGGCCCCGCCTGTAGCCGTCGCAGCAACGCCTACTGCAGCCGGGCCAGGCTTGTAGGAATCCATCAGCCAAACTGCGGCATCGTTGTTCTCCTCGACCATCGCGGGTGAGATACCATGCATCATCGCGATAAAGGTCGCTTCGGCATCTTCGTCAGAGATGTTTTTTGAGATCGTAAACCCATCCCACCAAAGCGTGGAGGACGGAGTATCACCGCCTGCAACGGTTGGTGCCCCAGCCAAAACAGTGTTTTCAGCAACACCTTCGGCAGCGCCCTCACCGCCCAGAAGCTCGCCGCCGCTGGATCCCCAAAGCTGGGCAATGGCGAGATCACCAGATTTCCAGATCGGAACAACAGTTGCGGTGTTGTATGTCAGGAAGTCGGGGTTCGACAGCGACACCAGCTCTTTCATCATGTTCAGGGTCGCGACGCCCGCTTCGTTGTTCACTGCTGGCTCTGCTGTGCCAGGCTTGAAGAATTCACCGCCGTGACCAAGATACATGTTCACGAACTCTTCACCCAGGTTCCAGTCGGACATGCTGAGGAAGGCAAACGGGTGCTCCATGATACCCGCATCCTTGATTGCCTTACCGGTTTCGACAACCTCCTCCCAAGTCGTGGGCACGGGTTTGCCGACTTGATCCAGAATATCCTGACGCACGAAGAGGTGCTGCGCGTTAGCCATGAAGGCAATCGCCATGATCTTACCGTCAATGGTGATCAACTGGTTCTTGCTGAGAGCCTGGCCATGTTTGGCAACCAAGTCATCCAGCGGGCGGATCAGGCCTTCGTTGAGAAGCGGAACAATTGACGAGTTCGCAACCACAACCGAGCTGTACTCGGCCGGATTGGCCGTCAGCGCCTGAACATGGAAGTTACGGAAATCCTTGTTGTGGTTTGCCCCGACAATGACACCGCCCGCGCATTCTGCCGCCGTGGACGTGATCGCCTTGAGCGCCGGGAAGTCATTCGCCAAGACATTGACGTTGCCACTGGCGATTTCACACTCTGCATAGGCAGCCGTGGCCATCATGGCCGCGACTGCACCAGCAGCGAAGTTTCTAATCAGATTCATTGTTATAAACCCTCCGGTTGGTTCATGTGCAGGCGCCGACCTGCCAAGTCTTATTGTTTTGACTTCTATTCATCTGTTGTGCATTCGCATTCATCATTATGACAATTTATTCTCATATGACAAGTTAATCCTTTTGAGCGCAGCATAATCATGATTTACTTGAATTTATAACTGATATTGCCGTCAAAGTTTGCGATGAACGCATCGGCATAGAAAACTTACGCTTGCTATTTTTCCGAATCTTTGGCAACAATTTTGAGAACGCATGCAATGCTTGGAGCAGACATGGCCGAGATTCAGCTGAAGAACATTTCAAAGCGGTGGGGGTCATTTATTGGCGTGCACAACTTTGACCTGACAATCGCGGATAAAGAGTTTCTGGTGCTGCTCGGCCCGTCTGGTTGTGGCAAGACGACAACAATGCGCATGATCGCTGGACTGGAAGATGTCACCGAAGGCGAGATCACGATTGACGGTCGAGTTGTGAACGATCTGGACCCGAAGGATCGTGACGTAGCGATGGTGTTCCAGAGCTATGCGCTCTACCCCAATCTGGATGTTTACGAGAATATCCGCTTTCCCCTGAAGGTTCGGAAAACGGACCCAGCGACCCATGACGAGCGCGTCGAACGAGCAGCCGAGATGGTCGAACTCACTGAATTCATGCATCGCCGCCCGGCCGAGTTATCCGGCGGTCAGCGACAGCGGGTCGCCCTGGCACGAGCTATTGTGCGAGAACCGAACGTGTTCCTGATGGATGAACCGCTATCCAATCTCGACGCCAAACTGCGTGTTTCCACACGCCATCAGATCAAGAACCTCAGCCACGAACTGCAGGTCACGACAATTTACGTGACCCATGATCAGATCGAGGCAATGACGCTGGCAGATCGGGTCGTCGTCATGAACAAAGGGGTGGTTCAGCAGGTGGGCACACCCACTGACATCTATGACACGCCAGCAAATACATTCGTAGCCAGCTTCATCGGCAGCCCTGCAATGAATCTGCTTGAAGGCGAAGTGAAGAACGGCGTATTCACCGGCGAAAATGTCCGGATCGAGGGTCTGCAGACCAATCACCAGGGCAAGACGACGCTGGGCTTTCGCGCCGAAGACGCCAACCTCGACCCTGATGGGACATCCGCTGCCCCGCTGTATTCACTAGAGCTGCTTGGCGACGCAACGATTGTGACCCTGAAACTTGGGGGTACGATTGCCTCGGTTCGTGCGGGCAAAGATTACCGGGCCGAGATTGGAACACCAGTGAACGTGAATATTCCCGCATCTGTTTGCCATCTGTTCGATGCCAACTCAGGGGAACGCCTGGACTGAGGCGACCACGGCGCAAGCCGCCACGTGACCAAAAGTGCTTACAGGTCAGCCAGATAGGAGAATGCTGCCATGAAGGGGTCTCGCCCTGAACAAGCCGTGCTCAGCCGCGATACGGACATGAACAAGACCGCGGAAACGCGTGCTGTCATCGAAGGGATGGTAGATGGCCTGAATGATCACCGTATCAGCGACATCGGAGAATTCTTTTCCGAAGGCTTTCGCTGGATGGGCAATACCGGCTGTGGCACCAAAAACGGCTTGAAAGAGTTCCAGGACAATTGGCAGCGCCCGTTTCAGGCAGCGTTTTCGGACAAGATCTGCGTCGATGAAGCCCGCCTCTACATGGGAGAGTGGGCCGCGGCCTTTGGCCGTCAAGAAGCAACTCATTCCGGTGAATTCATGGGTCTTGCACCGACCGGGAAACGGGTCGAGATCCGGTATATGGATTTCTGGAAAGTCGTGGATGGGAAAATTGTCGACAACTGGGTGATGGTCGATTTTCCGCATGTGCTGGCTCAGCTGGGGCATGATGTGTTCGCCGGAATGGGTTGGGAATCTTACGATCGAGGTGAGGCGACGCCGCCACGGCCCGACGGAGGCGCATGATGGCATCCGTCCTGGAACTGGTAAAAGGCATGGAACAGGCGCTCGGGCGGTCCGAGACCGACATGTCGCCCTGGTTTCACGAAGACTTTGTCTGGGACGGTAATTCCGGGTGCGGCCGCAAATCCGGTCTCCATGAGTTCCAGAAAGGATGGCAGGAGCCCTTCCGCACCGCCTTCGGCAATCGCCAGTTTGACACAACGGTGTGGCTTGAGGATAGCGACTGGGCGGCCTGTATCGGCACCTGCCATGCAACCCATGCCGGTGACTTCATGGGTATCCCGGCGACGGGTCGCCCGCTGCGTATTCCATATGTGGATTTCTGGCAGGTTCGCGACGGGCGCATCGCCTATAACAAAGTGAATGTCGATCTGGCCAGCGTTGCCGCCCAGTTGGGATGGGACGTGTTTGAAGGCAAGGGCTGGGATCGGCTTGACCCGCCTGTCGCACGCCTGTGGCGGGGAAAGCAGGGCCAGGGCGCTTCTGCACGCCCGCTTGATGTTGTTCAGGCGATGGAAGCGGCCTTACAACGTTCTGACGTCGATGTCTCGGAATTCTTCCATGAGGATTTCGTTTGGGATGCCAACTACGGCTGCGGCCTGAAACACGGCCTCGAAGAGTTTGAAAGCGGTTGGTATTCGCCGTTCCGCGAGTTTTTTGGGAACCGGGATTTCGTGACCCCTCATTTCATGCAAGACGGCGACTGGGCCGCTTGTTTTGGGGCCTGCCATGCCACGCTTGAACGTGACTTCATGGGCATCAAGGCCACCGGGCAGAAAATCCGCGTCCCTTACATCGACTTCTGGCGCATCGAAGGGTCCAGAATCGCCGAGAACATTGTGCGGGTCGATTTTGCCAGCATCGTCGAACAACTAGGGGGCGATGTGTTCCGTGGCAGAGGCTGGGGTTTCGAAGCACCCGTTGAATATAGCGCACATCCTACGGCCTAGGAGGCTGATATGACAATCGAACACCTAAAAACCAGCAAACCCGCAGAAGCGCGCGCCGAAGATGACGCCAAGGTGCGCAAAGTTGTCGAAGGGACGCTGTCCGACATTGAAAATCGCGGTGACACAGCCGTCCGGGAGCTGAGCGAAAAGTTCGATGGATACAGCCCGGTATCGTTTCGCCTGAATGCCTCCGAGATCGAGGCGGCAATGCAGAAGGTCTCGACCCGGGATATGGAGGACATCAAGTTCGCCCAGACCCAGATCCGCCGCTTTGCCGAGGCGCAGCGGGCCTCGATGACGGATATCGAGGTCGAGACCCTGCCGGGCGTCATTCTGGGCCATCGCAACATCCCGGTGCAGTCAGTTGGCTGCTATGTCCCTGGCGGTAAATTCCCGATGGTTGCTTCAGCCCATATGTCCGTGCTGACCGCGCAGGTGGCGGGTGTGCCACGCATCATCGCCTCGGCCCCTCCGGTCGATGGCGCGCCACACCCCGCGATTGTCGCCGCAATGCATATGGGCGGTGCGCATGAGATTTACGTGCTAGGCGGAATTCAGGCCGTAGGCGCAATGGCGATCGGGACTGAAACCATTGATCCGGTTCACATGATCGTCGGTCCAGGCAACGCCTTTGTTGCTGAAGCCAAACGGCAATTGTTTGGCCGCGTTGGCATCGACTTGTTCGCGGGTCCGACCGAAACCATGGTGATCGCAGATGAGACGGTCGACGCCGAGATGTGCGCCACCGATCTGCTGGGTCAGGCGGAACACGGGTACAACTCACCCGCCTGCCTGATTACCAATTCGCGCAGCCTAGCCGTGGACACCTTGTCCGAGATTGACCGGCTTTTGAAAATCCTTCCAACGCGCGAAACCGCGTCGGCTTCGTGGGAAGATTATGGCGACATAATCCTGTGCGATACGCATGAGGAAATGCTGCAGGTCGCCAATGACATGGCTTATGAACACGTTCAGATCATGACTGATCGCGACGACTGGTATCTGGACAACATGCACTCTTACGGGGCGTTGTTCCTCGGCCCCCGCACGAACGTCGCCAATGGCGATAAGGTGATTGGCACCAACCACACGTTACCCACGAAGAAGGCGGGCCGTTATACGGGTGGGCTATGGGTCGGTAAATTCTTGAAAACGCACAGCTATCAGAAGGTAGCCACTGATGAGGCCGCAGCGCTGATCGGCGAATATGGCTCACGCCTGTGTATGCTGGAAGGTTTTGTCGGGCACGCAGAACAGTGCAACATTCGCGTGCGCCGCTACGGAGGTCGCAACGTGCCTTATGGCGCGCCCGTTGTTCCGGTTGAAGCTGCGGAGTAATCCATGTCCATCCACATGACGAACCGCGAATTTCTGGCACCGATGCGGATGGCGTTATACGACTGGGACGACGCGGCCATTCGGCGCGCGTTGGACACGCTCTGTTCTCCGGATGCGGTGTTCCATTGCTGTCATCCTTTCGGCGATCAGATCGGACCGGCAGCGTTTTTCGACAACGTTCTGACCCCGTTGCGACACGCATGGCCTGACGCCGAAAGGCGCGAATGGCTGATCATGGCTGGCGAAGATGAGCACGGCAACAACTGGGTCGGCTGCGGCGGGCACTACGTTGGCACCTTTGTGGGTCCATTGCTGGATATCCCGCCTTCGGGTCACTTGGTTCATATGCGGTTTCACGAGTATTACTGCATCGTGGACGGCAAAATCACCGAGATGCAGATGATCTGGGACTTGCCCGAGGTGATGATGCAGGTCGGTGCCTGGCCGATGGTTCCATCGCTTGGGGCCGAGATCTTTATTCCCGGCCCCGCAACGAGTGATGGCCTGTCTCACGGACCGCATGCTGAAGCTGACAGCAAAGCCAGCCGCGACCTGATCGTGGATATGCTGGACCACATGAAACGGCATCCGTCGCAGGGCGGGCCCGAAGTGATGGAGATGTCGCGATTCTGGCATGAGAACATGAATTGGTACGGCCCGGCCGGAATCGGTACCTGCCGGGGCATTCTAGGGTTCCGCAACTGGCACCAGATCCCCTTCCTTTCCGGCATGCCGGATCGCGGGCAGTATCTGGACGAGATCACCTATCACTTCTTTGGCGACGGTCCCTACGTCGCTGTCACGGGATGGCCCGACATGGTGCAAACAGTCACACATGACGGGTGGTTGGGCATCGCACCATCTGGCAAGAAAATCACCATGCGCAGCCTCGACTTCTGGCGGATCGCCGATGGGCGCATTCGCGAGAACTGGGTCATGGTCGATATACTGGACGCTTATCGGCAATTGGGGGTGGACGTCTTCCGACGTTTGCGCGAGTTCAATAAGGCCCGTGTCCCGGGCCGCGTGCCCTTCCCAGTTGGAGATATCTGATGAACTTGCCCCCTGCACCGTCCTTTCGCCTAGATGGCAAACGCGCCCTTGTGGCCGGAGCCTCCTCGGGCATCGGACTGGCCTGCGCCACCGCATTGGCCAGCCATGGGGCAGAGGTAACACTGGCTGCGCGGCGCGAAGACAAATTGACCGATCTTGCCGACGCTTTCGCAGCAAAGGGCTGGAATGCAAACACACTTGCCTTGGACGTAGCTGACATCGCTGCAACCGAGGCTGCTGTGGGCACTAACGGTCCGTTTGACATCCTGATCAACTCAGCAGGTATGGCCCGGCACAGCCCGGCGCTGGAAACCTCCGAGGCTGATTTTGATACGGTCAGCGATCTGAATTTCAAAGGGGCCTACTTTCTGACCCGCGCGGTGGCGCGCGACCTGATCGCGGCGAAAAAATCCGGTAGCCTGATCAACATCACCAGCCAGATGGGCCAGGTTGGCGGCATTGATCGCGCGGTCTATTGCGGTACCAAACACGCGGTCGAAGGATTTACCAAAGCTATGGCCATCGAATGGGGGCCACTGGGCATCCGCGTAAACACGCTCGCACCAACCTTCATCCGCACGCCTTTGGGGGAACAAACACTGGCCATTCCTGAAAGACGGGCCTGGATCGAGGAAAAAATCAAGCTTGGCCGCGTGGGCGAGCTCAGTGACATCACCGGTGCTGCCCTCTACCTGGCGTCGGATGCCTCAAGCCTTGTCACCGGCACTTCCTTGTTGATCGATGGCGGATGGACGGCAGACTGATGGCAGAGAAAGTTACATCCTTCGACGTTGCCCGCCTTGCGGGTGTCAGCCAATCAGCGGTAAGCCGAGTGTTCACCCCCGGTGCTTCAGCATCAGCCGCAACGCGCAAGAAAGTCAAAAGAGCCGCCGAAGAACTTGGGTATCGACCCAATACGCTGGCGCGAGCAATGATCACCGGAAAAAGCCGGATCATCGGCGTGGTTGTGGCCTATCTTGAGAACCAGTTCTATCCAATGGCACTGGAATACCTCGATCGAGCGCTGAAGGAGCGCGGCTATCATATCCTGCTGTTCATGGCCAAGAATGACGAAAGCGTACCCAAGATCGTCGAGGATCTGCTGTCTTTTCAGGTCGACGGCATCATCACAGCCTCGGTCGACATGTCCAACGATATCGCCAAGCGTTGCGACGACGCAGGTATCCCTGTGGTCATGTTCAATCGGGGCCAGGTTTCCGGTAATCTGGCACAGGTCACATCAGACAACATACAGGGCGGGCGCACTGTCGCGCATTTCCTGGCGGGCGGTGGCCATAAGAAGATTGCGCACATCTCAGGCTGGCAGGAGTCCTCGACAGGTGTGGATCGCATGCGGGGGTTTGTGGACGGACTGAAAGAGCACGGCCTTGAACCATTCGCAATCGAAGACGGCAAGTACAATCAGGAAACCGCCTCGACCATCGCGCGCAAGCTGTGCAGCGCTTCGGATCGGCCCGACGCGATATTTGTCGGCAATGACCACATGGCGTTTGCCGTTATGGATACTGTTCGGTTCGAACTTGGCCTGTCTGTTCCTGGTGACATTAGCGTCGTCGGCTACGACGACGTGCCTATGGCCGCCTGGCCGGCCTACGACTTGACGACCATCAGGCAACCAATCAACCAAATGGTTTCTGCCACAGTCGATGTTCTTCTGTCGCGCATCGAGGATGGCACCGCATCTGAGACCATTCAAATACCCGGCCCGCTGAAAATGCGCGGTTCGGCCCGAAAACCAAAGGGCTTTACCCCATGACCTATGCGAACAAATGGAAAGACTTTCCGGACTACATTCTCGGGATCACGAAAGAGATCTGGGAAGATCGCGGAACTGAGACGTTAAACCGCTATTATGCGCCTGAGATCCCGGTGCGCACCCCGATGGGTATCAGCCATGGCAATCAGACTGTGATCGCATCAACGATGGCGACCTGCCATGAATTCCCGGATCGCCAGCTATACGGTGAAGATGTAATCTGGTCCCACTCGGATGAACACGGTCACTTGTCCTCTCACCGGCTTCTAACAACTGCGACCCATCTGCAGGATGGTCAGTTCGGGAAAGCCAGCGGCAAGAAGTGGGTGGTCCGGGTGATCGCGGATTGCGCAGCAAAAGGCGAAACGATCTATGACGAGTGGTTGGTGCGCGATTATGGCGGACTTGTACGCCAACTAGGTCTGGAGCCCGAGGATTATACACGCGACCTGATCGCCTCAGAAGGCGGTCCGGAAAAGGCGAGCTGCCCCTTTTCGCCTGAGATTGATGTGGACGGTGGCTATCACGGGACCGGCAACAACAACGAATGGGGCGCACGCTATGCCGAGACGCTGACGCGCATCATGGACAAGGATTTCAACCATATTCTTGCTGATTATGATCGCGCCGTGATCGGTGAGTACGCTGGTTCAAAACAAGCCATTGGACGCGAAGCGGTCAGCGAGTTCTGGATTGGTCTGCGGTCCTCGTTCCCGAATGCGACGTTCAAAATCCACCATCAGATCGGCATGGACGGCGATATGATGCCGCCAAGAGCTTCGGTGCGCTGGTCTTTGGACGGCACCCACGATGGTTGGGGCGCTTTCGGTCGGCCAACCGGGGTCAAAGTACACGTGATGGGCATGTCCCATGCAGAATACGGCCCATGGGGCCTGCGTCGGGAATTCAGCCTCTATGACGAAGTTGCAATCTGGAAACAGATCCTACTGCAAACTGGAGATGTCTGATTGATCCAGGCGGGTGCATATCTCGATGCCAGCCAAGCCGCGAAGCGCTTTCACGCGCACCGTGCGAGCCTGCGCGCGCGGCGGTTGAACAACCGACCTCCGGGACATGGGGTTTGATCCCACAAACCCCCGAAACCAAGGAGATAGCATCATGAGCACCATCCAAAACCGCATCGTTCGCTATGGCGAGCTTCAGCCCTGTAAAACCGCCTTTATCGACGCCCACACACCCGGATCGGATCAGAAAGAGAACTTCACCATCGTCGGTGGCGGCGTATCGGAAAGCCCCGACCAGCACGTCCACATTACAGACAAGATCGGCTTTAACATTGGCGCAGCGGGGCAGCCCCCGAAATGCCGAAACTCATTGCACAGTCATACCACGGCCGAGGTCTTCTTTGTCGCCAAAGGCCGCTGGCGGTTCTTCTGGGGCCGTTACGGCACAGCGGGCGAGTTCATCGCCGAGGAAGGTGACATTTTCAACATCCCGACCGGTATCTTCCGCGGGTTTGAAAACGTTGGCCAGGACTATGGAATGATTATGTCGATCCTCGGCGGTGACGATGCGGGCGGAGGGGTGACTTGGGCGCCTCAGGTCATCGAAGACGCACAGGCACACGGGCTTATGCTGGGCGATAACGGAGTGCTTTATGACTCGAAGAAGGGTCAGGAACTGCCGCACAACGTACGACCCATGCCGCTGCTGAGCGACGAACAGCTCAAGGAATATCCCGAGGTTCCTGTCGAAGATGTGGTCGGAAAATACGTCGCGCGCTATTGGGACTTGATGGCGCTTGCCGCCGACAAACCCGCTATTGTGATCGGCGAGAATGGGATCATAAGGGACAAACCCGGGTTTGAGGTCGATTTCCTGACCCGCGGCTCCAGCGTGGATACTCTGGTCGAAGCTGTGAAGCCGGTGGTCCTTATGCCTGCCATCGGCCATTGGCGGATCGCTATCAACGATGTGGTGACCACTTTGTCCGGTGGCGACACCGCGCTGGTTCTGCCCGGCGAACGCTACAGCGTGGCACCCTCGATGACAGGCCAGGCGGGTTTGTATCGCATCACCGCAACGGATGATCCAGCGGGCGCGACCTGGATCGGCATTTGACCCACCGGGCGGTGGTCGGAAGAAAGCCGGTCCCGCCCGATGAGACTGCCACAAGGAACAAGACTGAGGAGACGAAGATGACCCGAGTTCTGACAACCCATGTGGGCAGCCTGCCACGCACGCAGGAAGTGGTGGACTTCATCTTTGCCCGCGAACGCGGGGAGTCTTATAACACGCACGCTTTCGATGCTTGTATTACCGCCGCTGTCTCAGAGACGGTCAAACAGCAAAAGGATGCCGGGATCGATATTGTCTCAGACGGTGAGACCTCAAAGATCAGCTATGCGACTTATGTGAAAGATCGTTATACCGGCTTTTCGGGCGATAGCCCCCGCAATGCCCCAGCCGATCTAAAAATGTTCCCGAGTTTTCTGCAGCGGCTGGCCGATGCGGGCGGAACACCTCAATACGCGCGCCCCATGTGCACGGGCGAGGTCCGATCCAAAGGGCAGGATGAACTGCAGAAGGACATCGCCAACCTCAAAAGCGCGATGGCGGAACACGGGATTAAGCGCGGCTTCATGAACGCCGCCAGCCCCGGCGTGATCTCACTATTCCTGCAGAACGATTTCTACAAATCGCGCGAAGCTTATCTGGCCGCACTCGCCAATGCGATGAAAGAGGAATATGAGACCATCGTGGCCGCTGGTCTGGACCTGCAGTTAGATTGTCCGGATCTGGCCCTGTCGCGGCACATGTTGTTCACTGAATTGTCGGATGATGAGTTCATCAAAGTGGCGCAGATGCATGTCGATGCACTGAACCACGCGCTCTCGGATGTGCCGGCTGAAAAGGTGCGCGTGCACATTTGCTGGGGTAACTACGAAGGTCCGCATCTGTGCGATATCCCGATGTCCAAGATGTTTGACACTCTGATGGCGACCAAATCGCGCTATGTTCTGTTTGAAACATCAAATCCGCGCCACGGGCACGAATGGACAGTGTTCCGGGATCGCAAAGCGGATATCCCGGATGACAAGGTGCTGGTGCCCGGGGTCGTCGACACCACGACGAATTTTGTTGAGCATCCGGAACTTGTGGCCCAACGTATCGCCAGATTTACGGACATCGTCGGAGCCGAACGAGTCATCGCAGGTAGTGATTGCGGCTTTGGCACCTTTGCCGGGTTCGGTGCCGTTGATCCTTCCATTGCCTATGCCAAGCTTGCTGCCCTGTCGGAAGGCGCCGCGTCCGTTTAGGGAAAAGAGATGACTCCACTTGTTCTGCTGCCAGGCATGATGTGTGACGCCCGGCTTTTTGCACCTCAGATCGAAGCGCTCTCGGCCGAACGTGCTGTATCGGTGCCTGAACTGTCGGGTAGCGATACGATGGCCGGGCTGGCTGCGCAAATCCTCGCGACCCAGCCGGAACGGTTTGCGCTGGGCGGTTTGTCCATGGGTGGCATTGTCGCCATGGAGATCGTGCGGCAAGCGCCCGACCGCATTGTCGGACTGGCGCTGATGGACACAAACCCGCTCGCAGAATTGCCCGAAGTCCAGGCACGCCGTGGACCTCAGATGGAAGCTGCGCGTGCCGGACGGCTTGAAAATGTGATGCGGGACGAGATGAAACCCAACTATCTCAGCGATGGTGAAAACCGGGCCGAGATACTGGATTTGTGCATGGAGATGGCGCTGGAGCTCGGACCGGATATCTTCTGCGAGCAGTCAATCGCATTGCGCGACAGGCCCGATCAAACCGCAACGCTGCGCGGTTTCGACAAACCTGCGTTGGTACTGTGCGGACGCGGAGACAAGCTTTGCCCGATCTCTCGCCATGAGTTGATGCACGATCTGCTACCGCGATCCGAGCTGGTTATCATCGAGAATGCAGGGCATCTGCCGACACTTGAGAAATCGGTTGAAACCACGCAGGCCCTGCGCCGCTGGCTGAAGGATGTTGACGATGAATGATGAATTGCTGACTCTATTGAAATCGGTAGATACACCGACCGTCTGCAACGCGATCGAGGTCGCCCAAGGCGGGCGCGGTTTCGACCAGTTCACGCGTGGCACTGTACTGTGCAGCGATCCAGATGCCGGAGCAGTCGTCGGATATGCCCGCACGGCCAAGATCGCGGCTGTCGAACCCCCATCTGAGCCCGTCGATATCATAAAAACCCGCCGCATGGACTATTACCGCCACATGGCCGAAGGCCCCCGCCCCGGTATCGCGGTCGTCGAGGATGTGGATGGCGAAAACGCCATTGGTGCCTATTGGGGTGAAATCAACACCACCATTCACAAAGGCTTTGGCCTGTCCGGCGCGCTGACCAATGGCGTGATGCGTGATCTGGGTGACCTGCCCGAGGGGTTCCCCGTCATCGCCGGCTCTGTGGGGCCCAGCCACGCATTTGTTCATGTCCGCGAAATCGGCACTCCGGTCACCGTGTTCGGCATGATGGTTGAAGATGGCGATCTGATCCACGCCGACCGTCACGGTGCATTGGTGATCCCTGAGAAAGACATCCCTAGGCTGGCCGATGCGATCCACAAACTGCTTGAGACCGAAAAGCTGGTGTTGGAACCTGCCCGCGCCGAAGGGTTCGACTTTGCCGCGTTCGAAGCCGCCTGGTCCGCATTCGAAAAGGCGCGCACCTGATCTGCTTGGTGACAGCGCCCAATTTCTGAACTTTCCCGGCTCAAGAACCGCGCGTCGTCTGCCTGAGTACGAGCCGTACCGGTGTACGCAGGCAAGGTTGGGGTTTGGTTGTGCCCTGTAGCCAGCCAACAATCATATCGGCAATCTTCTCTCCAAACCCATGAACACCGCAATGCACTGTGGAGAGCGCAGGCCAATACTCCGAAGCCTCTGCGATGTCGTCAAACCCGATCATCTGAAAATCCGCACCAATCTGTCTTTGGGCTTCGTGACAGGCGTTGATCATCCCGAATGCAACGAGATCATTGAAACAAACCGCTGCGTCGCAATCTGGCTGATCTTCGAACAGCTGAACGGCGGCAGTATGCCCAAACACGCGGCTGCTGCGGCCAGTCAATACGAGAGGGGTCAGACCGCTTTCTTCCATCACTTCCAGGTATCCGGAATACCTTTCATGGGTAACTTTGCGCCCTTCCAACCCGCCGACAAACGCAATTTTCTTTGCCCCGGTTTCAATGAGGTGTCGCGTCGCGATGCGCCCACCTTCGGTATAGTCCGGCGCAATGAATGGGAAAGTTTTTGTGTTGCTCTCGACCTGACGCAGGACTTGCATCAGAGGTATGCCCGCCCGTTCAACAGCGGCAAATGTTCGGGATACATCCCCATAAGCCGGAGACACGATCAGAGCCGACACGCCATGTTCCAGCATCGCGCCAATGACCTGATCCTGAAGCGCAGGGTCTTCATTGGTGTTGGCCACGACCACCGCATAGCCACGAGAGCCCAACGCCATCTGCAATGATGTCGCAAATTCCGTGAAGAACGGGTTGGTCAGATCGTTGATCACCAAACCAATGAGAGCGGTTCCGGTCGAGCGCAGATTTGCCGCCGACCGGTTGTAGACATAACCGATCTCTTTCATGGCAGCGTGCACCAGCGTCCGGGTTTCGGACTTCACCTGAGCGCTGCCTTGCAGGACAAGACTGACCGTCGATTTCGAAACGCCTGCCTTTCTGGCCACATCTATGATCGTCGGTCTTCGCATTCAGATTATTGTTCAACTCCGTGCAGGTTCAGCAACGTGATCATCCGTGCTTTAGCCAGTTCCGGATCCGAGAGCAAACCAGCCCTGTCCGCAAGCCGGAAGACCTCTGCATAGTGGCAAATGTCACGACTGGACTGGAAACCGCCGGGCATGACAAAGTGAGACTGCGCGCCGTTCAGCCAGGCCAGATAGACGATCCCAGCCTTGTAGAACTGAGTCGGCGCTTTGAAAATCTCGCGACTCAGGGGCACCGTCGGCGCAAACAACGCCTGATAGCGATCCATTTCACCCAATGCGAGCGCCTCAAGTGCCTGACTTGCCGCCGGTGCAATCGCCGCGAAGATACCAAGCAAAGCGTGCGAGAAATACGTACCATCTCCGGCGATCAGGTCGGCATAGTTAAAATCGTCACCAGTATAGAGGCGCACGTTGGGCGGAAGCCGGGTGCGAAAGGCTTCTTCATGGGTCTGATCCAGCAGGGATATCTTGATCCCGTCTACTTTGTCCGGGTTTTCGTTGATCAGGTTCAGAACAAAATCGCTGGCCACGGCGACGTCCCTGTGACCCCAATAGCCCGTTAGAGCGGGATCAAACATATCCCCCAGCCAATGCAGGATCACGGGCTCAGCCGCCCCATCGATCAACGCCCGATAGACATCATGATAGATCTCTGGCCCGGCATCAATTGCCGGGAAAGCACGCGATGCCATCAGGATCAACTGGCCGCCTGCGGCCTCGATCGCTTCGGCCTGATGCTCATAGGCGGACAAAATCTCACCCGCAGTGTTCAGCGCGCTCAGCGGAAGATGATCGGTTCCTGCCCCGCACGCAACGCGGGGCGACAACGGGTGCGCACGGGCCGCCTGCATCGTGCGCTGAATTAGCTCCAGCGCGGTTTCCCAATCGACGCCCATGCCTCGCTGCGCCGTATCCATCGCTTCGGCCAGCCCCAGACCCTGATCCCAAAGCCCTTGTCGGAATTGCAGCGTGGCATCCCAATCCACTGCGGGGCGTCCATCCCAGGGGTTCCGCTCGGCCAGTGGGTCCGACACTACATGCGCGGCGGCAAAGGCCGTGCGTGTCAGCGGCACTTTAGGCGCACGTGGCACCAATGGCGTTCCGCTCAGAGTGTACGGCTGTAGTTGCCCGTCGAGATTTGGCAGTATCAGAGTCATCGTCTCACACCTCCAGATCCAGCACCAGAATGCCGTCGATCCCGCCGACGGCATTTTCGACTAGCTGTGCGCCCAATGCCTTGTGGATCTTGTTGTTTTGATAGGTTTCAAGCGCGGTCCAATCGTCAAAATCGATTACGAAACCGTGCATATAGCCGCGCTCAATCTGTTCAGGACTTTCACTGCGGCCACCGGTAAATCCGCTTGCGCCTGGCAGGGTCTCGGACAGGTCTGCGAGACCTGTGTAGATGGTTTCAACGGTCTCTTCTGTGACATCAGGGCGGAACTTGGTCAGTACGATATGGCGGATCATTGTAAGATACCTTGATCTTGTTTGATCATGTCAGCGGCTTTCTCACCGATCATGATGGTCGGGGCGTTGGTGTTCGAAGAATTGACCGTCGGCATGATCGAGGCATCCGCAACGCGAAGCCCTTCGATCCCGTTAAACCTCAAACGCGGGTCCAAGACCGCCTCGGCATCGCTGCCCATACGACAGGTGCCTGCGCAATGGTGCGAGGTTTTGGAATGCACGCAGATGAAGTTGAAATATTCCTGTTCGGTCTGCACACCCGGCCCCGGAAGACGCTCGGCCAGGATATATGGCTTCAGCGCGTCTTGCGCGAGGATGTTCTGCACCAGTTTTAGGCCCCGTATGGACATCTCGCGATCATAAGGATCGGCCAAATAGTTGGGGTCGATCAGGGGCATCGCCGCAGGGTCAGCGCTTTGCAATCGCACGGTACCGCGTGAGCGCGGCCGCAGGAAGCAGGCATTCAGCGTGACGCCACCGTTTGGCATGGCCTCGACACCCGCTTCGATGCCGGTGCCAAGGCCCAGATGCATCTGGATATCCGGGGATCGGGCATCGGGATCAGCATACCAGAAACCTCCCGTTTCAAAGAGACTTGAAGCGACCGGACCTTTCCGGGTGAAGATGTATTGCAACCCGGCCAGGGCCGAGAGATGCAGCTTGGCAAATCGGTCATAGGTATGCGGTCCGGTAACCTCACAGATCGAATAGAGATCCAGATGATCCTGAAGGTTCGTACCAACCTGCGGCTGATCGTGGACCGTGTTTATCCCAAGGCTTTCCAGATGGTCAGCCGGACCAATCCCCGATAGCTGCAGCAAACGCGGCGATCCAATGGCGCCTGAGGATAGAATGACTTCTTTCGCAGCGGTGATCCTGTTGCCACTCATCATTTCGACGCCAATCGCGCGGCCCTTGTCCACAATGATACGACGGACCTGAGCCCCCGTGCGCACGGTCAGGTTGGATCGACTACGGTTCGGTGCGATAAAAGCCATCGCAGCGGAGGAGCGTCGCGCATTGCGCTGGGTCAATTGGTAATAGCCTGCACCGTCCTGCTTTGCGCCATTTACATCCCGCGTTTCGGGAATGCCGAGCTGCCCTGCGGCTTTGATATAGGCATCGCAAATCGGCAGAGGTGCTGCAGGCATCGAGACACCCATCGGCCCGCCTTTGCCATGGAAGTCGTTGTCATAGGTATCGTTGTCCTCGGATTTTTTGAAATAGGGCAACACATCGGCATAGCTCCAGCCTTCGCACCCCATTTGACGCCAGTCGTCGTAATCCTGCGCTGCCCCGCGCGTATAAATCTGCGCATTGATCGCAGAACCGCCCCCGATGACCTTGGCTTGAGTATAGTTGAAGACCTTGTTCTGCATGTGTTTTTGCGGAACGGTGGACCAGCCCCAGCTGCCAATGCCCTTGGTCATCTTGGCGAAACCTGCCGGCAAATGAAAAAACGGGTGGCGGTCTGTCGATCCGGCCTCGAGCAGCAATACTTTCGCTGCAGGCTCTTCGGACAGGCGCGCGGCAATGACCGAACCGGCCGAGCCGCCCCCGATGACAATGAAATCATACCCTTCAGACATTCTGATGTGTCCTGATCTAAAGACGTGGAATTGACAGGCCACCATCCACCGCAATGGTGGTGCCGGTGGAAAAGTGCATATGCCCCTGAACAAGCGGTATGACGACGGACCCGATATCTTCGGGCACGCCCCAGCGCGCTGCAGGAACCAGACCGCCTTCGATCCGATCGGTGTATGTGTCACGGACACCCGCCGTCATCTCGGTGGCGATGATACCGGGTCGCAGCTCAAAAACTCCGATCCCGTGGGGCGCAAGGCGAACGGAAAAAAGCTGCGCCATCATCGCAGCGGCCGCCTTTGATACGCAATATTCAGCGCGTTCGATTGAGACCATCGTGGCGCTGACCGAGGTCACGAATATGATCGAGCGATAGATGTCCTGCGGCAGCTCCAACATGCGCCGCGCCACCTCTTGCGCCAGAAAGAATGCGCCGCGCGTGTTGATATTCTGGACGAAGTCCCAATTCTCGGGCTTAAGATCCAGCATGTCACCGCGCACAGGTGCACCGACGCCTGCATTGTTGATCAGCGTCGTGACAGGACCCGCTTCAGCCTCGATCTGATCCAGCAGTGCCGGAACGCGCGAGATGTCAGACACGTCATGCTGAACATAGAAAGCGTTTGCGCCAAGCTCGGTCAAAGCCTCCTGCACCACCGGTGCGTCAATCGCATACTGTGAAGCCAACGCCACCTTGTACCCAGCCGCAATCAACGCGCGTGAGATACCAAGACCAATGCCTTGCTGCCCCCCTGTGACCAAGGCGATTCCGGTCATGCTGCGAACTCCGTCTCGATGATGTGACGGCCCGCTCGAAGTGCCAGTGCAGCAATGGTCAACGCCGGATTTACCGCAGCAGATGTCGGCAGCACCGAGGCATCAACGATGAACAGGTTCCTGTGGTCGTGACTGCGGCAATAGATGTCAACGACACTGCCTTTCGGGTCCGCCCCCATACGCGCCGTGCCGCATTGATGAGAAGGTGTTCGGCGATCAAAGGGCCGCGATAACACAATCGGGAAACCCGCCCTCCGCAGATGGGATTTCAGTCTCTTAACTAGTGCTTCATGCGCAGCCCAGTTCGACCGTTTCCAGTCGAGACAGATTTGACCCCGGTTAATTGTTACGCGGCTTTCTGGGTTTGGCAGATCTTCAGACATCGCATAGAAATCAAAGCTTCTGTTCGCGATCAGGTTTGCAATCAGACCCGGCAAACGGGTCTGCGCCGCTAGAATGGGGCCCGTGATCTTGCCCAGCATCTGGATATTACCGAGCGGGAAGCCACCCTTGCCATCACCATTGTAATAATCATTGAACATCAGTGTTTTCTGATAGATGGCCCGGTTCCTGCGAAATGGATGCAGGGCAAGCACGGCTGAACAATTATGGTTCATAAAGTTCCGTCCCACCTGATCCGAGCGGTTTGCCAGACCCGTCGGACAATTTTCATTGGCAGAATTCAACAACAGGGCCGCGGATTGCACCGCCCCTGCGGACAACACGACCAATGGGGCCGCAAACGTACCCTGCCCCTCGACCTCAACACCGGTTATCTGTCCGTCGTCTCCGGCGATCAGTTTTTGGGCAGATGCTTTGGTCAGAAGATCGACATTCTTGTAGGTCAGAGCCTGCGCAAGCGCCCGCGTTTCCGCATCCATCTTGCCACCGCAAGTGTTTGGAAACGCATCCCATGTGGTTTGGCCCGCGGCGAGCCATGTTTCGATATCCACGCCCAAAGGGACAGAGGATGGCGTCAACCCGCAACGGCGCAAGCTATCCCGCAAATCCGCGATGTCTGCCTCATCCGGCACCGGAGGGTGCGGATAGTTCGCGCTATGCTCGGGCTCGGTTGGATCTTCATCAGTCGTTCCATGCACATCGTAGAGCTGTTCAGCAGCCGTATAGTCGGCCTCCAGCTCCTCGTAGGAAATCGGCCAGCCGGGGGCTTCACCTCCCATATGCTGACGGCGCTGAAAGTCCTCCTTCCGATACCGTATCAAAGCGGCTCCGTAGAACTTGGAGTTGCCGCCGACGCGATAGTAGTTCCCAGGGTTGAACGGCCGACCCTCTCCGTCAAGCCAGGTCTCGTCCGGACGAAAACAGCCATCACCAAAAATCGCCTTTGGATCCCGATCCTGAGGCGAGGGGCGTAGATGCTCCCCTCGCTCAAGGATCAGAATGCGGCGACCCGACGGGGCCAGCGCAGCAGCGAGCGTTGCCCCGCCAATCCCGGACCCGATGATTATGATGTCGGCTTGTGTCACAGGGCGATCCGCATCTCGCTTTCAGGATCAAAGGCCACCGCCTTTTCCATGTTTACGGCAAAGGGGAAGTCCTGACCCGGTGCCACCTCGGCATCCGAGCGCATCCTTGCAATCACGTCTTGCCCTCCAAGTGTCATCGACACAAAGGTGTCAGAGCCTGCGGGTTCCGTAACAACAATCCGATTGGTCATCTGCGCGATGTTCGTCGATTTACGATCTGCGCCATCCATGTCGGTAATCGTCTCTGGACGAATGCCCAGCAGAATCTCACGCCCATCCCATGCAGACAGGTTATCCTGGCTGAAAGGCAGTTGCGCCATTGACCCGTCGTGCAAAGCAACCTCGGCATGCGGACGACCGTTCAGAACAGCCACTTTCGCAGGCACCACGTTCATCGCAGGCGAGCCCATGAAGGTCGCCACAAAGATATTTGCAGGGGCGTCGTAGATCTCCTGGGGCGTACCCAGCTGCTGCACGTACCCGCCATTCATGACCGCGATGCGGCTGGACAGAGTCATCGCCTCGATCTGATCATGGGTGACGTAGACGATGGTTGTACCAAGGTTCTGATGCAGCTTCTTGATCTCAGTCCGCATATCGACACGCAACTTGGCGTCGAGGTTGGACAGCGGTTCGTCGAACAGGAACACATCCGGGTTCCGCACCAACGCCCGCCCCATCGCGACCCGCTGGCGCTGTCCGCCGGAAAGCTGACCGGGCTTTCGATCAAGTAACTGCTCGATCTGCAACAACTTGGCGACCTCTTGCATCGCCTTGTCCCGTTCAGGTTTCGGAACGCCATGCATCTCCAACCCGAAGGTGATGTTCTGTCCGACCGTCATGTTCGGGTAAAGCGCGTAGCTTTGGAACACCATTGCAATGTTACGATTGGAGGGGTGCACCCCGTTCATCACCTGATCCTTGATGCGAATTTCTCCGCTGGTGATCTCTTCGAGCCCTGCAATCATGTTCAGCAAAGTCGACTTGCCACAGCCCGAGGGGCCGACAAGCACAAGGAATTCCCCTTCCTGCACCGAGATATCGACTTTGTGCAGAACTTCGACCGACCCATAGGATTTGGTCGCATTATCTATGTCCAGAAAACCCATCAGGTCTTATCCTTTCACCGAACCCGCCATCAGGCCGCGGACGAAATATCGACCGGCCACGATGTAGACGAGCAGAGTTGGCATGGCGGCCAGAATGGCGCCTGCGAAATGAACGTTGTATTCTTTCACACCGGTTGACGACTGCACCAGATTGTTCAGCGCCACCGTCATCGGCTGACTATTTGCATCCGCAAAAGACGCACCAAACAGGAAGTCATTCCAGATATTGGTGAACTGCCAGATGATCGACACCACGGCGATCGGCCCGGAACTGGGCAGCAGGATGCGCCAGAAGATCTGGAAGAAGCCCGCGCCATCGATCTGCGCCGCCCGGATCAATTCGGTCGGGAACACGGCGTAGTAATTACGGAAGTACAGCGTGGTGAAACCTATCCCGTAAACCACGTGGACCAACGCGAGACCCCAGGTCGTGCCCGCCAAACCGATGATGCCTAGCATCCGTGCCATTGGGATCAGGACGATCTGAAATGGGATGAAGCAGGCAAACAGCATCAGGCCAAACAGGATGGTGTCATACTTGAAGCGCCATTTGGTCAGCACATAACCGTTCAGAGCTCCGAGGATGGTCGAGACGATCACGGCCGGAACCACCATCTTGATCGAGTTCCAGAAATAGGGCTTCAACCCGGTTGGATCGACTCCGATCTGAGCCGAGGACCAGGCCTTCAGCCAGGGTTCTATCGTGAACACCTGCGGCAGGTTCATCATGCCACCGCCGGTGATCTCTTCCAACGGTTTGACCGAGTTCACTAGCATCACATAAAGCGGCAGCAGATAGAACAGACCGAACAGCAGCAGCACCAGATAGATCAGCGTGCGCGTGACGCGGCCCGTGCGAATTGCGGTATCCTGAGTTGCCTGAGACATCAGCGTTTCTCCCGCAGTTCTGCATACAGATAGGGGATCATGATCGCTGCAATGGTCATCAACATGATCGTGGCAGAGGCCGCGCCGATCCCCATCTGGTTCCGCGTGAAGGTGTAGGAATACATGAACGTCGCAGGCAGTTCGGTTGCACGGCCCGGCCCACCTCCGGTCAGGGCGATTACAAGGTCAAAGGTCTTGATCGCGAGGTGGCTGAGAATAACGAAGGCCGACAGGAACGCGGGTCTTAGCTGGGGGATGATGATCCGACGATAGAGGTTCCAGTTCGAGGCCCCATCCATCTGTGCTGCCCGCAGAATTTCGTTGTCGATGCCGCGCAGACCCGCAAGGAACATGGCCATAACGAAGCCACTGGTCTGCCAGACCGCCGCCAGAACGACGGTATAAATCGCATAATCACGGTTCTTGATCCAATCGAACTCGAAACTGGTCCAACCCCATGTGTGCATCACGTTCTCAAGACCGATGCCGGGGTCGAGGAACCATTTCCAGGCGGTGCCTGTGACGATGAAGCTCAGCGCCATGGGGTATAGATAAATCGGACGCAGCAGCCCCTCACCACGGATTTTCTGATCGAGGAAGATTGCCAGCCCAAGCCCGATGCAGGTGCAGATCACGATATAGAGGCTCGCAAAGATCCCCATATTGATCAGCGAGGTCTCCCAATGGCTCAACCGCCACAGCTTGTCGTAGTTCTCCCAACCGACCCAGCCGAAGGTTGGCAGGATGCGGCTGTCTGTGAATGACAGATAGACCGAAAACAGAATGAAGCCGTAGACAAAGACCAGCATCATCGCCAGCGATGGTGACAGGACCAGCTTGGGTATCCAGTTCTGAAGGCGTGTCTTGAAATCCGCGTCGGCTGAAGCAGCCATGGCGCGCCCTCCTCGTTCGAGTGCAAAAGATCGGAGCGTTCACGCCCCTAAGGTGACAGGGCGGCTGCACCGCCGCCCCATCGGGAGGATCACGTTAGGATCACTTGGCAATCGAAACAGCGTCGACCAACTCGACCACTGCCGTTTCACTGTCATATTCGCCGTTGAAATGGGCGGTGACCACGTCATAGACCGCGTTCTTCACCGAAGCAGGCGCTGCGTGACCATGCGCCATCGAGCCGAACAGATTGCCCGATGATGCAGCCGCAGCCAGATCCTTCATGCCCTGCTGTCCGCAGGCATCCAGATCACTGCCATCCACATCCGTACGCGCAGGCACCGAGCCTTTGACCTTGTTGAACGCAATCTGGAACGACGGCGACAGGATCGCGCTGGCCAAGGCGGCCTGTTCAGCCGAAACCGAGCCACCCTGATCGAACATCATGAACTGGTCGGCGTTGAAGGTGACCTGATCCTGCGTGCCGGGGAAACGGAAGCACAGGAAATCCTCGCCCGGGACTTTACCCGCGCCCAGGAACTCACCTTTCGCCCAGTCGCCCATCATCTGGAAACCGGCCTCGCCATTGATGACCATCGCCGTTGCAAGGTTCCAGTCGCGGCCCGAGAAGTTCTCGTCAACGTTGTCGCGAATAAAGGCCATGCGGTCGAAGGCCTCTTTCATAGCGTCACCACCCAGAGTTCCTTCGTCCAGATCGATGAACGCTGCTTTGTAGCCGTCTGGGCCAAGCGTGGACATCGCCACCGCATCAAAGATGGTCGCATCCTGCCAGGCCTGACCGCCATGTGCGATCGGGGTGATACCAGCGGCTTTCAGCGCTTCGACAGCGGCCACAAACTCATCCCAATTGGTGGGTTGAGCGATACCATTGGCATCCAGAACAGCCTTGTTGGCCCATACCCAGTTAGTCGAATGCACGTTGACCGGTGCCGCAACCCACTTGCCGTCATGCTTGGCAAAAGCCTTGAGCGCGTCCGGAACGACATCGTCCCAGCCTTCCTGGGCCGCAACATCGTTCAGATCCGCCAACGCGCCCTGACCGGCCCAGTCCAGAATGTCAAAACCCAGTGCCTGCACGGCTGTCGGTGCGTTTCCGGCTGTGACACGGGCACGCAGAACGGTCATGGCTTGCTCACCACCGCCACCGGCGACGGGCATGTCGGTCCAATCGATGCCCTGCCCAGACAGGTCATCTTTCAGCACATTCAGCGCCGCAGCTTCGCCGCCTGACGTCCACCAGTGCAGAACTTCAACCTCTTCTGCCTGAGCAAGGCTGGTCGTGCAGAGCAGACCGGCAACGATCAGAGATTTGGTCTTCAGTAGATTACGCATTCTTGTTTCCTCCCTAAATGCGATCTTCCTTGGCGCGCCCCTTTGCGGCGCCCCGTCTTAGTCTTGTGACACCCATGGCGCACGACTGTTGCCGATACGCATGACCACTGATTTTACCTCGAAAAATTCCTCGAACCCGTAACGTCCGATTTCCCGCCCCTGCCCGGATTGTTTGAAGCCACCGAACGCAAGTTCGGGAAAGCCGTCCATCCAGGTGTTGGTCCAGACCGTTCCCGTTTCTGCACGACGGGCGAATTCCAGGCAGGTGTGAACGTTTTCGCTCCAGACCCCTGCCGACAGACCGTAAGCGCTATCATTGGTCAGAGTGATGGCTTCGTCCAGTGTTTTGAACGTCAGCACCGATAGGACCGGGCCAAATACCTCGTCCCGAGCGATGGGCATTTCCGGCGCGACGTCTGAAATTACCGTCGGTTGATAGAATTGATCGCCCAGACCCTCGACCTGAAGCGGAGCGCCGCCCAACGCGATGGTCGCGCCAGCGTCTTTCGCCGCTTTGACATAGGCGTCGATCTTCGCGTTATGTTCGGGTGTCACAATCGCGCCGACCTGTGTCGTCGGATCCAGCGGATCACCAAATTTAACTTTGCGAGACAGGGCGACAACTCGGTCTCGAAACGCCTCGGCAATGTCTTCATGCACGATGATCCGACTGCTGGAATTGCAGCATTGGCCGACATTGAAATAGACACCAAATACAACAGCATCTGCGGCAGCTTCCAAATCCGCATCGGGAAAGATCACCTGCGGGTTTTTACCACCAAGTTCCAGCGCCACTTTCTTGAGCGTGCCAGACGCGACAGCGCTGATCGTCTTACCCACGGCGGTCGAGCCAGTGAAGCTGACCATATCCACACAGTTATGGCTGGACATCACGCTGCCGACCGGAACGCCATACCCCAACACGATATTGCAAACGCCTGCTGGCAGACCGGCCTCAATCAACAATTCACCCAGCATCAGAGTTGTCGAAGGCGTCATCTCAGAGGGCTTCACCACCACGGTGCAACCCGCAGCCAGCGCAAATGGCAGCTTTTGGCTGAGGATCCAGAACGGGAAATTCCAGGGCGTGATGATTGATACGACACCAATGGGCTCTTTCAACACCACACCCATCATGTCTTCGCCCAACGTGTTGTGGCTGTCGCCATGCGTGCTGCGCGCCAGTGAGGCCGCATAGCGCCAAAGGTCTGCCGCACCGCCAACCTCGCCTTTCGATTGGCTGATCGGTTTGCCGCTCTCCAGCGTTTCAATCACTGCAATGCGGTCAACGTTTTGCTCGATCAAATCGGCGATCTTGAGCAACACGGTCGCACGTTCTTTGCCAGAAGCGCGGCTCCAGACACCACTGTCAAAGGTCTGACGCGCGGCTTTGATGGCGGCTTCTGTTTCCGCCTCGCCACCCAAAGCCGAACGGCTCACCACATGACCATGTGAAGGTGAACACCTCTCGAAGGTTTCGCCCGAGGCGCTGTCCAGCCATTCGCCGTTGATCAGATGACGACCCTCGAACAGCGCAGGCATGTCAAAGGGAATGGCAGGGTTGATCGTCAGGTCTTTCATTCGTTACAGGCCCGAAAATTGAGGGTTACGTTTTTCCATGAAGGCCGCCACACCTTCTTCGCGATCCGCAGACGCGGCGATGGCGGCGCTACCCAAAGCTTCGACAACCGCATGAGTGTCCTCACCCACCGCAGCGTGGATCATGTTTTTTGAGATCTCTGTTGCGCGAGGCGAAAGGTCGGTCAGCTCGGCCGCGATCTCAAGCGCGCGTGACTGCGCATCCTCGGCGATCTCGGCGGCGTATCCCAGTGCAACAGCCCGGTCGGCACCAATACGGCGTCCAAACAAAGCCATCTCTTTCACTGCACTTTCGGAAATCAAACGCGTCAATCGCTGTGTCCCTGACCAGCCGGGTACAATTCCGACCCGTGCTTCGGGCAAGGCAAGCGTCGCGCACGGCGCTACCAGCCGCAGGTCGCAACAGCTGGCCAGTTCGAGTCCCCCACCGAAGGCGTGACCGTTTATCGCTGCGATGGTCGGCTTGCCGATCCGGGCAAGACGATCAAAAATGCGATGCCCGTCCCGTACCCAGTGTCGGGCGAACTCAGCCGGGCTCAGACCACCCCAGGCGCCAATGTCTGCCCCACAACAAAATGCTTTCTCACCTGCCCCGGTCAGAACAAGCGCACGAATAAAGGTATCACGCTCGACCTCCTGTAGCCGGACCTCTAATGCCTCAAGCATCTCAACGGTCAACGCGTTCAGCTTTGCAGCGTTGTCCAGTGTCAGGACAGCCGTTGTACCTTCAATATGAAAGCTGATCCCGCTCACAGCTTCATCCCCATCGGGCCATCCAAGAACAGCGATTTAGGCATTTGTATCGCGTTCTCAGCAACTTTGACGCGACCTGCTGAGGCAGCGATAATGTCGCGCTCGGCGTTGATGCCCGGCATGATCTCTGTCGCTACCAGGCCTGTGTCGGCAAGGCGGATCACGCAGCGCTCAGTAACGTAAAGCACGTCCTGCCCGGTTTCGCGCGCACGACGACCAGAGAAGGTGACGTGTTCGACCTGATCAACCATCTTGGTGAATTTGCCGGGCGTTGCGACGTTGATACCATCTTCGGTCAGCTCAATCCCGGCGCCCGCCTCAAACCAGCCCGAGAACACGATCTTCTTCGCCCGCGCCGTAATGTCGACGAAACCACCGCACCCAGCCGTCAGATAAGGTTTTTTTCCAAGCTTCGAGACATTCACATTCCCTTCGACATCCACCTCAAGGAAGGACAGGAACGACATATCGAAACCGCCACCCTGGAAATAGATGAACTGCTGCGGTGACGGCACATAAGCATGGGCGTTTGAGGCACAGCCAAACGCGAAACCTGTCAAAGGCACCCCACCAACAGCGCCTTGTTCAATCGCCCACGTGACCGCCTGAGGGTGCCCCTCTTCAAGCAGGATACGCGGAACCATGGCGCTGATGCCAAACCCCAGATTAGCGCTCATACCGGATCTGAGTTCTTGGGCGGCCCGGCGGGCGATGATCTTCTCAACCCCGTGCTCTGCCAGTGAAAAACTGCCCCACGGGCGCATGACTTGACCGGAAATCGCAGGATCATATGGTGTTTCGGTGGTCTGTTTCTGGTCGGGGTCTTCCACGACGAGATCGACCAGATGCCCTGGCACACGAACATCATGCGGGCACAGACTGCCCGCAGCCGTCACACGCTGGACCTGAGCGATCACCAACCCACCATGGTTGCGCACACAAATTGCCTGTTCGAGTCCGCCCAGATACGCGCCTTCATGTTCATAGGTGAGATTGCCGAACTCATCGGCGGTGGTCGCTCGCAGGATGCAGACGTTGGGGTTGATATTCGGGAAATGCAGCCAAGTCTGATCGCCAAACTCGGCGCGGGATACAATCGGTGCCGCGGCGCCTTTTGCGTTCATCGCACATCCCTCGCGCACCGGGTCGACAAAGGTATCTAGCCCAACCTGCGTTAACACGCCGGGGCGATGCGCCGCCGCTTCACGATGCATGTCGAACAGAATCCCCGACGGGACATTGTACGCCGCCACCCGATCCTCAACGATCATTTTCCAGATCTCCGGCATCTCAAGACTGGACGGCCCGGACGGATAAGATCCGGCCAACACACGCGCCAGCAGCCCGTCCTGCGCCAGATACTCCATGCCCTTCACGCCATACATATCGCCTGCAGCAATGGGATGGAGCGTCGTGATATCGCGCGGATGCCCATCGGCTTGAAATCTCTGCCCAAGCGCTTTCAGCACCAGATCAGGGCACCCCAGCGCCGAAGAGGAAGAAACCGTAATGACAGCCGCGTCAGGAATACGCGATACGGCCTCGGAAGCGGAACAAAGCTTGGACATCAGAAACCACCGTAATCTATTTCAACACGCCGCCCCGAGACAGCGGCCTCGCGCACGCCGAATGCCACCGATAAGGATTTGACCCCATCTGCGCCATCAGCGGCCGGACGGCCCTGCCCTGCTGCGGCCCCGACGAACTCCGAGACGCCCTGAACGTATAAAGAATGATCTGAGAACGGGATTTCCTCGCGCCCGTTTTCAGTGACCAGCTCAATTTGCCCAACGGGCCTTTGGGTCATCACGCCACGCGCAAAGATCGATCCTTTGGTTCCATGAACCTCAAGACCAGAGCCAGCATGGGGGTGCGTGAAACTCTCATGCGCCATGACCATGGCGCCAGACGGCATGGTCCAGACCGACATGCACGAGTCTTCGACCCCTTGCCCCATCCCAGAGCTAGCCATCTGCGCAACAACAGAAGCAGGGTCCTCACGCAAAAGGAATCGGGTGACATCGGCGTCATGAACAACAATATCGGGTATAACCCCACCGCCAGCATCGGCCGAGTTAATACGCCACCCCTGCAGGTGACCCGGTAGGTGCACAGCGTGATGAATGCGCAGTGACAGAACGTCACCAATACGCCCATCATCGATCAGGTCGCGAATTGCACGATGACTCCCTGAGCAACGCAGGTGGTGATTTGTTCCAAATGCCACTCTGGCCTCATCGGCGGCACGCACCATTTCAACGGCTTCGGCCTGCGTCATGCCCAAAGGTTTTTCACAAAGTACGTGCTTGCCCGCCGCAATAGCGGCCAAAGCCTGCCCGTGGTGCTTTTCATTGGTCGAAGAGATGTAAACCGCCTTAGTACGCGGATCAGTCAGAGCCTCTTTCAGATCGGTGGTTGCGTTGGGAATGTCATGCTCCTGAGCCCAGACCCTCACCCGATCAGACGAATTGCTGACAATCCATCTGACATCGTGGCCGGCCTGCTGGCGCACCGCATTCAGCATATGCTCGGAAGCGATTGTACTCGCGCCAACGAAAATCCAATCCATTTCTCTTCCCCCAACATATGGAACGTTCCAGAATCATTCTTATTGGAACGTTCCATATTTTTCAATACAGGGATTTTCGTTTTTTATGGAACTGCACGGAAGACCCGTGATTATCACTCACATCATGTCGATGAAAACGGCGTTTGCTCAATCACTCGCAGCTAAGCCGCGGGCTTGCATCCCATCAAAGCAACATCTGATTTGTGATCGGGCTAACAAGGAACTCGGTGAGGCGATCATTTAACGCGTCCAGTTTATCTACTCTACATCCGATGCTGCACGCGCCACCAGGCACCAACTATGTCGGAAATCATCGGCTCACTAATCGTTGCTCTGTTCATTGCTTGACCGCCCCAAGATCAGCATTGATCACGGCGAACAGAGCGCTGCCCGTTAGGTATTCTCAGATATCGGAGTTGAGTTAAGACAGTCAGCTTGAAACTCGCTTTAATAGAGAAACCCGTTTTATCTGGCTGCACTCCTCGATACATTGAATGGATGTATCGTTACGCCCAAAGCCTTATTGCATTTGTCGCTGTCGGAGAAACAGGCGCATTCGTTAAGGCCGCAAAGCGGTTAGGTGTCGCGCCATCTGTCATCAGCCATCATATCGCGCGACTTGAAGACGAACTTGGAGAAGTCCTGGTTCATCGCACAACACGGAAACTGACTCTATCGGAGAATGGGCGAAACCTGTTCGAAGCTGCGAAACAGGGGTTGGACGGCATCGAACTGGCCCTGGAACAGATTGAAACCGGTTCCGATCATGTCGCAGGCGCGTTGCGAATTGCTTTGCCAGCATTTGTTCCCGATCCCGCGCTCGAATCCAAAGTAATGGAATTTGTTGCTCGCCATCCAAACGTTGCGCTGACGCTGGATTATTCTGACCAGATCAAAGACCTCGTCGAAGAGCGCTATGATCTGGCCATACGGATTGGTGACTTGCCGGATTCCAGCATGACCCGAAAAAAGATCGGGTCTGTTCAGCATATGCTGGTCGCCACACCCGAATTCCTCCTGCGCCATGGCCCTGTTGCTGTCCCCAAAGATCTTGAGCCGCTTCCCTTTGTGTCGATGGGACCAGTGGGTGATGTGTTTTCACTGACACGCAAGCAAGATGTGCAGGAAATAACGCTGAATGTCAGCCAACTCAGCGTCCAAAGCATTTTAGCAGCCAAAGCTGGAACGCTGGCAGGTGTAGGCTTTGGAAATCTTCCGGTAAGTTTGATCTCAGAAGAACTTTCGACCGGTCGGTTACAACGCATACTGCCAGAATGGTCTTTACCAAAACTCACAATTCAAGCCGTTTGGACTGGCACCTCGCGGCGTCAAAGCCTTGCGCGGAGATTTGTCGAATTCCTCAACAATTAGCCCCTATACCTCGCCCTTCTCAACCTGATCATCGCCCAAACTTCAACCCTCCATTACCAGTCACCTTGGCAACTTGGAGAGATCGGTTCCGTTTAGCGTTGAAAAGCCCGAACAGGTTTCTTTGTACGCTCCTGGCTTGGGTTCTTTGAAGTGTGAGGGTCCAAAAGGCTAATCGCCGTCAAGCCCGCATGCTGCCAATAAAACGCCGATTTCTGACGCTCTCTGGCCGAGACTTATAGTGCTTGAAGAACGCCCGCGACATCGCTGCCCGCGATGAAAATCCCGTTGCAGATGCAATTTCGATATCCGGCAATTCTGTGTATTTCAGCAGACTACAAGCCCGTTCCAACCGAAGCTCTTTATAAGTCTCCAACAGCTTGGCGCCCGTTTTACAAAGAAACCGTCTTTGAAGCTGACGAACGGATGTACCCACCAAACCTGAAAGCTCGGAGATGCTCAACGGGTCCTCAATGTTGTCCAACATCTTTTCCACTACAAGCGTGACCAGCTTGTCCCCTTGCGCGCGGCGTATCAACCGGTTTGCGACCTGGCTCTCGGATTTCCGGTTTGGTTCGACAAGCCCGATATACCGGCGCAGGGTATCCGCCAGATACTCGCCATGATCCATCGACACGAATTCTGCCAGAAGACGCAATGCGCTCAGGCGCGTATTGGCGCTATGTGTGCGCCCATCCGCCGAGATATGCGTCGCGTTGCCACAATTTCTCAGCCCGCTCTCCAACGCTGCGGCTTCAAAACTCTGATGAATGGCAGCAACTGATCGGTCCGTTCCGCCAGACTGGGTCAGAAGCATAACCGCACCTCCGACGAGAAGAGATCTTGGCGATAGGTTCAAGGCCTGCGAAACCCACGACTTTTCCGTCCCCACCGGTTTCCAGATATTGTCGAAATCGCCCCAGAAGATCGCCATGCGCCCGGCCCAATAGAGTGGCCCACCAACCGAATCTTCGGCCTGGACGCGCAAGGTGACGACATAAGTGTGATTTTCCACCAGCTTGTTTAGCGCGCGGTAGAATTCCAGAACTGTTTCGGCTGAAGCCTTGTCGGCATGGCTGCGCAGAATGACATCGATATGCTGAACACGCTCCCGCGATATACCTGCCGTCTTGGCTCGTCCTGTGTAGTCCTTTCTTACGACGTAGTGTTTCATGATTTCTCCGTCGGTCTTGATGGAGGCAGCCTCTTTCACGGGGCTGCCTCTGGTTTTGGAAATGACCCCCGCCGATTTTGGCGGGGTTTTGTTGTATTATTCTGCGGCTTCTTCGTATTCTGACATGGGGGGGCATGTGCAGATGAGGTTTCTGTCG
>NZ_JBQFTW010000009.1:0-137551 GCF_056538865.1 Ruegeria sp. BE3 | reverse complement strand
CGTGGTCGTCTACTAAGACCCTGCGAAAGAGTTGTTTCAAGACGGCGTGCCAACCGGCGCGCCGTTTTTATTTTCCAGGCCGAGTCGCACCGGTGTCCGAACGCGGGGATCGTACCCGCAAAACGGGGGTATTGACCGAAGTGGTGTTGGACCGGCTCTCGCGCCAGACGACAAAGACGCCCGATGCAATGATGACGCTGGCACCCACTGCGACCCAGATATCTGGATGCTCGCCAAAGAAGATGACGCCGAAGATCGTGGCCCAGATGATCTGACTGTACTGGCTGGGGGCGACAACCCCGGCGGGCGCGGCGCGGTAGGCGAGGATGATAAGATGCTGCGCGATGACCGAAAACACACCCACCAGCGCCATCATTGCCAAATGCAGCAGCGAAGGCGGTTGATAGACCAGCGGTTGCGCGACGCTCATGGCCACAATGGCCAACAGCATCGGATAGAGGATCAGAACGGCTGAACGTTCTTCATTGCCAATCTTGCGCACAAGCACCGAGGCGAAGGCGCTGCAGAACGCCGCCATCAGTGCCGCCATATGACCCAGAGTGATCTCGGTCGCGCCCGGGCGCAGGACGATCAGAACGCCGATCAGGCCCACCCCGACAGCAGCCCACCGCTGGGCACGGACGACCTCGCCCAATATCGGGATCGACAGAACCGTCACGATAAGGGGAAAGGAGAAAAGCAGCGAATAGACCTCGGCCAAGGGCAGTACCGAGAAAGCGTAGAATGCGCAGGACATCGCGGTGATCATCAGCGTCGAGCGGAGCAGGATCAGCCAGGGGTGGCGCGGGACAAAGTTGCCGGTCGTCCGGTCGGCCAGAATCGTGACGGCCATCGGAACGAAGGAAAACAGCGTTGCGAAGAAGATGATCTGCAGCACCGAATAGGTGCCGCCCAGCACTTTGATCAGCACATCGTGGGAGGCGAAGACCGCAAATCCCAGAAATGCAAAACCTAACCCGCGCAGGGTGGTATCTTGAGCGCTCATGTCAGCGGCCTCGGTGAATGCGTTTGGAGTTTCGATGCCTAATTAGACCCAAAACCCCGGCGCGGGTAGTGAAAACTTTACCGCTAACATTTTTGGTGAGCAGGGTTGCAGTATTTGCAATGCGCAGGAAACGGGTCGAAGGCAGGGGGCTGACAGAAGCATGATCTTCTCACAGCAAGGAGACATATCATGCAAAATATTTCTGCTCTTCCATCAGATCAGGTTCAGGCCTATCGCGATGGAGCACCGGATGGGTACGGAAACCCGCCCGAGCGGGCGATTTCCAACGGATCAGGCAACCCTTGCCGACATTGCCTGACCTATATCCCGGAAGGAAAAGAGATGTTGGTGCTGGCCCATCGACCCTTTCCCAGAACACAGCCTTATGCCGAAACAGGACCGATTTTTCTGTGTGCAGAGCCGTGTCAACGCTATGAGCCGTCGGCTGACCTGCCCGAGGCGCTGACGGATTCGCCCAACTACCTGATCAAGGGATACGGTTCAGACGACCGGATCGTATATGGCACTGGGATCATCACGCCGCAGGCGCAACTGCAGGAGGCTGCCGAAGCGATCTTTACCCGTGCAGAGGTTGCTTACATCCACATCCGCTCAGCGTTGAACAATTGTTATCACGCACGGATCGATCGGGCTTAAAGCTTGACGCGGTGGATACCCCGGCGCGGCTGATCCGGGTCATCTGCGGGCAGGTTGTCGGACCGGCTTGAGGTCAGCGCGAGGAAGACATCCTCAAGATCGGCCTCTTCGGTCCGGACGTCACGGATACGGATTCCGACGTGCCGCACGGCCTCCAGAACCTGTTCGGCACTGGTTTTACCGCTGTGGTACTGCAGCACCAAATCTCCATCGTCGCGCAGCGAGGCGGCGACGTTTTCGGTTTCGGGCAGGCTCTGAACCGGGCTATCAGGCGTGATCACCATGGTGCGGCTGTCCATACGACCCAGCAGGTTTGCGGTGCTGTCCTGTGCCACTTTCTCACCCTGATTGATGATCGCGATCTCGTCACACATCTCTTGCGCTTCTTCCAGATAATGCGTGGTCAGGATGATGGTCATGCCTTGCTCGTTCAGCTTGCGCACATTGGCCCAGAGCATCTGGCGCAATTCGATATCCACGCCTGCCGTCGGTTCGTCCAGCACAAGTATCTTGGGATGATGCACCAAGGCCTTGGCCAGCAGCAATCGCCGCCGCATCCCGCCGGACAGTGTGCGCGCATAAGCCTCGGCCTTGTCGCTGAGGCCAACCAGTTCCAGTATCTCGTCGCTACGGCGTTCCGCTTTGGGCACGCCGTAGAGGCCGGCCTGCACTTCTAACGCGCCGCGTGGCGTGAAAAAGGGATCAAGGTTCAGCTCTTGCGGCATCACACCGATAGCCGCGCGCGACTGGCGCGGATTACGATCCTGATCATAGCTCCAGATCGAAACCTGGCCCGAGGTTTTGACCACCAGCCCCGCAAGAATGTTGATCAGGGTCGATTTCCCGGCCCCGTTTGGCCCCAGCAGGCCAAAGACCGACCCGCGCGGGATCGTCAGATCGATCCCCTTCAGCGCCTGTTTCTCGGGTTGGCCCTTGCCGCCGCGATAGGTTTTGCGCAGCCCTTCGATTCTGATTGCCGCATCGGCCATGTGGCTCTTGCCCCCGGTTTGCTCATCGCTCATAAACGCACCTAATACATGCCCGCGAGGCCGACAACCGAAGAAGGATCGCCAGCCGTGACCATCGAAGCGCCGGAAACCAAGATCGTGGAAACCTCCCGCGTCGCCTGTGACGGTGGCGAAGGCGCATTGGGCCACCCGCGTGTCTGGTTGCAGATCCCCGAAGATACCGGTTGGGTCGAATGCCCCTATTGCGACTGCAAATATGTGCTGAAAGGGCATGAGGGCTGATCGGCCTGACCCCGACACGCGACTATATGGAAAGGAGAGAGGATGCTGTTTGCAGCCACGACCATTGATCTCTCCGACCAGCAGCCCATTGCAAACGGCACCGTCCGCAGCGTCTATGAGTTTCCCGGCCAGCCCGATCTGTTGATCAAGGTGTTTACCCGCGCCGAGGACCGCGTCTCGCATCGCTGGGGCAAGCGTTTGGCGTGGAAACTGGTGCCCGGCGCGCGCTATCGCAGTACCTTAAAGGAAATCGAATGCGAGCTGCGCGTGTCGCTCAAGCTGGGGGCAAAGATCGAGGATTCGCCGCTGTCGCGTATGCTGGGCGTGGTGCAGACCACGCAAGGGCCGGGCGTTGCGGTCGAGCGGATCAGCGGGCCGGAGGGGGGACTGGCGCAGAAGCTCAGCCAGCTTGCGGGTCAGAAACGGATGACCCCCGTGATCCTTGAAGACCTGAACGCCTTTGTCGCCAAGATGTTCGATCTTCAAATCGTTGCGCGTGACGTAAAGCGGTCAAACATTGTCTATGGCGTCCGCGGCGAAACCCCGGCCTTTTTCCTGATCGACGGCTACGGGGAGCGGAACCTGATCCCCCTGCGCAGCATGTCCAAGCGTCTGAATGACCGCTCGCTCAGCCGTCAATTTGCGGTTATCGCGCAGAAATCGGGGCTGATCTGGGACGCGTCGCAGCGCAGGTTTTCGGACCACTGATGGGGCCATGAGCGGCCTCGTCTTTTGTCAACGCATTCGATACAACTTGGCGCAACCCAGCGCAGGAGCCCTCGTATGACCCAGACCCAATTCGGAAAAGGCTGCCATCTGCATCTCATTGATGGATCGGCCTTTATCTTCCGCGCCTATCACGCGCTGCCGCCGCTGACGCGGAAATCGGATGGGCTGCCGATTGGGGCGGTATCGGGCTTTTGCAACATGCTGCAGAAATATGTCGAGGGAAATGCCGGGCCGGATGCGCCGACCCATGTGGCGGTGATCTTCGACAAGGGATCACACACGTTCCGCAACGACCTCTACGATCTCTATAAGGCCAACCGCGAGGCGATGCCCGAGGACCTGCGCCCGCAGATGCCGCTGACCCGCGAGGCGACCAAAGCCTTCAACATCGCCTGCAAAGAGCTGGAAGGCTACGAGGCCGACGACATCATCGCCACTCTGGCCGTTCAGGCGCGCGAAGCCGGAGGGCGCGTGACCATCGTCAGTTCCGACAAGGACCTGATGCAACTGGTTGGCGGCGGTGTGGAAATGCTGGATGCGATGAAGAACAAGCGCATCGACCGCGACGGGGTGGTCGAGAAATTTGGTGTGGGTCCCGAGCGCGTGGTCGATGTTCAGGCGCTGGCCGGGGATTCGGTGGATAACGTGCCTGGCGCTCCGGGCATTGGTGTGAAGACTGCTGCGTTGCTGATCAACGAATACGGCGATCTGGAAACGCTGCTGGATCGGGCTGAAGAGATCAAACAGCCCAAGCGTCGCCAGACACTGATCGAAAAGCGTGGCCAGATCGAGCTGTCGAAAAAGCTGGTGCAGTTGGATGAAAACACGCCGCTGGATTTCACTCTGGACGATCTTGAGGTCAAAGACCCCGATGCTGAAACCCTGCTGGGCTTTCTGGCCGAGATGGAGTTCCGCACCCTCACCAAACGCATCGCTGACAAGCTGGGGGCCGAGGCTCCGGTGATCGCTGACGCGCCCGCGCCGGTTGCTGAGGCAGAGGAGGCTGAGGCCCTGCCGTTTGATGCGTCGAAATATGAATGCGTGCGGGACGCGGGCGCTCTGCAGAAGTGGATCGATCAGGCTTATGAGCGGGGCTGGATCGCCGTGGATACGGAGACCACCGGCCTGAACGAGATGATCGCTGATCTGGTCGGGATTTCGCTGTGCGTGGAGGCTGGGGAAGCCTGTTACATCCCGCTGACTCATCGTGAAAGTGCGACGGATGATCTGTTTGGCTCAGACGCACTAGCCGAGGGGCAGATGCCGCTGGATGAGGCTCTAACATTGCTGAAACCGATGTTTGAGGACCCCTCGATCCTGAAGATCGGGCAAAACATGAAATACGATGCCAAGATCATTAGGCGATACGGCGTCGACGTGACCCCCATCGATGATACCATGCTGATGTCTTATGCGATGCATGGCGGTGAACATGGGCACGGCATGGATACGCTGTCGGAACGCTATCTGAGCCACACGCCGATCCCGATCAAGCCTCTGCTGGGTTCGGGTAAGTCGGCGATCACCTTTGACAAAGTGCCGATTGATGAGGCCACAGCCTATGCCGCCGAGGACGCGGATATCACGCTGCGCCTTTGGAAGCTGTTCAAGCCGCAATTGCATCAGGTGCAGGTGACGACCGTCTACGAAACGCTCGAACGCCCTTTGGTGCCGGTGCTGGCCGAGATGGAGATGCATGGCATCAAGGTCGACCGCGATGTGCTGAGCCGTATGTCCAATGCGTTTGCGCAGAAAATGGCCGGGTTAGAGGCTGAAATCCATGAGCTGGCAGGTGAGAGCTTTAATGTCGGTTCACCCGCACAGCTGGGTGAGATCCTGTTCGACAAGATGGGGCTTGAGGGCGGCAAGAAGGGCAAGACCGGGAAATACTCGACTGGGGCTGATATTCTTGAAGACCTCGCCACCGAACATGAACTGCCGCGCCGGGTGCTGGACTGGCGGCAGCTGTCCAAGCTGAAATCGACCTACACCGACGCGCTGCAGACCCATATCAACCCGGATACGGGCCGGGTGCATACGTCTTATTCGATCACCGGGGCCAATACTGGCCGTTTGGCTTCGACCGATCCGAACCTGCAGAACATTCCGGTTCGAACCGAAGAAGGGCGGCGTATTCGTGAAGCGTTTATTGCCGAACCGGGCAATGTGCTGGTCAGTTTGGATTATAGCCAGATCGAGTTGCGGATTCTGGCGCATATTGCCGATATTCCGACTCTGAAACAGGCTTTCGCCGATGGGCTGGACATTCACGCGATGACCGCCTCCGAGATGTTCGACGTACCGCTGGACGAAATGACACCCGAGATCAGGCGACAGGCCAAGGCGATCAACTTTGGTGTGATCTACGGCATCTCGGGTTTCGGCCTTGCGCGCAATCTGCGCATCCCCCGCGCCGATGCACAGGGCTTCATTGACCGCTATTTCGAGCGCTTTCCCGGAATCCGTCGCTATATGGACGACACGATCTCATTCGCGAAAGAGAATGGCTATGTGCAGACCCTGTTCGGGCGCAAAATCCATACGCCCGAGATCAATGCCAAGGGCCCGCATGCGGGTTTCTCGCGCCGGGCGGCGATCAACGCACCGATCCAAGGCACGGCGGCGGATGTGATCCGGCGCGCGATGGTTCGGATGCCGGATGCGATCGACGGCCTGCCAGCCAAGATGCTGCTGCAGGTGCATGACGAACTCCTGTTCGAAGTGGCCGAAGACGCCGTGGATCAGACCATCTCGGTCGCGCGTGCGGTGATGGAGGGGGCGGCAGATCCGGCGGTGAAGCTGGATATCAAACTGGTCGCTGATGCCGGGCAAGGGGCAAACTGGGCCGAGGCGCACTAGGGGCGGCGCTGCTCATCAGGCCCTGCGGGCCCTCTTCGCAGCGGGTCAGGCTTCGGGTCTGACCAGGCGTGCGATCAGGCGTTTCACGGCGGGCCCCAACGTCAGGATGACAGTAAAGGCGATGGGCCAGCAGAACGCCCATGAGGCTATCCAGTCTCCGAGCGTTGACGGGCCGAAGCCGATGGCTTTGACCGTGGCGATGCCGGTGACGACGCAGGACATGAGGCCGGACATGATCAGGGCGAACAGGGCGTTGGCAAAGCGGGCGGGGATCATGACGGATATCCTTGGCGTGTCGATACCTTCAATTGCGCGATTTCGACGCAAATTTCCAGCGTTCATCCCGGTGCTATTGCCGCATCCACGCTAGCGAAGCTTCGGTCCGCTGGGTTGAGGGCGTGTATTCGGCGCTGACCCAGCCGTCATAGCCGGAACGGTCCATCGCAGCGAACAGCGCAGGGAAATCCATTTCACCCCGTCCGGGCTCCGAGCGATCGGGTGCGGCCCCGATCTGCGCATGGACGATCTGAGGCCGAAAACGGTGCCAGATCGCCAGCGCGTCGCCATGGATCATCTGGGCGTGAAAACTGTCATATTGCAGCCCGATATTTGGCCGGTCGACATGATCCAGCACCTCGGCCGCCAGATCATAATTGTTCAGAAAATAATCTGGCTGCGAAACGGGGTTGAGCGGCTCGATCGTGAAGTGCTGATCCGGCGCGGTATCCGCGGCCCATTGCAAGTTCTCGACAAAACAGCTCTGGGCCTCGGACCCCGAGGCATATCCGGCCATGATATGGACAAAGCGGGGCTGCAGGATATCGGCATAGCGCAACACGCGACGGATGTCGGATTGAAACCGGGTAGTGCCGCCCGGCACCGCCGCATAGCCCGGCTCGCCGCCGGTGTAGTTGGGAGGCGGGGCATTGATCAGCACCAGATCAAGCCCGTTGGCCAGCAGCGCCCGGCGGGTTTCTTTGGCTGCCACGTCATAGGGGAAGAGGATTTCAACCGCTATGAATCCGGCCTGCGCGGCGGCGGAAAACCGGTCGAGATAGGGCAACTCAGGAAACAGCAGCGAAAGATTAGCGGCAAATCGAGGCATGGGTCGTCCGGTTTCTGACGCTGCGGAGATTAGCGATCACGACCGTCGTGGGAAAGAGGTTGAAAACGACAGTTTGTCGAAAATCGACCAGATAAAGAGTTTCGAATCGGGAACCATCTGAGCCATGCGGCGTCTCGTTGCGAGGGCCGTGCCAACAATAAGGTCCGATCACGATGGCCATGAGCCCTGAACCCGCGCGCGGGACTGTTCTTGCTGTATCTGACGGTCGGCAGACCGCACTCACCGGCAATACGCTGGCGGTGGCATCGATGCTGACATGGGCGGCAGGTTTCCCGGCCGCTGAGGTTTTGTTGCAAAGCTGGCCACCTATCGCGTTGTTCGCGGCGCGGATGAGTCTGGCGGTGCTGGTTATGGTGCCAATCTGGTTCATGCTGGATGGCCCTGCGCGCGTGCTGCGTGCCCGATGGGGGCATGCGCTGTTTGTGGGCGGTTTGGGGATCGGAACGGGGATGTTCCTGATTCTCGTGGCGCAGAAGCTGACCGACCCGGTCACTGTCGCCATCATCGCCTCTTGCGCGCCTCTGATCGCTACGCTGTTGGAACTGGCGGCAGGAACACGACGATTGCGGTGGAATTTTGCGCTGGGCATAGCGATTTCGATCATCGGCGGGCTGATTACCACCAGCGCCATGGCACCGGCACAACTCGGGCTCGGCGCAGCGTGCGCGGTGGTTTCGACTGCGTTGTTCTGCTGGGCCAGCATGGCCACGGCGCGCGATTTCCCCGAGCTTAGTCAACTGGGCCGCTGCACCATCACCCTGGCCGGAGGATTGTCGACCGCCGTCGTTCTATTATCGGTCGCCGGATTTCTAGGGCTGGAGGTTATGCCAACGCGTCCCGTTGATACTGCGCAGCTGGGGATGTTGGTGTTTTATGCGCTGTTCTCACTGGGGTTGAGCCAGTTTTTCTTCATTGCATCGGTCGGAAAGCTGGGTGTGGCACTTGCCTCGTTCCATATCAATATCGCGCCGTTCTACGTGATGGTGATCATGATGGCGCTGGGCGAGGACTGGAATTGGACCCGCGCTCTGGGCGCGGCGCTTGTGGCACTTGCGGTGGTTCTGGCACAGGACCGCAGGCCCAGACCGATTCAATCTTCCAGCGCCTGAGACGCGATCAGCGGAAAGAACTGACCAGCTGACCAGACGCCGAACCAACCGTGGTGATGGGTGCCGATCTCTACCAGACGGTAGAAGCTTTTGCGGTCAATGCGTGCCTCAAGGTTGGCGCGAACCAATACATAGGGTGAAGGCTCATCCGTTTCCGTATTGAGGACAATGCGGATCGGGTGGTCGGGCCCGGCGATGGCTGTGTCGCCCACCTGTGTCGTGAAGGTCAGGCATTGTGCCTCGTCCTCACCGTCTTGCTCGAAGTCGACGGCGATGAACGGCGCATCTTCGACGGTGATTCCTACCTTCTCGACCGGGGTCACCAGGTAGAACCTGTCGTTTTCTTTCTTAAGAATTGAAGAAAATAGCTTAACAAGCTCGAACCGATTGATGGGCGACCCTAGATAACTCCATGAGCCATCTTTTGCGATCCTGATGTCCAGATCGCCGCAAAACGGAGGATTCCACAGGTGAACGGGCGGCAAACCCCGCGTTTTGGCCGCTTTGACCGAAGCCGCCAGACCATCCGGTGAAGGTGTCACGGGTTTTTGTCCGCTCATAGCTTTTGCCATTTCCTCTCAGCGCGATACACTTCAAGCATAACAGTCCACGGAAGGGAACCTCATGTCCGAACCTGCCGACCTCGTCGTCGAGATCGAAGCGCTGGAAAACAAGCTGCAAGAGGCCAAATCCTCGATCACCCGTCGCTTTATCGGGCAGGAGAGGGTCGTGGACCTTACGCTGACTGCACTCTTGTGCGGCGGTCACGCATTGTTGATCGGTTTGCCGGGACTGGGGAAAACACGACTGGTCGAGACGCTTTCGACCGTGATGGGCCTGCATGGCAATCGCATCCAGTTTACACCTGACCTGATGCCAGCCGATATTCTGGGGTCTGAGGTTCTGGATACCGCTGAGGATGGCAGCCGCCATTTCCGATTTATCTCCGGCCCGATTTTCTGTGAACTACTGATGGCGGACGAGATCAACCGCGCCAGCCCACGAACCCAATCGGCGCTGTTGCAAGCGATGCAGGAACGTACGGTGACGGTTGCGGGTGAGGATCGGGATTTGGGCGTTCCATTCCACGTGTTGGCAACCCAAAACCCGATTGAGCAGGAGGGCACTTATCCGTTGCCCGAAGCTCAGCTGGACCGTTTTCTGGTGCAGGTCGATGTGGAATACCCGGATCGTCAGACTGAGCGGGATATCCTTTTGGCCACAACGGGCGTCGAGGAAGCAGAGGCGCATCAAATCTTCACCAAAGAGGAATTACTGGCCGCACAGGTGTTGCTGCGTCGGATGCCGGTGGGGGAATCGGTTGTGGAACTGATCCTCGATCTGGTCCGCGCCTTCCGCCCGGATGAGGTGGGCGCGTCCGAGCGGGTGAAGGAAACCGTCGCCTGGGGCCCCGGTCCAAGGGCTGCACAGGCGCTGATGATGACCGTGCGCGCCAATGCAATGCTGCAGGGCCGTCTGGCTCCCAATGCCGAGGACGTGCTGACCATGGCCCGCCCGGTTCTCAGTCATCGTATGGCGCTGAACTTTGCGGCACGGGCACGCGGCGACAGCCTCTCTGACCTGATCGAGTCCACCGCCGCTGGTCTGGTCCGAACTGAGGCTGCGGCGTGAACGCCGCCCAGACCCTACGCGAACGCTCCGAGGCCGAAGCGTCCCGGCTGCCGCCCCTGTTGGCGCGCGCCGAGCATTTGGCCGGAACCGTGTTATTGGGCGATCACGGGCGTAGACGCTCGGGTCTGGGAGATGATTTCTGGCAATATCGCCCTGCGCAGATCGGTGACAGTCGTCGCTTGATTGACCACCGCCGCTCCGCCCGTGGGGATCAGCAGTTTGTGCGTGAGCGGGAATGGCAGATTGCGCAGTCGATCATGCTGTGGGTCGATCAGGGCGCGTCGATGCGGTTTGCTTCGGACAAGCGCTTGCCGACCAAAGCCGATCGTGCGCGCCTGCTGGGACTGTCGACGGCAATCCTGCTGGGGCGCGGTGGTGAGCGCGTTGGCCTCACTGGCACGACGCTGCCCCCACGCAGGGGGAATGCTCAGATCATTCGGCTGGCGCAGGCCTGGTCTGAGGACACGCAAACCGATTACGCACCACCAGAACACCGCGCCATGATCCCGCATGCGCGTGCGGTGTTTATCTCGGATTTCCTTGGGCCCCTGGATGAGGTCGAGCTTGCGCTGACCAAAGCCGCCGACCGGGGTGTGCGCGGCGTGTTGCTGCAAGTTCTGGACCCCAGCGAAGAATCCTTCCCCTATGCCGGCCGTACCATCTTTGAAAGTGTCGGCGGCACCGCCCGGCATGAAACGCTGAAAGCCGCAGACCTGCGTGATCGTTATCTGGATCGCCTTGCGCAGCGTAAGGACGCGCTGACGCAGCTTTGTCGTGCGACCGGTTGGCAGATGGGGCTCCATCACACGGGTGACAGTGCTCAATCGGCTCTATTATGGCTCTATCGCGCCTTGGATGGGGGTGCGCAATGACGGTTCTGGCGGGCATCGGCTTTACCGCGCCCTGGGTGCTGCTGGGGCTTTTGACCCTGCCGATCCTGTGGTTGATCCTGCGTGCCGTCCCGCCTGCGCCTATCCGCCGTTTGTTCCCGGCGGTCACCTTGCTGTTGGGTCTGAAGGATGACGAAAGCGTCTCGGACCGCACGCCGTGGTGGCTATTGCTGCTCAGGATGTTGGCAGCGGCGGCGATCATCATCGGGTTGGCGGGGCCGGTGCTGAACCCTTCGCGTGATGAGACCGGATCTGGGCCGTTGCTGCTGGTGCTGGATGCCAGCTGGGCAGGTGCGACGCGCTGGTCATCGACGCTGGACCAGATCGACGTACAACTGACCGAGGCTGGCCGTGCCGGCCGCCCCGTTTCGATCCTGCGACTGACCGAACCTGAGCCCCCCGTATTCCAAGCGGCCGAGACCTGGCGCGGACGCCTGCCGGGCCTTACACCGATGCCATGGCAACCGACGGAGGCTCAGATCGCTCAAACCTTGACTGCGCTGGAGCAGGTAGACGGCGGCTTTGACACCCATTGGTTTAGCGACCGTCTTTCCTATGCTGGCCATGATCGTTTGACGTCCGCCCTGCAAGCGCGAGGGGATGTGATTGTCTACCAATCCTCCGCACCCGTGACCGCGATCCTGCCTGCGACGTATCAGGACGGTGCGATAGCGCTCAATGTTTTGCGCGCGAACCCAGGCTCGGCAGAAAGTGTCACCGTGTTGGCACAAGGGCGCGATCCTGCGGGCGCGATGCGCGTACTGCAATCCACGCCGCTGGAGTTCGAAAACGGCTCTAATCAGGCTCAAATCGATCTGGCACTGCCCTCTGAACTGCGCGCACGCATTATGCGGTTCGAACTTCAGGGTCAGCGCTCTGCCGGTGCCGTCACGCTGACGGATGACAGCCTGCGGCGGCGTGAGGTGGCGTTGATTGCGGGCACTCTGAACCGCGAGGGTCTAGAGCTGTTATCGCCGCTGCATTATCTGACCCAGGTGCTGATCCCGACCGCAGATTTTGTCGAAGGCGGCTTGGCCGAAGTTCTGCCAGCCAACCCCGATGTGATTGTGCTGGCGGACGTAGCCAAACTGTCCGAGGCCGAGCAGGCTGGTGTGATCGAATGGGTCGAACAGGGCGGTCTGTTGCTGCGCTTTGCAGGCCCCCGGATGGCGGCCAGCGATCTGGGCCGCGATGAAGAAGATATTCTGTTGCCGGTCCGCCTGCGCAGCGGTGGACGGTCGGTCGGCGGTGCCATGAGCTGGGGTGAGGCCAAGGGGTTGGCGCCATTCCCTGAAAACTCGCCCTTCTATGGGTTGGAGGTTCCGGCGGACGTATCGGTGACCACACAAGTTATGGCGCAACCAGATCCTAATCTGGCAGATCGGGTGATTGCGTCGCTGTCAGATGGCACACCTTTGGTGACACGAAAACCTTTGGGACTGGGGCAAGTGGTACTGTTCCATGTCACGGCGGATGCCGAATGGTCGAGCCTGCCCCTGTCCGGATTGTTTGTCGAGATGCTGGACCGGCTGGCTGTCGCGTCGGCTGCTAAATCGCGGCAAGAGGCTCAAATGCAGGGCACCGTGTGGGAGCCGGTCCAGATATTGGATGGCTTTGGCACTTTGACTGACGCCGGAACACTGCCCGGGGTGGACGGGGTTGAGCTGGTTTCAGGTCAGATCGGACCAGACCTGCGCCCGGGTCTCTACGAGAGCGGCAAGCAGAAACTGGCACGGAATGTACTGGCCGAGGATGCTTTGCTGACGCCGGTGGTCTGGCCCGCTGACGTTCCCATCCGCGGGCAGGAGATCACTACCGAGGCACCGCTGGCAGGTCTGTTGCTCAGCCTTGCCCTTGTATTGCTGACGATTGATGTGATCGCCTCGCTCGCGCTATCCGGGCGGCTGGGTCTGACGCGCGCAACTGCGGTTGCGCTGGGTGCATTGCTGATCGCGCCGGATACACAGGCACAAACGCCAGACGATACCGATTTCGCACTGAATGCAACGCAGGAACTGGTTTTGGCTCATGTGCTGACCGGGGACACTCAGGTGGACGATATCGCATTGGCCGGGCTGCGTGGGCTTGTGCAGACACTGCACTATCGCACATCGGTGGAACCTGCCGATCCGATTGGGGTCGATCTGGAACGGGATGAGCTTGCATTCTTCCCGCTGCTCTATTGGCCGATCTCACCCGATCAGCCGCAACCCTCGATTGAAGCTTATGCCAAGCTCAACGCCTATCTGCGGTCTGGGGGAATGATCCTGTTCGACACCCGTGATGCCGACATCGCAGGTTTCGGAGCGTCCAGCCCTAATGGGCGCAAGCTGCAACAGCTGGCCGCGCCGTTGAATATCCCATCGTTAGAGCCTGTTCCACGTGATCATGTGCTGACCCGCGCCTTCTATCTGCTGCAGGATTTCCCCGGTCGCTATTCCGGGACCGAGGTCTGGGTCGAGGCCGCGCCACCCGATGCCGAGCAGATTGAGGGGATGCCGTTCCGCAATCTCAATGACAACGTGACGCCCGTGGTGATTGGCGGCAATGACTGGGCCGGAGCCTGGGCGGTGGATCGCAACGGCCAATCCCTCCTGCCGGTGGGTCGGGGCTATGCGGGGGAACGACAGCGGGAGCTGGCCAATCGTTTTGGCGTTAATCTGGTGATGCATGTGCTGACCGGGAATTACAAATCCGATCAGGTCCACGTGCCCGCCCTTCTGGACAGGTTGGGACAATGACCGGAACCGTCATCTTCGATCCGCTGATACCGTGGCCAATCCTGGTCGCCGTCGCAGCAATCGCGCTCGCCGGTGTTGTGCTGGCGCTCTGGCGTGGTTTGTCGGGATGGGCATTGCGAGGATTGGCGGCTCTGGTCGTTCTCGCGGCGCTCAGCGGTCCGGTCTATCAGGTCGAGGATCGCGCTCCGCTGACCGATATCGTGCTGATGATCGAAGATGAAAGTGCCAGCCAGAAGCTCTCGGACCGGGCTGAGCAGACGATGCAGACCGCCGACGCCCTCGCAGCAGACATAGAATCCCGAGACAACACCGAACTGCGCCGGATCAAGGTTGGCGATGGCGACGGGGACGAAGGCACGCAGGTCATGGCTGCCTTGAACGCGGCACTGGCTGAAGAGCCTCGTGCGCGGATTGCTGGCGTGCTCGTTGTCTCGGACGGTATCGTTCACGACGCCGATCAGGCCCCGGATTTGCCTGCCCCCATGCACCTGCTGCAGACCGGGCGGGAAATGGATTGGGATCGCCGTCTCGTCGTGCGCAATGCCCCTGCCTTCGCCATTATCGGAGAACCCGTCACTCTGACGCTGCGTGTCGAGGATACTGGGGCGGCCCCTGCTGGTGTCGCCACAGCGCCGCTTGAGATTTCGGTCGACGGGGCCGAGCCCGAGCAATTCACCATTCCCATCGGTCTGGACGTCGAACTGCCGATCACATTGCCGCATGGCGGGCGAAACGTCATCCAGTTCACCGTGCCCGAGGCCGAGGGGGAACTGACCGACCGCAACAACACAGCCCTGATCCAGATGAACGGGGTGCGAGACCGTCTGCGTGTCCTGCTGGTTTCGGGCGAGCCACATCCGGGTGGCCGCACATGGCGGAACCTGCTGAAATCCGACAGCTCGGTCGATCTGGTCCATTTCACTATCCTGCGACCGCCGGAAAAGCAGGATGGCGTGCCCGTGGATGAGCTTTCACTGATCGCGTTCCCGACGCGTGAGCTGTTTCTGGAAAAAATCAATGATTTCGACCTGATCATCTTCGATCGGTACAAACGGCGTGGTATCCTGCCCGCAATCTATCTGGACAACGTCACCAACTATATCAACGACGGTGGCGCGGTGCTGATCAATGCCGGGCCCGATTTCGCAACGGCTGACAGTATCTTCCGCTCACCGCTTGGCCCCATGATCCCCGCACAGCCCACCGCGCGTGTCATTGAAGAACGCTATGTGCCCATGGTTACCGACCTGGGCCAGCGCCACCCGGTGACCACGGAATTGGGCGATGCCGAGCAATGGGGCGCATGGTTGCGACAGGTGGATGTAAGGCAACGATCTGGCGATGTGCTGATGTCCGGCGTGGATGATCGCGCTTTGCTGGTGCTGGATCGCGTGGGCGAAGGACGCGTGGCGCTGATTGCCTCGGATCACGCTTGGCTCTGGAGCCGTGGTTTCGAAGGTGGTGGTCCACAGCTGGAGTTGTTGCGCCGGCTGGCCCATTGGATGATGAGAGAACCCGAGCTCGAGGAAGAGGCGCTATGGGCCGAAGCCAATGGCCAGTCGATGCGCATCATCCGTCAGACCCTCTCAGATGATGTTGGTCCGGTCACTGTCACACGTCCCAATGGCGAAACGCTTGAGATCACGCTGAACGAAGTGTCTCCGGGCCGGTTCGAGGCGCAGTATTTCGGACCCGAGATCGGCTTCTATCGCCTGCAGGAAGGCGAGCATTCCGCGGTGATCGGTCTTGGTCCAGCCGCCCCGAAAGAGTTCGAACGCACAATCGCAACCGATGAGATTCTCAGCCCGACGCTGGCGGCTCTGCGCGGTGGGGCGGTCCGTGTCGAAGACGGGTTGCCGTCGATCCGAAATGTCCGAGCAGGTCGTCCCGCGGCGGGGCGTGGCTGGATTGGATTGACCCCGCGAAACGCCTACGAGACCCGAGACGTCACACAGGCTGGTTTGCTGCCACCCTGGCTGGTGCTGCTACTGGCAGGAGGTTTCCTGTTGGCTGGCTGGCTGCGCGAGGGACGGCGCTAAAGGCGTTTAAGCACTTTTTCACGCTCTGTAGCCATGCTGTGCCCGAAGCAGTGCGGGAAGCCTCATGAGTATTGCAGAAAAACTGGCGCAGGAACGGCGCGCGCGCCTTGCCGCCGAACGGTTGTTGCAGCAGAAGCAGGCTGAGTTGTCTGCGGCCAATCGCAAACTTGGCCGCCATGCCATCGCTCTGACCCGGCAGATCGACCAGACTCAGGCCGAGGTGGCGACGGTTCGCGATGAAAACGAAAAGGTCAAATCAGACCTGACCGTTGCCAATGCCAAGGTCGAGGTTGCAGAACGCCGCCTGTGGCACTCGATCCAGACCATCCCCGATGGGTTTGCGTTTTTTGACGGCCAGAACACCCTGATCGGGGCAAATGCGGCCTATCTGAGTGTCTTTGACGGGCTGGAAGAGGTCGCGCCGGGCATCACCTACGCGCGAATTCTGGAAATCCTGACCCACGAAGGGATCGTAGATATCGGCTCCGAGTCGATGACCGACTGGCAGGCCCGAATGCTGGAACGTTGGGCTCAACCATATCCCGAACCCGAGGTCATACAATTGTGGAACGGCCAGTACATCCGGCTGATCGACCAACGTGGTCACGGCGGCGATGTTCTGAGTCTTGCGTTGAACATCACCGCTTCGGTCCGGCACGAGGCCGAGCTGAACGCGGCCCGTGAACGCGCCGAGGCTGCCAGCCGTGCCAAATCCGCCTTTCTGGCCAATATGAGCCACGAGATTCGCACGCCAATGAACGGCATCGTGGGCATGACCGAGCTGTTGACAGAAACCCCGCTGAACGAGGAACAGAGGCTCTATCTCAGCACGATCCGCAATTCGGGAGAGGCGTTGCTGGTCATCATCAACGATGTTCTGGACTACTCCAAGATCGAAGCTGATAAGCTGACCCTGCACCCCGAACAGTTTGATCTGGAACGCTGCATTCTTGAAGTGGCGATGCTGTTGCAACCCAGCGTGCGCGACAAGGGGCTGACATTGCTGGTGGATTACGACCTGTTTCTGCCGACGCTGTTTGTCGGCGATCCGGGGCGGATTCGGCAGATTTTGACCAATCTGGTGGGCAACGCGGTCAAGTTCACCACGCAGGGTCATGTGCTTATCCGTGTCACCGGCGTGCCGGATACCAACAGCCAAAGCTGCGATATCCATGTGGCGATCGAGGATACCGGTATCGGCATCGAAGCTGACAAGGTTGCTCATATCTTCGGTGAATTCAATCAGGTTGAGGATGCGCAGAACCGTCAGTTCGAAGGCACCGGCCTTGGACTTGCCATCACCAAACGCCTGATCACCATCATGGGCGGCGGGGTTTGGGTTGAAAGTGAGGTGGGAAAGGGCTCGTGCTTCGGATTTCGTATTTCCTTGCCAACGGCCGAAGGTCCACAACCCGCCCCGCCCGATCTGGACGGGCGCTTACGCCATGTTTTGGTGGTCGAAGATCTCGCGGTGAATCGCGCCATTCTGACCAAGCAATTGGGGCGCCTCGGCTCGCGCGTATCAGTTTGCGCCACGGGGGCCGAGGCGCTCTCGCTGGTGGATGCAAGCATGGACCTGATCCTCTGCGATCATGATTTGCCGGACATGGATGGGTTAGAATTGGCCACGACCCTGCGTGAAAAAGGATGGGGGGATTTACCGATCGTTGTGATGTCTGCCAACCCGGGCGTCATCCATGCCGATCCGGCTCAACATCTGATCGAGGGTGTTCTGCAAAAACCAATCCCCCGCGCCGAGCTTTATTCCCGGCTTCTTGCCCTGGGCGCGCCCGGCTTCGAAGCGGCTCATGGTGGGCCCGTCGAGGTCCGAACAAACGCACAGCCCGGTACTCCGGATCAAAGGCGGATGCGTGTTCTGGCCGCTGAGGACAATCGAACCAATCAGTTGATTCTGAAAAAGATGATGAAAGATCTGAACATCGATCTGAAATTTGTCTCCAACGGGTTGGAGGCGGTTGAGGCTGCCATCGAATTCAACCCGGACCTGATCTTCATGGATATCTCAATGCCCAAGATGGACGGCAAAGAAGCAACAACCGAAATTCGACGGCGTGAAATCGGAACTGACCGCCATGTTCCCGTTGTCGCACTGACCGCACACGCCATGGCCGGGGACGATCAGAGTATTCTGGCTGCAGGGCTGGATCATTATTTGACCAAACCTTTGCACAAAAAGCTGATCCATCAGATGATCGTGAATTACTGTCCAGACGGCGCTCATCCGGTGTCCAAAGACTCCGAACCTGCCAATTAGGCTCGCATTTAGGCAGAGCGGTATGCTTCGATCCACTCTTCAACTGGCTATAAATATCTCGGGGAGCGCGAGGGGCTGGCCCCTCGCTCCGCCCTCAACACCCGCAGAAAATCAGGCCTGATAGGGGCGTACAAAAACCGGCTTATCTTCTTCCGACAGCTCGGGGCGATACTCATATCCGCCCGTATCAAAATCCAGCAATCCTTTTGGATCGTTCAGCCTATGCTGAATGACATATCGCGCCATCGCCCCGCGTGCTTTCTTTGCAAAGAAACTCACGATTTTCGGGGTGCCGCCTTTGTCCTCCATGAACACCGGCGTAATCACTCGCAGTTTTAGCGCCTTCAGGTCTACCGCTCCGAAATATTCCTGACTGGCGCAATTCACCAGAACATCCGCGCCAATCTGCGCGCCCTGCGCATTCAGTGCCTTACTTAGTTGATCCCGCCAATATTCATAAAGGTTCTTGCCGCGCCGGGTTTTCAGCCTGCTGCCCATCTCCAGCCGATAGGGCTGGATCGCATCCAGTGGGCGTAGCACGCCATATAGACCTGACAGGATACGTAGGTGATCCTGCGCCCGGGCCATCTCATCGGCGTCCAGGGACGCGGCCTCAAGGCCCTGATAGGTGTCGCCTGCAAAGGCCAGGGCAGCGGGGCGTGTGGCGTCCGCCTCCGGTGCGTCCGAAAATGCGCGATAGCGGTCGCGGTTCAGCCGGGCCAGATCATCGCTCAGATCCATCAGCTTCTTCAGGTCACCCAAAGTCAGATTTCGCGCTGTCTTGGACAATCGGATCGCATCGTCTTGGAAGTCGGGTTGCGTCACTTCGATATCGCGCTCAGCCCAGTCCAGCCGCTTGGCCGGGGAAATCACTACCAGCATATCCGCCCTCTTTCCTTGCCTGATGGGCTGTATCTAGCTCGCCTGACGCAGCACGTCCAGAAAGGCGGCCCCAAACCTTTCGTGACGTCGGTCGCCCAATACCTGCTCCATCCCGCGCGGATCATCCGCGCGCAGCTGTGCCACTTTGGCCAGTTGCGAGGCCGAACAGGTCAGAGGTTTGTCGATGCCTGCCGGTCCACGCGCCAGATCGTTCTGCACGGCCAAAAGCTGATCGTAGATCTCACCCTGATCCCGGCCCGCCAGCTTGCGGCGCGCCGGATGCAACACTTCGGCTTCTCCGGCAATCACCTCAAGAAAGGTGTCGCCGTAGCGTTCCAGTTTCTTCGCGCCCACACCGCCGATCCGAGCCATGTCGTCCAGCGTCATGGGGCGTTTCTCGGCCATTTCAATCAGTGTACGGTCGGGGAAGATGACATAAGCGGGAACCCGTGCGGCCTCGGCCAAAGCGCGGCGTTTGGCTTTTAGGGCGGATAGCAGCGGCGCATCTTCTTCGGCGACCATGGCCTTGACCGCGGGGCGGCGTGTGGCTTTGCGGATCGTATCCTTGCGCAGATTGATTTGCACCTCGCCCTTCAGGATCGGTTTCGCCGCTTCCGTCATACGCAACGCGCCGTGCCGTTCGGGATCGGGGCGGACAAGGTCGTGGCCCATCATCTGCCGGAAGATCGCCTGCCATTGCGGGCGGGACCAGTCTTTTCCGATGCCCCAGGTGGACAAGGCATCGTGACGGCGGGCGCGGATTTTATCAGTCTCATTGCCCAGCAGAATGTCGATCAGGTGGCCCGCGCCAAACCATTCTTCGGTACGCAGGATTGCAGACAAGGCCATACGAACCGGGGTCGTACCGTCGAACACTTCGGGTGGCGTGTCACACAGATCGCATTTGCCGCAGGGTTCTGTGTGTTCGCCGAAATAGCCCAGTAATGCCTGACGGCGACACACCAGAGCCTCGGCCAGACCCAGCAAAGCGTTCAGGCGGGCGTGATCGGCCATACGCCGTTCAGGCGGCGCGAGCCCTTCGTCGATCTGCGACCGGCGCAGGCGGATATCGTCGGGGCCAAACAGGGTCAGGGTTTCGGCGGGGCCACCATCCCGGCCCGCGCGGCCGATTTCCTGATAATAGGCTTCGATGGATTTCGGCAGGTCCGCATGGGCGACCCAGCGGATATCGGGTTTGTCGATTCCCATGCCAAAGGCCACGGTGGCGACGACGATCAGGCCATCTTCGCGCGCAAAGCGAGTTTCGACGATGCGCCGATCGTCGGGCTCCATCCCGCCGTGATAGTGGCAGGCGGTGTGCCCTTCGGCACGCAGCGCCTGCGCCAGCACTTCGGTTTTATTGCGTGTCCCGCAATAGACGATGCCGGATTGCCCCTTGCGGGCTGCTGCGAAGTCGAGGATCTGCTTGCGCGGCCCGTCCTTGGCGGCAAAGGCCAGATGGATATTGGGCCGGTCGAACCCGCGTAAGAATTTGCGCGGTTCCGTGCCGTCGAACAGCTTTTCGACAATCTCGTCCTGTGTCTCGGCATCCGCTGTGGCGGTAAACGCGGCCAGCGGCACATTCAGCGCGCGCCGCAGCTCTCCGATCCGCAAGTAATCGGGGCGGAAATCGTGGCCCCACTGACTGACACAATGGGCCTCATCCACGGCGATCAGGCTGACATTGATCCGCCGCAGCATTCCCAAGGCCGATCCAGCGGCCAGACGCTCCGGGGCCATGTAGAGCAGTTTGAGCCGCCCGGCCTCCAGCGCCTCCCACACTGCATCGGTTTCCTCGGGCGTGTTGCCTGAGGTCAGAGCGCCTGCCTCAACCCCGGCCTCCTGCAGCCCACGGACCTGATCCCGCATCAGCGCGATCAGCGGAGAGATCACCACCGTGACCCCGTCGCGCAGCAATGCGGGCAGTTGGAAGCATAAGGATTTACCGCCCCCGGTGGGCATGATGGCCAGCACGTTTTCGCCCGTGGTCACGGCATCGACGATCTCTTCCTGCCCGGGGCGGAAGGCGTCGAATCCAAAGACGTCTCGCAACAAGGGTGCGGAGTCGAACATGTGCGGGGCGGCCCTGTTTTATGGTTTATCTGCTCTTAAGACAGGACCATCACATACTAAGATTCGGTGAACAAGAGGTCAGTAGAAATAGACCGCATTGTTGATCAGGATAATCCGTAGCGCATAGACCGCGATCAGCACCACCAACGGCGTCAGGTCCAGCCCGCCCATATTGGGCAGAAAGCGGCGTATGGGTCCATAAATAGGCTCTAATATGCGGTTCAGCCCGTACCAAATTTGTGCCACCAGTTGCTGGTGCAGGTTCAGCACCTGGAAGTTGATCAGCCAGCTCATGATCACATGGGCAAGGATGATGAACCAGACAATGTCCAGGATCAGCAGAAGGATTTGGATCAGCGACAGCATGGGCACTCCGTTCGTCAATTGCCCTGAGACCTAAGCGTCACGGCCGCAAAGAGCAAGTGCGGCGCACTCAGCGCTTGCGCATCTGCTGAAAGCCCCGTCTTATGAAAGCAACAATAATATGGGGCAGAGATGGCTGAGATTTCCAAGCGCAAGCGCATCTGGGGCTGGTGGTTTTTTGACTGGGCCAGCCAGCCGTTCCATACATTGCTGGTGACCTTTGTCTTTGGCCCCTTTTTCGCAGGGGTCGCCGCGCAGTACTACGCAAATACCGGATTAGACACTGATACAGCCGCGGCGCAGGCACAAACGGTCTGGGCGAACTGCCTGACCATCACCGGGTTGATCATCGCGTTCGGCGCGCCGTTACTGGGCGCGATGGCGGATGTTTCGGGTCGGCGCATCCCGTGGATTCTCGGGTTTTCGGTGATGTACGCGGTGGGGTCTGCAGCGTTGTGGTACACGATGCCCGATGGCTCGAACATGTGGTTGATGCTGTCGGCCTTTGGTCTGGGCTTTGTGGGTGCGGAATATGCTCTGATCTTCATCAACTCTCAGCTGCCCGATCTGGGTGACGACAATGAGGTGGGCGAGATCTCGGGTTCAGGCTTTGCCTTCGGCTATTTCGGAGGGTTGCTGTCGCTGGCCATCATGCTGGCGCTGTTTGTTGAGCAGCCCAATGGCAAGACCTTGATCGGCATCGCACCAATCCTCGGGTTGGATGCTGCCGCGCAAGAGGGTACGCGGTTTGTCGGGCCGTTCACTGCGGGCTGGTTCATGCTGTTCATGGTGCCGTACTTTCTGTGGGTCCGTGACGATCCGGAGGCCAACAAACAGGGCAGTTTGGGAGACGCGCTGCGCCTGCTCGGCAAATCCGTGGCCGGGTTGCGTCATCGGGTCAGTCTGGCGACCTATCTGGGCTCCTCCATGTTCTACCGCGATGCGCTGAACGGGCTTTACAGCTTCGGCGGCGTCTATGCGCGGTTGGTGCTCGAATGGGACCTGATCAAGATCGGTGTATTCGGAATTGTCAGTGTTCTGGCCTCGGCCATTTTTGCGTGGATTGGTGGCAAGATGGATCGGAAATACGGCCCTAAACCGGTGATTTTGGTGGCGATCTGGGTGTTGATCTTCGTCTGCCTCACCGTGGTTATGATGGACCGGACGCAAATCTATGGCATCGCTTTGCCCGAAGGCTCGGGGCTGCCGGATATGGTGTTCTTTGGGTGCGGTATTCTGATCGGTGGGATGGGCGGGGTTCTGCAATCCGCCAGCCGTTCGATGATGGTGCGTCATACCGATCCCGAAACGCCGGTCGAAAGCTTTGGACTCTACGGTTTGTCAGGCCGGGCAACCGCCTTTGCAGCACCCCTGCTGATCGGAATTGCCACAACTGTCACCGGTAGTGCACGTCTGGGGGTGTCACCGATCATTCTGTTGTTTATTCTGGGTCTAGTCCTGATGCGCTGGGTGAAACCGGAAGGGGATCAGAGCAGATGATTTTACTACGTTTTCTGGCCGTTTTGGCCGCTTTTACATTGGCAGGCACCGCAGGGGCGCAACCCCTGGCGAAGCAATTGTTCGGGTCCCAAAAGGTGGGGTCGCAGCAGAAGTCTGCCGCTTTCGGCAGTTATTCGCGCGGATGTGCCGCCGGGTCGGTGCAATTACCTGAAACGGGTCCGACATGGCAGGCCATGCGCCTGTCGCGCAATCGCAATTGGGGGCATCCTCAGGCGATCGACTATGTGCAGGACCTCAGCCGCTTTGCCGCGAAACAGCCGGGTTGGAATGGTCTTTATATCGGGGATATCAGCCAGCCGCGGGGTGGGCCGATGACCTCAGGCCATCGATCTCATCAGTTGGGATTGGATATCGATATCTGGATGCTGCCCGGCAATGATATGCGTCTTAGCCGCAAGGCCCGCGAGAATATCTCGTCGATTTCCCTGCGCCGATCCAATGGTGCTTTCGTGAACGGCAATTGGACCAAGCAACATCATGCGGTGTTGCGCGAAGCCGCCAAGGATAAGCGCGTCGCGCGGATTTTCGTGTTCCCCGGTGCCAAGGTGCAGATGTGCAAGGACGAGAAGGGTAATCGGGCCTATCTGCGCAAAATCCGTCCGTGGTGGGGGCATCACTATCATTTCCACGTGCGCCTGAACTGCCCGAAGGGGTCGCGCGGTTGTGTCAATCAGGACCCGCCGCCCAAGGGCGACGGTTGCGCCGAGGCACAGCAATGGGTTCAGAATATCCTGAACCCGCCGCCGCCCGATCCGAACGCGCCACCGCCAAAGAAACGCCGTGAATACCGCCTGGCCGATCTGCCGCAACAATGCGCATCCGTTTTGCAATCCAACTGATTGTTGGGCTGGCGCTGGCCGGGATCGCTTGGGCTGTCGATATCAAGACAGCAACGCCCTTGGACAGTTTCGCCTGGCGTCATGATGCCGGTTGGTTCGGCGGGTTTTCGGCCATCCATATCTCGGACAACGGGCGGCACATGATTGCAGTCAGCGATCGCGCCCGACTGGTGACCGCGAATATCGATCGAGAAGGGGATCGGATCATCGGAATCCAAATCCACGGCCAATGGCCTGTCCTGTCCAGCAATGGCAGCAGGATGAAAGGGCGTGCCGGAGATTCCGAGGGGATTGCCCTCGCGCCAGATGGTAGCCATTACATCTCGTTCGAAGGGGTGCATCGCGTCGCCCGTTATACCGGACCGAATGCGCGGGCACGGGTATTGCCGCGCCCCAGAGAGTTTCAAACCCTCGACATCAACGGCTCGTTCGAGGCATTGGCGCTGGATGAGCAAGACCGCTTGTACACCCTGCCTGAAAAAAGCCGAACGGCACGCGGCGAAATTCCCGTCTATCGCTGGGATGGTCTGTCGTGGTCGACGCCTTTCATGCTAGCGCCACGCGATGGATTTCTGCCGGTCGCAGCCGATTTCGGCCCAGATGGCCGTTTTTATTTGCTGGAGCGAAAGGTTGCTCTGATCGGATTCCGATCCCGGTTGCGGCGTTGGCAGATCGATCGTGATCAACCCATCGCCGAAGAAATTCTGTTTGAAACAAGCACCGGCACCCATGACAACCTCGAAGGCCTGTCGGTCTGGCGTGACGATCAGCACCGGCTCCGGGCCACCATGATCTCGGACGACAACTTTCTGGCGCTGCAGCGCACCGAGTTGGTGGAATATCTGCTGCCTGATTGACAGGGCAATGCCAAAGGTCTAAACGCACGGCTTGCCTTGGGATGAGCCCGGGGCCAAGTCGCCGCTACCTTGTCAAAACGGGCATCTGTAAATGCAACGCTCTTATATTCCCGGCATCCTTGCCATGGCCTCGATCGTCGTGGCCTCAAACATCCTGGTCCAGTTCCTGATCCTTGACGGTCTGTTGACCTGGGGTGCTTTCTCCTATCCGCTGGCCTTTCTGGTCACTGACATCATGAACCGCGTCTATGGCGTAGGTCCGGCCCGCAAAGTCGTGTTCGCAGGGTTTGTCACCGGTATCATCTGCTCGCTGATCGGCAGCCAGATCATGCTGCAGGGCGACGGGTTTACCTATGCCGCCGTACCGCTGCGGATTGCTGTAGCCTCGGGTACTGCCTTCCTGATCGCGCAACTGACCGATGTCACCGTGTTCAACTCGCTGCGCGGTGGTCGCTGGTGGCGTGCTCCGCTGGTTTCGACACTGGTCGGTTCAGCGCTGGACACCGCAATTTTCTTCACCCTGGCCTTCTCGGCCTCGGTCACATTCTTCGGCGCAGACGCTGACGCTGCGATCAACTGGGCGTGGGAACCGGTGCCCTTCTTGCTGTCCGGCCCGATGGCGCCGCTGTGGGTAACGCTGGCCTTCGCAGATTGGCTGGTAAAACTCTCGCTGGCCCTGATCGCCCTGATCCCGTTCAAGGTGATCGTCGCCCGTCTGACCGCCGCACAGCCTGCGTAAAAAAGTTCTTTGAGATTGGCACAACTTGTGTCACGCTCCTTGTTAACCGCAACAGATAGAAAAGGAGGTGATCCAGTGTCGAGAAAGAGATTGGAGAGAGGTGTCGGAACAACCGGGGGGATCGCCTGTTAAGGCAGCCCTTGGCGGAGCGCTCGCTCCGGCTGGTCGATTGATCTAACCGACCCGACCTCCTGAACTTTCGAAGGGCCGTCCCGCCGGGGCGGCCCTTTTTGTTTCCATCTGCGGCTTGTAAGGTCTGCCCCATGTTGCGCATCACCGACGATATCGCCTTACAGGATTGGGAAATGACCGAGAGCTTTGTGCGCTCGTCCGGTCCCGGCGGGCAGAATGTCAACAAGGTCTCGACCGCCGTTGAGCTGCGGTTCGAGGCCGCGCGTTCTCCTTCGTTGCCTGATCCGGTCAAGAGCCGGTTGAAACGTTTGGCCGGTCGGCGCTGGACCAAAGATGGTGCAATCATCATTCAATGCGAAGAGACCCGCTCGCAGGCCCGCAACCGCGAAATCGCCCGTGCGAGACTCGCTGAACTCATCACCCGCGCTTTGGTCAAACCCAAGCGCCGGATTGCTACCAAACCCACCTATGGCTCGGTCAAACGACGGCTGGCGGCGAAAAAGGCGCGATCGGACGTGAAGGCGCTGCGGGGCAAGATCTCGGAAGATTAATCTGGTAACTTCGCGCGGCCTTGCTAGTCTGACCCGACAAGGGAGAGCAAGATCATGAGGTTAGAGGGAAAAATCGCAATCGTCACCGGCGGCGCATCCGGCTTTGGTGCCGGTATCGTGCAGAAATTCCTGGCCGAAGGGGCGCGGGTCATGATCGCCGATATCAATGGCGACGCGGCCGAGGTTCAGGCAAAACAGCACGGGCCGGGTGCCATCGCGCAGCAGGTGGATGTGGCCGAGGCGAAGTCGGTGCAAGCGATGGCGGATGCGGTCGACTCCGCCTTTGGCCATCTCGACATTCTGGTCAACAACGCAGGCGTGACCCATCTGCCCACTCCGCTTGAAGAGGTCGAAGAAGCCGACTTTGACCGCATCTTCAATGTGAACATGAAATCGGTCTACCTGACCGCCCGCGCCTTTGTCCCGCAGATGAAAGCGCGGGGCACCGGTGCGATCCTGAACGTGGCTTCAACGGCTGGCTTATCGCCGCGTCCCAACCTGAACTGGTACAACGCCTCCAAAGGTTGGATGATCACCGCAACCAAAACCATGGCAGTGGAATTGGCTCCCTCCGGTGTCCGCGTCAACGCCATCTGCCCGGTTGCCGGAGAAACCCCTCTGCTGAAATCCTTCATGGGCGAAGACACGCCCGAAATTCGGGCCAAGTTCCTGTCGACAATTCCGCTGGGCCGCTTCTCGACCCCAGAAGACATGGCCAACGCCGCCTGCTTTCTCTGTTCGGACGAAGCCAGCATGATCACCGGAGCGGCCCTCGAAGTGGACGGAGGACGATGTATCTGATCCGTTCTTCATCTGGCCAAAAATATCTCCGCCGTAGGCAGCGTGCGCCAGCGCGCTTCCCGGCACAACATCCGAGACCCAAATGACCCCCGGACCCAGAAACCTGATCACCGATATCCCTGGCCTGAAGGTCGGCAACGCGCAGGATGAGGCGCTGAAATCGGGTACAACCGTGCTGACGGCGGAGCATCCTTTCGTCGCTTCGGTGCATGTCATGGGGGGCGCGCCCGGCACGCGCGAAACGGACCTCTTGGCACCCGACAAATCGGTTCAACATGTGGACGCGATCGCGTTGTCCGGAGGTTCGGCCTTCGGGCTCGATGCCTGTTCGGGCGTATCTGACGCCCTCCATGCCGAAAAGCGCGGATTTCAGGTGGGTCCGGCTGTCGTGCCGATTGTGCCCGGGGCGATTCTGTTCGACCTGCTGAATGGCGGAGACAAGGACTGGACCGAAAACCCCTATCGCGCGCTTGGCAAAGCCGCTTATCTGGCCGCCTCACCGAAATTTGAATTGGGGTCAGTCGGGGCTGGAACCGGCGCATTGGCGGCGATGCACAAGGGCGGGCTGGGTTCGGCATCGCTGATGCTTGAGGGAGGCGTAACCGTTGGCGCATTGGTCGCGGCAAACCCTCTCGGCAGTGTGACAACGTCGGGTGACCGTCATTTCTGGGCTGCTCCGTTCGAAATCGATGCCGAGTTCGGCGGCCTCGGGCCAGATCCGGCCTCGGGTCTCGGGCGCAGCCATGTCAGCCGTAAGGCACAGGCGATGCATCCGGCCCCACCGGACGACGCAAATACCACGATAGCCATTGTCGCAACGGATGCGGCCCTGACCAAGCCGCAATGTCAACGGCTGGCGGTTGCGGCCCATGATGGCATCTCACGCGCGATTGTCCCCGCCCATACGCCAGGGGACGGAGATCTGGTATTTGGCCTCAGCACGGGCACTCACGCCGTCGCGCCCGAGGCCATGGCGTTGATTGGTCACGCGGCTTCGATATGCCTTGCGCGAGCGATTGCGCGTGCAATCTATCTGGCCACACCCCGCCCAGGCGATCTGTTGCCCTGTTGGTCACAATTACATGACTTCGGTTAAGGACGACCGGTAACGCCTTGTGACAGGGTGCCCTCGCGCGGCAATCTGCGCGTTGACTCTCTGCTGTGCCAGCGGTCCATTCGGTGCAGCCAATTTGTATCGGAGCAAAAGCTATGAATCGTATCCTTGCCACCGCAATTGCCGGCCTGCTGGCCCTTCCCGTTTATGCGGAAGGCGACGCCGAAGCTGGTAAGAAGACCTTTAACAAATGCAAGTCTTGCCATCAGATCGCTGACCCTGCAGGTGAAGTGATCGTCAAGGGCGGCAAGACCGGCCCGAACCTCTACGGGATCGCGGGCCGTACCGCGGGGACCGTCGAAGGGTTCAAATACGGTGACAGCATCGTTGCCGCTGGTGAAAACGGGCTGGTTTGGGATGAAGAGACTTTTGTCTCCTACGCCCAGGATCCTAAAGCGTTTCTGAAGGACTATCTGGGCGAAACCTCGGCCAAATCGAAGATGACCTTCAAGCTGAAGAAGGGCGCCGAAGATGTTTACGCCTATATCGTGAGCGTATCCGGCGAATAATCCGCCTTTCACAACCCATGAGACGTACAAAAGGCCGCAGCCCCTGCGGCCTTTCGTGCGATTGAACAAATGCCTGTTCAGCGCCACCTTGAACGGATGCCGGTGATGTGTTTCGCGCCGGTGTTGCGACAACAGGAGACGACAGATGGGTATCATGATCCCGGCCTGGGTTGAGGGTGAACTGACTCCCGTCGACAAGCTTGAAGCGCATGAAAAAGGCCTCAAGCACAAGGCTGTGTCAGTCTTTGCCGTCCGTGGAACCGAGATTTTGCTGCAGCGCCGGGCGCTGGAAAAATACCATACGCCGGGTCTGTGGGCGAACACGTGCTGCACCCATCCGGACTGGAACGAAACAGCTTCGGCGTGTGCCGTGCGTCGCCTGCAGGAAGAGCTGGGCATCACCGGGCTTTATCCCGAATACCGGCACCGGCTTGAATATCACGCGGATGTGGGCAACGGGCTGGTCGAGAACGAGGTGGTCGATGTCTTTCTGGCCCATGTGCGCGGACCGTTGAAGATCGAGCCTAATCCCAGCGAAGTAATGGATCTGCGCTGGATCGACTATCACGATCTTCTGGCCGAAGTGCAGCGCCACCCGACCCGCTTTACGCCATGGCTGAAGATTTACCTGCACAATCATGCAGACACGATCTTTGGACCCGATCTAATAATCTCGGCCACTTCGTAAGCCTGCCTTGCAAGGCGCGCGCAAGCGGCATACATCAACGCGTCATGGCCAAGCAGAAGACAGACCCGAATTACAAAGTCATCGCCGAGAACCGGCGTGCCCGCTTCGATTACGCGATCGAGGACGATATCGAGTGCGGTATTGTGCTGGAAGGGTCCGAGGTCAAATCCCTGCGCGCAGGCGGGTCGAACATCGCCGAGAGCTACGCCTCGGTCGATGATGGGGAACTCTGGCTGATCAACAGCTATATCGCACCCTATGAGCAGGCGAAGGTCTTCAAGCATGAAGAGCGTCGCCGCCGCAAGCTGCTGGTGTCACGCAAGGAACTGTCGAACCTGTGGAACGCGACTCAGCGCAAGGGCATGACACTGGTGCCGCTGGTTCTGTATTTCAATCACAAGGGCCGGGCGAAGCTGAAGATCGGTATCGCCAAGGGTAAGAAGCTGCACGACAAGCGCGAAACGCAGGCCAAGCGGGATTGGTCACGTCAGAAGCAGCGCCTGATGAAAGACCACAGCTAGAACGCCATGGTCGCCTGAACGGCCCGCTGCCAGCGTGCATAGGCCGCATCGCGATCCGCTTCGGACATTTTCGGTTCAAACCGGCGGTCCAGATCCCATGTGGTGGCAAACCCGGCCTGATCCGGGTAAACGCCAGCCTTCATCCCGGCCAGCCACGCGGCCCCCAAAGCGGTGGTTTCCTGCATCACCGGGCGATCCACCGGTGCGCCGAGGATGTTTGACAGGCCCTGCATGGTCCAGTCTGAGGCGCTCATGCCGCCGTCGACGCGCAGGATGACATCGGCCTCGCTGCCCCAGTCGCCCTGCATGGCGTGCCACAGGTCGCGGGTCTGGAAAGCGATGCTCTCCAGCGTCGCGCGGGCAAATTCCGCGCGACCCGAGTTGCGGGTCAGGCCAAACATGGCACCGCGGCAATCGGGCTTCCAATAAGGCGCGCCGAGCCCGGTGAAGGCCGGCACAAGCACCACGTGCTGGTTCGGGTCGGCCTGCGCGGCCAGATCGCCGCTTTGGGGTGCTGCCTCCAGAATCTGAAGCGCGTCGCGAAGCCATTGCACAGCAGCCCCTGCAATAAAGATCGAACCTTCGAGCGCATAGGTTTTCTGCCCGTCCAACTGATAGGCGATCGTTGTCAGCAGGCGGTTTTGGGACATCACTGGCTGCGTACCGGTATTGAGCAGCGCGAAACAGCCTGTGCCGTAGGTAGATTTCATCATTCCCGGCTCAAAACAGGCTTGCCCGATGGTGGCAGCCTGCTGGTCGCCTGCGACGCCCAAGATGGGAATGTCACCGCCAAACATCGTGGTCGAGCCGAAGTCCGACGCGCAATCCTGTACGTTGGGCAGCATAGTCGCAGGAACGCCCAGCATATCGCAGATTTCGCCGCTCCATTCGCCTTTGTGGATATCAAACAGCAGGGTGCGCGCGGCGTTTGTGGCGTCTGTGGCGTGGACGCTGCCCCCGGTCAAACGCCAGATCAGGAACGTGTCGATAGTGCCGAACAAAAGCTCTCCGGCCTCGGCCCGATCGCGCGCACCCGGGACGGTGTCCAGTATCCATTTGACCTTGGTGCCCGAGAAATACGGATCCAGCAGCAGGCCGGTTTGAGCGGTCACGTCATCCTCGCAGCCCGCTTGTTTGAAGCGTGCACATATCTCGGCGGTGCGGCGGTCCTGCCAGACGATCGCGTTGTGAATGGGTTTGCCGGTTGCACGGTCCCAGACCACAGTGGTTTCGCGCTGATTGGTGATGCCGATCCCGGCGATCTGATCGGCCGAGATGCCGGTGGTCTCCATCACCTCGCGGCAAACATTCAGGGCGCTGGTCCAGATATCTTCGGGGTCATGTTCCACCCAGCCTTCCTGCGGAAAGTGCTGTGGGAATTCCTGCTGCGCTGTGCCCACGCGCTGCATTTGCGCGTCGAACAGAATGGCTCGTGATGATGTCGTGCCCTGATCGATTGCCAGAATATAGGTCATGCCTGCGCCCCTCCCGCTTTGGTTTTGCGGGACTTTAGCGCAAACAACGGGAAAACTGCCAGAGTGGAATTACGCCTTTGAGACCGGCAGATTGTCGATCAGCCGCACCCCATCTGCCCAAGCCGCCGCGAACAGACGGGCGGGACGGTCGGCGTGCGTCAATGGTTCCAGCGTGTCAGCGCAGCGCAACTGCACATATTCCACATCCGTAAACCCCGCCGACAGCAGATCCGTTTGCGCCTGTGCGGCAAGCGTATCGAAAGGGACGCCCTTTCCCAAAGCCTCGGCCAGTGCGTGCATGATGCGATGTTTTTCGGCCGCAACCCGCAGCCCTTCAGCCGACAGTCTTTGATTGCGCGATGACATGGCCAGACCTGATGCCTCACGCACTGTCGGGCAGCCGACCACCTCGATGGGGATATCCAGATCGCGGGCCATGCGCCGTACGACCATCAGCTGTTGATAGTCTTTTTCACCGAAATAGGCTCGATCGGCCTGTGTCTGCAGGAACAGTTTGGCGACAACCGTGGCCACGCCGTCAAAGTGGCCGGGGCGGAATTCGCCTTCCATCACATCGGTCAGCCCCGCGACCGAAACGGTGGTGGCAAAGCCCTTCGGATAGATCTCATCCGGATCGGGAACGTAGATCGCATCAACCTGAAACGGGGACAGCTTTTCGGCGTCTTCATGTTCAGTGCGCGGATAGTTCGCCAGATCTTCGGGATTGTTGAACTGCTTGGGATTCACGAAGATCGTAACGATGACCCGATCCGTGCCCGCCTTTGCCGCCTCGACCAGCGACAGGTGACCCTGATGCAACGCACCCATCGTCGGGACAACACCGATGGTCTCTCCATCATTGCGCCACATCGTGGTCAGCGCGCGCAGATCCGCAAGCTTGCGAAGAATGGGCGCGGTCATGATTTATTGCCTTTTGCAGGGGCTTGGTCTGCAAAGACGTGTTCGTCTGCAGGGAAACTGCGTGCGCGGACCTCGGCGGCATATTCGGCGATGGCAGCTTCGGCCTGCGGGCCAAGATCGGCATAGCGTTTGACGAATTTCGGTTTGAAGGCAGTGAAAAAGCCGAGCATGTCGTCAACCACAAGAATCTGTCCGTCGCACCCGGCCGAGGCGCCGATACCGATGGTCGGGATCGGGATTTCGCGGGTGATCCGGTCTGCCAGACCTTGTGGAACCTTCTCTAACACGACCGAAAACGCACCTGCCTCGGCTACCGCTTGGGCATCGGCCAGCACCGCCTCAGCCTGTTCATCGCGGCCCTGCACCTTGTAGCCACCCAAGGTGTTGATCGATTGCGGCGTCAGGCCGATATGGGCCATCACCGGGACACCGCGCTTGACCAGAAAGCGGATGGTCTCGGCCATTTCCACGCCGCCTTCCAGCTTCACCGCCCCGGCACCGGTTTCCGACATCAGCCTGGCGGCGTTGCGAAACGCCTGTGCAGGCTCGTGCTCGTAACTGGCAAAGGGCATGTCGATGACCATCATCGCCCTGTCCAGCCCGCGTGCAACGGCCTGACCATGCAAGATCATCATCTCCATCGTCACGCCAAGGGTCGAAGTCAGCCCGTGCAACACCATGCCGACGCTGTCGCCCACCAGAACAAAATCGCAATGGGCATCCATCAGACGCGCCATAGGTGTCGTGTAGGCGGTCAGCGAAACCAGAGGATCGGTGCCTTTCCGGGCGCGGATATCCTCGGCATTCGGGGCTGTCTTGCGGGCGGTGGCGCTCATGCTCGCTCCTCGCAGGGTTTATGTTGCAGCGCGGCATAGCAGATCGGACCGGGACCATGAAACCCCGGTTGCGCGAACATTTCCTTGATTGACCTGAGGTTTAAAGGGAAATTGGTCTCAGAACGATCCGCAATCGGCGGACCAACCTGACACAGTGGGGAGTGAATTTCATGGGAATGCAATCGGTTCGGACCTTGGCCTCGGCCCTTGCGCTGGGCGCGTCTTTGCTGGCGTCGCAGGCGTTGGCGAAATCGGACATCACCATCGCGATGCAGCTGGAACCGCCGCATCTGGACCCGACCAGTGCTGCCGCGCAGGCGATTGATTCGGTGGTTTACACCAATATTTTTGAAGGCCTGACCCGGTTCATGGGTGACGGATCCGTCGTGCCGGGGCTGGCTGAAAGCTGGGAGATTTCCGAGGACGGTACCGTTTATACCTTCAAGCTGCATGACGGTGTAACCTTCCATGACGGCACCACGATGGATGCCGAAGACGTCAAGTTCAGTCTGGACCGAGCCCGCGCCGATGACAGTGCCAATGCGCAGAAGGCGCTGTTTGCAGGGATCGAGAATGTCGAGGTTGTCGATCCGTTGACCGTAAAGATCACTCTGTCCGAACCCAATGGCAATTTCCTATTCAACCTTGCCTGGGGTGATGCGGTGATCGTGGCCTCAGAAAGCATCGAAGACATCAAGACAAACCCGGTCGGGACAGGGGCCTTCACCTTTGGCGACTGGGTGCAGGGCGATAGTATCACACTGAATCGCAACCCCAACTATTGGGGCGATCAGCCCGCATTAGAGACGGCTACGTTCAAGTTCATCTCTGATCCGACCGCCGCCTTTGCCGCCATGATGGCCGAGGATGTGGACGTGTTCGACAATTTCCCGGCACCCGAAAACCTGCCTCAGTTCGAGGCTGATCCGCGCTTTCAGGTGCTTGTCGGCTCGACCGAAGGGGAAACGATCCTGTCCACCAACAACAAGCAGGCACCGTTTGACGATATCCTCGTCCGGCAGGCTCTGGCCCACGCGATCGACCGGCAGGCCATCATCGATGGCGCGATGTTCGGCTATGGTACGCCCATCGGCACCCATTTCGCACCGCATAACCCTGCTTATGTCGATCTGACCGGCAATTCAGCCTATGACCCGGAAAAGGCCAAGGCACTTCTGGCCGAGGCCGGATACCCAGATGGGTTCGAAACCACGCTGCACCTGCCGCCGCCCTCCTATGCCCGCCGTGGTGGTGAGATCATCGCCGCGCAACTGGCTGAAGTTGGCATCACCGCCGAAATCATCAATGTCGAATGGGCGCAATGGCTGGAATCCGTGTTTAAAGGCAAGGAATTCGGCCTCACCATCGTCAGCCATACAGAGCCGATGGATATCGGCATCTACGCCCGGCCTGACTATTACTTCCAGTATGAGAGCACCGATTTTCAGGCTCTGATGGATACGCTGAACGCGACCACTGACCCGGATGAGCGGACCCGTCTGCTGGGCGAAGCGCAGCGGTTGATCTCAAGCGATTATGTCAATGGCTACCTGTTCCAACTGGCTAAGCTGGGCATCGCCAAGGCGGGTGTGCAGGGCCTGTGGGAGAACGCCCCAACCGCTGCCATCGACCTGACCGCGATCAGTTGGGACGAATGACCGCCCCAGAGGTAGGAGGCCCATAGATGGTCAATTCTCTCTTCGCCACGCTTGCGATTGCGATGCTGGCGATCACTGTGCCCACAGCGCGCGCCGATACATCACTGGAGCGCGCCGTGGCGTTGTGGCTCGACGGTGACGATGCGCAGGCGTTGCCCATGCTGGCCGAACTGGCGGTGGACGGCGATGCTGATGCGCGTCTGCTGCTTGGTCGGATCGAGACTGCGGATCTTGGGCCTTCGCCTTTCCGGCAGTCGTTGGAGCCCGCGCAATCGCGCGCATTGTTCCGCCAGAAGGATTGGAACGCATTCGGCCGCTCTTGGCTGACGGCAGAGGCTGAGGGCGGCAATCCGCTGGCTCAGGCCCTGTTGGCGGCCAAGCGCCCAAACCCCGACCTGGACCTGATCGACCGGCTGAACGCGTTGGGAGAGCATCAGGCCACCGATTACCCCACGCGCATCGTTGCGCTTTATGGAGACCCCGAGATGCGAGCCGGACTGCTGGCGAATCCGCGTCTGATGCAGGATCTCAAGCCCTACCTGATCTATCTGTCGATAGAACCTGAGCCGCGCGGCGACGGTCTGGCCGCGTTACGTCATATTCAGCCCGAGCCGGTTGATGCGGGCTCCGATACGGCTCTGGGCATGGCGGGCCTGCTGGCGCTGGGGCTGGGATACGGCGATCTGTCGCCCGAGAATCCGTGGCGTCCGGCGGTTGAAAACTGGTTGATGACGTCCGAAGCGACACGCCCCATCGCGCAGCTCTGCTCTGAACGTTGTGGTGATGACGCTCCGGCCTGTGCCTTTGCCTTTCTGGCCCTGTTCGGAGGATATTTCGAAGTCATCCGCATCGACAGCCCGCTGGAATCCGTCATCCCGCAAGATCAGTTTCTGGACAGCCCGCGCGCGCGCCTGATGGCCTTGCGCCGCGTGGCACTTGCCCGGACTGAAACCAATCTCGAATGGTTGGCCGACAGTGCGCCTGCCAATCAGCTTTCAGCTTGCGCCATCGACTTGATCCGGATGGAGCGGCAGACCTACAACTAGCTGTTGCGCCCGCGCGGTTCAGACACTTAACCTGTTACCAATGCTTCGTTATGCCCTCAAACGCCTGCTTTCCCTGATCCTGAGTCTGGCCGTGGCCTCGGTCGTCATCTTCTCTGTGATCGAGATTGCGCCGGGTGATCCGGCGTCATTCATGCTGGGCGTCAATGCGCAAGAGGATACGCTGGCCGCGCTGCGGGCTGAACTGGGCCTCGACGTGTCAAAGGTCGAGCGGTATTTCAACTGGGTCGGCGGCATGCTGGTTGGGGATTTCGGCACCTCCTACACCTATCGCACGCCGGTGTCGCAGATGATCGGGGATCGTCTTTGGGTGTCGTTGCCGCTTGCGCTTTACGCACTGACGCTTTCGACCCTGATCGCCTTTCCGGCCGGGATCTATGCCGCCGCGCGGCGCGGCAAGCCGGGTGATGTGGCCGTGATGGGGGCGACCCAGTTGGGCATCGCCGTGCCAAATTTCTGGTTCGCAATGATGCTGGTGCTGGTCTTTGCCATCAATCTGCGCTGGTTCAATGCCGGAGGGTTCGCCGGATGGCAGGACGGGGTCTGGACCGGCCTGCATTCCCTGACCCTGCCTGCCATTGCCTTGGCCCTGCCGCAGGCGGCGATCCTTGCACGCGTCATGCGCTCGGCGCTTCTGGATATTCTGGGCGAGGATTTCATGCGCACCGCCCGCGCCAAGGGCCTGTCACGCCGCCAGACGCTGTGGCGGCACGGGGTGCGCAATGCTCTGATCCCGGTTCTGACCATCATCGGGCTGCAGTTTTCCTTCCTGCTGGCGGGCTCGATCATCATCGAGCAGGTGTTCTATCTGCCCGGTCTCGGGCGGCTGGTGTTTCAGGCGATCTCAGCCCGCGATCTGATTGTGGTGGAATCCGTGGTCATGCTGCTGGTCTTTGCTGTGATCACCGTGAATTTCCTTGTCGACCTCGCCTATGCCGCCGTGGATCCAAGGCTGAGGAGCAGGACATGAGCCGCAATCTGATCCTTGGCGCGGCGCTGTCGTCGCTGGTGGTATTGGCGGCGCTGATATCGTTTGTCTGGACGCCTTACGACTACGCGGCGTTGAATATCCCCGACAAGCTGCAAACGCCAAGCACCCGGCATTGGTTCGGCACGGATCATTTCGGGCGCGATATGTTCTCGATGATCATGGTCGGCGCGCGCACCTCGATCGCCGTGGCCTTGGTGGCGGTCGGAATCGGTATGGCGCTGGGAGTGCCTTTGGGTCTGACGGCTGCGGCACGCAAGGGCTCGTGGCTGGATGAGGTCATAATGCGCGGCAACGACTTGGTCTTTGCCTTCCCCTCACTGGTCATCGCCATTCTGATCACCGCCGTCTTCGGGGCCGGCGCGATCAATGCGATCATCGCCATCGGTATCTTCAACATACCCGTTTTTGCCCGCATCACCCGAGGCGCGGCGTTGTCACTGTGGGAACGGGAATTCATCCTCGCCGCCCGCGTGTCGGGCAAAGGGGCCGCGCGGATATCGGTTGAGCATATCCTGCCCAACGTGGCGAACTTGCTGATCGTGCAGGGCACGATCCAATTCAGCCTTGGCATTCTGGCCGAGGCCGGGTTGTCCTATGTCGGTCTGGGCGCGCAACCCCCCACGCCCAGCTGGGGGCGCATGCTGGCCGATGCTCAGACGATGGTCAGTTTTGCCCCGCATTTGGCTCTGATTCCGGGTCTTGCGATCATCGTAACTGTGCTGGGTCTGAACCTGCTGGGCGACGGGCTGCGCGACTGGCTGGACCCAAGAATCAGGGTGGCCCGGGCATGAGTTTGCTGCGTATCCATAACCTCTCGGTGTCGATCCACGGACTGCAGATTCTGAAAGATGTCAGCCTGTCCATAGATCCCGGCCAGATTGTGGCTGTCACGGGTGAGAGCGGCTCGGGCAAGTCCATGACCGCGATGGCGGTGATGCAATTGCTGCCGAACGGGGCCGAGGCTGAGGGTAAGCTGGAACTGGAGGGGCAGGATCTCTTGAACCGACCCGAGTCCGAGATGTGTGCCCTGCGCGGCGCTGCAATCGGCATGGTGTTTCAGGAGCCGATGACAGCACTCAATCCGGTGAAAACCATCGGGGATCAGGTGATGGAGACGATCTTGATTCACAAGGCCATGCCCCCGGCCCAGGCCCGAACCCGTGCAGAAAAGGTCCTGGCCCGCGTGGGCCTGCCCTCCGAGCGTTTCCCGCTTAGCCGCTATCCGCATGAGCTGTCAGGCGGGCAACGCCAGCGTGTGGTCATCGCGATGGCCATCGCGCTGCGCCCTAGGCTGCTGATCGCGGATGAACCGACCACCGCGCTGGACGTGACCACGCAGGCCCGGATCCTTGACCTGCTGAAAGGCTTGGTGCGCGAGTTTGATATGGGTCTGCTGATGATCACCCATGATCTGGCCGTGGTGGCCGACATGGCGGACCAGATTACCGTCATGCGCCACGGAGAAGTGGTGGAAAGCGGTACGACCCAACACCTGCTGCACAACATGCAGCACCCCTATACCCGCATGTTGTTCGAGGCGTCGGGCCATCAGGTCAATCTGCCTGAACCCGCAAGCCCTCAGCCGCTGCTTGAGGTGGCTCAGGTCGTTCGGGACTATCGGTTGCCACGCAAAGGTCTGTTCGAAACGCCCCGCCATCACCGCGCGGTGGATAGTGTCAGCTTTACTCTTAACCGAGGGGAGCGGTTAGGGCTTGTTGGGGAGTCCGGATGCGGAAAATCGACCCTAACACGGGCGATCTTAGGCCTTGAGGAGGTGCAGTCCGGTCATATCCACTTGGATGGGCAGCCTGTCTTCGCGGGCCACAAACCCAACCTTGCCGTGCGTCGAAAGATGCAGGTGGTGTTCCAGGACCCTTATGGCAGTTTCAATCCAAGGCACCGTGTCGCACGTCTGATCACCGAGCCGTTTCACCTGCTAGACACGCAACCTACTGGGACCGAACGTCAGGATCGCATTGCCGAAATGCTGACCGCCGTGGGACTCAGCCCCGATGACTCCAGTAAATACATTCACGAATTCTCAGGCGGTCAGCGACAACGCATCGCCATTGCACGGGCACTGATCATCCGGCCTGAGCTGATCCTGTTTGACGAGGCGGTCTCGGCCCTTGATGTCTCAGTACGCGCGCAGATCCTTGATTTGTTGGCCGAGCTCTGTGCCGCATATGATCTGACCTATCTGTTTATCAGCCATGACCTGAGCGTCGTGCGCACCATCACGGACCGCGTTCTGGTGATGCAATCCGGCAGGATTGTCGAGCAGGGCGAAACGGAACAGGTCTTCTCGGATCCTCAGCACGCCTACACCAAAACGCTGATCGCCGCCGCACCCCAATTGCCCGATATCGGATTGGGAGTCGCGTAAATGCCCTTGTTAGAGACTAAATGGAGGTCAAAATGAGTCAACAGCCATGGTTCGACCCCACGCTATGCTTGATCGGGGGGCAATGGGTCCCGGCGGTTTCGGGTGAAACCCTGCCCCTGATCAATCCCTCGGATTGCAGCGAGATTTGTCGGATCGCGCGCGGCGCGGCCCCTGACGTCGATGCTGCGGTCACCGCAGCCCAATCCGCGATGCAGGGCGATTGGGGTCGTATGACTGCGCTGGAGCGCGGTCGCATCCTGACGCGCCTCGGCCAATTGGTGCTGGATCGGGTCGAGGATCTGGCGGCGTTGGAGGCCATGGATGTCGGCAAACCTCTCACTCAGGCCCGCGCCGACGCGGTGGCACTTGCACGCTATTGCGAATTCTATGGTGGGGCGGCGGACAAGGTGATGGGGGAGACGATCCCCTATCTGGATGGCTACACCGTCTATACCCTGCGTGAACCGCATGGAGTCACAGGCCATATAGTGCCGTGGAATTACCCGATGCAGATCATTGGCCGCTCGGTCGGAGCGGCGCTTGCGATGGGCAATGCCTGCGTGCTGAAACCCGCGGAAGAAGCCTGCCTGACTGCACTCGCCTTCGCGCATCTGGCCGTTGAGGCCGGATTGACCGCAGGTGCTTTGAACGTCGTGCCGGGATTGGGGGCCGAGGCTGGTGCGGCATTGTCCGGGCATCCAGGGGTAAACCATATCTCCTTCACCGGGTCGGTCGCTACGGGCGCATTGGTGCAGCAGGCAGCCGGATGCAACGTGGTGCCGGTGACGCTGGAACTGGGTGGAAAATCCCCGCAACTGGTCTTTGATGACGCTGATCTGGATGCGGCCCTGCCGTTTCTGGTGAACGCGGGTATTCAGAATGCAGGCCAAACCTGTTCGGCCTCGTCCCGCATTCTGGTGCAGCGTGGTGTCTATGAGCAGGTCAAATCCCGCATGGCTGAGGCGTATGGGCAGCTGACTGTTGGCCCCGCGATGCAGGACTTACGTGTCGGACCCTTGATCTCGGATCGGCAGAAACAGATTGTCAGCGGCTTTCTTGATAAGGGGGTGGATCTGACCATCGCCGGTCAGGGACAGATCGTTGATGGCGCACCCGAGGCCGGAGCCTATGTCCAACCCACGCTCTTCGCCGATGTGCCTCCGGACCATGTGCTTGCTCGGGATGAGATCTTTGGCCCGGTGCAGGTTCTGATCCCGTTTGACACCGAAGAACAGGCTCTAACCATAGCCAATTCTACCGAATACGGTCTTGTCGCAAGTATCTGGACAAGGGACGGCGCGCGCCAGATGCGGCTGGCCAGGGGGCTGCAGTCGGGGCAGGTCTTCATCAACAACTACGGTGCCGGAGGCGGAGTTGAGCTTCCGTTCGGCGGCGTCGGCAAATCCGGGCATGGCCGCGAAAAAGGTTTCGAGGCGCTCTATGGTTTTTCACAACTGAAAACAGTCGCCGCCTATCACGGCTAAACGATGACTTCGATCGCCTCTTGGGCACCGACGCCAAACACACGTTTGTAACGTTCGATCTGATCCGCCGGCCCCATGGCCTTTTCCGGGTTGTCCGACAGTTTCACGGTCGGGCGCCCATTGGCCGATACCGCTTTGCACACCAGCGAGAATGGGGCCAACGCGTCATCCGCCACCAATCCACGGAAATCGTTGGTCAACAGTGTGCCCCAGCCGAAAGAAACATTGGTGCGATCGGCGAACTGCGCGTGTAGCTCACGGATTTTGTCCACGTCCAGGCCGTCCGAGAAGATGATCCGTTTCTTTGTTGGGTCCTCACCGCGTGATTTCCACCAGTTGATGGCGATATTGGCCGCCGTCGCGGGATCCCCGCTGTCGATGCGAATGCCGGTCCAGCCCGCCAGCCAGTCGGGTGCGCGATCCAGAAAGCCTTGCGTACCGTAGGTGTCGGGCAGGATGATGCGCAGATTGCCATCATGCTCTTCATGCCAATCGCTGAGAACATCATAGGGGGCCTGCGCCAGCTCATCATCAGTGTCGGCCAGCGCGGAATAGACCATGGGCAGCTCATGCGCATTGGTGCCTATGGCCTCGACCTCGCGCCGCATGGCGATCAGGCAGTTCGAGGTGCCGGTAAAGGCCGGACCCAACCCTTCGATCATCGCCTGCACGCACCAGTCCTGCCACAGGAACGAGTGCCGCCGACGCGTGCCGAAATCGGCGATGCCCAATCCATCGATTTGGCGCAGCTGCTGGATTTTCTCCCACACGCGTGTCATGGCGCGGGCATAAAGGACCTGCAGCTCGAACCGGCGCATGCCATTCAGAACCGCGCGCGAGCGCAGTTCCATGAGCACGGCGAGCGCCGGGATTTCCCACAGCATAACCTCATGCCACTTGCCCTCGAAGGTCAGCTCATACTGATCGCCTATGCGCTCCAGGTGATAGGGGGGCAGGCGCAGATTCTCGAACCATTCCATGAAATCCGGGCGAAACATCTGCCGTTTGCCATAAAATGTATTGCCCCGCAGCCAAGTGCTTTCCCCCCGGCTGAGCCGGAGCGAGCGGATGTGATCCAGCTGCTCGCGCAGCTCGCCTTCATCGATCAAACGGGCCAGAGGAACGTGATTCGATCGGTTGATCAGCGAAAAAACCACGTCTGTTTGGGGCTTATTGCGAAACACTGACTGACACATCAGCAGTTTGTAGAAGTCTGTATCGATCAATGACCGCACAATTGGGTCGATCTTCCATTTATGATTGTAGACCCGCGTCGCGATGTCGACCATGGGGACCTCCTGCGATTTCCGTTGTTAGATCAATCGGAGCGCCGAATGGCAAGAGTCGCCGGATTGGTAACAATGCCCATGACAAAACACATTGCGGGCATATTATGAGTATCCTTCACGCTTTAGTGAGGGGGTGGGGATGGAATAGAAGGTTGAGTTTAGTGAATGGGTCTCGAGTACGATTTTGACATAGTGGCGATTGGACCGGACGAAGTTGATCCGGAACACGGTCACACATCGGTAACAGGACGGCCTCCGGTACGAGCGCGGTTTCGGGATGTGAAGACTGCGGACGCCTTGCGGGCCGCATCGCCGAAGATACGTAGGATTTTTCTGGAATCCGGGTTCAGTCTGGACACGCGGGATGGGGAAACCGCGCGCGGGTATTATGCACCCGAGGATATTATGGATCGCCAGCGGATTCTGAAACGGCTCTTTGCGAATATTCGCAACATGGGGGTGCAGGGTGAATACAGTGGTGAGTTTGATTTCCACCAGTTTCTGCATCACGTCAGATCTGCGAAGCCGGGTACAGCACCACCCGAGGAGCAACCGCGGCCATTGCAGCCGCCACGCCCCGCGCCAGAGCCGCCCGCGCGCCGTACGGTTCCAGGGCGCATCGGATTTGCGCTGGGCTTGGCCGTGATCCTGTTTGTGATCCTGAAATACCTGGCTGAGCGTGGGGCAACACCCTAGACGAGTTTGACACCCGCAGCGCGCATGGCCTCTTCTGCGGCACCAAGCGACCCGTCCATGTCGATGGCGCGGCAAAGATTGGTACGGACCGTGACGTCAAAGCCAAGACGCGCGGCATCCACGGCCGAGAAGTGCACGCAGAAATCCGTGGCCAGCCCGACCAACGTCAGTTGGCTGATCCCGCGTGTTTCAAGGTAGCCCTTCAAACCGGTCGGAGTGGTTTGGTCATTTTCGAAGAAAGCCGAATAGCTGTCGATGGCACTACGAAAGCCCTTGCGGATGATCAGATCGCCATCGGTGCGCAAATCGGGATGAAATGCCGCGCCTTCGCTACCCTGAACACAATGATCGGGCCACAGAACCTGCGGACCATAAGGCATCTCGGTCATCTCAAAAGGCGCTTTGCCCGTATGTGCACTGGCGAATGAGGAATGGCCTGCCGGGTGCCAGTCCTGTGTTAGGATCACCGCGTCGAAATCGTCCATCAGCGCGTTGATCGGAGCGACGATCTGGTCCCCCTCGGGCACTGCCAACGCACCGCCTGGGCAGAAATCATTCTGGACGTCGATGACGAGCAGGGCGTGGGACATGGGGGCCTCCTTTAGCTGCCCTATCGGTATGGTTTGGGGCAGGGGTCGTCAATGCGCTCTCTTGCGTGTTTTTGTCGGGGGCATTAGATCGCGGCCATGTATACGATCGCTGCCCTCTATCACTTTACCCGTTTCTCTGACCCCGAAGCGTTGCGTCCCGCGCTGCTGGAACTCTGCCGTGCGCAATCCGTCAAAGGTACTCTGCTGCTGGCGCAGGAAGGGATCAATGGAACCATCGCAGGCCCCCGCGCCGGGATAGAAGCCGTGCTGGCGCATATCCGCGCTTTGCCGGGGTGCAGCGATCTGGACTGGAAAGAGGCAACTTCGGACCATCCGCCGTTTGGCAAGATGAAGGTGCGTCTGAAGAAAGAGATCGTAACGATGGGCCAGCCCGACGTCGATCCACGTGCCAGCGTCGGGAACTATGTTGAACCTGAGGACTGGAACGAGTTGATCCGTTCGGACGATGTCGTGGTGATTGACACGCGAAATGACTACGAGGTGGCGATTGGCACATTTGAGGGCGCAGTAGACCCTAATACTGCCAGTTTCCGCGATTTCCCGGCGTGGTGGGAAGAGAACAAAGATCGGTTCCACAACAAGCGCGTTGCGATGTTCTGTACCGGAGGCATCCGGTGTGAGAAATCCACCAATTATCTGCTGGGTCAGGGCGTCGAGGATGTCTACCACCTGAAAGGTGGCATCCTGCGTTATCTTGAAGAAATGCCGCCCGAGGACAGCGCCTGGCAGGGGGAGTGTTTCGTCTTTGACAACCGTGTGTCGGTTGGCCACGGGTTGGTCGAGGGGCCGCATAAGCTCTGCCATGGTTGCCGTCGTCCGATCCTGCCCGAGGACGTGAAGCGCCCGGAATACGAACATGGCGTCTCGTGTCATCAATGCATCAATGAGACCTCGGACGCCGACAAAATGCGGTTCCGAGAGCGCCAGAAACAGATTCAACTGGCCCGCGCGCGCGGTGCGGAGCATCTGGGCTCAGACTGAATAACGCTTGCAGGCCGCGCCGGAATTCGGATGATCACGCACAGGCCAGCCCGACGGAGCGCAAATGATCCACGAACCCCGAACTCTGGAAGAATGGAAATCCACCCTGCTGGCCGCGCTCGGGCTTGTTCTGGCCAGTTTTCTTGCCTGGTTCGGTTTGTCGCGTCTGAGTGAGGCAACCGCCGGCGACACGATCGGTACGGTGGCATCCGTCGGTTTGCTGATCTGGATCGCCTCGCAGTCGTGGTACTACATGACTCAGGTGAAATCTCCGCGTCGGCTTCTGTTCCTGATGGGGGTGTCCTTCATTCAGGTCGTCCCGTTCCTGTTCGCTGCCGTGTACGGCGCGTTTGGATATAACGACAATTGCGTCATCGGCGCGGAAGGACCGGCGGATATTCTGTATTTCTCCTACGTCACCTTCACCACGGTCGGCTACGGGGATATGTCCCCAACCGGCCTCTGCCGTGGGTTGGCTGTGGCCGAAGCGGTGACAGGATACATCCTGTTGGGGCTCTTCGTCGCCGCAGCAGTCGCGCTTTATGCGCGCAATCATGGCAAGTGATGCGACCCTATTTGTTCTGATCGATCCAGCGCGACATCATCTGTTTGTCGCGAAAGCACTCTGACGGGATCGGACGGCGCTTGCTGCGCGAGATCCGTTCGGCAAAGGCGACCTGTTTGCCGGTGGGATAGTTGGCAAAAGGTGATGGATCATGCGGCTTATGTGCCGAGATCCAGTTCGACAGCGATCGCCGATCCCGTTGCGCTTCAACCGGGATCTCCAGGGCGGATTGCTCAGCAATCGCACGGGCATAGCGCATTTGCCGGTCAGTGACAGGCAACATGTGATAATCGTTGCTGGGCGCGTCGTACCAGCTTTGACGGGCAGCGTTGGTCATAGCTCGAATACCTCCGTTCCGCGTCAGACATCTCTGCAGAACAAATATAGAACATTTTAGGAACTTTTTCAAGATTTCTGCTGATTCAAGCGATTTTCACCGCTTTCCAAACCAACCTGTCCCGTCGTGTTTCGACCAATTCGGCACGTTTTTCCGTGCTTCAACAGTAATCAAAGAATCAGCGCGTCTCATTTCAATACACAGATGCTCACGACATCGCGCGTATCGCGTGCAGAGGCGGCGATCCGCCGATTCAGCGCTTGATCTTGCCGCTCCAAGGGTTGTTACCGGCGCTTCTTATCGAGGCTGGAATGGCAAACGAGGGGTCGATTGTAGATGATGAACCAGTATCGGAACTGGTGATGGATAACTGGCCGCGGATTGAGAACACGCCTTGCATCTTTAGATGGCCAAGGCGCGGACATTCGTCCTGAAGAAATTTATACCATCCCAAAAATTGCGTGGCGCGATCCTTTGGCGCCTTTCGCCAAGGTGCGCCATGTCGTGTTCGAACCTGATATCGGCCAAGGCAGGATCAATGCCCTCTGACTGATCATGCGGCTTCAAGACCATTCAGCTAGGCAACCCCTTCAGATCCGGTCTAGGTGCCTGCACCTATTCGTCACCGGTTTGGCGCTGTACCTGAACACGTTCGAGCAGTTCTGCGATCCGCCCCCTCGCGGTTGCGCTGTCCTTCAGCAAACCCGCAGCATCGGCCAGCGGTTTGTCCGGCTGCCGGTCCACCGTTTGTGTCAATCGCGCGCTGATCTGTCGGATTTCTCCGAAGGCCGAGGGTGTTTCCGCACCAATATCTGGGTCCCCGGTCAACCAGGCGTACCGGTCCGCTGCGTCTCCGTCACCAATTGCGCGGAGCAACCGCGCAGCTTCTGCGTAATCGTCAGTTTGTGAGATTGCCCGCGCGCGCAACTGTTCCGCCTCATCTGACTCATCCCCGGCAATTTCCAGCAAAGCTTGACGCGGCTTGTTCTGCAGCAACGCGGCGCGCGCTCTGAGCTGCGCCCGATCAAATCGCCGCTTCCGATCCTGAGGTCGGGCGGCCAGTGCATAGGCGGGGGCGGCGAAGCGCAGATCGGCCAACCGCGTTGCAAGCGAAACAGCGGTGTCTACCGAGATTGCGCTTCGCGTCTGATCTGGCATTCCGACCGTGTGTCGTAGAAAGGTGATGTCGTCCGCTCGTTCCGCCAAAAGCTGCAGCACCTGATCTTGTGCGCGCTGCCACTCTGATGTGTCAGGCGCGGCTCTGATTTGATTCAGCGCGGCATCGAATTCCTGCGACAAAGCCAATGCCAGAACGTGAGCTCGGGCCATCATCGGACCCAGATCGGACCTCCGCAATTGCCGCGCATAACTTGCCGCAAGATCAAGATCGGCCGGAGAGACTGCGCCCCGATCCGCCCACCGCTTTTCAACCAGGCGCGCCAATGCCAGCGGCGCCTCGGCGGTTGCGGCGGCGGACGACACGACATCGGACAGCAGCTTTTCGGCGACGATATTCTCCCCTGCAGCAGCGGCTGTCTCAGCTTTGGCCAAGTCCACATCTGCCGAAGCTTCGTTCAGAACACGCGCGACCGATCGCAATACCCGACGCGAGGCTTCCAGCTCGCCTGCATTGACCAGTATTTCAGATAGTTTCGCCCCCAGATGTCGGCGCAGATGACGAGGCAGGCGGCCAAAATATTGCTCAATCGCATCCAGGTTGGCATCCGGATCAAGCGTACGCTCTGTCATCACGGCCCAAAACGCTGGCCCCCCAACGCATTGCTGCTGCCCCGCAAAAGGATTTGGCAATGGTACCGAAAGATCGTCCATCACAAAGGCAATTGCCGAAAGCTGTTCTTGCTGGGTCGAATTGTCGGGCAACAGATTCAGAGCCTGCAAAGCCTCGGCACCAAATCCATGATAGGTATAAAGACGCGCCAGTTTCAACGCATGTGTTTCGTCCACCCGGTCGAATTCCTGAAATAGCCCGACCCGAAGCCCGGCCACCTGCACGGCAAAGGGCGTTTCATTTGACCAATTGTCGAATCCCAGTTCGCTGTCGGTGATACATTCCGTACGGGGTTCAAGCTGTGGCACTTCCAATGCCTCCAGCCCCTCAATCTCATCCAGAACCGAACGTAGTTTCAGATTTGATGACAATGCGCGGTCCATGCGCAAAGGCCCGTAGGCGGTAGACGATCTGCGCCCGACATCCGCCAGATTGAGGTCCACAACCTCGCGGTCGGCCCCTTGAATGATGCGTGATATCAACTGGTCTTCAAAACGTCCCCGGTCCAATTGCAGGAGAGGCAGCGCAAGCTCGGTTGCGGGGATTTCGGCAGGCGGTGTGACCCGCTCTCTCGCTGACAATGGCAGGTCGGGTAGCGTTGCGGTTGCGTTTGACCCCGGAGAAATGTCGATCACCACCATGGAATCGCGGTGTAGAAACGCATTCGCAACGCATTCGCAGCCGAACTCCAGATCAAGGGGGCCACCTGCTTTGGCTTGGCTCAGCGATTGCAACCTGCTGGCAGACAGACGGTCAAAAACAGCACGGGTGTCGAAAGTCACGCCATCGATCCCGACAGTCAGCCGCGCCCCATTCGTGTGCTGAGTCAGGTTCCAGCCGGTTCCGGCAGGCACCTGAACGACGATGCGCGTATATCCATCATGTTCGCCTGAGCGTACACGCAAGGCCTGCGCTGTCGCGTCCGATCCCCAGACAAGCAACATCAGGAGCAAAACGCGCATCATGCGGCGGCCTGCTTAAGCTCTTTCAGCGCGTCCTCAAGCTCGGAAAAGCCGGGACGATTATGGGTCGGTGTGTTCTGGCGCCCAACCTCGATACACATCGCGGCATTGTGGTTGTGCAGATTGGCAACCAACACCTCCTTGATCAGCTGGTAGAAGTGATTGTCTTCCTCGACCACCGCCTTGAGTTTGCCAGCGAATGGCCCGACCAGACCGTAAGCGAGAAAGACCCCCAGAAATGTGCCAACAAGAGCACCGCCGATCAGTTTCCCCAACACTTCGGGTGGTTGATCAATCGACCCCATCGTCTTGATCACCCCCAGAACCGCCGCCACGATGCCCAGCGCAGGAAGGCCATCCGCAACCGTCTGCAGCGCATGGCTGGAATGCATGGCGTGGTGGAAATTGGCTTCCATCCGCTTTTCGAGCACCTCTTCAACCTGGTGCGGATCGTCATAGTTCATCGAGGCGGAACGCATGGTGTCGCAGATCAGGTCCACGGCTTCCTTGTCTGCCTGAATCTTGGGATAGGCCGAGAACAGAGACGAATTTTCAGGCTCTTCGATATGCTGCTCAACCTCGACCGGGTTGGCGCGCGCGATCCGGATCAGGGAAAACAGCAGACAAAGCAGGTCGCGATAGTCTTCGGGTTTCCACTTCGGGCCTTTGAAGACCTTGGCCATGTCCTTGGCCGTATGTTTGACACCGCCCATGTCATTGCTGATCAGAAATGCACCGATTGCGGCACCGCCGATCATCATCATCTCAAACGGAAGGGATTTCAGAATGATGGTCATTTTGCCACCTGCGGCCAGGTATCCGCCGAATACCATGACAAAGATGACGACAATTCCGATGAGTCCGATCATGTGTGGCCTCCGAAGTTAAGGGGTGTCGTGGGCATGAGGGCTACTCCTGCGGGGCGCGTGCATTGCGACCGGCAATGACCACGCTGATCGTATAGGCGGTTTCCGGGCTGAGTCCGGCCATCACATTCGCGGCGGCATCGGGTGGCATGCGCGACAAGAACCCCGCGGCAAAAACGGCGTCCATGGTTTCGAACAGAGCAGCCGCATCCTTGGGTTTCATGCTCTGATACACATCGGTCAGCTGGGTCAGGTCATTCTCGGCGGCTTTCTCGGCAAACGTCACCGTTTCACGAAGGGAGTCTTCAGCCTCCTCCAGAAGCGTCAGCCGGGTTTCGATGGCCTGATCCGCGATTTTCAGTGCGTATTCGCGATCTTTGATGGCAGCTTCGCGCCGGTTCAGTTCATCCTCGCGGCGCAGCAATTCTGTCAAAATTAGCTGTAAATCCGCGGCGTCCGGGTCGGTATTGGTGGTCTTTTCCTGTGGGTTTGGCGCAGGTTCGTTGCCGCGGGCCAGCGCAGGCCCGGCCTCCAGCCCAATACGGATGATGGCGGACCCAATCATCAGCAACGAGATCACGGTTAGAACACCGCTACGCCCCCGCCGATCAACCGGTTTTGCCGGGCGTCGCCTCATGATCCGGCCCCATCCTGCACACGGGCGTGCCGGAAGAACATCAACCCTTCCGGTTTCTTGATGGGCTCCTCTAACGCTTCGAGCTTCGGATCGCTGTCCTCTGAATGCGCCTCTGCGTGTTCTTCAGGCTGCTCAGGCGCATCATGGCTTTCGACCGAGGGCTCTGTCGCGGGGTTTTCAGCTTCCACGGGGCTTTCCGGCGCGACGTCATGCATCGAGGCCATCATCAATTCGAGTCGCTTTGCCACGGTTTCAGCCCGCTCGGTCAGATCCCGTAGCGCGACGCCCGATTCATCCGATGCTTCTCGGGCTGTATCCAGAGATTTCCGCAGCTCATCGGCCTGTGTCGACAGCACCGAAACGGCACCGCCCACGCCTTTTTCCAGATCGGTAAAACGCCTCAGCCGCCGCGAAAGGACAAAGCAGTACAGCCCGGCCCCAATCGCACCTGCGACCAACAGAATATCGGCAATCAGCTCCAACTTCGCCTCCTAGTTCAACACAAATTCCATCACCAGAACGTCCCGCACCCGGCCTTCGCCGGTGACGATCCCGATGCGCCGCAGCAGGTGGCCCCGGATGCGCATCAGAGCCAGAGAATCCTCGAGATCGGACAACTCCACCGCCCGCAGATAGCCGTTCAGCACATCCATGATTCGAGGCTGCATCTTTTCCACGTCAGCGGCGTAGTCTGCGTTCACCTCAAGCTGAGCGTGAAATTTCAGATGCCGCGAATCGCCTGCATTGACCGAAACGATCACCGGTGGAAGATCGACGAATGCAACGTCAGGCAATGCCTTCACCGATGCGTCAATGTCTTTCATTTCCACCTGTTTCGCCTTCTCGTCACCACCGATGGGCAGCAGGCCGGACGCGGTTGAGAAATACCCTCCGGCCCCGCCCGCGACGGTCAGAATCATCCCAAGCACCAAACCCTTTTTCCCTGACTTCTTAGGGGCTTCCGCCTCATCTACAGCTGCGTCGGTCATTCCGTCCTCATCCATCCGTTCGGTCAGTGTCATAACCCGTCAGGGACTAACCGATTGTTAAGGGCAATCGTCCAAACAGGGGCTGAGCCGAACAGAATGTCGGTGAGTCGGAGGTGAGCGTGCAGCAGATCGGAACTGTCTGGGCAAGTTTGGACAGGCGCAAACAAATCATCGTGGCCGGCGCCGTTGCGCTGGTGTTTCTGGGCGTGCTGGCGATGTCGCGGATCGTGACTGCTCCGTCGATGACCCTGCTTTATGCGGGGCTCGAAAGCGGGGCCGCGGGGGATATTATACGCACGCTGGATCAGCGTGGCGTTGCATATGAGATCCGTGGCGGTTCGATTTACGTACCAGGTTCGCAGCGGGATGAGCTGCGCATGACTCTGGCCAGTGAAGGCCTGCCTGCGAACGGCAATCGCGGCTATGAGCTGCTGGATTCCCTCAGCGGGTTCGGCACCACGTCGCAGATGTTCGACGCCGCCTATTGGCGTGCAAAAGAGGGTGAGCTGGCCCGCACCATCGTCGGCAGCCCGCATGTCAGTCAGGCGCGCGTACATATTGCCAACGGCTCGACCAATCCGTTTCAGCGCAGTGTCGAGCCGACCGCCTCGGTCTATCTGGTGCCGTCTGGTGCGCAGATCACCGGCGATCAGGCCAAGGCGATCCGGTTTCTGGTGGCCTCGGCAGTCAGCGGTCTGATGCCCGAGAACGTCACGGTGATCGATTCAAACGGGGCCGTGATCGGGGCGCAGGAAACGGCTGTTGCCGCTGATACCGCAGATGACAAGGCGCGTGAGCTGCGCGACCGGGTCATGCGGCTGGTTGAGGCCCGTGTGGGTGCGGGCAATGCGGTGGTCGAGGTCAGCGTGGATACGGTGACCGAAACCGAATCGATCCGGGAGCGTCGCTTTGATCCGAAAGGTCGCGTTGCGATCAGCACGGATATCGAAGAACGCTCGGACAGTGCGCGCAACCAATCCGCAGATGTGACCGTCGCGTCGAACCTGCCGGACGGCGATGGCGGCGGCGGTGACAAATCGAATTCGAACGCAACCCAGACCCGCGAGCGCGTGAATTACGAAGTGTCCGAGACCGAGCTTGAGGTGCATCGCGCACCGGGAGCGATAAAACGTCTGACCGTTGCCGTTCTGGTCAACGGCGCGCGCGAGGTCGGCACCGATGGCGCAGAGATATTTGTGCCGATGCCGCAGGCCGAACTGGACGCGCTGGAGGAACTGGTGGCCTCGGCCGTGGGTTTCGATCCCGAACGCGGCGATGTGATTACGTTGAAATCGCTCGATTTGCCGGTTGTTGAACCGCAAGGCACGCTGGTGTCGGCTTCAGTCTGGCAGAAGATCCATCTGGACGCGATGTCGCTGATCCAGATGGCGGTTCTGGCGTTGGTTTCGCTTGTCCTAGGTCTGTTCGTCATCCGGCCTATCCTGACGAAACCTGCAACTGCGGCGGCGCTATTGCCCGCGACTTCGACCTCCGAGGCTGACCCGGCATCTTACCTCACCGGAGAAATCGCCGACGGAAACACGCAGGAATTTGCACCTCTTGCCGATCCGGTGCAATCGCGTGTTCCCGCCATTGCCAACGGTCCGACTGAAGACCCGGTTGACCGGCTGCGCGCGATGATCGGCGACAAGCAGGAAGAAACGGTCGAGATCCTGCGCAGCTGGCTTGAGGAAAGCGAGGAGAAGGTGTGATGTCGATTGCCCATCTTCTTGAGGATTTCACCCTGCAAGCCGGTGGTGGTGCGGTGCATCTGCTGGATGAAGAAGCGCTCGAAGAACAGCGGCTTGCCGCATTCGAAAAAGGCTATGGCGCGGGATGGGAAGATGCTGTTCAGGCGCAGGAACGGGGTCGCGATCAGTTGAGTGCCGATCTGGCCTCCACCCTGTCTGATCTGTCCTTCACCTATCACGAGGCGCTGACACGCATGACGCTTTCACTGGAGCCGATGTTTCAAAGCCTTGTCGAAACCGTTTTGCCCGAGACGATCAAGCAGGGTTTCGCTCCGCGCCTTGCCGAACAACTGTCCGGAATGGCGCGGGAGCAGATCGGGCAGCCGATACTGCTGCGCGTGCCCGACGGAACCTTGGCCCAGATCGAAGCGGCATTGCCACAGGATCTGACCCCAGCACCGCAAGTTATCGAAGACCCCGCTCTGGAACCCGGCCAGGCCTATCTGCAAGTGGGCATCGCCCGGCAGCAGCTAGACTGCAGCGCCATGCTTGAGGCCATTGCCGAGGCGTTCGATGCATATCTGTTTGAAGCAAAAGAGGCTTTGTCAAATGAGTGATCCCCACCCCGCAAAAACCGAAAAAGCCAACCCGTTCGAGGCGGTGCCGATCGAAGTGACAGTCTCGGTCGGTCGCGCGCGTCCGTTGATCCGGGATTTGCTGAATATGGGTGAAAATGCAGTGCTGACGCTGGACAAACGGATCGAAGATCCGGTGGATCTCTATGTCGGGGACCAACTGGTCGCGCGCGGGCTACTGGAAGAGATGGAGGGCGAACAGGCCGGGCAATTGGCTGTGCGGTTGACCGAGATTTCGGATCTGCAGAACGGGATCGGGTAATGCGCCTGTCCATCTGGCTGGTGGTTCTGCTTTTGCCTACGGTGGCCGGTGCGCAGGAACTTTCCCTGTCACTGGGGGAGGGCGGGTCGATTTCTGCCCGAACCATCCAGTTGATCCTGTTGATCACGGTGCTGAGCCTCGCGCCGGGACTCGCGATCATGATCACCTGTTTTCCGTTTCTGATCACTGTGCTGGCGATCCTGCGGCAAGGGATCGGGTTGCAGCAATCGCCGCCCAATATGCTGATCGTCAGCCTCGCATTGTTTTTGACCTATTTCATCATGGAACCGGTTTTCACCGAAGCCTGGACCACCGGAATCCAGCCCATGGTGAACGAAACGCTGGATGTCGAACCGGCGCTTGAGCGTGCGTTGATCCCGTTTCGCAGTTTCATGGCAGCACGCCTTGATGCAGAGACGTTTCAGGCCATGGCCGCTTTGCGTCCCGAAGGTGCTACGATGCAATTGTCACCTGAAGCGCCGCTCTCGGTTCTGATGCCTTCATTCATGTTATCGGAGATCGCGAGGGCATTTCAAATCGGATTTCTGATTTTCCTGCCCTTCCTGATCATCGATCTGGTGGTTGCGGCGGTTCTGATGTCGATGGGGATGATGATGGTGCCACCCGCGACGGTTTCGCTCCCATTCAAACTGGCTTTTTTTGTGATTGCAGATGGCTGGGCCCTGATCGCCAGTGCTCTGGTGCGCAGTTATTTACCTTGATGTCAGTGTCGGGTGATCTGAAGTCGTGCGCGCAGCCCGTGATCCCCGGCTTCAAAGCCGAGCGTGCCTCCATGCTGCTCGGCCACGGTGCTGGCAATGGTCAGGCCCAGCCCGAACCCGTCCGATGACCCCGTGTTCGAGCCGCGTTGAAAGGGGGCCAACAGCGCCTCGATATCGGCGACGGACAAATCGGCTCCTTTGTCTTCGACGATGATCGTGGCGGTTTGTGCATCGGTTTCCAGCGTAACCTCGGCACGACGTCCGTATTTCAAGGCGTTGTCGATCAGATTGGTCAGTGCTCGTTTCAGCGAGATTGGTCGCCCCGTCACCAGAATCCGCCGTGTCTCAGGCAAGGAACCAAAGCCCCGGCGCGACATGAACACAGATGGCGCCCCTTCCAGCGCGACCGGATCAACGGTTTTGAGCGTGACCGGCAGGTTCATGTCCTGATAATCGGCCACCAAAGCCTCAACCAGCGAAGTCAGAGAGAGCTGGCGCGGTTCTTCAACGCTCAGCTCGGACCGCGTATAGGTCAGGACGCTTTCGATCATTCCCGTCATTTGATCCACGTCGGCTTCGAGCTTTTCGCGCAGTTCCACATCCGGGATCAGTGCCGCGCGCAGGCGCACGCGTGTGGCGGGTGTGCCCAGATCGTGACTGACACCCGACAGCACAATGGCGCGCTTTTCAAGCTGCGCGCGCTCGGCGTCGAGATGATCGTTTACAGCGGCAACGATATCACGCAGTTCATCCGGCCCATCCGCATCATAGCTCTGCGGCCCCCCACGGCGTTTCCGGTCGCGCAGGGCCTGGGCAAAACGCGTGAAACTGTCCGAGACGTTCCCGACCGAGGTCAGCAGCACCCCAAGCGCCACGATACCAAACAGAATGGCAGGCAGCCGCAGATCTGTGGGCGCTGCCCCGCAGCCCCAGATCTCGGTTCCGTCGACCTGCTGCCACGGCCCCCGTCCAAACTGGGCAATGAGTATGGGTTCGCTGCAGTAAGTGGCCAGCAGGCGGGTCAGGTTGCCCATCTTTTCGGGCCCTGTCTGATCGCTGCCCGAAACGATATCCGACACCGGATAGATCAGCCGATCCGACATCACCGCCAGCGTGAGTTCGCGCCCGCTCAGCGGGGCGGAGCTGTCGGTCAGGATGGACAGATTAGTGATAAAGCGGCGGCCAGCGGCAGCGGGCAGTTGCTGAAATTCGCCACGTTCGGCCAGTTCGGCCTCTTCAACGTCCAGCGGTGTGATCTTCAGCCCGGGGGGCGGGGCCACACCCGTACGAAGCTCTTCGTAAGCGGCGAACCCTGCCACAAAGGATTGGGTCAAGTAGCGGTTCCAGGCCTGGGCAGACGCAAACCACAGCCCTGCCGAGATCAGCCCGGCGGCAAAAGCCGACAAGGTCCAAATCCAACCGAGACTGCGCAGGCGCAGGGTCATGCGCTTTCATCCACCAAAACTTCGGCGGCAAAAACATACCCAACGCCCCGTTCGGTTCGCAGCATCTGCGGATCCTTCGGGTTCGCCTCGATCTTCGAGCGTAACCGTCCGACCAGCATATCGATGGCGCGGCCCTGCGCCTCGGGCTTGTCTGTTTCGCCAGTGACATCCAGCGCGGCAGCGATCTCATCCCGGGTCAGGGGGATATGCGGGTTGGCCAGCAGCACCTTCAAAAGTGCGGATTCCCGTTGCGAAAGCGCGACCTGAAACCCTTCGGGCGAGTGCACCTCGTCCCGTTTTCCATCATAAAGCCAGCCGTTGAACCGAAAGCTTTTGGTCCGGCGGCGATACACCAGTGACGGAGTACGCCGGGCACGCTGCATCACCGCGCGGACGCGGGCCAGCAGCAGCTGTGGGTTGAACGGTTTGGCGATATAATCATCGGCCCCGACCTCATACCCCGCCATCCGCTGATGATCTGCTGACAGGGCTGAAACCAGAATGATCGGCACATCCTGCTCAGCCCTCAGGCGGGCGCAGATTTCGACTCCGTTCTCATCGCCCAACATCACATCCAGCAAGATCAGGTCGATCCGACCCGCAGCCAGATGCGACCGGATTTCGTTTTCCGAACTAGCGGGCAGGGCGATGAACCCGTTCTGTTGCAGGAACTGGGTCATCATCGACCGCATCTCAGGGTCGTCATCCACCACCAAAAGTCGCGGAATGCTCACGCGGTTTCTCCTCCCAATTTCTGCTCCTCCGACATCATGCATTGTAACGAACGGAAACAGATTCAATGTCAACGTAACACGCTGTAACAAAAGCGGTGAAAATCTGGATCATGGCTGAGTTTTAGCACGGATTCCGCGTTGCCAGGTTCCAATCCGTTAGCGCTATATCGTGCATCGCTGCTTTTCGCAGTTACAAAGTTCTCTAGGGAGGAGACACAAAATGAAACGTTTTGCATTTGCCACCGTTTCGACACTGGCCGTTGCGGCCGCGTCGTCCGTTGTGGCCGAGCCGCAGGCCGAAGTTCTGCATTGGTGGACATCGGGTGGTGAGGCCAAATCGGTGGCCGTATTGCAGGAAGAGTTCGCCTCGAACGGCGGGACATGGACCGATATGCCGGTTGCTGGCGGCGGCGGTGATGCTGCGATGACCGCGCTGCGCGCGCGGGTTCTGGCGGGCAACGCGCCGACCGCTGTTCAGCTGAAAGGCCCTGCCATTCAGGAATGGTATGAAGAGGGCGTTCTGGCCGACATCTCGTCAGTGGCCGAGGCCGAGGGCTGGGCGGATGTGCTGCCCGCGTCGATTGCCGGTCACATGCAGTGCGAAGGCACTTGGTGCGCCGCTCCGGTAAACGTACACCGCGTCGACTGGATCTGGGCCAATGCCGATGTTCTGGCCGCCAATGGCATCGAAATGCCGACCACATGGGATGAATTCAACGCCGCCGCTGACAAGCTACAGGCCGCTGGGGTGATCCCGCTGGCTCATGGTGGTCAGGCATGGCAGGACGCGACTGTGTTCGAAACAGTGGTTCTGGGCATTGGTGGGCCTGAGTTCTTCCAGAAAGCACTGGTTGATCTGGACCCCGACGCGCTGACTTCGGACACCATGGTTCAGGTCTTTGATCAGATGCGCACAATGCGCGGATATGTGGACGAGAACTTCTCGGGCCGCGACTGGAACCTTGCAACCGCCATGGTCATGAACGGCGAAGCGGCGTTCCAGATCATGGGTGACTGGGCCAAGGGTGAATTCCTGGCAGCCGGCAAGAAGCCGGGTGAGGACTTCCTGTGCGCCTCGACCCCCGGTGACGGCTATCTGTATAACGTTGACAGCTTTGCCATGTTCGACGTGGACGGAGACGACAAGAAAGCCGGTCAGGACCTGCTGGCTAAGCTGATCGTTGCGCCGAACTTCCAGAAAGTGTTCAACCTGAACAAGGGCTCGATCCCCGCACGCACCGACGTGGCGCTGGATGACTTCGACATCTGCGCCAACCTGTCGGCCGAAGATATGGGCTCGACCTCGGACGCGGGTTCGCTGCTGCCGTCCTATGCCCATGGCATGGCGCTGCGCGGGTCGCAGTCCGGTGCGATCACGGATGTTGTGACCGCGCATTTCAACTCGGATATGTCGTCGGCTGACGCGGTTCAGCAACTGGCGGCCGCAGTGGCCAACAGCTACTGATCCAAATCGCTCTGCCCCCTATAGTGAGGGGCAGAGCACCTTTCCCCGGAGGAAAAAATGTCCGAATGGCTGGAAAACCACCTGCCCAAGGTGGTGCTGGCACCGTCGTTCATCGCCGTATTGATCTTTGTCTACGGCTTTATCGGATGGACCGCATGGGTGTCGCTAACCCGATCGAAACTACTGCCGAAATACGAGATCAAGGGCTTCATCCAATACGAACGCCTGTTCGAGTCCCCGCGCTGGGATACGGCAATCAACAATCTGTATATCTTTGGCGCGTTGTTCATCGTGATCGCGATGGTGCTGGGTCTGCTGCTGGCCATCTTGCTGGATCAGAAGATCCGCGTCGAAGGGGCGATCCGCACGATCTACCTTTACCCGATGGCGCTGTCGATGATCGTCACCGGCACCGCGTGGAAGTGGATCCTGAATCCGGGTCTGGGCATTGAATCCATGGTGCAGGGCTGGGGCTTCACAAATTTCGAATTCGATTGGCTGGTGAACCCCGATTACGCCATCTACACCATCGTGATGGCCGCGATCTGGCAAAGCTCGGGCTTTGTCATGGCGCTGTTTCTAGCCGGTTTGAGGTCAGTGGATGGTGAGATTATCAAGGCAGCGCAGGTCGATGGTATCCCCACATGGCGCATTTATACGGCGATTATCATCCCGTCGATGGCCCCGATCTTCCTGTCAGCCTTCATCGTGCTGGCGCACCTCGCGATCAAAAGCTTTGACCTTGTCATCGCCCTGACAGGTGGTGGTCCGGGTTACGCGACCGATCTGCCAGCCACCTACATGTACGCCATGGCGTTTTCGCGCGGCGATATCGGTCAGGCGGCTTCATCCGCGATGATCATGATGCTGGTCGTCTTTGCCATCGTGGTTCCCTATCTTTACTCAGAGCTGAGGGCGAAAAATGACTGATCTGTCGATGCCCCAAACCGAAACCCGCACCCAGAGCGCCACTGGCAAGATTGCCCTGCGTTGGCTGCTTTATGTCCTGCTGGGCCTGTTCGCGCTGTATTACCTGATGCCGCTCTTCGTGATGTTGACCACATCGCTGAAGAGCCTTGAGGAAATCCGCACAGGATCGCTGATCTCACTGCCACGCGAAGTCAGCTTTGACGCCTGGAAAACCGCATGGTCCGGAGCCTGTACCGGTATCCAGTGTGAAGGCCTGCGTCCTTACTTCTGGAACTCAGTCCTGATCGCGGTGCCTGCCGTGGCGATCTCCACCCTTTTGGGCGCGCTGAATGGCTACGTCGTGGCGCAGTGGCGGTTCAAGGGTGCCAACATCATCTTCTCGCTGATGCTGTTTGGTTGCTTCATCCCGTTTCAGGTGGTTCTGCTGCCCATGGCGCGCCTTTTAGGCATCATGGGAATCGCAGGAACCATTCCGGGTCTGATCTTTGTCCACGTGATCTACGGGTTGGGCTTCACCACGCTGTTCTTCCGCAACTACTATGTCACCATTCCGGCCGAGCTGACCAAGGCGGCGCGTGTCGATGGGGCCGGGTTCATGCGGATTTTCTGGTCGATCTTCCTGCCTCTGTCGCTGCCGATCATCGTGGTGACCGTGATCTGGCAATTCACGCAGATCTGGAATGACTTCCTGTTCGGCGTGTCGTTCAGCCAGGCGGGCACGCAACCCGTGACCGTGGCGCTCAACAACATCGTAAACTCCACCACCGGCGTCAAAGAATACAACGTCGACATGGCCGCCGCGATCATCGCGGGGCTGCCGACGCTGCTCGTCTATGTCGTTGCCGGTAAGTATTTCATCCGCGGTCTGACCGCTGGCTCAGTGAAGGGATAAGACCCATGGCTCCCATCCTTGATATCAACAAACTCTACAAGAACTACGGTGCGACCGAGATTCTGAAGGACATCAACATCTCGATCGATCCGGGCGATTTCCTGGTGCTGGTCGGCCCCTCGGGCTGCGGTAAATCCACCCTGCTGAACTGTATCGCAGGGCTGGAGGAGATCACCGGCGGGACGCTCTCCATCGGCGGCAACGACATGACCCATGTCAGCCCCAAGGACCGCGACATTGCGATGGTGTTCCAGTCCTATGCGCTCTACCCGACGATGACCGTGGCCAAGAACATCACCTTCGGTATGAAGGTGCGCGGGGTCGATCAGGCCACGCAGGAGGCCAAGCTCAAAGAGGTTGCCTCGCTGCTGCAGATCGAGCCGCTGCTCAACCGCCGCCCCAGCCAGCTTTCGGGCGGGCAGCGTCAGCGGGTGGCCATGGGCCGGGCGCTGGTGCGTGACCCCAAGCTGTTCCTGTTCGATGAGCCGCTTTCGAACCTCGACGCCAAGCTGCGGGTCGAGATGCGGACCGAGATCAAGAAACTGCACCAGACGCTGGATGCCTCCATCGTTTACGTCACCCACGACCAGATCGAGGCGATGACACTGGCGACCAAGATTGTGGTTCTGAAAGGCGGTGTCGTGCAGCAGATCGGCACCCCGGCCGAGATCTACAACAACCCGGCCAACCTGTTTGTGGCCGATTTCATGGGCTCGCCCGCGATGAACCTGATCCCGGCGCAAGCATCGAATACCGGCGCGGGGACGCAAATCGCCATTGCGTGCCCATCGGGTGAGACACTGGTGCTCAACGACGCGCGCGAACTGTCCCTGCCGCAAGACGTCATCCTCGGCCTGCGTCCTGAGGACATCGCTGAGGCCGGCTTCCGCGCCGGGGCGGGCGTGCAAGAGGCGGCCTGCATGGTCGATATGGTCGAACCTGCGGGTGCGGATACCTATGTGGTCTCGGAGCTGGGAGGCAAACAGGTCACCGCGCGCCTGCACGCCGAAACCAGCGCTCAGGCCGGGCATATGCTGAACCTCGCGTTCGACATGAGCAAGGTTTCGTACTTCGCCAAAGAAACGGGCGAGCGATTGAACTGAGAACGGGCAGGTCCGCAGCGTGATTGCTGCGGGCCACGCCTGAATGACAGATTCTGGCTGTAAGAGAGGGATCATGCTAGGGTGTGCGCTCACCAAGGGAGGCGCACAATGTCCGACCCCTATTCCGATCTGGCAGCGCAAGATATCTCTGTTCAGGAACGTATCGCCGAGGCGATGGAGGCCCGGTGTCTCGAACCTGCGCAAAAAGAGATCAGAGGCACTTATCTGAGCGATCTGTGTGTCCCAGCTGGCGGTTTTGCGGTCGAGCTGGGCTCCGGAACTGGCCACGTCACGCATGAACTGCTGTTGGTGCCGGGAGTTGAGCGCGCGCTTGGGCTCGAACCTTCGCCGGTTATGGTGGAGCGTGCGCGGAACAGCTTTTCCAGCGAAAGCCGCCTTGTTTTTGAAACTGGCGACGCCAAAGCAACTGGCCTTGAGGACAATTCAGTAGACCTTGTTCTGGCGCACACTTTGCTGTGCCACGTGCCTGGCCCCGAGGATGTCATTTCGGAAGCATTTCGCATTTTGAAGCCCGGCGGCATATTTGCGATTTGCGATGGGGATTATGACACTGCAACTGCCCAGATCGCCGATTATGATCCGCTGGATCAGCTTGTCCGCTTCATGATCAATCAGAACGTGACCAGTCTTTGGATCATGCGCCAGATCGGTGGGTTGCTGACGCAAGCCGGGTTTGAACTGGGCCGCCGCCGAGGGCATGGCTATGTGGCGGAAGGCGAAGCGACATATTTTCTGACGGTCATTGACCGCGGCGCAGACCGCATGGCGGAAACCGGGTTGCTACAACCTGAAACAGCGCAGGCGTTGAAGTCCGAAGCAAAGGCGCGCGTCGATGCGAGCCGTTTTTTCGGCTACATGTCCTATGTCAGCCAGATCGCGCGCAAACCCGCTGCCTGAACATGAAAGCCGCCGCACGAACGGGTCGGGCGGCGGCCTGCGCAGAATAGCTACGCTTATCAGCTGGTCTTGTTCAAATCCTTGATCAGACGATTCAAATCACCGCCGCGCGCGTCCAACATGGCTCCGATCTCGGTGCGTTCGGTCAGTAGCAGGTTCACGCCTTCGATGAACATGTTGAAGAACTTGCCGCTGCCGGACTTGTCCGACACCAGGAAGGTTACCTCAAACGGAGAAGAGCCGCGCAGCTTGACCGAGGTGCGCACCTCGTAGCCTGCCTTGATCTTGCGGGCGTTGCGAACGGTGACCTCTCCGCCGATGAATTCGCGGAACCGGCGGCCGTATTTGCGCGAGATATAGCCCTGAAACGCGCGGGTGAACTGGCGCAGCTGGGCGGGCGAGGCGCTGCGGGCTTCGACACCCAGCGCATAGCGCGCCATGATTGGCACATCGCCATACTGAACAAAGATCTTCTCGAAATCGCGCAACATGGCGTTTTCGGATTTGCCCGAGGCGATCACCCGGTTGATGTCGGCGACCACCGAATTGACCAGTTGTGTGGCGCCCGCTTCGGTCAGCGCAAAGGCGGGCAGGGGCAGGGTCATCACCGTCAGCCCGGTCAGGGCAGTGGCGACAAACTGGCGTCGGTTCATCAGATTATTCGGCATAGGGGTCCTCGTAGGGGTCTAGGAAGGGGTCCCTGACAGGGTCGGTCCCGGTGTTTGCATAGGGATCGTCATACAGCCCGAGATAGGCGTCCTCATCGTCTCGTGCCAGTTCAAAACGACGATTTTGAAGATAGATTGTGCGGGCCTGCGCGTAACTGTCTGCACTTTCATAGAGAATCGAGTCGACCGTATCCGAGAAACGTCCACGATCCCCCATGCGCCGCACGACCTCGGCATAGACGCCCAGATTGTCCGCCGGGCGGGTGGGGCTGAAATTGATCGGGTTCGAGAACAGATTCACAATCACACCCACCGCATCGCGGGTGGTAGACGGGCCGTAGAAGGGCAGTTCGACATAGGCACCCTCGCCGAAGCCCCAGACATGCAGCGTCTCGCCGAAATCGGTATCGACGGGTGGCAGGTTCAGCTCATCCGCCGGGGCCGACAGGCCAAATCCGCCCACGGTCATGTTGATCACAAATCGCAGCAAAGCGTTGCCCATCTGTTTGGGGTTGCCCTGCAGAAGATAGTCAACTGCTTGACCCGGAAGGGAAATATTCTCGGCAAAGGTGCTGAAGCTTGTGACCATCGGGTCGGGCACGATCTTCACATACCCTTTCGAGGCCGGGCGAAACAGGAACCGGTCCACGCCCAGGTTGAACTTGTGAATGCCGCGGTTGGCGTTTTCGTAAGGGTCGAAAATCTCACCCCGGGCGGCGGCGTCCTGTGGCTGCGATGCGCAGGCGGACAAAGCCGTCAGGACGGCCAGAATGATCAGGTGCTTCAGGCGAATAGGGCTCGGCACGGTCTTCGTTACTCCAAAAATTGCCCGGTGGTGCTGCCGGGCCTTCAATCAATACGGCCTTTGCGGTCTCGGTGGTGCAATTGGTCTCACATAGACCTTTCGCAGGGAATTTGAAACAACAACTCGCGTTTACCCCAGCCGATAGGTCGGGGTAAAGTGACACGATATCAACACATCCTGAATAAGTGGAGAGGTGCCCAGATCGCGGGCAATCGGAAAAAAGCCGCTTTCCCGCTTTCCGAAGATGCGTTTCCCGGTTAGCGTCCGCCCGAGTCAAAATCTTGGAGACCCAATTCATGAGCATCGCAGCAAAACTGGACAGCCTTGGCATCACCCTGCCTGACGCACCCGCCCCGGCAGCCAATTACGTGCCTTTCGTGCGGATCGGCAACATTGTCTATATCTCGGGTCAGATCTCGAAAAATGAGGGTCTGATCACCGGCAAGCTGGGCGATGACATGGATGTCGAAGCGGGCGCAGCTGCCGCCAAGGTCTGCGCCATCAACCTGCTGGCTCAGGTCAAGGCGGCCTGCGGCGGGAATATCGACAAACTGGTGCGTGTGATCAAGCTGACCGGTTTCGTGAACTCCACCGCCGATTTCACCGCGCAGCCGCAGGTCATCAACGGTGCCTCTGATTTCCTGGTCGAGGCGTTGGGAGAGGCGGGCCGCCACTCGCGTTCCGCTGTCAGCGCGGCTTCGCTGCCGCTTGGCGTAGCGGTCGAAATCGAAGGCATCTTCGAGGTTCAATGACCCCACCTCTGCCCTCGGAATTCCTGCGACGCCCGATCGCGCATCGGGCGTTGCACGATGTTTCGGATCAGCGGCCCGAAAACAGCCGGGCCGCGATTCGTGCAGCGATTGAGGCCGGATACGGGATCGAGATTGATCTGCAGTTGACCTCGGATGGTCGCGCGATGGTGTTTCATGATTACGACCTGAAACGCCTGACCGGCCAGTCCGGCCCGATTCAGCAGATCACCGCCGCGCGGGCGCAGGCTCTGCCTCTGCTGCACTCGGATGGCGAAGGCATTCCGACCTTGGACGAAGTGCTTGATCTGGTCGCAGGCCGCGTGCCCCTGCTGATTGAGCTCAAAGATCAGGATGGTGCGATGGGCACGAATATAGGCGCGCTCGAAACGGATGCGGTGCGCGCGATGGAAGGCTACGACGGCCCAGTGGCGCTGATGTCGTTCAACCCCAACTCGGTCGCCGAGCTGGCGCAGATTGCGCCCGAATTGCCACGCGGCATCGTCACCTGTTCCTATGACCCGAAGGTCGAGCTGCTGCCCGCCAAGGTCTGTGATCATCTGCGCACGATCCCGGATTTCGACCGGGTCAAGGCCAGTTTCATCAGCCATGAAGCCGACGACCTGAACCGCCCCCGTGTCGCTGAGATCAAGGCGCAGGGCGTGCCGATCCTGTGCTGGACCGTCCGCTCGCACGATCAAGAGGCAGAGACCCGCAAGGTTGCCGATAATGTGACCTTCGAGGGATATTTGGCCGCGCATCCGGGTTGAACCGCGACCCGTCCGTCACAGATAAAGATCTAGGCGCGGAGGGCACATGGATCAGGCACAGATCGAGGTTCGGGTTCTGACATCGCTCTCGCAGATTGCCGCGAGCGACTGGGACAGTTGCGCCTGCCCCGAGACGGCCGAGGGGGGGCGACCCCTTGATCCGTTCACCACGCACCGGTTTCTTTTGGCCCTGGAAGAAAGCGGCTCGATCGGGCGCGGCTCGGGCTGGCAGCCGCAATTCCTGACCGCCTATCTGGATGGGATGCTGATTGGCGCAGCGCCTATGTACGCAAAGTCGCATTCTCAGGGCGAATACATCTTCGATCATAGCTGGGCCCATGCTTATGAGAGTGCGGGCGGGCAGTATTACCCGAAACTGCAGATCGCCGTGCCGTTCACGCCTGCAACGGGCCGACGCTTTCTGGTCCGGCCCGGTTATGACGCCATCGGCATGTCGGCGCTGGTACAGGGGGCTGTGCAGCTGGCCGCCGAAAACCGCATCTCTTCCCTGCATGCCACCTTCTGTACCGAGGCAGAGGCTCTGGCTGGTGAACAAATGGGCCTCATGGTCCGGCATTCGCAGCAGTTTCACTGGCTCAACGACAATTATGCAGATTTCGACGGCTTTCTGGCCGCGCTGTCGTCGCGCAAGCGCAAGAATATCCGCAAGGAACGCGCGCAGGCCTGCGATTTCGGGGGCCAGATTCGCACGATCTCAGGGGATGATCTGCGCCCCGAGCATTGGGACGCGTTCTGGCGGTTTTATCAGGATACCGGAGCCCGCAAATGGGGTGCGCCGTATCTGACACGGCAATTCTTTGATATCGCTCAGGAAACCATGGCCGACGATATGGCCTTGGTGCTGGCTGAACGCAATGGTTACCCTGTCGCCGGCGCGTTGAACTTCATCGGACGGGAAACGCTCTATGGCCGCTATTGGGGATGTGTCGAGCATCACCCCTGCCTGCATTTCGAACTGTGCTATTATAGGGCGATCGACTTCGCCATTGCTGAAGGGCTGGCCCGGGTCGAAGCCGGGGCGCAGGGCGAGCACAAGTTGGCACGCGGTTATCTGCCAACCCGCACGCATAGCTTGCATTGGGTCGGTGATCCGGGCTTTGCTGATGCCGTACAGAAATATCTGGACGCCGAGGCCCACGCAGTGGGAGAAGAGATCGAGATTCTGACGGATTACGGCCCGTTCAGGAAATCGAACCCGGAGGAACAGCAATGACCGAACTTCTGTCTACCGAGACCCGCGGCCCGCTGCTGGACCCGCTGTTCAGGAATGGCTGGACCATGGTCGAGGACCGCGATGCAATCACCAAGACGTTTATCTTCGAAGATTTCGTGCACGCATTTGGCTGGATGACCCAGGTCGCGATCTTTGCCGAGAAGTGGAACCATCATCCGGAATGGTCCAATGTCTACCGCACGGTCGAGGTGACCTTGTCCACCCATGACGTGGGTGGCCTTTCGGCGCTGGACGCCAAGCTGGCGCGAAAAATGGACAGCCTGATCTAAGCGCCTCAGCCCCGGTCGGACTGCGACCCTGTGCCCCCGGCCAGCAAGGCGGCGGTGCCGAGTTCTCTGAACTCGGAAACCGTCACTGTGCCATCGGTGACATCGATATTACCGGGAATGCGGATCGTGCGACTGCCGATTGACCGGACGCTGCGGGCCGCCGGATTGATATCCAGACAGCGCGTTTCATAACAGGTCAGACCGCTGGTATTGATCTGGATGCGCGCCTGCCCGTCAGGGCCGGTGACAACCGGAGATTGTGGCACATCACAGGCCGCCAGAACCGCCATCGCCCCGATACCGACCCAAATACGCATGACACTCTCCCGCTTTTTCAAAGCCGGGTGTCAGTCCAACCGGCCATTGCCATCCTGATCCGCCGCCTCGAAATCGCGCTGCATTTGCGTGGCGTACTCAGCTTTGGAAATAAGGCTGTCGCCGTCGCGGTCAACCGCCTGAAACTGTTTGAGATCCAGAAACGGTTTGGCTTCACTCAGACCCAGAGTGCCGTTCTTGTCTTCGTCCATCGCCTGAAAGGCATAGTCCGAGAAGGCGTTGAACTCGTCCTGCGACAGGAAGCCGTCATTGTTGGTGTCGATGTTCTTCAACTCGGCCTCATTCAGTTCCGAGACGCTCTGAGCCCCTGCAGTCTCGGCCAGGGTCAGAGCAGTGATTACAATCAATATATGTTTCATCTTGGACCCTCTCAGCATGCATAGCGCTGGCCGGAAACGCCGCCAGCAGCGGCACCTGCCGCGGTCAGGATGGCTTTGCCCGACCCGCCGCCGAACTGATTGCCAATCGCACCACCAATCAGCGCGCCGCCCAGCGTGCCGCTGAGACACGCAATCTCATGCTGCCGGGCTGCCTGTTGCTGTGGGGTGGGGGCCGGGCCGCAGGCGGCAAGCGCGCCCGTTCCGGCAAGAAGTAGGGTGAGTAATTTCAAACGCATCAATCAACTCCCAAGCTATATGCGCCAAGTATTGGCGCATCGAAGCGTTGCATCAAGTTAATTGCGCTTTATGTGGCCCCGGCCGGACCGGGGCCTTGATGGGTCAGATCACCTCAAGCAGGCCTTCGCCTGCCGAGATTTCGCAAGTGCCGGGGCTTTCTTCCAGGTTGAGGGCGACGACTTTGCCGTCCTCAACCAGCATTGCATAACGTTTTGATCGCGCGATCAGGCCCACAGGCGGGGCGTCGAAATCCATGCCGATGGCCTTGGTGAACTCGGACGCCGCGTCTGCCAGCATGGTCAACCCGGCCGCTGTTGCGCCGGTGCTTTCTCCCCAGGCGCCCATTACGAATGGGTCGTTGACCGAGATGCAGATGATTTCCTCCACACCTTTGGCATCGAACTGGTCTTTGGTCCGCATGAAGCTTGGTACGTGCGCGGTTGTGCAGGTTCCGGTAAACGCACCGGGTACAGCAAAGATCACAACCTTGCGCCCTTTGGTCTTATCTGAAATCCGAACCTCTTCAGGGCCTTCGGCACCCATCTGGATCAGCGTGGCCTCGGGCAGCATGTCACCTGTTGCAATCATTTTTACGCTCCTGTCATTTGGATTTGCAGAGTCGGGCTTTGCCGCAATATAGGTGGTCGAAAGAAAGAGACCATGGATATTCTGCAGGGTGGGCACAACATGAGCCATATCGTCGTGATCGGGGCAGGGCAGGCCGGTGCTTCTTTGGTAGCACGGCTGCGCAAGGACGGATTTGAGGGCGACATCACCCTGATCGGAGCCGAGCCGCATCTGCCCTATCAGCGCCCACCTCTGTCCAAGGCGTATCTGCTGGGCGAGATGGAACTGGAACGCCTGTTCCTGCGGCCCGAGAGCTTCTATGCCGACAACAACATAACCCTGCGTCTGGGTCAGCGCGTCACGGCGATTGATCCGCAGGCCAAGACTGTAACGGTTGGCGATGAAGTCATCGCATATGACGAACTGGCGCTGACCACCGGGTCCGATCCACGCCGCCTGCCTGCGGCCATCGGTGGCGACCTTCAGGGCGTCCACGTGGTGCGCGACCTGGCCCATATCGACGAGATGGAGCCTCGCGTGACCGAAGGCGCACGCGCGCTGATCGTCGGAGGCGGTTATATCGGGCTTGAGGCCGCAGCGGTTTGCGCCAAGCGCGGGGTCAAGGTGACTCTGGTCGAGATGGCCGAACGCATCCTGCAGCGCGTCGCTGCGAAAGAGACCAGCGATTATTTCCGCGCGTTGCACAGCGAATACGGTGCCGACATTCGTGAGGGCGTCGGGTTGGATCGTCTGGTTGGTGAAAACGGCAAGGTGACGGGTGCTATTCTGACCGACGGCACCGAATTGCAGGTGGATTTCGTCGTGGTTGGCGTCGGCATTGCGCCGTCAACGCAACTAGCTGAACTGGCGGGGCTGGAATTGGACAATGGCATCAAGACCGACGCCCATGGCCGCACCTCGGATCCGTCGATCTGGGCGGCGGGCGATTGCGCCTCGTTCCCGCATGGCGAAGGTCGTATCCGTCTGGAAAGCGTGCCCAACGCCATTGATCAGGCTGAGATTGTGGCCCAGAACATGCTGGGCGCGGCTAAGGATTACACCGCAACGCCGTGGTTCTGGTCGGATCAGTATGACGTCAAGCTGCAGATCGCCGGGCTGAACACGGGCTACGACCGCGTTGTGACTCGCAAGGGTGAAGGCGCGACGGTGTCCTTCTGGTATTACAACGGTGATCAGCTGATTGCGGTGGACGCGATGAACGACCCACGCGCCTATATGGTTGGCAAACGCCTGATCGATGCGGGCAAGACCGCTGATCCGGCGGTTGTGGCTGACCCGGATGCGGACCTGAAACCGTTGCTCAAAGCGTGAGGATCATCGCCGGAGATTTCCGGGGCCGGGCGCTTGCTTCGGTCGGCAAAGGCGATGCGGGCGCGCATCTGCGCCCCACCACCGACCGGGTGCGGGAAAGCCTGTTCAACGTCCTGACCCATCAGATCGACTTTGAGGGTTTGCATGTGCTCGACCTGTTTGCAGGAACCGGAGCGCTGGGGCTGGAAGCATTGTCGCGCGGTGCGGCCCATGTCACCTTCGTCGATGACGGGCGGGTCGCGCAGGGTCTGATCCGAAAGAATATCGACCTGACCGGAAGCCCAGGCCAGACCACGCTGATCCGCCGCGATGCGACCCGACTTGGTGAAAATCCGGGCACGGCCTGCGATCTGGTCTTCCTCGATCCACCCTATGGCAAATCTCTGGGCCAAAAGGCGCTGGCCACAGCCCTGCAAGGCGGCTGGCTGGCCGATGACGCCCTGATCGTGTGGGAGGAAAACGCCCCCATGACTGCGCCCGAGGGCTTCTCGCTGCACGATACGCGGAAATATGGCGACACGCATATTTCATTGATGTGGCGCATAGGGGGCTGAGATGCACGATCTGGTCATCTTCGATTGCGACGGCGTTCTGGTGGATAGCGAAGTCCGGTCCAATCAGGTCATCGTCGATAATCTCGCAGGGTATGACCTGCATCTGTCCCTCGCCGAATGCATGTCCCTGTTTGTTGGCGGCACCATGACCGGTGTGCGTGATAAGGCGCGCAACCTCGGCGCGGATTTGCCGGATGACTGGGTCGATCAGATCTATGCTGAAACCTATGAGGCGCTGCGAGCAGGTACGCCGCTGGTCACAGGCATTCCGGAGCTGCTGGCGCAACTGGATGCGCAGGGCCTTCCATATTGTGTCGCCTCGAATGGCAGCCCCGACAAAATGCAGATCACATTGGGTCAGAACGGGCTATGGGAGCGGTTCAGCAAGGTCAGTTTCTCGGCCCACGTGCTGGGAACCGGCAAACCGGATCCGACGCTGTTCCTGACCGCTGCGCAGCATTTCAATGCCAAATCCCCGGTTGTCATCGAAGACAGCGAAAACGGTGTCAACGCAGCCATCCGGGCCAATATGCGTTGCCTTGCCTATGCAGCCCACGATGACGGTGCGCGGTTGGCTGCACTTGGGGCCGAGGTTTTTACGGACATGTCACAAGTGCCGGGGCTTTTGGGACTCTGACGCAAATACGTGCTATGGTCGCGCCATGGACCGCGCCATCACACCTCCGTTCTGGGCTTTCTCGACAGACAGCGACACCACGACTGGACCGCCGCCCAAGCCGATGCGCGCGCCGGTATTCATCCACGACGCGGTCATCCCCTGGCGGGATGAAACCTTGCTGCTGAAGCTGCTACGCGATCAGACCGAAGATCAGGACGAATAAGTCGGGTGGTATTTCCCGCCCGGTGACAGGGTAAAAATCTCAACCCCGTCTGCGGTCACACCCACCGAATGCTCGAACTGCGCCGACAGCGATTTATCGCGGGTCACGGCAGTCCAGTCATCGGACAGAGTCTTGGTTTCGGGGCGTCCTAGATTGACCATCGGCTCGATGGTAAAGAACATGCCCTCTTCCAGAACCGCGCCGGTGCCCGGACGGCCATAATGCAGAACATTCGGCGGCGCGTGGAACACCCGGCCCAGCCCGTGGCCGCAGAAATCGCGGACAACGCTCATCCGGTGCGCCTCGACATAGGCCTGAATGGCGTGGCCGATATCACCGAACGTATTGCCCGGCTTGACCATCCCGATGCCCTTGAACAGCGCGTCATGGGTCACCTGGATCAGACGTTCCGCCTTGCGCGGCAGTTTCCCGGCCACATACATGCGCGAGGTGTCGCCGAACCAGCCATCGACGATGACGGTGACGTCGATATTCAGGATATCGCCATCTTTCAGCTTTTTCTCGCCCGGGATGCCGTGGCAAACCACATGATTCACGCTGATGCAGCTGGCATGCTGATAGCCCTTGTAGCCGATCGTCGCCGAGGTCGCGCCTGCGTCCTCGACCATCTGGGTGATTAGCCCATCAATTGCGCCTGTGGTCTGACCCACAAACACATGCTCTGCGATGTCATCCAAAATCCGCGCAGCCAAGGCCCCTGCCGCGTGCATCCCGGCAAAGTCCCCCTGTTCATAGATGCGGATACCGTCTTTGGTCAGACGGCCACGATGCTCTTTCATCGACGCCAAGCTCCAAATATCTCGCGCAGCACTCTATTTACGATGCTTGTGCAGAAAGTTCCAGAGGGCTCAGCGTCACATGATTGACGCGCCGGGCGTGATCATATGTGGACCCCCCCGCATCTATGATCTAGCACAGGGTGAACCAGAACATATGTGAAATGACGGAAGGGCAGGCAAATGCCGAAAGTGGACCAGCTGCGGGCTGAGATTGCCAGCATAACCGACCTGCTCAAGAAAGGTCGGCCCGACCGGGCTTTGAAACGGGCAACCAAGGCGGCCAAAAAGTGGCCAAAGGTGGCGGCGCTTCCCCGGTTGGCGGGTCTTTGCGCGGTTCAGCAGCAAAACCCGAAAATGGCCCAGACCTATTTCCAGCGCGCCTGGCGGATGGACCCCGGTAATGCTGACCTGATTCAGAACTACGGGCTGAGCCTGATTCAGGCGGGCGATTCAGCGGATGCGGTGCGGTTCATCGACAAGATCGCGGCGCGGGCACCTCTGACGCCGCAACAGCAGTTTCTGCGGGCCATGGCATTGCTGCGCGAACATCAGGGTGAACAGGCGCTGATCGCGATTGACGAGGTTATCGCGGGGCAACCCAACCATCTCGAGGCGCACTGCCTCAAGGCGGATATCATGGATGAGCTTCACCGGTGGGAAGACGCCATCGGCGCGCTCACCACCCTGACCGACGAACACCCGAAGTTCCACTTTGGCCATTTGCGCCTGACCCGATCGCTGGTCGGTGTCGGGCGACTGGACGAGGCGCTGGAGCGCGCGCGCATTGCCTTCAAGCTGACCCCATCAGATCGTGAAACGCTCGAATTGATGACCACGCTGCCGGGGTTGACGGCGGATGATCTGTCCTCGCTCAAGGTGCAGATTTCGCTGCTGCTCAAGCAGCAGCCCACGGCAAATCCGCAGGGTGACGCAATGGTGCAGTTTGCGGCTGCGACGCTGGCCCGTAAGGACAAAGACCAAGCGTCTGAGCTGCAGCATTTGGATCAGGCCCACCGCCTGCTGAGCGAAGATTTCCAAGGATGGGAGGAGCGTAGCGCGCAGGCTTTCCATAAGCGTCTCGCTGCGCCTCTGCCTGCCGCTGCCCCCGGCCCGCGCCCCGATATACCACGTCCGATTTTCGTGGTCGGTCTTCCGCGGTCTGGCACAACGCTGTTTGAGCGGATCTTGTCCGCGCATTCCGGCGTTCAGGGGTTGGGCGAACTTGCAAGCGTTGATAACTGGGCCAGAAAATCCAGCCCGTCAGACTTGAAAAAGGCCGATACCCTTGCACAGTTCTACGTCGACCATTTGCCTGAGTTGAGCGTGGGTCTGACGGCTTTTGTGGACAAGGCGCCCGGGAACTATGCCTATCTCGGGGCCATCGCGCAGGCCTTTCCGGATGCGCTAATCCTGAATGTCGCCCGTGACCCCCGGGACATTGCCCTGTCGATGTGGCGTGCCCATTTCGGGGCTGGTGGATTGTATTTCACGCATGATTTCAAATGGATGGCAGCCGAGGCCAACCGATATCGCCGCTATATCGACCACTGGCAGAACCTGTTGCCGGGGCGCGTCCACACCATCCGCTACGAGACGCTTGTCAGCGATCTGGAGGCCTCTGTTTCCGAGCTTGCGGCGCTTTGCGATCTGCCGTTCGAAGAGGCGATGTTGTCACCGCAAAGCTCGACAGATGCCGTCAGAACCGCAAGCGAACTGCAGGTCAGGCGAGCAGTCACGACATCTTCGGTTGGACGTTGGAGAACGGTCGGAGACCATTTTGCCCCCTTCACAAACGCACTCGATGCCGAGCTATGGCCCGAGCTTGCGACCGATCCCTGATCAAGTCTCATGAATTGCGGCCGCCGACATGGGGCACAGAAATGTGACGACGCTCGGGTACGCAAACGCCCCGAGGTCGCGGTCAAACGGTTCACCTATGCCGGAACGGCCAGATTCTGCGCGGGATCAACCCAGACCCCTTCCGGCGTGATCCGGGTGCCGACGATCAGACGCTCAACGCCTGTTGCGGCATCGAACGCGGCGGCATAGGCCGGGTCGATATCCGCAGCCAGCGAAAACCGATCGCAATCGGTGCGTTGCACCAGATACAGCATGATTGCCCGGTGCCCCTGCGCGGCCATCGCCGCCAGTTCGCCCAGATGTTTGGTGCCCCGGGCGGTGATGCTGTCGGGGAATTCGGCCAGTCCGGGCTGGCGCGACAGGGTGACGCTTTTGACCTCGACATAAGCGTCCGGCAGGCCCGGCTGGGTCAGCAGGAAATCGATGCGGCTGTTTTCGCCGTATTTCACCTCGGGACAAACGGTTTCATAAGCGGCCAGTTCCGGGATATCGCGTGCCTCAAGCGCGGCGCGCAGCGCCTTGTTCGGGACCGAAGTGTCAACGCCGGTGAAATGTCCGTTCTCATGATCGACCAGCCGCCAGCCGTATTTCAGCTTTTTCTTTGGATCATCATTGGGTTCCAGCCAGATTTTCTCACCCGGTTCCGCCAGACCCATCATTGATCCGGGATTGGCGCAATGGGCAGTGACCTCTCGCCCGTCCTCCAACGTGCAATCAGCGAGAAAGCGTTTGTAGCGGCGGATCAGGCGGGCGGGGACAAGGTGGGTTTCAAATCGCATGGCCAAGGGCCTATACCTGCCCTAAGGGCCGATCAAGAGGGAGGGCGCGCCATGGCCAATCCAACCGCTGCAATGCTTGTGATCGGGGATGAGATCCTGTCGGGCCGCACCCGCGACGCCAACATGCATTACCTGGCCGGGGAACTGACCAAACAGGGCATCGACCTGAAAGAGGTACGGATCGTCAGCGACGACGCCCCGGCGATCGAGGCCGCGGTTAAGGCTCTGTCCGAAACCTATGACAATGTCTTTACCAGCGGCGGCATCGGCCCGACCCATGACGATATTACTGCCGATTGCATCGCGCGCGCCTTTGGGGCGCATATCGATATCCGCGCCGATGCCCGCGCATTGCTTGAGGCGCATTACGACAAATCGGGGTTGGAACTGAACGCGGCCCGGCTGCGGATGGCGCGTATCCCCGATGGCGCTGCCTTGATCGACAACCCGGTTTCGACCGCGCCGGGGTTCACGCTTGGAAATGTGCATGTGATGGCCGGGGTCCCATCGGTCTTTCGCGCCATGGTCGCCAGCGTGCTGCCTGCGCTGACCGGCGGCAGCCCGCTCTTATCCCAGACCCTGCGCGTGGATCGCGGCGAGGGTGACATCGCGGCAACGTTGGCCGTGCTGGCCGAGGATTTCGACGATCTCTCGATCGGCTGCTATCCGTTTCAGATCAACGGCGTCTTTGGGGCCAATGTCGTGGTGCGCGGCATCGAAGGCGGGCGCATCGACGCCGCCATCACCCGTCTCGCAAAAGAGCTTGAGCTTTGAGCGTCAACTGGTCTGAAGTCGTTGACGGCACATGGCCCGCCGCCGGGTTTGAAACGCTGGGGCCGTTCAGATTGCGCAAGGGGCAGGGTGGCGGCTCACGCGTGTCCGCGGCCAGCCTTGTCGGCGATATGACGGACGCAGATATCGACGCCGCCGAGGCCGCGATGCAGGCCATGGGCCAGAAACGGATCTTTTGCCTCCGGCCGGGGGATGAGGCGCTGGACGCACAGCTTGCCGCGCGTGGCTACGATATCCTCGACCCGGTCAACATCTATACCTGCCCGGCAGAACAGCTGACCGCTACTCCGATCCCACGCGTGACCGTGTTCAACATCTGGGAACCACTGGCGATCATGCGCGAGATCTGGGCGCAGGGCGGGATCGGGCCAGAGCGTCTGGCCATCATGCACCGGGCGCCGGGGCCGAAGACGGGCCTCTTGATGCGCCACAGCGATCAGCCTGCGGGGACCGGCTTTGTTGCGATCCATGAAGGCGTCGCCATGGTGCACGCGCTGGAAATCCTGCCGGACCATCGCCGTCAGGGCATGGGGGGATGGGCCATGCGTGCTGCGGCTTTCTGGGCGCTGGACAATGGCGCCGAGACCCTTAGCGTGATTTGCACAAAGGCGAATGCGGGGGCCAACGGGCTCTACCACGCGCTGGGGATGGAGATCGCCGGAGAATATCACTACCGGCATTACGTTTGAGGAGAGTGAAGTGACCACGCAGGACCTGCCCACCGCCCTGAATCTGGCTCAGATGGACCCTCTGCCACCAGAGACGCAGAAGTATTTTGATATCTGTGTCGAAAAGCTGGGCATGGTGCCCAATGTGTTGCGGGCCTATGCGTTCGACGTCGAAAAGCTGAGTGCATTCACGGCGATGTATAACGATCTGATGCTGGCCGAGAGTGGCTTGTCCAAATTGGAGCGTGAGATGATCGCGGTTGTCGTCTCGTCCATCAACAAATGTTTCTATTGCCTCGTGGCCCATGGCGCGGCGGTGCGACAGCTTTCCGGCGATCCACAATTGGGTGAGATGCTGGTGATGAACTACCGCGTCGCACCATTGGATGACCGCCAGCGCGCGATGCTCGATTTCGCCGCCAAAATGACCTCGGCCAGCACTACGATCGAAGAACCCGATCGCCAGCGTCTGCGCGATGCAGGGTTCAGCGACCGGGATATCTGGGACATCGCCAATGTGGCCGGTTTCTTCAACATGACCAACCGCGTGGCCAGCGCCACCGCGATGGTCCCGAACCCCGAGTATCACGCCCAGTTCCGATGATCCGCTGCCTCTCTCTATTCTTTGTCCTTCTGGCGGGAACCGCCTTCGCGCAGGAGCTTGTCCTGCCCAGCAGCGCCCGTCAAATCAGTGAACGGATCAGCTCGCTCGACAGCTATGATCTGCCCACTGGCGTGTTTGCCGATGGCGCGGTGCCCGTGCAAACGGTCGAGGGGCGGGTGGAGCGCCTGACATGGCGCTTGCAGGCCGGGTCCAGCACGACGCTACAGATCCTCGCCCCGCTGCGCGATCAGCTGCAGGCGCAGGGCTATGACATCACCTTCGAATGCGAGGCGCGCAATTGCGGCGGCTTCGATTTTCGCTTTGGCACCGAGGTCGTGCCGACCCCTGACATGTATGTGGCGATCCACGATTATCGTTTTCTTTCCGCCACCAAGGGTGACGACGCGCTGAGCCTGTTGGTCAGCCGTAATGAGCCCGACGGCTATGTGCAGATGATCCGCGTGACGCCTGTCGGAACCCAGCCTGCGCCACCTTTGGTGATCGAGGAAGCTGCCGACAGTACGACCGGTCTGTTGAGTGAGCTCAGCCAGAACGGTCACGTGATCCTTGACGATCTGCATTTCCGGACCGGCGAGGTTGCATTGGGCGAGGGGCCTTTTACCTCGCTGAGCCTGCTTGCGGACTATCTGACCGACAATCCGCAGGTCCGTCTGGCGTTGGTCGGGCACACCGATGATACCGGCGCGCTGCAGGCCAATATTACGGTCAGCATGAAGCGCGCCGATGCGGTTCGGTCTCGCCTGATCGAGGCGCACGGCATCGCCCCCGACAGGATCGAGGCAGAGGGCGCAGGTTATCTCGCCCCCATCACCTCGAACGCGACACCCGAGGGGCGCGACATCAACCGCCGGGTCGAGGCCGTATTGCTGATCAACTGATCCCTGAAACAAAAAAAGACCCGCGCTTTTCAGCACGGGCCACCGAGGTACTTCAGGGAGAATTCTACCAGTCCATCGCGCCTTTCTCAGCATAGGCGTCGACAAGAAAATCAATGAATGCCCGAACCTTGGGCTGGGTGAAGCGGCCTGGCGGGTAAACGGCATAGATGCCCTGAACCTCATCCGGCAGTGACGGCATGGCGTCCACAACCTCACCCGATTTCAGCGCGTCGGCATAGAGATAGCTGGGCAGATGTGCGATCCCCAGCCCCGAAATGGCGGCATTCAGCAGCGATTGCCCGTCATTCACGCTCAGCCAGCCAGCTGTGCGCACTTGACGCTTTTCACCCGACGGCGCGGTCAGTTTCCAGACACTGCCCGAAGACTGGCTGGAATAATGCAGCAGCTTGTGTTCGTTCAGATCGTCGATCTTTTGCGGGCGGCCGAACTGTTCGATATATTTCGGCGATGCGACCAGACGTTTGACCGTCTCGGTCAGTTTACGGGCGCGCAGGGTGCTGTCTTCCAGTTCTCCGATACGCACGGCCACATCAAACCCTTCCGAAATCAGTTCCACATAGCGGTTGTTGAGCACCATATTCACAGTGATCTCGGGATAGGCAGACAGGAAATCCGACAGTACCGGCGACAGATGATTGACGCCGAAATCCGTTGCCACACTGATCCGCAGTAGACCAGAGGGCGCCGATTGCATCGAGGTCACCAGCGCATCCGCTTCGCCCGCATCATTCAGAACGCGACGGGCGCGGTCATAATAGGCCAGTCCAATCTCGGTCGGTGATACACGGCGTGTGGTGCGGTTCAGCAGCCTCGCACCCAGCCGCGCCTCAAGGCTCGACACGTGTTTGGAAACGGCCGATTTGGAGATGCCCATTTTTTTGGCCGCGTCGGTGAAACCCCCTTGGTCCACCACGTTGGAAAAGGCCTCCATTTCGGTCAGTCGATCCATTCTCGTTCCCCAGGTCTTCTGTTCGTTGTCTCTTTATTGCGATCAATCTGGGCGAGAACTGGGCAGACATGGGATAATATCAGGGTTTTGAATCGGATCGTTTGCGACTGGGAAACGCCGAAATGGGCAGGAGCCAACCTGTGGGTTTCTGCGCAAATCCCCGATTTCTGGACTTTTTCCCAATCGTGCTATGATCAGGATGGCATTTTTGTGACCAAGGAGGAGAGTATGAAAGCCTATTTCACAGCCGCCATCCTGAGTCTTGCAGCAACCCTTTCCTGGGCCGCGGGAGAGACGCCGGCGAACCCCGATGCGAAGGTCTATTTCGTCAACCTGTCTGACGGGGACACGGTGCAATCACCCGTCACGATTGTATTCGGCCTCAGCGGTATGGGCGTCGCGCCAGCCGGAACCGAGGCTGAAAACACCGGCCACCACCACCTTTTGATCGATCGTCCGCCGCTGGGGCAGGGCGAGGACGGTGCGGATGAGCTGGCTTATGGCCTGCCCGCCGATGACAACCACATGCATTTCGGCGGCGGTCAGACCGAGGTGACATTGGACATGGAGCCCGGCGCACACACGCTGCAGCTGGTTCTGGGCGATGCGGGTCATGTGCCTCACGCAACGCCAATCATGTCCGAAGTGATCACGATCAACGTCGAGTAGGCGTCTCGCGCTCTGCCCGATGCAGGTTATGCGGCGACGGGCAGCAGGAACACGCCACGGGCAAGGTCGGAGTCCAGACGGTCGTTCGAATACCATTGCTTTAGAACGGATTTGGACATCAGATCCGGGTTGGCCGATACAAAATCCTCAAAACCGGTGGCCTGAGTGCCGGCCATACGCTCGGCAATCAGGCTCATGAACGCGTATGTGATCGTCAGATTGAATTTCATCGGGGCACCAGCCTTGGCGGCCAGCGTCCGAATGCCTTTGGCGTATGTCGCCGCCGCATCTATGAAGTCATATTTGCGCAACAGATCATAGGCCACCCGTACATGGTCAGCATGACCGAAGGTACTGTTGTCGATGGAGTGTGCTTCAAATGCGCAGGTGATGTCGGCGCATTGGCCTGAGTCATTCATTCTGTATCCTCCTTGAAGTTGTGGCTGTCCTCGGCGGTCCATTCCAGTTCGTAAACGCTTTTCAGCTGTTTGATTTTCTCAAGCGTTTCTTCGGAAAACGGTGGTTTGTTTTCAAAACTGTGCAGGGCAATGCCCTCAACCAGATCACCAAGAGACATGTCCAGCGACTCCGCCAGCCCTTTGAGAACTTTCAGCAGCCGCTTTTCGATTCGAATTCCAGTCTGGGTGCGTTCAATCTTTTTACTCATATGGTACATATGTACATATATAACATTAGAGTCAACTGCGCAGTCAAAAAAGGCCGCTTCCTGAGAAGCGACCCCTGAGAGCGAAGCGTTCTGATGCTGCCTTTACATCAAAACGTCGCCGCCAGCCGCGTGCCCTGATTGATCGCGCGTTTCGCGTCCAGTTCGGCGGCCACATCCGCGCCGCCGATCACGTGACAGGCGATCCCGCGTTCGCTCAGTTCATCGGCCAGCGACCGGTCCGAGACCTGTCCGGCGCAGAGCACTATCGTATCTGCCGCAATCACCGTCGGATCGTCGCGGGTTTCGCCAAAGCTGACATGCAGGCCGTCCTCATCGATGCGTTCGTAATTCACGCCGCCCACGAAATTGACGTCCTTCATCTTGAGCGTCGCCCGGTGAATCCAGCCCGTCGTCTTGCCCAGCCCTTTGCCGTGCCGCTGTGCCTTGCGCTGCAACAACGTGACCTGGCGGGCCGGGGCCGCAGGTTGCGGTCCCTCCGGTGCCAGGCCCGAACGGTGTGCCTCGGGGTCGGTCACGCCCCATTCCCTCATCCACAGCGGCAGGTCGGTGGCGGGGCTGTGCCCGTCCTCCAGCAGGAACTCGGACACGTCAAAACCAATCCCGCCCGCGCCGATCACGGCGACGGATTTGCCAACCTCGGCCTTGCCGCGCAGCACGTCGATATAGCTGAGGACTGAGTCGCGCTCCTGCCCTGGAATCTGCGGATCGCGTGGGGTGACACCGGTGGCGATGACCACTTCGTCAAAGCCGGTCAGATCATCGGCACCGACCTCGCGGTTCAGTTCAACGGTCACACCCAGATCGTCCATCATGGTGCGATACCAGTCGACCAGTCCCCAGAACTCCTCTTTCCCCGGCACCTGCTTGGCCATGTTCAACTGGCCGCCAATCTCAGCGGCGCGGTCGAACAGGGTGACAGCATGGCCGCGCTGGGCCGCTGTCATCGCAGTGGACAGACCAGCCGGACCGGCACCGACAATGGCCACGGTCTTGGGCGCCTCGGCCTTGCCGATCACCAGCTCCGTCTCATGACAGGCGCGCGGGTTCACCAGACACGAGGTCAGTTTGCCCCCGAACGTATGATCCAGACAGGCCTGATTGCAGGCAATGCAAGGCGCGATCTTCGCGGCCTCGCCCGCAATCGCCTTGTTGACGAAATCCGCATCCGCCAGCATGGGCCGCGCCAGAGAAACCATATCGGCGCATCCGGTCGATAGAACTTCTTCGGCCACTTCCGGCGTGTTGATCCGGTTCGAGGTGATCACCGGGATCGAAACCTTGCCCATCAGTTTCTTGGTCACCCATGCGAACGCCGCACGCGGGACGCTGGTGGCGATGGTCGGTATCCGCGCCTCGTGCCAGCCGATGCCGGTGTTGATGATCGTCGCGCCGGCCTGCTCGATCCGCTGCGCCAGCTCCACCACTTCCTCATGGGTTGAGCCATTGGGCACCAGATCGATCATCGACAGGCGATAGATGATGATGAAATCGGTGCCCACGGCTTCGCGTGTACGTCGCACAACTTCAATCGGCAGGCGCATGCGGTTCTCGTAAGACCCGCCCCAGCGATCCTCACGCTTGTTGGTATGGGTCACCAGGAACTGGTTCAGGAAGTACCCCTCGGACCCCATGATCTCGACCCCGTCATAGCCCGCTCGCTGCGCCAGAACAGCGGCGTTGACGATGTCGGCGATCTGCTTCTCGATCCCGTCCTCGTCCAGCTCATGCGGCGGGAAGGGCGAGATCGGGGATTTTACCGGGCTCGGCGCCACGCATTTCGGCCCATAGGCATAACGCCCCGCATGCAGGATCTGCATCGCGATCTTGCCACCTGCCTCATGCACACGGTCGGTCACGATGGAATGGTTCGCTACATCCTTCTCGGTGGTCATCATTGACGCCCCCGGCAGCACCGAGCCCTCAAGGTTCGGACCAATCCCGCCCGTCACCATCAGCGCCACCCCACCGCGCGCCCGGTCGGCATAGAACTCGGCCACCCGGTTCCAGTCGCCGGTCTCTTCCAGCCCGGTATGCATCGACCCCATCAGCACCCGGTTTTTCAGAGTGGTAAAGCCCAGATCCAGCGGGGCCAGCATGTTTGGGTACGCGGTCATGGCGAAACTCTCCCTCCCGATTTCGAGGGCTAGATTGACCTCCGCGTCATCTTTGTCACGCGAAACCTAACGTCATTCCCTTTGCCTTCGGCGCGCCAGTTGCTAGAGACGCTGCAAAGCTTGTTCACGAGGCCGCACATGACCCCTGATGAGATCGCCAAACTGCCCTATCGCCCTTGTGTCGGGCTGATGCTGATGAATGCCGAAGGCAAGATCTTTGTCGGCCAGCGCAATGACCGTCACAAAGACGCATGGCAGATGCCACAGGGTGGTGTAGACAAGGGTGAAGACCCGCGCGACGCGGCCCTGCGTGAGCTTTGGGAAGAAACTGGCGTGACCGCCGATCTGATCGAAATCATCGCCGAGACCGACGGCTGGCTGCCCTATGATCTGCCCCACGATATCGTGCCGAAAATCTGGAAAGGCCGCTTTCGCGGGCAAGAGCAGAAATGGTACCTGATGCGCTTCAAGGGCCGTGACGATCAGATCAACATCGCCACCGATCACCCCGAGTTCACCCAATGGAAATGGCAGGACCCCGCGCGCCTGACCGCCGAAATCGTGCCCTTCAAGCGCGAGGTCTATGAACAGGTGGTCGCGGCATTTGCAGAACACCTGCGCTGATCACCTTAACCTCATGACCTGACAACTTGCCGTGAGTGGCGTAGCGCTGGGCCACATGCCTCCCTAGCCTCTGAGGCATGAAGGACAGCGCAGATCACCAAATTTCAAACGCCATCGGAACAGCCCCGGCAGGTCGCCGATTTCATGGGGCTGACCGCCGCGCGCCGCTGCGAGACGGGCTCTGGTCCGCTGGCGAATATGGCCCCGGTCAGACGGCGGGGCGGTTTTATCCCATCGCCTGCGTCGCGCTTGAGGTGACTCAGCGCTGCAACCTCGATTGCACGCTCTGTTACCTCTCGGACCGGGCCGAGATGACCTATGACCCCCCGCTCTCGGTCTTGTTCGCGCGGCTGGCGATGATCCACAGCCACTATGGCCCCGGTGTTTCGGTCCAGCTGACGGGTGGCGACCCGACTTTGCGCAAGATCGAAGACCTCGAAGCGCTGTGCCGCGAGATCAGCCGTCTGGGGATGCGGTCCTGCCTGATGACCAACGGCATCCGCGCCAGCCGGGCCGCTCTGACACGGTTGGCGGCGGCGGGACTGGATGATGTGGCCTTTCACGTCGACCTGACGCAGGAACGTCGGGGATTTGAAACCGAGGTCGAACTCAACACGGTGCGCAGCGCCTATATCCGTCGGGCCGAGGGGCTGGGTCTGCGCATCCTGTTCAACACCACCGTGTTCGAGGGCAATTTTGCCGAGCTGCCCGCACTCGCGCGGTTCCTGCGCGACCAGCCCGAGGTTGCCTTCGTGTCCTTCCAGATGCAGGCCGATACCGGGCGTGGAGTACTGCGTGAACGGCCCGACATGATCACGCAGGACAGTGTTATGAGTGCCGTGGAAGAGGGCTACGAGACCCCCTTGCATTTTGGCGCCGCCGCAGTGGGTCATGCGAAATGCAACCGCTATGCCAGCGTGTTCACGGCGGGTGGCAAGGCCCGGTCGACCTTGTCCAACCACCGCCTCGTGCATCGCGTGATCGACGCGCTGGAACAGCAGGACCGGTCCGAGGACGGGCATCTGGACATCCACGACAGCGTGCGGCGCCTGGCACTGCGTCGGCCCTTGCTGGCCTTGCGCGCCGCGGCGCATCTGGTGGAATGCGTGCTGCGTCTTGGAACCGGTTTGCTGCGGGGTCCTGTGCGACGGCAGGCGGTGTTCATCCATAACTTCATGGCGGCTGACGCGCTGGAGGAGGATCGCTGCGCCTCCTGCGTCTTCATGGTCGCCACCGCCAATGGCCCGCTGTCGATGTGCGCCCACAACGCACAACGCGATCTGCATCTTGCGGCCCCCGACCGGATTGACGGTGAGGACGGTCCGCGCTGGTGGAACGCCGCCGCGCAAGATCTGTCCAAAGGCCCCGATTTGCCCGATTTGAACGACCCCGCGCTTGCGCCGATGAAAAAGCTCAAAGGACAGCTGAGGGCGCAACGCGCCAACCGGAAGGCCGCCTCATGAGAAACCTGCTTATCCTGCTGCTGCTTCCTCTGCTGGCCGCCTGCGCCAGCGTCGAACGTCTCGCCTTGCCCGCCGCCGCGCCGCTTGAGAACACGGCCCTGACCCGCACCGCGCTGCCACCCGGTGAGCGTGTCGACCATCGCGACTGGAGCACCTTTCTGAACCGCTATGTTATGACCGATGCGCAGGGTGTGAACCGCGTGACCTACGCGCAGGTCACCGAGGCGGACAAGGCGCGGTTGGACCGGTACCTGAGTGATCTGCAAAAGGTTGACCCGGCAGCGCTGACCCGTGATCAGCAACTCGTTTACTGGATCAATCTGTATAACGCTCTGACGGTTGATCTGATCCTTGAAAACTATCCCGTCGCCTCGATCCGGGACATCACGGATGGCGCGTTTTCCTTTGGGCCATGGGATCGGCCTCTGGCGTTGGTGCAAGGGCAGACGTTGACGCTGAACGAAATCGAACATCGCATCATCCGCCCCACATTCGATGAGCCGCGCATCCACTATGCTCTGAACTGCGCCGCCGTAGGATGCCCCAATCTGATGGACCGTGCGTGGCAGGCAGAGACACTGGAGCGGGACTTCGCAGCGGCCGAACGCGCCTATGTCAACGACCCGCGCGGCGTGCGGTATGACGCCCGCGGACGGCTGATCCTGTCCAAGATTTACATCTGGTTCCGCGAGGATTTCGGGCCGAACGAGAAGGCGGTGATCGCCTATCTCGAAACGGCGGCGGAGCCCGAGTTACGGGCGCGATTGCAGGAGACGCCGCGCGTGAGTGCCTATGAATACGACTGGGCACTGAACAACGCTGCGGTGGGTTCCTAAAGGCGCGACTCAGCGTTCTAGAGCAGTCCTTCGGCGCGCAGCAGTTCCTGCATATTCGCTTCCGGCCTCGGGCCGATATGGCTGATCACTTCACGCGCGCAGACATTGCCGATCCGGGCGCAGGTCTCGTAATCGCGGCCCGTGGCCATGCCGAACAGGAACCCGGCGGCGAACTGATCGCCCGCGCCAGTGGCATCCACGGGCACCACTTTTTCAACCGGCACGTCAACGCGCTGGCCGTCATACAGCACCGTCACGCCATCGCCCGAGCGGGTGCATACGATCAAAGGGCAGATCTCAGCCGTTTTGGCCAGCGCTTCCTCCAGATCGTCGGTTTCGAACAGCGACTTGATCTCTTCCTCATTGCCGATCACGAAATCCAGCTCATTTTCGATCAGCAGCAGGAAATCGACCCGGTGACGTTCCACGCAGAACGGATCCGAAATGGCGATCCCCGCCTTGCCGCCACCCTTGTGACAGGCGCGCGCGGCCTCTAGGAATGCGGCCTTGCCCTTTTCCTTGTCGAACAGATAGCCCTCAAGGAACATGATCTGGCTGCCGCCTGCGACGTCACTGGACACATCCTCGGACGACAGTTCCGAGGAAATCCCCAGATAGGTGTTCATCGACCGCTCGCCATCGGGTGATACAAAGATCATCGAGCGTGAGGTCGGCAGCTCACCGCCCGGCACCGGCGGGTTGACGAAATCCACCCCGTCTTCGTTCATCGCATCCGCATAGAACCGGCCCAAGGCGTCATCATGCACCCGTCCGATGAACGCGGAATCCAAACCCAGCGCACCTGCACCGGCAATCGTGTTGGCCACCGAGCCGCCCGGCGTCTGCACCCGACTTTCCATCGAAGCATAGAGCAGCTCACCCCGCTCCTGCTCGATCAGCTGCATGATGCCCTTTTCGATGCCCATCAGCTCCAGAAAACTGTCATCGGCCTGGGAAATCACATCCACAACGGCATTTCCGATGCCGGTGAGCTGGTAGGTCTTCATTGGGTCTTGTCCTCGAATTGACAGAGATCACGGATGATGCAGGTCGGGCATTGCGGCTTGCGCGCCTTGCAATGGTACCGGCCATGCAGGATCAGCCAGTGATGCGCATGGAGTTGAAAGTCAGCAGGAATATTGTCCTCGATGGCGCGTTCAACCGCGTCCACGTCTTTGCCGGGGCAGATGCCGGTGCGATTGCCGACACGAAAGATATGCGTATCCACCGCTTGCGCCGGTTGCCGCCACCACATGTTCAGAACCACATTGGCGGTTTTGCGGCCCACCCCGGGCAGCGACTGCAGCGCTGCGCGTGAATTGGGTACCTCGCCGCCATACTCCTCGACCAGAATACGGCTGAGCTTGATCACGTTCTTGGCCTTCTGGCGGAACAGGCCGATGGTCTTGATATGTTCGATCAGCCCCTCTTCGCCCAGATCCAGCATCTTCTGCGGCGTGTCGGCGATCTTGAACAGTTCGCGCGTGGCCTTGTTGACGCCCGCATCGGTCGCCTGCGCCGACAGCGCCACGGCGACGACCAGAGTATAGACGTTCACATGCTCCAACTCGCCCTTGGGTTCGGGGTCGGCGTCCTGAAAACGCGTAAAGATCTCGCGGATCGTGTGATAATCGAGTTGCTTTGCCATCCGCGCCTTAATGCCGCCCGCCGGGCCGTGACACAAGCCCAAAGCCAATGCGCAAGTTCCGGGTCGCTTGGGCGTGGCCCGCGCGTTATGGTTTAACCCAGAGAATGAGGTGAGACCCATGAACATCCAGACACCGGAAAGCGGATATCACTACAACGTCATGCGACGCGCGATCGAGCTGATTGATCAGGGCGGGGAAACACTCAGCCTCGAAGAACTTGCCCGCCAGATGGACATGAGCCCCGCGCATTTTCAGCGCCTGTTCTCGCGCTGGACCGGGGTTTCGCCGAAACGCTACCAGCAATACCTGACACTTGGCCACGCCAAGGCGCTGCTGCGGGAACGCTTCACCACTTTGGAGACCGCCCATAACGTGGGCCTCTCCGGCAGCGGGCGACTGCACGATCTGTTCCTGAAATGGGAATCCATGAGCCCCGGCGAATACGCCCGCAGAGGCGCAGGGCTGACCATCTATTGGGGCTGGTTCGAAAGCCCCTTTGGCCCGGCACTGGTCATGGGCACCGACAAGGGCATCTGCGGCATGGCTTTCGGCGCTGAGACCGGCGAAGAAGACGCGATGGACGACATGCTCTCCCGCTGGCCGCAGGCAGAGTTTATCGAAGACCCGATGCGCCTGCGCCCCTGGGTTCTAAGCGCTTTTGGCGCCGCCAGTGAAAAGTTGGAGCCGACACCCTTGTACCTGATCGGCTCGCCCTTGCAGATCAAGGTGTGGGAGGCGCTGATGCATATCCCCTCGGGCCAGGTCACAACTTATTCCGAGATTGCTGAGCGGGTCGGCTCACCGCAAGCCGTGCGTGCGGTCGGGACAGCCGTCGGGCGCAACCCGGTAAGCTGGCTGATCCCTTGCCATCGCGCCCTGCGTAAATCGGGGGGCTTGGGCGGCTATCACTGGGGTTTGCCAGTGAAGCGCGCCATGCTGGCGTATGAAGCCGCTCAGGCGGATGCCTGAGAAACAGAGCGAGGCACCCTTGGGTGCCTCACAATTGGATCACAACGGGCCGCGACTACTCTGCCGCCCAGCCGCCGACGGCCTTGACCTCAAGGAAGTCTTCCAGCCCGAAAACACCACCTTCGCGCCCGTTTCCGGACTGCTTCATGCCGCCAAAGGGTGAGCCTGCGCTGCGCGATTGCCCGTTCATCTCAACCATGCCCGAGCGCAACGCCCGCGCCATACGGTTGGCGCGGTCGCCATCCTGCGTCTGGACATAGTTGGTCAGCCCGTAAGGCGTGTCATTGGCGATCTCGACAGCTTCTTCCTCGGTATCGAACGGGATCATGGTCAGAACCGGGCCAAAGATCTCCTCGCGCGCGATGGTCATCTGGTTGTTGGCATCGGCAAAGACCGTGGGCCGCACATAGTAGCCCTTGTTCAGACCTTCAGGGCGACCAGTGCCACCTGCAACCAGCCGCGCGCCCTCATCGATGCCCTTCTGGATCAGGTCCTGGATCTTGGTCCATTGTACCTCATTCACAACGGGGCCAATATGACGGCCTTCCTCTGTGGCCGGGCCAACCGCGACCTTGTTGGCCACCTCGGCAGCGGTCTCAACCGCTTGGTCATAGATCGGGCGCTGCACCAGCATACGGCTTGGCGCGTTACAGCTTTGACCGGTGTTGTTCATCATGTGCAGAACACCACGCTTCACGGCCTTCTCATCCGCATCCGCAAAGACCACATTGGCACCTTTGCCACCCAGCTCAAGATGCACTTTCTTCAGCGTGTCCGCGGCATTTTTCGAAATCGCCGTGCCTGCGCGGGTTGAGCCGGTGAAGCTGACCATATCGACATCCGGGTGACCCGAAAGCCGTGATCCCACGCCAACGCCGTCGCCGTTCACAAGGTTGAACACACCAGCCGGGAATCCGGCCTCATCCATCATCTCGGCAAAGATCATTGCGTTCAGCGGGCTTTGTTCCGACGGTTTCAGCACCATCGTACACCCGGCAATCGCCGCCGCACCGACCTTGAGCGTGATCTGGTTCATCGGCCAGTTCCACGGCGTGATCAGGGCGGCCACGCCGACGGCTTCATAGATGATCCGGTCGTTTGGCGCGTGATCGCCCAGCGGACGCTCGAAGGGGAACGCCTTGGCCGCGCGGATGAAGTTCTTCAGATGCCAGTTCCCGGCCCCGACCTGCTGCGTGCGCGACATATCGATGGGCGCGCCCATTTCATGTGACATGGCCTGCGCCAGATCCTCGGTACGGGTGCTGTAGACCTCGACCAGCTTCTCGACCAGCGCGATGCGTTCTTCAACCGGAGTTGCCATCCAGCCGGGCAGGGCGGCCTTGGCTGCGGCAACGGCGGCATCCGTATCGGCGGTACCGCCCAGCGAGATCACCGCGCAGGGTTCTTCCGTCGAAGGGTCGATAACCTGAAAATCGTTGGGCTCGGCCGGTGCAGTCCACTGGCCATTGATATAGAAATCACGTTTTTCGATCATTGAGCGTGCCTCCGCAATAAAAGAAATCGACCGCTTGGTCGGTTATTAGCACTTTGTCACTGCATGTTTCCCGGGGCAAGTAGAAAGCTTTATAGATTTGCGGCACCGGCTGAAATGACGCTGGGTCAGGAATGAAAGGTTTAACCCGGCGGCAAAGTGATTAAGTTGACAGCAACCGAGTCGATAAACACAAACAGAGGAGACGCCCCATGGGTTTACGCATCAATGATACGGTCCCGAATTTCACGGCAGAAACGGATCAGGGAACCATTCAGTTCCACGACTGGATCGGCGACAACTGGGCGATCCTGTTCTCGCATCCCAAGGATTTCACCCCTGTCTGCACCACCGAATTTTCTGCCGTTGCGCAGCTGAACGACGAATGGACGGCCCGCAATACCAAGGTGATCGGCGTATCGGTTGATGGTGTCGAAGACCACAAGAAGTGGAAGAAAGACATCGAAGAGTATGGCAAGGCCAATCCCGGTTTTCCGATCATCGCCGATGACGGGCTCGCGGTATCCAAAGCCTTCGACATGCTGCCCGCCGAAGCCTACCTGCCCGATGGTCGCACTCCTGCTGACAGTGCCACTGTGCGCTCGGTCTTTATCATCGGGCCGGACAAGCAGTTGAAACTGTCGATGACCTATCCGATGACCGTGGGCCGCAACTTTGCCGAAATCTTGCGCGCGCTGGACGGGTTGCAGATGTCGGCTAAGGGTGTTGCGACGCCTGCGAACTGGGTTCCGGGTGAAGACGTAATCATCCCGCCTGCGGTTTCCAACGAAGAAGCCAAAGAGAAGTTCGGCGAGTTCGAGACGATCTTTCCGTATCTGCGCAAGACCAAAGCGCCGGGCTGAGTTGAAGGCTGGTCAGGGGGGCTGTCTGCCCCCCATCGCGCCTGAGGGCGCGATTCCCCCCGAGGATATTTCTGGCCAGATGAAGCTGGGGACTAGGATCTGTTTGTGGTTTTGGTCTGCGACATGAGCTGGCTTATGGCTTCGCCGGGCATTGCGTCCCGCGCGTAGTCGAAGGTTCCCGAAAGGCGGACTTCTTGCGCAGCGCGCATCAGCGCCCCGAATGCAGCGCGCGCGAAGGACCCGCCGACGCTGATGCGTTTCACACCGGCATCGGCCAGTTCAGCGACGCTGTATCCCGGGCCGCTCAATCCCATCACCACATTCACGGGTTTGTCCACTTCGCGGCAGACCGTTCGGATCGCTTCGATATCGGGCAGGCCCGGGGCGTAGAGCACATCTGCTCCGGCCTCGGAAAATGCCTGTAGGCGGCGGATTGTATCGGTGAGATCGGGGTTGCCGCAGATGAAATTCTCGGCGCGGGCGGTCAGCAGGAAATCTTGCCCCGATGCCGCCTCTGCCGCAGCGCGGATACGATCGATGGCCTGTGCGAACTCATAGATGGGGGTGCCGGGGTCGCCCGTGGCATCTTCGATCGATCCGCCGACAAGGCCGGCGGCGCAGGCCTTTACGACCGTCTCGGCGCAGATGTCGGAGGTTGCGCCAAACCCATCTTCGAGGTCTGCCGATACCGGCAACTCGGTCGCCGCAGTGATTTCGGTGGCATTGATCAGAATCTCCTGCCTGCTCAGGCCTGCGAAGGAATCACGCTTGCCTTTCGAGAAAGCGTAACCCGCGCTGGTGGTGGCCAATGCTTCGAATCCAAGGCTTGTCAGCAGCCGGGCCGACCCGGCATCCCATGGGTTAGGCATGACAAAGGCGGTGTCTCGTTCATGCAGCGCCTTGAAATGCTGGTATTTCTCGCTTCGGTTCATAGCTGTGACCCCGCGTGTAGAAGAAGATAGGGTCAGCATAGCGAAAAGGAACATAAAGTGAACAGTTGTGCTCCGGCCACAGCATAAAAAAAGACCCCGGCCTGAACCGGGGTCTTTCGTTTCTGGAAAGCGAGGGCAGATTACTCTGCGTCTTCTTTCTTTTCTTTCTTCTCGGGAACGACCTCTTCGCCGGTTTCCTGATCGACCACTTTCATCGACAGGCGCACCTTGCCGCGGTCGTCAAAGCCCAGCAGCTTGACCTTCACTTCCTGACCTTCCTTCAGAACATCCGACGGATGGTTCAGGCGGCGGTTTTCGATCTGGGACACGTGCACCAGACCGTCGCGCTTGCCAAAGAAGTTCACGAAGGCACCGAAGTCGACGATCTTGACCACTTTACCGGTGTAGATCTGGCCTTCTTCCGGCTCAGCAACGATCGAGTGGATCATTTCATAGGCCTTCTTGATCGATTCACCGTCGGGCGAGGCGATCTTGATGACGCCGTCGTCATTGATGTCGACCTTGGCACCCGAAACTTCGACGATCTCGCGGATGACCTTACCACCCGAGCCGATCACTTCACGGATCTTGTCGGTGGGGATGTTCATGGTCTCGATGCGGGGGGCGTGGACCGAGAATTCGTTGGTCTCGGACAGAGCTTTGCCCATCTCGCCCAGGATGTGCATCCGGCCGTCCTTGGCTTGCGCCAGGGCTTTCTCCATGATCTCGGGCGTGATGCCCGCAACCTTGATGTCCATCTGCAGCGAGGTGATGCCGTTTTCGGTACCAGCCACTTTGAAGTCCATGTCGCCAAGGTGGTCTTCGTCACCCAGAATGTCCGACAGGATGGCGTATTCTCCGTCATCTTCCAGGATCAGACCCATGGCCACACCGGCAACCGGTGCTTTGAGCGGAACACCCGCATCCATCATCGACAGCGAACCGCCACAGACCGACGCCATCGAGGACGAGCCATTGGATTCCGTGATCTCGGACACGATGCGGATCGTGTAGGGGAAGTCGGTCGCCGCAGGCAGAACCGCCTGCAGGGCGCGCCATGCCAGCTTGCCGTGGCCGATCTCACGACGGCCCGGGCCACCAACGCGGCCAACTTCACCAACCGAGTAGGGCGGGAAGTTGTAGTGCAGCAGGAAGTTCGATTTGAAGTTGCCGTGCAGCGCGTCGATGAACTGCTCATCGTCGCCAGTGCCCAGCGTGGTCACGGCCAGCGCCTGTGTTTCACCACGGGTGAACAGGGCGGAACCGTGTGTACGGGGCAGCATCGAGGTTTCTGCAACGATCGAACGGATATCGGTGGTCGAACGACCGTCGATACGCTTGCCGCCTTTGACGACGTCACCGCGCAGAATGCCGGCTTCCAGCTTTTTCATCGCGGAACCGAGGTTGCCGTCTTCCAGCTGCTCTTCGGTCAGTGCTTCCTTGATCGCTTCACGCGCAGCGGCAACAGCGGCGGTGCGCTCCTGCTTGTCGGTGATCGCGAACGCGGCGCGCATCTGCTCTTCACCGGCAGCTGAAACAGCGGCAGACAGCTCCGAGTAGTCGGGGGCAACGAATTCGAACGGCTCTTTCGCGGCTTCTTCGGCCAGCGAGATGATCAGGTCGATGACCGGCTGAATCTGCTCATGCGCAAAGTTCACCGCGCCCAGCATTTCCGCCTCGGACAGTTCGTACGCTTCCGATTCCACCATCATCACGGCGTCTTTGGTACCGGCAACAACCAAGTCCAGACGCTGTTCGGGGTTCAGGCGCAGGTCCTGCATGTCGTCGACGGTCGGGTTCAGAACGTATTCGCCATCCTCGAAACCAACGCGGGCACCGGCGATCGGACCCATGAACGGCGCGCCGGAAATGGTCAGAGCGGCTGAGGCCGCGATCATCGCAACGATGTCGGGATCGTTGACCAGATCGTGGCTCAGCACGGTGCACATCACCAGAACTTCGTTTTTGAAGCCGTCAACGAACAGCGGACGGATCGGGCGGTCGATCAGACGCGCGGTCAGCGTCTCTTTCTCGGTCGGGCGCGCCTCGCGCTTGAAGAAGCCACCCGGAACCTTACCGGCGGCATAGTATTTCTCTTGATAGTGCACGGTCAGCGGGAAAAAATCCTGACCGGGCTTTTGAGCACGGGCAAAGGTCACGTTTGCCATGACGCTGGTTTCGCCCAGCGTGGCAATCACGCTGCCGTCCGCCTGACGGGCAACCTTGCCGGTTTCCAGTGTCAGCGTCTCTTCGCCCCACTGAATCGATTTCTTTGTTACATCAAACATATGCGTATCCTAGAACGGAGCACTCCCGCCCCTGCGGGTCTCCGGTTTGCATGGCGGCCCCATTGCCGCCGACCCCATTTATCTTCCGTTCGAGTGCCGGGGTCAGGGCACAACGTCTCAGATACCGCGCGCATACATGAGATCGCGTTGAAAGGAAAGGGGAACTGAAGGGATTGGCAGACTTGCGCAGACTCGTTTTTTGGGAACCCTGTACAACGCTGTTTCGGTGACAACAGAACATCACCATTTTTGGCCCTACAACTTTAAGAATATAAATGCGTTTTGATAAAAACTGATTGCAGTGTAGGCTGTTACCACTGAACCCGCGGTCGAACAGACGGAAACGCGCCAAGGGGGCAATACACTCATAACCGTCACCCGGCCGACTACCTTGGCGTTTGCAGCTTGCGAACAGAGGGGCGAAGTATGGCTCAAACCAAGAAAATGCTGGATCCCGATCCACGGATCTACGACTTCGAAACCGAGTATGAACTGGGGCAGGATAATGTGCGCCCGTTCGGGCTCGATATCCACAATCCGGTTTTCCTGATTTCCAGTATATTGATCTTTGCGTTCGTCCTGATCGCATTGGCCAACCAAGAGGCCGCAGCTACCTTTTTCGGTTGGCTCAGACCATGGCTGACCAGCACGTTTGACTGGTTCCTCGTGCTGTCGGTCGATGCGATTACCCTGTTCTGTCTGGTGCTGATCATCCTGCCGGTGGGCAAGGTGCGGATCGGCGGCAAGGACGCCAAGCCTGACTATTCCTACGCGGGCTGGATCGCGATGATGTTCGCGGCTGGCATCGGTATCGGGCTGCTGTTCTTTGGCGTGATGGAGCCGGTCTATTACAATTTTGCCGAAGGCGGTAACGCCGCCCCATTGGGCATCGATATCGCGGTGCCCGGCAATGAATATGCCGGTATCGTGGGCACGATCCACCACTGGGGTCTGGAAGGCTGGGCGGTTTACGCCGCCGTTGGTCTGAGCCTCGCGATCTTCAGCTACAACCTCGGCCTGCCATTGACCCTGCGGTCCGCATTCTACCCGATCCTGGGTGAGCGCGTCTGGGGCTGGTGGGGTCACATGATTGACACGCTGGCGGTGTTTGCCACGCTCTTTGGCCTGACCACATCACTGGGTCTGGGCGCGCAGCAGGTCGCGGCGGGGCTGTATGAGGTCTTTGGCATCGAACCCAGCCCAACGGTGGTGGTCCTGCTGATTATCGGCATCACCGCGATTGCGCTTGGCTCGGTTCTGATGGGCATGGATGCGGGCGTCAAACGACTGAGTGAGATCAACATGATCATGGCCGTGGGCCTGTTCATATTTGTCATCGCCGTCACCGGTATCGGGACCGCCATCGCGCGGTATTTCAACGTGATGGTCGATTACGTGTTCCACCTTCCTGCACTTTCGAACCCGTTCGGACGCGAAGACACCAGCTATTTCCACGGCTGGACGACCTTCTACTGGGCGTGGTGGATTGCTTGGTCGCCTTTCGTGGGCATGTTCATTGCCCGCATCTCCAAGGGTCGCACGGTGCGTGAGTTTGTCATCTGCGCGCTGCTGGCGCCCACAGCGGTCTGTGCCCTGTGGATGTCGACCTTCGGTGGTGCCGCCATCGACATGCTGAACGCAGGCGGAGCCGAAGGTGTCCGCGCCACGGTGATCGACAGCTACGCCCCCGAAGGCGCACTGTTCGGCTTCCTCAAGGAGCTTCCGCTTTATGGCATCATCGCCCCCATCGCGTTGATCCTGATCGTGGTGTTCTTTGTCACCTCGTCTGACTCAGGGTCTCTGGTGATCGACACGATCACCGCAGGCGGCAAGATGGACGCGCCGGTGATCCAGCGCGTGTTCTGGTGCACGCTCGAAGGGTTGGTGGCCATCGCCTTGCTGCTGGGCGGAGGTCTCTCGGCCCTGCAAGGTGCCGCGGTCTCGACCGGCATCCCGTTCACGCTGGTGGTTCTGATGATGTGCTACTGCCTGTGGCTGGCGCTGAAATCCGAGAAAGCCAAGATGTAAATCTTGACGTTGCCAAACCAAAACGCCCGCCCTTTGGCGGGCGTTTTTTGTGCGGGTTGCGGGATGTTATGAGCCCTGAGCAGCCTTTGCCGTACCGCTAAGTTGCCGCAGAGGCATTCGGCAGGTCTCAGCCCGAAGCGGACTTTCAATACGAGACTCTGCAAGTGCGGATTGCGGGCTTTACTGCTTTCCGCATCTTTGCTCTTGAATGGTGCAATAGCTCATTAATGGACCCGATTAAGCCGGCAAATCCACATTTCTAGGCAGCAGTGTCAACATCTGGTTTGGCGGGCAGCAGTGTTGGGATCAGTCTTATTAACTGGTTAGAAAATGGTAGAGGCGTGATGTTCAGAACGTCTTGTAATCGATTTGCTCTAAGAATCCATCGCATCTCGCATTCCTACTATTGTTGCAACTGAACAAGAGCATTGAAGTCACAAGCAGCCCCGTGGTGGTAACTGCATTCTGGCCCTTCCTGTGTCTGAAAGCTCGTCGCACTCTGAGGAATGAGGGCAACCGCGCACTGCGACTCGTCATAGAGGTCATCGACCAGAAAGAGCTGTCCCTTGTCATTGCGCGCCAGAATGCCCTCCACGAAGCCAAGGCAGCCATTGGCGAGAATTGTGATGTCTCCCCGCTTGTTGTTGATGTTCACGACCACGGTCGTGCTGGCCTGCGTGGCTCCGCTGTAATTACCGTTCCGTATTTCTTGGGCGTGAGAAGCCGTTGGCACGGATAGCGCAATAGCAGTAAGTGTTTTCCAGTTTGCGGGTATCATGAATAGCCCCTTTTAAGTTGGTTTCGGCTGAAAATGGAACGGCCCACATCCAAAGAGGCCGCCCCGAAAAAACTTTTCGTCTTCTTCATGTGAACACGATCATCTTGGTGTCATCCAATTCTGCGCAGGGCCTGTATAGACTGTCGCGGGGGACCAGCGTGCGAAGAACTGAAGCCCATCTGCGGCAAGTTTGGGACACGCCAGAGCCCGGAAAATTCCCTAGCCTTTCCGTTTTTGCTACATCGCGCAATCTCAAAACAGCTTTCCGGACTGTCATAGACCGGCTTTGGACCGAATGCCAGCCGTCCAGGCTGAGCGATGTTGCAGCAACCTGCATCGCCATTGCACGACACCGGAAGCATCCGTCAACGCATAGTGTACCGACGCGTAAGGGGTTGCCAACAAGAAACATTTCGAGTGATCTGCTAAACAACATGCACAGATGTGAAAATTTTTGACGCGTCTCAAATGTGAAGATTGCGCCGTTCGTAAATTTAGAGCCGGTTTCGAGTTCGACTATGTACCTGAGTAAAATGGGATAGAATCATGAAGCATATTGTAGCTGCAACAGCGGTGTCGTTTACCTTCTTGTTGGGGCAAGGCGCACAGGCGCAGGAACAAAACGGTGGGTTCTATGCGGGTAGTGTCGGTCCCAACGCTAAGCCTGAAGGCTTTATTGAATTGGCAATTGGCGAAAATGCAGGCCGTTTTCGGCTGGTTCACAAAGTACTTCGGTGCAACGGTTTATTACGGAAATCGGAAGCCAGTAAAAATTGGGTGTCTGTACCTGACCCCCAAAGCTGTCCTGAATCTTTTTTGATGAATGTCGAACTAGCGGACAGTGTCGCGTCGATAGATGTTTCCGCGGGCAACAAATCTGCGGAGTTTTCTGCCGAGCGGATATTGCCACTTTCTGTTACGTCAGAAGCAAAAAGCCCCGCAAACCTCGACGTATTGGGACTTGAAGTCGGTATGAGTAAAGAGGATGTCATACAAATATTGATCAACGAGCGCGGCTATAGCGAGAGCCCCGCCGACAAAAATTACCCTGCTAACGGGGCATTCATCCTCTCAAATCTTAGCTGGTTCTCAACCAGACCTGATGGTCAATCTTACACTTTACCAACCACCAACCTGGACTTGATACAACAAGGTTCGATGCGAGATGCCCTAGAAAACAACCCTCGAATAGAAGGAATGCAGTTCGTTTTGGATGAGGCCAACCCTGGCGATGAGAGAATTTCTGTTGGCTTTTTGGATAATCGAGTGTTTGCAGTTTTTCGGCAACTCTCTGTTGATAAGAACTCTCTGGATGCTGTCTACGCGGCCATGAACGAAAAATACGGCTCCTTTGAAAAAGGGACTTACGCGGGGCGCGGCGATTTAGGCGACGTCGCCTATAGTGAGTTTTTTATGGGTGCCGATCCGAACCGCGGCGCTCAAGTATTTGGAGGTTCTCGCGAGGGCAGATGGGGTGCTTCAAGCTATCGCTCAGATGCCACGTTAATCGATCAGAAACTGATCGCGAATTTGCATCGTGAACCAAACATCAAAGACGGTTGCATGATTTCTTTCCGCTTTGATGCAGTCGATGTGGTTTTTGCAAATAAGGTTAGTCTTCCAATTCCATCTAACTGCGCCACAGATGCTTTTTTTGGCATTCGGGAACAGAACCGTTCGGACAAAGACAAGGCTTTTATTGCAATTTACCAAGCATTTGGCGTCTTGGATGCCCATTTCGAAGCAACGCTCGCATTTCACGAAGATAATTGGCTCGACGAGCTTCAGAAAATCCAGAACGATGCCGAAACGCAAGTAGAGACAATAGTACCTGAGCTGTGATGTGAAAAAGCCCGACTTGCAGGCAATAACGGGTTCTGGCGTTTTCGTGATTGCCTTGCAGGATACCTCTTTTGATTTCTGGTATTTGTGATTTCCAGCGAAATATGTGGGATCGTTAGGTTCGTCGCAAAATCACCTTTCTTTGAACTAAAGGTAGCATCGGGCTGCTGCTCGGAATTTGCAAAGTCCGCTTCCTGCGCAAAGCTGACCTCGGTAGGGCTTAATATTGCAAGAGCAGCGAACGGCAGCTGTGTGGCCCCATCCGGAAGAAAAACGCCCGCCAAAATGGCGGGCGTAAGAGATGTACAAATTGGAAGAAACGATCTTCAGATCGTGTACAACTCGGACAAAACGCGCTTAGCGGCGGATGCCCAGCTTTTTGATCAGGTCCTGGTAGCGCGCTTCTTCTTTGCCCTTCAGGTAGTCCAGCAGCTTACGGCGCTGGGCAACCATCTTCAGCAGACCGCGACGACCGTGGTTGTCTTTCTTGTGGGTCTTGAAGTGCTCGGTCAGGGTGGTGATGCGCGAGGTCAGGATGGCAACCTGGACTTCAGGCGAACCGGTGTCGCCGTCCTTGGTTGCGAATTCTTTCATGACGCGTGCTTTTTCAGCGGCAGTAATCGACATCGGGGTCTCCTTTAAAGGTTAGAGTTGATGGCGCAGGCCGGGATGTCGTCCAGCACAGGCCCATGGAGAAAACCGCACCGATTCCGATGCGGATGGGCGCGTATAGGCGCTTTTGCTGCGAATGGCAAAGGGATTCTGATAGGTTAACCGGTTGCGGTCAGCTGCGCCAGATACTCTTCTGTCACCAGCTGAATGTCTTCGGCTGAAAACCCTTCTGCACCATAGAGCTGAGCGATCGTTTCCCCGTTGATGTTTACATGAATCAGGTCGTTGTTTTCGCTATCTTTTTCAATCCCGATTTCCGGCTCATCAGCGCTGTCCCAAGTGACCAGCAGCTTATCTTGACCCACCTCAAAATCCATAATTGTCACGCCGTCCTGCTCGGGTGCCGCATGAACCACAACGCTGTCGCTGCCGCTGCCGCCCGTCACCACATCGCCATCATGCGCGATCAGGATATCATCGCCCGCCCCGCCATTCAGGAAGTCGCGTGTGTCGTCGTCCAGGCCGTCGTCGCCGGTTAGAACGTCATCCCCATCTCCCCCGAACAGAGCGTCTTCGCCTGTGCCACCAGCCAGATAATCTGCGCCCTTGCCGCCTTGCAGTGCGTCGTCGCCCTTGCCGCCCTCAAGCGTATCGTCATCCTGACCGCCATAGAGGGCATCATCACCCTCGCCACCTTGCAGATTGTCCGCGCCGAAATGGCCGTACAAAATGTCGTTGCCAGACTCCCCAAGCAAGACATCCGCTCCCGCTTCGCCGTGCAAAACATCATTCCCGGCGTTGCCCATCAGAACATCTTCGCCCGCGCCACCATGCAGGACATCATCCCCGGCTCCACCGTCGATCTGATCGTCACCGCCATATCCGTTGATCTGATCATCGCCGTCTCTCCCGGTCAGGGCATCCGTGCCCTCGTCTCCGGCAATGATCAGATCGCCTTCATGTTCCGAGATGATTTCGCCCGTGCCAACCTCTTCGGGGTCTGCCGGTTCGTCGATGCTTTCGTCGGGATCCAAGAGATTACCCTCGGGTACGTCTTCCTCGACCGTTTCTTCGATGCGGTCGTCTTCATCCTCTTCTTCTGGGGCGAGGAGATCTCCCATAGCATATGCCGCACCACCCATTGCGGCCAGCCCGAACAATCCGATGAGAAACATGATACCCTCCGCAAGCATGCTGCTTCGAGTGTAAAATGTCTCATGTTCTCAGGCGCTTGGTCAAAGCCAAGTTGGGGGCGTGGTTAACCCTTTGTCACCACGGCTCGGGCTGCTGGGTGTAGGCGATATAGAGCGGGTGTTTCGGGTGCCCGGCCTTGGAAAGCCCCAGATGGAACAGAGGCTGCCCGGTACCGCGCAACAGTGCCTCAACCGCCGGACCCCGGTCCAGATGTGCGCCATGCGTGCCCCATCCGGCGATGACCTGATCAGCCCATTCCACGCCATCCAGAATGGCTGCGTCATTTTCGGGGCCCACCGGATCGGCGGCGGCGCGCATCTTGCGCGGATCGGTGTCGCGCCAGGCGAAAATGTTTGTGACCTGAAACGCCCCGAACCCCAGTGCCCGCGCGCGGCGTTCGCAACGTTCGACCGTTGGGTCATTCTGTACCTCGGTCGCCGTCGACGGGTTCAGCATCACAAACAGCGCCTTGCGGCCTTTGGGATCCCACACGCGGGTGAGGCTATAGCGATACTTCTCGCAATCGGAGTAAATGGCGGTCGAGGGCGCATCGCCCTTGGTGTGCGTTCGGGTGATCATGCCCTTCGCCTAGCACGGAGTTTAGGCGACGAACACCCGGCTTGGGTGTAGCTCACCAGATTTGTAGATGCCCACGGCCACCGCCTTGCCATCCAGCGAGGCCCAGGCTTCGTCACCGTATTCCACGTCTGAAGCCAGCACCATGCCCGGATTGCCATTGCGCAGACGGGTGGCGCCCTCGGGGGTGCATTTTAGTTCGGGCAGGTCGGCAAGACCGGTTTCCAACGGGTGCAGATATTGGTCCAACGCGGTGGTCTTGGCCATCTCGTCGATCTGTTCGATGCTCAAACCATCCTCGGCCTCGAACGGACCGGACCAGATGCGGCGGAGTACCTTCACGTGGCCGTGGCACCCCAACGCATCACCTAGATCACGCGCAATCGAGCGGACGTAACCGCCTTTGCCACAGGTCATCTCCAGCACTACATGGTCCTCGTCGGGGCGGTCGACCAGAACCAGTTCTTCGACCCACAAGGGGCGGGCGGTCAGTTCCACAGCCTCGCCATCGCGGGCCAGTTTGTAGGCGCGCTGGCCGTCGATTTTAACGGCTGAGAACTTGGGCGGAACCTGCATGATGTCGCCCAGGAACGGAGCCAGTGCCGCCTTGATGTCATCATCCGACGGGCGCGCATCGCTTGCCGCAATCACTTCGCCCTCGGCATCGTCGGTGTTGGTTGCCTGACCCAGCCGCACGGTGAAGGTGTAAGCTTTCAAAGCGTCGGTGATATAAGGAACGGTCTTGGTCGCCTCACCCAAAGCTACGGCCAGAACGCCGGTTGCCTCGGGGTCCAGCGTACCCGCATGGCCCGCTTTTTTGGCGTCCATCGCCCAACGCACCTTGTTGACCACCGCGGTCGAGGTCATGCCCGCGGGCTTGTCCACCACCAGCCAACCGGAAATGTCGCGGCCCTTGCGTTTGCGTCCCATTCTGCACCTTGAATCTTGCTAAGGCGCGCGACCTAGCGGATCACTCAGGCGCTGTCAATTTCAGGGTGCGTCTTCGACCACACCCACGATGGGTCCCAACGAGAACCCGATATCCGACCGGTTGCTGGCGCGCTCATACATGCGGGAAATGTTGCCATCGAGGAACAGCGCATTCGGCGTATTCAGCACGTCGCGGAACAGCCCGCCAAACTCGTGGAAGGTTACGTAGTCGTCTGAGATCGCGAACACCGCGCGGGTGCCATCGGCACTGGTTCCCACCCCGTTGCGGATGTAGCGCGAGGTTGAATCGGGCAGAAAGCGCGGGTGCAATTCTCCGTCGATCACCAGCATGGGACCGGATTGGGTGGCAAAGCGGCACTCGGGCGCCTGATCAACGAAGTCCAATGTCTCGAACACATCGGCGCGGCCTTCACGGATGCAGAACACGCCATTAGGCAGCAATCCGAAATTGCCAGGTCCGGCATTTGAGATCACCCGCATCTGCTCCTGACCGTCTTCGACGTAATGGCCGACGGGCGAACGGTCGTCATGGTACATGCCCGCATTCATCGCGAAAGCCAGCCGTTTGCCCTGAGGCTCTAGAACCTCGTTCACCGCAGAGAAATGGCCGAGCACTTCGTCGTTCTCATCGTTCAGAAACAGGCGTAGGTCCGCCGCGGACGCGTCCACCTCGCAGACCGTGTAGCGCTTATCTTCATGGGTCAGCTTCTCGCAGGTGACTGCAGAAGCTTGCGCAGCCCAAAGGACAGCGCCCAATGTGACAAGCGTGCGGATCACTCGTCCAGATCGCGGCGCACCGCGTCCTGTTCGAACATGCGGCGGGTGTCGTCCAGACGGTCGAACGTGTCATCCAGACGGAACCGCAGGTCGGGCGAGAATTTCAGGTTCAGCTTCTTGCCGACTACGCGCCGCAGCTCGCCCTTGTTGCGAGCCAGCAGGTCGATCACGTCTTCCTGCCCTTTGCCGCCCAGGGGCAGCACATAGGCGGTGGCGATCTTCAGATCGGGCGAGGTACGGACCTCTCCCACGGTGATCGACATGCGGTTCAGGTCGGGGTCGTGGACATCTCCGCGCGCCAGAACCTCGGACAGGGTGCGGCGGATCAGTTCGCCGACGCGCAGCTGTCGTTGGGACGGGCCGGGGCCATCGTGGAATTTGTTCTTTGCCATTCCCCCGATCTAAGCGCAAAGCAGGGCTTTGCCAAGCGGGCGCGAACGGGGTAGGAGGCTTTGAGCCGACTTAGCGAAAAGGACCAGCGCAATGACCCATATTCCGGGGATCGTCATCACAGGGGCTTCGGGCCGTATGGGGCAGATGCTGATCAAGACCGTGACCGACAGCGATCAGGCGCGTCTGGTTGGCGTGGTAGAACGCACAGGCCACGACTGGGTTGGTCAAGACGTGGGTACTGCAATGGGCGGCCAAGCGTTGGGCGTCACCGTCACCGACGATCCGCTGGAGGCCTTCGCGCAGGCACAGGCGGTGATCGACTTCACCGCGCCCGAGGCGACTTTGGAATTTGCCGCGCTGGCCGCGCAAGCGCGCTGTGTGCATATCATTGGCACCACCGGCATGAGTGATGAGCAGATCGCGGCGCTGGAACCAGCCGCGCGCCATGCGGTGATCGTTCGGGCCGGAAATATGAGCCTCGGGGTCAACCTGCTGGTACAGCTGACCAAGAAAGTTGCCGCAGCGCTGGACGAGGATTTCGATATCGAAGTCATCGAAGGCCACCACCACCACAAGGTCGATGCGCCCTCGGGCACTGCGCTGATGTTGGGAGAGGCCGCCGCCGAAGGGCGTGGTGTCAAGCTGGCGGACGTGGCTGACCGGGGCCGCGACGGTATCACCGGGGCACGGCAACGTGGTCAAATCGGTTTCCACGCCATTCGCGGCGGCGACATCGTGGGTGAGCACGACGTCCTGTTCGCTGCCCCCGGAGAGCGCATCGTTCTGCGCCATCTGGCCACTGATCGCGCGATCTTTGCCCGCGGCGCGCTGAAGGCGGCGCTTTGGGGGCAGGGCAAGGCCCCGGGTCAGTACGATATGGTGGATGTGCTCGGGCTCTGAACCCATGGACGGATCGCCCGTCGGCGCTAGACTTTCGGCATGCGCTCCTTAAAGGCGAAACTGGCAGCCGGCCTGATGCTGACGGTGTTCTGTCTGACACTGTTGCCGTTTGTTGTGCATGGTTTTGGTATGATCGGCATTGGCTTGTCCGAAAATGCCCCTCAGCAGAGCTACTTGTTTGCAAATGGGCAGAGCGTCGGCAACGCGGCCATGATGCTGCACATCTTTGCAGGTACGCTGTTGGTGATACTGGTTCCATTGCAGTTGCTGAAAAGTGTTCGGCTCAGGTTCACCGGTTTCCATCGCCTGCTAGGAAAACTGCTGGTGACTCTTGCACTGATCACCGGCATGGCGGGGATGACCTATATCCCCCTGCGCGGGACAATTGGTGGGCCGGTTATGTCCGCCGCCTTCTTCCTCTATGGCCTCTGCCTGTTCACCGCAGCCCTGATGGTGGCGCACAACGCATTGGCTGGAAATCGTGCGGGCCATTGGGCCTGGGGTCTGCGGTTGTTCTGGCTGGCGCTGGGCTCCTGGCTCTACCGTGCGCATTATACTGTTTGGTATCTGCTGACCGGTGGCCTGGGATCCGAGCCTGATTTCTCGGGCCCGTTCGACCTTTTGCAAAACTTTGCGTTCTTTGTTCCATACCTGATCGCCGTGCAGGTCTGGATCGCGCGAAAACGCGATGCGCACCAAAGCGCACTGACGACGGACGCTTAGCGGAAAGCAGCAAGTCCGGGCGGCTCCGCTCCGTCCTGTTCAACCTGCGCGAACAAAGAGCTGAGCCGCTCATCCCATGTGGGGAACAGTCCCGTCAGCGCATAGGTCAGCCGTTCGGCGCCGATCGAGACTCCCAAAGGCGCGGCTTCCCCGCCGATGATGATCTCTCCGATCTCTGTCCAGATGGCTGATGGGGGATAGGCTGCAGGTGCAAGCTCATCCCCGTCGCCGATGCGGTAATAGACGCCCATCGTGACCAAGTAATCCTCACCGAACGGGTCGGGAAAGAAATAGCCCGAGGCATCGCGGGCGGCCAATGCCTCAGCCTCATCCCGCAATAGCACCTTTTGGTCAAAGGGCAGGTCCAAAGCGTCCAAAACGGGGCGCATATCATTGGCCTGCGGGACGCTGACAAACGCGATGCGGGATGGTTCGAGGCCAAATGTATCGGTCAGCAGACGTAGCATCAGCTGGGTGGTATCGCGACCCGTGACCGTGCCGTCCGGGTGGCATCCGACCTCGTGAAACAGGGGCAGCACATCGGGGCGGGTTTTCTCGTCGATATCACCGACGCGGGCCAGAGGTTGAATGATGAAAGCATTAGTCGGCAGGGCGGATTGATCGAAATCATGCCGCAGGCCGCCGTTGTAGCTCGGATTTCCGGTGGCAATCGATAGCGGTTCCATCTCCTTAAAACCAAGCGCGCCAAAACCCGCGCGCAGGCGATTCAACGTGTCGGCGAACTGCGCCTCGAACGCCTCATTCTGACCGGCTGCGCCAGCGGCAAACCGGGGAAGCGCCGCACTCATCGAGGCTGCGGTTCCCAGCTGTACAATTTTCCGTCGGTTCAGTCTCATCTGCGCCTCCCTTGCACACGCAAAAGGAGAGTATCGCAGAAGTTTGGGGCAAACGTTAAGGGATTCTGAAACACGCCCCGAAGGGCGCATCCTCAGAGATCTCTGATCTTGGCTGCACTCAATGGGCAGGCGAGGTAGACGCCGAATTCTTTGCCGATATCGGCGCTGACTCGGGCGTGAACTGCGCCCTGACGGTCGAGGAACCGCTGGTTGTCTTCAACCGGAAATATCCCCTCATGCCAGATGCCGGGATGGATATAGAGTCCACGCGAGCCGTCGCACCAGAAGGCCACGACCTTTTCCGGTGTCAGGTTGTCACCAGGCAGGGCGGCGGGGATGATGAAGGGCTTGTTGTCCAGCGGCCAGAACATCTGACCCCCATCCGGGTGATAGTTCATATGCCACAAGAGCACCTGATCGCGCGGCGCTGTTTGCCGAGCGGTCTGCGCTTGCTGTGGGTCGGTCGACCAACCCAGAACATAGTGGCCATTGACCGCTTCGTTCTCTCCGTAAAGCACATCGCCCTTCCATTCACCGCGAAAGGTGCCCTCGACCCAACCGCCTTCGTCACCGGTGCCTTCGTCGATGGGCCGCCAGCCTTGCTGCGGCCAGCGGGTGATCTCGATCTCGAAGCCTTCGGGGTCGTCGACCAGACAGCCATAACCTTTGACGGAGGCATCGGTGGCGCGGATCAGCGGCACCTCATGCCAGGGCAGCGAGGGCTTGGTGCTGGCCTCGAAAATGTATTCGGGGGCGTTCATGCGACCTCCATGTGCTTATCGACCATACGCTGCACCATCGGGGCGAAATGGGCAAAGTCCGGGGTTTCCATATCGGCGCGCTTGCCTGCCTCGTCGAGATAGCGGACCTGAACGATCTCTTTCAGGTTCGGATTGGCCTCGAACACGGCGACTTCCTCGGCATTCATCGGACCGCCCTGCAGTTCCAGCGTATGGACCGATGCGGTCGACAGGCGGTTGAAATACTCAGGCTTCGTGGCGCAGAGATAGCGCTTGGCTGCCACGTGATAGCGACAGCAATCGGTGATGACCGAGGGGAAGAACTGCTCCAGCACCTCGGCACCCGCGTCCTCATGATGGCGATCCTCTGTGTCGTCGGGATGGTAAGTGCCGAATTCCGATGTGAAATGGCCGATGTCATGCAGCAAGGCACCGACGATGATTTCCTCGGGCATGCCGTTCTGTTCGGCAATAGTCGCCCCTTGCAGCATGTGTTCTGCCATGGTGACGGGTTCACCCAGATACTCCTCGCCGCCGCGACGCTCGAAGATGTCACCAATGAACGCGACGATGTTGTCGCGGTTCAGGGTCGAGAAATCGGGTTTCATTCTGCCGCCTCCGGTTGCGCCATTTCCATCGCCGCGAGCGTAGACAGCAACCCGTCCTTGTCGGCGTAACACCCCTGCAACCAACGCGAGCCCGCGCCGGAGTAGCCCAGACGCGCGTGCAGCACGCGGGTGTTGTCGACGATGAAACTTTCGCCCGGCTCCAGCTTGAACGACACGCCCATGGCCGGGTCGTCGATAATCTCGCCCAACTGGCGATAGGCGGCGTAATAGGCTTCCATCTTGTCGAACGGGATGTCTACGAAAGGCGCCGAGGAACGGTTATTGAATCTGATGCCAACCAGCTCGCCATCCGGCGATAGCTCAATCATCGGGCGGCGCGCACGCAGGCAGACCCCGTCCGAACCTTTGTACTCAAATCGTGCCGGATAACCCGCCAGAAGGGCGAAACCTTCGGAGTTTTGTTCACGCAGCTTTTCGGCAGCACGGAAACCGTCGACCACGATGGAATCCCCACCCTCGGCGCTGTTTTCCAGGCAATAGAGGATTTGCAGCGTCGGCACCGGATCGCGATAGGGGTTGTCGGTGTGGGCCTGCAGACCCAGCCCGGTATAGGCGAGGTTGGTAGGGTTCACCTCAGTCCGTACCTCAAAATAGGGGCCGTAATTGGTCTCGCGAACATAGCCGAACAGATCGGCCACTTTCAGTAGCGACTCGGGCTCGGTTGGGCCGCCTGTCAGTTTGGCGAAGCCGAACTCGGCCACTGCGGCCAGCCAGTTGCGCTTGGTCGCGGGGTTGATGTGAACTTCGGCCCAATCGGCGCTGGGCGCGTCGATACCGCGTTCCCAAGTGGTGATACCCGGGGCAGTGCGACGGGTTTCCTGAGACTGATCGGAATCATAGACGTGATCGGCCAGCCAATCGGCAGGGAAGGTCACGGTCTTGTTTTCGGGCTGGAAAGTGACATTCAAATCGCCATTGAGGACCTCAGCGGTGCTGACCGAGATGTCAGCGGGGATGTCACCGATAGTGATCAGGCGCTGGCCGTTTCCCGGGGCGCGGGTTTCGGGGTCTAGCGCGTTGTCGCGTAGCCAAATGGTATGGAAGCGGGCCTGTGCGCCTGTATCGAAAGTGACGGTCACGACCGAGGCATCATGGGTGGCGGTGCGCAGCATGGGGATCTCCTGTTCAGCGCGGGCTTTGCTTGAGGAGATACGCGCTTCGTGGCATTACCACAATTAAACCTTATTGCCACTGAGGCTTGGAAAATCTTATGGCTAAGAAAAAGATCGGATTACCCCCACTGGACTGGTTGCGCGTATTCGAAGCCGCAGGACGATTGGGCGGCTTTTCCGCGGCCGCACGCGAGTTTGGTCTGACGCAGGCGGCTGTCAGCCAGAGAATCGGCAACCTCGAGGCATGGCTGGGCCGGTCGTTGTTTGTGCGTGAGGCGCGCGGCGTGTCGCTGACCATTGAAGGCGAGAGCTATTTGCCGCTGGTGCAGGACAGCCTGCAGGCGCTGGAACGCAATACCGAGGATCTGTTCGGCAAATCCCCGCGCGAGTTGAGGGTCGCTGGATTGTCGTCGCATATTCACGCGTTGGTTTTGCCTGCCTTACCTGCTTTTTTAGAACTTCGGCCCAAGGTACGGGTGATGACGGACTCCATGGCCCGCCGCTCATCTCTGGATGAGGAGCGGACATGGCTGCAGATCCGATATGGTCGAGGAGTTTGGTCCGGGCGCAAGTCCAAACTGATCGCGCCCGAGGTGCTGGCCCCGATGGCGACACCGGGGGTCGATTGGGGCGCGCCGCTGATTGATCTGCGTGGAGAACGCCCCGGCTGGCAGGACTGGGCGCGCGTTGCCGGGGTCGAGGATTTGCCGACGGGGCGACTGAGTTTCGATTCCGTTGGTCACGCGATCACGGCGGCGCGGCAGGGGATGGGGATCGTTCTGGGCTCGGTACCCCTGGCGGAGGGCAGTTTGCAGACCGGTCGATTGTGCAGGCTTGAACTGCCCGAGCTGCAGACAAAAGATGGATACTGGCTGACATGGCCCGAGGATCGGGTGCGGTCGAAACGGCAGCGGGCGCTAATAGACGACTTTCTGCAAGCGCTGCGGGGCGCGGCCTGATCAGAAGTCGATGGCGATGCCCTTCTTCTCCCAATCACCATAGCGAGCAGGGTCGGGGCCGTCGCGCCCGCCCAGTTCCTTGGGCTGATCCTTGGCGTCGGCCAAAGCCTTCTTGCGACGTTCCTCAGCCTCGGCGAGGGCGCGCTGTGCGGCAGGGGGCAGGTCTTTGCGCTCGTCACTCATGCATCGGGTTCCTTTCCGTTCAGCGCCTTGATATACGCCCTCGTCCGCCCAAGGCAATGCGGGCAAAGGTCACGAGGGACACTCAGCATCATGTCAAACTCTGCAACAGCCGCGCGGCGCAGCGCCATCTATCTGCTGGATCAGATATTGGGTGAGGGCCGGTTGTTGCCAGAATGCCTTGCGGCCGGAGCGTTGGACCGCCTTGCGCCGGAAGATCGCGCGCGCGCTCAACGATTGACTGTTGAATCCCTGCGCGGGCTAGAGCGTGCCGATCGGTTGCTGGCCGATCATCTGCGACAAACACCGGCGCTGACCGTGCACAACGCTCTGCGGCTTGGCACGGTTGAACTGTGTCAGGGTGAAGCTGCCCATGGGGTGGTCAATTCGATGGTCGAAATCGTTGGCCGCTCGCGCAAGCACGGGCGATTGAAGGGGTTGGTAAACGCGGTTCTGCGTAAGATTGCCGCCGATGGCCCGGACGCTTGGCCCAAAATGCGCGTGCCCCGCCTGCCCGAGTGGCTGCGTGATCCGCTGATCATGGCGTGGGGCGAGGACGCGGTGAAGGGTATGGAACAGGCCCATTTCAGCGGCGCGCCTTTGGACGTGACATTGAAGCCCGGAGCTGACGCGCCGAGTGGTCAGGTGCTGCCCACTGGCTCGGTCCGGCTGCGGGATGCGGGGCAGGTTTCAACTCTGCCGGGATATGAGGCGGGCGCCTGGTGGGTACAGGATGCGGCGGCGGCCTTACCCGTGCGGGTCCTGGCCCCGAAAGCCGGGGAAAAGGTGCTGGACCTCTGCGCCGCGCCGGGCGGTAAGACGCTGCAACTGGCTGCGGCGGGAGCCGAGGTCACAGCGCTGGATATTTCCGAGGCGCGGCTGGCGCGGGTGCGTGAGAATCTGAAACGAACAGGCCTCAGGGCCGAAGTGATCACCAGTGATGCGTTGGAACATCAGGGGCAATACGACGCCATCCTGCTCGACGCGCCCTGTTCGGCGACAGGCACGATTCGCCGCCATCCGGATTTGCCTTTCGCCAAGGACGGCTCGGAATTCGGCGGGCTGATCGAGTTGCAGGCGCAGATGCTGGCCCACGCATGGTCCTTGCTGAAACCGGGCGGGCGGCTGGTCTATTGCACCTGTTCCCTGTTGCCCGACGAGGGCGAAGTGCAGATCGAAGAGGCGCTGGATCTGCACCCCGAGATGCAGATCGACCGTGCCGCGCTTGAACTAGAAGGCGTTGAAACAGGCTGGATCACTGAGGAAGGTGGCCTGCGTTTGCGCCCCGACTACTGGCCCGACAGGGGCGGTATGGACGGGTTCTATATCGCCTGCCTGAACAAATCCGCCTGACGCGACGCTTTTCGATGACTTGACGAGCGGACCGGTCTATCGTGTGGTCAAGCGCCCGCAGAGCGCAAGGGGCAGAATCGCAAGCGTCATGTCAAACTCGGACACAATGGCCAATCGCTGGACGCGGTTTCAGAACCGTCTCTACGCGCGCCTGAGTCAAAGGCAAAAACCCGCCGCCGGTTTCGTGGGCCAACCCGAACCGCGCACGGTGGGGTCTTTTGCACGCGGTCGGCAGCTGGTAGCCGGGAACCTGCTGTTCGCCGGGTATCTGGTTGAAGCCGATGATACAGATCTCTGGGATGTGACCGCCCCCAGCACGGATTTCGACGATGAACGCCACGGATTTTCCTGGTTGGATGATCTGGCCGCTGTCGGTGATTATCGCGCGCGTGAAAAAGCGCAGCGTTGGGTATGGGGTTGGGTTGAGGCGCATGGGCGCGGGCACGGTCCCGGCTGGGCCCCGGATCTGACAGGGCGGCGGGTAACGCGCTGGATTAACCATGCGCAATTCCTGTTGCGCGGGATGGATGAGGCGCACAGCAAGCGATTTTTCCGGTCGCTGGCGCAACAGACATGGTTCCTGTCCAAACGCTGGACCTCGGCGACGCCGGGCCTTCCTAGGTTCGAAGCGCTGGGTGGTCTGGTGCAAGCTGGTTTGGCTTTGGATGGGTTGGAGCAGATGGCTGATCCAGCGCTCAAGGCTATGGCCCGTGAATGCGAACGCCAGATTGATGCGGAAGGGGGTATCCTGACCCGCAACCCCGAGGAGCTACTCGAGGTTTTCACCCTGCTTGCCTGGACCTCGGCGGCTCTCAGCGAGGTGGGCCGGGGCACGCCTGCGGCCCAGACCGGGGCGATCCGGCGGATCGCTCCGACATTGCGTAATCTGCGCCATGCAGATGGCGCATTGGCGCGGTTCCATGGCGGTGGGCGCGGGCTTGAGGGGCGGTTGGATCAGGCGCTGGCGCAAAGCGGGGTCAAGCCGCAGGATCATTCAGACCTATCGATGGGCTTTGCCAGGTTGGCAGCGTCGCGGACCACGGTGCTGGTCGATGCTAGCGCGCCGCCAAAAGGGGCTGCATCATACAATGCCCATGCTTCGACCCTTGCGTTTGAACTGACCTCGGGCCGTCGCCCCCTGATCGTGAATTGCGGCTCGGGCGGCAGCTTCGGGCAGGACTGGCGCCGGGCGGGGCGGGCCACGCCCTCGCACTCGACGCTATGCGTGGACGGATATTCCAGCGCCCGCCTTGCCGCGCCGATGAAAGGCGCGGCGCATGAGGCGCTGGTCGACGGCCCTCAGGACGTGCCGGTGGATTTCGAAGACGCCTTCGAGGGTACCCGTTTCATGGCCGGTCATGACGGTTATGCCAAGGTTTTCGGTCTGACCCATGCCCGAACCCTGGAGTTGCGCTTTGACGGGCGCGAGCTGGCGGGCGAGGATATTCTGCTAACGGCAACCGACAAGGCCAAGCGGCAGTTCGACCGGGCGATGGATGCCGCCAACCTCAAGGGGATCGCGTTTGACATCCGCTTTCACCTGCATCCCGACGTCGATGCAGCGCTGGATCTGGGCGGCGCGGCGGTGTCGATGGCGCTCAAAAGCGGTGAGATCTGGGTTTTCCGTCATGACAACATCGGAAAGTTGTCTGTTGAACCAAGCGTTTATCTGGAAAAAGGCCGTTTGAAGCCGCGCGCGACAAAACAGATCGTTCTATCTGGCCGCGCAATGGAGTATGCGACGCGCATCCGGTGGACGCTCAGCAAGGCTCAGGATACAGCCTATGCCGTGCGGGACACGCACCGGGACGAGCCCGTATTCGACTGACGCCAAAAGGACCTTTGGACCCATGACCGATCTTCACCCCGTGCGCCGCGCGTTGCTTTCCGTTTCCGACAAGACCGGGCTGATCGAGCTGGGCAAGGCGCTGGCCGAACGTGGGGTTGAGTTGCTGTCGACCGGTGGCACAGCGAAGGCACTGCGTGAGGCTGGCCTTGAGGTGAAGGACGTCAGCGAGGTCACCGGCTTTCCCGAGATGATGGATGGACGGGTCAAGACATTGCATCCGATGGTGCATGGTGGGCTGCTGGCATTGCGGGACAATGACACCCATGTCGCGGCGATGGAGCAACACGGCATTGGTGCGATCGACCTGCTGGTCGTGAACCTCTATCCCTTCGAGGCGACCGTTGCCAAAGGCGCAGGCTATGACGAGTGCATCGAGAACATCGATATCGGCGGCCCTGCGATGATCCGGGCGGCATCCAAGAACCATGCCTTTGTGAACGTCGTGGTCGATGTCGAGGATTATTCATCGCTGTTGGATCAGCTCGAAGAAAACTACGGCAAGACCTCGCTGGGCTTCCGCCAGTGGCTGGCCCAGAAGGCTTATGCACGTACTGCCGCCTATGACACCGCCGTGTCGAACTGGATGGCTGACGCGTTACAGCTAGAGGCCCCGAAACGCCGCGCCTTTGCTGGCGAGCTGAAACAGACCCTGCGCTATGGCGAGAACAGCCATCAGCAGGCGGCATTCTACACCGATGGTTCGGGCCGTCCCGGCGTGGCAACAGCCGTGCAGCATCAGGGCAAGGAACTGAGCTACAACAACATCAACGACACCGATGCGGCCTTTGAGCTGGTGGCTGAATTCGACCCCGCCGACGGCGCGGCCTGTGCCATCATCAAACATGCCAACCCTTGCGGCGTAGCCAAGGGTGCAACCTTGCTGGAAGCCTACAAAGCCGCGTTCGACTGCGACCGCACCTCAGCTTTTGGTGGCATCGTGGCGCTGAACCAGCCCTTGGACGCAGAAACTGCGCAAGAGATCACCGGCATTTTTACCGAGGTCGTCATCGCCCCCGGCGCATCAGACGAGGCCAAGGCGATCTTTGCCGCCAAGAAGAACCTGCGCCTGCTGACCACCGAAGCGCTGCCCGATGTGACCGCCGGTGGCAAAACCGTGCGTCAGGTGGCGGGCGGCCTGCTGGTGCAGGACAAGGACAACGGCTTTGTCGGCATGGATGACCTGAAGGTCGTCACCAAGAAGGCCCCGACTGATGAACAGATGCGCGATCTGCTGTTCGCGTGGAAGGTGGCAAAACATGTCAAATCCAACGCTATCGTTTACGTCAAAGATGGCGCGACCGTAGGCGTTGGTGCGGGCCAGATGAGCCGCGTCGATTCGGCCCTGATTGCGGCCAAAAAGGCCGAGCGCATGGCCGAAGCACTGGACCTGCCGCAACCGTTGACCATCGGCTCGGCCGTGGCGTCAGATGCGTTCTTCCCCTTCCCCGATGGTCTGATGGAGGCGGCGCAAGCCGGGGCCACGTGCGTTATCCAGCCCGGCGGTTCGATGCGTGATGACGAAGTGATCGCGGCAGCGGATGAGGCTGGTCTGGCGATGGTCTTCACCGGCATGCGTCATTTCCGTCACTGATGCGAAATGCGCTCCTCCTCTGGGCTGGTCTGGCCGCGTTTCTGATCGACCAGATCAGCAAGTATCTGGTTGTTCATGTGATGCGCGTGGTCGAACATCCCAATGGCATCGACATTCTGCCACCGCTTGTCGTGTTCAAATACGGCGAGAATCGCGGCATCAATTTTGGCCTGTTTCAAGGCAACAGCGACGCCGCGCGCTGGGTGCTGATCGGCATTTCGCTGGTGATCTGCCTTGGCGTCCTGATCTGGCTGGCACGCGCGACCCCCACCAAGTTCATGCTGTTCTGCGGAGGCCTGTTGATCGGGGGCGCGCTGGGAAATGTCGTGGACCGAGTGCTTTATGGCTATGTTCTGGATTTTCTGAACATGTCCTGCTGCGGCATCGACAATCCGTTTGTTTTCAATCTGGCTGATGTGTTCATATTTGCGGGAGCTTTGGGCCTAGTGCTGTTTGATAGCAAAAAGCCCTCGTGACGCGCTTTGCGATATGCGATAAAAGCCCCTGAAACTGGCTGGAGATACCGATGCGACTGCCGCGCACCATTCTTGTCCTGACACTCGCCGCTTCGGTTGCGGGCTGTGCCGATATTGGTCTGCGCAACCTTCGGGCCCCGGGGCAGGGACCGGATGAGTTTGCGGTGCTGCCGGTCAAGCCGCTGACCCAGCCAAAGGACTATGCCTTCCTGCCTGCCCCGACGCCGGGTGGTGGCAACCTCACCGATCCCAACCCCACGGCGGATGCAGTTGTGGCGCTGGGTGGAAGTGAGGCTGCACTGAACCCGAACGCTGGCATCCCGTCGGGTGATGCGGCACTGGTGACGGCATCAAGCCGATATGGCGTGCCGGCGAACACCCGTCAGGTAGTTGCCGAAGAAGATGCCGAGTTTCGCCGGAAGAAGCAGCGCCTGACGCGTATTCGCCTGTTCCCTGTGGACCGTTACGCGCAAGCCTACCGGCGTGAGGCGATTGATGCGAACGATGTGAACGAAGCGGCGCGCAGCCGTGGGCTTGAGACTCCGTCCGCACCGCCGCAGTGATGAATTCTTCTTAACTTTCTGTCATTGGCCTTGAACCCGCGCACCACCACCGTAGTTTGATTGTCATCAAACGAAACGGAGGACGCCCCATGGTTCGGGCCCTGGCACTGTCGGCAGCCCTGATCGCTGCAACCCCTCTTTGGGCGCAAGAGGGGCAAGAGGCGGTTACAACTTTTACGCTTGATAACGGCATGGATGTCGTGGTGATCGAAGATCGCCGTGCGCCGGTCGTGCAGCATATGGTCTGGTATCGGGCCGGATCGGCAGATGAGCCCATCGGTTCATCAGGTGTGGCGCATTTTCTTGAGCATCTGCTGTTCAAGGGAACCGACACGCTGGCTCCGGGAGAGTTTTCGGCCACCGTTGCTGCCAATGGCGGCAATGACAATGCCTTCACCTCTTATGACTACACCGCCTATTTTCAGCGCGTTGCCGCCGACCGGCTGGAACTGATGATGCGGATGGAATCAGATCGGATGCGCAACATTCGTCTGACTGAAAACGATATTGTCACTGAACGCGATGTGATCCTGGAAGAGCGTAATCAGCGCACGGAAAACAGCCCCCGCGCACTGTTCGGCGAGCAGATGAATGCGGCGCAGTATCTCAACCATCGGTATGGCGTGCCCATTATCGGCTGGCGTCACGAGATGGAGACGCTGGATATGGATGACGCTCTGTCCTTCTATCAAACCCATTACGCGCCCAATAATGCCATTCTGGTCGTCACGGGCGATGTCGACCCCGATGAGGTCAGAACGCTGGCAGATCAGTATTATGGCGTAATCCCTGCCAATTCAGATCTGCCAGAACGCATCCGCTCGCAAGAGCCACCCCAGACGGCCGAACGTCGTCTGACCTTCAAGGATGCCCGCGTTGCGCAACCCTATGTCCAACGCAGCTATCTTGCGCCGGAACGGGATGCGGGTGCGCAGGAGAAGGCTGCTGCGCTATTCCTGCTGGCCGAATTGCTTGGCGGTAGCACGACGTCTTACCTGAACGAAAAACTGCAGTTTGAGCAGCAGAAGGTTGTTTATGCCGGCGCGTTCTATCGTGGCGTTTCGCTGGATGACACCACGTTTGACCTGCTGGTGGTGCCCGCCGAAGGCGTCTCATTGCAGGAGGCGGAAGATGCAATGGATCAGACCGTTGCCGATTTCATTGCCGAAGGTGTCAACGAAGACGACCTTGACCGGATCAAGATGCAGCTGCGCGCATCGCAAATCTACGCGCGCGACAATGTGGACGCCATCGGCAACCGCTATGGCCGGGCGCTGACCAGTGGTCTGACAGTCGAGGACGTGCAGGACTGGCCCGATATCCTTCAGGCTGTCACCGGGGACGAGATCATCGCAGCAGCACGCGAGGTGCTGCAGTTGGAAACCTCGGTCACCGGCTGGCTGATGCGCGACGATGAGGTGACCCAATGAAACGGATTTTCGCGACGCTGATCGCATTTGTCGTTGCCCTGCCTGCCTGGGCCGAGATCAATATCCAAGAGGTTACCTCTCCCGCCGGGATCAAGGCCTGGCTGGTCGAGGATCACTCGATCCCCTTCACGGCGCTGGAGCTGCGTTTTCGGGGTGGGACATCGCTGGATGACGCCGACAAGCGAGGCGCTGTCTATCTGATGAGCGGCCTGATCGAGGAGGGTGCCGGAGATATGGACGCCCGGACCTACGCCCGCGAGCTAGAGTCACTGGCGGCCTCGTTCACGTATCGCGCGACGGATGATACCGTTTCGATCTCAGCACGGTTCCTGACCGAGAACCGCGATGAGGTGGTTGATCTGTTGCGCACCACCCTGCACGAACCTCGGTTTGATCAGGACGCAATCGACCGGGTGCGCGCCCAGGTGATTTCGGGGCTTAAATCGGATCAGACCGACCCGAACGACATAGCCGGGCGCAGCTTCGCCCAGATGGCCTACGGTGATCACCCCTATGCCACGGATGGCAAGGGGACGATCGAATCCGTCTCGGCCCTGTCGCGTGAGGATATCGTGTCCGCCTATGACAATGTATTTGTCAGGGATCGTCTCTATGTCGGAGCCGTTGGCGACATCACAGCCGAAGAGTTGGGTGCACTGCTGGACACCCTGCTTGCGGATTTTCCGGCGACCGGCAAACCGATTCCGGACCGGGCTGAGGTGAATATCCCCGGTGGAATCAGCGTGGTGGATTTTGATACTCCGCAGTCAGTTGCCTTGTTTGGTCATGCGGGGATCGACCGCGATGATCCGGATTTCTTCGCCGCCTTCGTTCTAAACCACATCCTTGGAGGTGGCGGGTTTGAGAGCCGCCTGATGCAGGAAGTGCGCGAAAAACGTGGCCTGACCTATGGCATCTCGACCTTCCTTGTGCCCAAGGATCTGGCCTCGGTCTATCTGGGGTCGGTATCGTCGGCCAATGATCGCATCGCAGATGCGGTGGAGGTGATCCGCGATGAATGGGCCCGTGCGGCGACCGAGGGGGTAACCCAGAAGGAACTGGATGACGCCAAGACCTATCTGACCGGAGCCTACCCGCTGCGTTTCGATGGCAATGGCCAGATCGCCGGGATCATGGTCGGGATGCAGATGGAAGAGCTCCCTATCGACTACATCGCCACCCGCAATGACAAGGTAAACGCAGTGACACTGGAAGAGGTCAACCGCGTCGCCTCTGAACTGCTGGACCCAGAGGGTCTGCACTTCACCATTGTGGGCAAGCCGGTGGGTCTGGATGGTTGACGCCTAGGCCGCAACTGCGGTGGTGCGCGCTTTGACCGTGTGATTGTTACTGCTTAGCAGCTTCTGGCGCGCATGCCGGAAATGCGCGGCCTTGAGCGCGTCGTCGATCTGGCGATTGCGCCGCAGCAGACGGGCAAGGCGCTGGCTGTCGAAAACCAGACAGGTGGTCGGTTCGGCTGCGCGCACCGTTGCGGTTGCAGGCACTCCGATGCCAAAGGTCAGCTCTCCGAGAATCTGGTCGGGGCCGCATTGGTTGATGACCTGACCAGTCTTGAGGATGGTGGTGCGGCCCGACAGTACATAAGCCAGATAGTCGCTGGTGATGCCTTCTTCGATCACCGTTTCGCCGGGTTCAAACGTGACCAGAATGGCCGTGTTCAACAGCCTGCGTGCATGATGCGGCTTCAGCGTCTCAAGATAGTTCTCGACGAATTGCCGTTCGGGTTTGGAGAACCGCACAAGGTGATGCGAGAGATATCCGCGTACCAGGCCCATGACCGAGATCAGGATATAGGCCATCTGGATGATCGAACCCGCGAGGTTGAATTCTTCGGCCATGCTGATCAGCACGCAGCTGGCAGCTACAATCACCAGCGCCGGATACAGAACACCGCTGCCCCGCACGATCCCCATTTGCAGAAGGAAATAGTTCAGGATGTATAGCCCTGCGCCCAGTACACCGATCATCACGATGATTTGCGCTGTTTCCGGGGTGCCAAAAGGCAATGTCAGCATGTCTTGGCCCATCCTTACATTGTGATGGGCAGGACTCTGCGGAATTGGTTACATGCTGTATATGAACAATTTCACAGGCTAATTTGTTTTATGTCTGTGCCTTAGCCTGTGCGCGCAGCATTTCTCCCATCATCTGGCCGAATTTGCCGGAGCCACGTTGATAAAGTGCTCCGTCAACGGCCAGAACCGTCCCGCTGATATAGCTGGCAAGGTCCGAGCTGAGGAATAGGCAAGCGTTGGCGACGTCCTGCGGCTGACCCCAACGTCCCAACGGCACGTCGCGGCGCAGCGCTTCACCGGCATCCGGGGTCGGAGCCAGACGTTTCGCGCCCTCGGTCCCTTCAATGAACCCGGGCACGACCGAGTTCACGCGGATCCCTTCGACCCCCCATTCCATCGAGAGCGTCCGGGTGATCTGGTCCACGCCCGCCTTCGCCGCGCAAACATGCGCTTGCCCCTCGTAGGGAAGATAGGATTGCGGGGCCGAGATGTTGATGATGCTCGCACCGGGGCGTTTGAGGTAAGGATACGCCCCTTTCATCACATGGATTGTGCCCATCAGATCGATATCGATCACCGTCTTGAACGCGTTGACCGACATCTCAGCTGCCAGTGCCGGAAAGTTTCCGGCTGCGCCTGAAACCAATACATCGAAGTCTCCGAACGTCTCATGGAACTGCTTCAGACCCGCTGCCACAGCATCAGGATCACGCACGTCGAACGCCGCACCGATGGCGTCTTGCGCGCCCGCCGCCTTTAACGCTGCAACGGTATCATCCACCTTCTCCTGCGACCGGCTGGCCACAGCCAGTTTGGCACCCGAGGCCGCAAAAGCCTCGGCAATGCCCCGGTTGATACCGCTGGTGCCGCCAATGACGATGACGGTTTGTCCTGAAAAATCCATACGGGCCTCCCTGATGCGGGGGCCCTACTCGCCGTAGGGCACCCAGATGTTTTTAACTTCGGTCGCAGCCTGCAGGAAGCGGCGTGAATGGTCCACGCTCCAGTCAAATGCCGTCGCGTTATTCACCCAGGTCCGTTTCAGGTTTCCGGCCGAGACGACCTCGATCTCTTTCGACAAATCAGTGGACGAGAATGACCAGACAGCATCGACGTTCAGATGCGAGGCCAGCGGTTTGGCCAGTTCCGCATGACTGCCGGTCAGGATGTTGACCACGCCTGCGGGGACATCGGAGGTTTCAAGGATCTGGTAGAAGTCGGTCGCTGCCAGTGGATAAGGCTCGGATGCGGCCAATACCACTCGATTGCCCATCGCAATCGCCGGAGCCATGGCCGAGATCAGACCCAGCAAAGGCGCCTCGTCCGCACAGAGCGCAGCGATCACGCCAACCGGTTCCTTCATCGCAATCGCAACGCCCCGGATCGGAACGCCATGCACCTGACCGTCATATTTGTCTGCCCACGCGGCGGCGGTAAACAGGCGCTGGATTGAGGCGTCGACCTCTTTTGCGCCATCCTTCTTACCGGTCATCGCATCAATGCGTACGGCGAATTCATCGGCTCGGGCTGAGAGGTTCTCGCCAATATAATACAAGATCTGCGCCCGCAGGTGACCGGTGGTCTTGGACCAGCCTTTGGCGCCCGCCGCAGCCTCAACCGCGTTACGAACGTCTTTGCGGTTGGCAAGGCCTACATGGCCCAGTAGGCCAGACTTGCCCCAGATGGGTTTCGAATACCCACCGTCGGGTCGCGCCTGCTTGCCGCCGACATACATCTTTGCCGTGCGATCGATGGGGTCGACCGGGGCACCTTCGCCCATCGCGGCCTCGACCTTCGCCAGCGGCTTGGCCTTGCCCTTGGGCTTGGTATAGGCGGTCAGCCCTTCCCAGCCGCCTTCACGGCCAAAACCGCTCTCACGCACACCGCCGAACCCAGCGGCAGCGTCGAACAGATTGGTGGCATTCACCCAGACCACGCCGGCAACCAGCTTGGGCGCGATATCCAGCGCGAGGTTCACGTTCTCAGTCCAGACCGTTGCTGCCAGCCCGTAGCGGGTGTTGTTGGCCAGCTCGACCGCTTCTTCCGGCGTGCGGAAGGTGGACGACACCAGCACCGGGCCGAAGATTTCCTCCTGCATCAGCGGGTCGGAGGTTTCGAGGCCTGAGATCAGCGTCGGCGGGTAGTAGCAACCGTTTGCGGGCAGCTCACACGCCGCCTGATGCACGTGACCCACCGTGTTGCTATCGACCATGCCCTTGATGGTCTGCAGCTGGACAGGGTCAACAACCGCGCCTACGTCGATGCATTTGTCCAGCGGATCGCCAATGCGCAGCGTGTCCATGCGCGCGCGCAGTTTCGTATGGAACCGGTCGGCGATGCCTTCCTGCACCAGCAGGCGCGAGCCCGCGCAGCAGACCTGACCCTGATTGAACCAGATCGCGTCGACCAGTCCTTCGATAGCTGAATCAATGTCGGCGTCGTCGAAGACGACATAGGCGGACTTGCCGCCCAGCTCCAACGTCAGTTCTTTGCCCGAGCCAGAGGTGGCTTCACGAATGCGGCGCCCCACAACGGTCGAGCCGGTGAAGGCGATCTTGTCTACATCTGCGTTCACGATCATCTCGCCCACCGCGCCGTCTCCAGTCACGATGTTAACCACGCCCTTTGGCAGCCCGGCCTGCGAGCAGATATCGGCAAACAGCAGTGCGGTCAGCGAGGTATATTCAGCGGGTTTCAGAACCACCGTATTCCCCATCGCCAGCGCCGGAGCGATCTTCCACGCCAGCATCAGCAGCGGGAAGTTCCATGGAATGATCTGCCCGCAAACCCCCAGCGCTTGAGCGTCGGGCAGTTCGCTCTCCATCAATTGGGCCATGCCTGCGTGGTAATAGAAGTGCCGCTGCGCCAGCGGGATGTCGATGTCGCGCGATTCACGGATCGGCTTGCCGTTGTCCATGCTCTCCAACACAGCAAACAGACGCGAGTGTTTCTGCAACAGCCGCGCAATGGCATAGAGATATCGCGCCCGGCCCGCGCCGCCCAACTTCTCCCATTTTGGCTGGGCCTTGCGCGCGGCGGAAACGGCGGCGTCCACATCGGCCTGTTTCGCCTGTGTCAGCTTGGCCAGCACCTCTCCGGTCGCCGGGTTGCGGCTGTCGAATCCCTTGCCAGGTTTGGTGAAGGCACCGTCGATATAGTGTCCGAACTTGTCGCCCTGATCGACCAGCCAGGCCAACGCCTCGGCAGCGCTTTCGGGAGCGGGGCCGTAGTCCATGGTTTCGAAAATCTCTTTGACTGTCATTGTTTTCGTCCTCAGCCCATCGAGTGCCTGTAACCGGCGGAATAAGCGCCCGTCACGAAGTGTTCCAACTGCCGCTCGATATCGCCCAGCAGCGACGATGCGCCAAACCGGAACAGATCGGGTTCCAGCCAGCGGTCGCCTAGCTCGTCTTTGATCAGCGACAAGTACACCAGCGCGTCCTTAGCTTTGGAAATCCCGCCTGCAGGCTTGTAGCCAACGCGATATCCCGTGCGGTCGAAATAATCGCGGATCGCGCGGATCATCACCAGTGACACCGGCAAAGTGGCGTTGACGCTCTCTTTCCCGGTCGAGGTCTTGATGAAATCAGCCCCGGCCATCATGCAGACCAGCGAAGCACGCGCAACATTACGCAGGCTGCCCAGTTCTCCGGTGGCGAGGATGGCTTTGACATGGGCATCACCACAGGCCACGCGGAAGGCCTTCATCTCGTCATACAGCGCCTGCCAGTCGCCAGAGAGTACGTGACGGCGAGAGATCACGATGTCGATCTCATCCGCGCCCGCCTTCACACTTTCTTCGATCTCGGCCACGCGCAGATGAAAGGGCGACAAGCCTGCTGGAAAGCCGGTCGATACAGCGGCCACGGGAATCCCTGTGCCTTTCAATGCATCCACCGCTGTTTCGATCATGTCGTGATAAACACAAACCGCGCCGGTGGTGATCAGCGGCATATCCATCGCCTGCAACAATGCGGGCGTAACAGGCTGGCGCGCCTTGGCGCAGAGACGGCGCACGCGGCCCACGGTGTCGTCACCGGCCAGCGTGGTCAGGTCGATCATCGTGATCGCTTTCAGCAGCCATGCCGCCTGATAATCTTTTTTCACTGACCGCCGACCGGGCAGTGTCGCCGCGCGGCGTTCGATCGCCGAGGTGTTGGCCTGCACGGCCCGCACCCAGTCCAGGTCGAGGTCCATACCTGGGTTCCGGGGCTCGGTCACTTGTGGCAGATGCGCGGTGCGCACGGGGCTCTGAGTGCTCTGCGTTTCCATCATCGCGTCCTTTGGGAGGTTTGCGCCAAAATCGCACGGGTTGGCCGCAATTGAAAGGTGCAGCGCGGTACAGATATGCAAAAATTTGACCATTTGGACAAATTATGGTACATTTTCTTGCGAGTAATTCTCAATAGCATTGACTTAGTTGCGAATGGTTCGCATATTCATTCTCAAGTGAACATTCAGTGGGGATCGAACATGATTCGTCGCAGCTTTCTTGCAGCCCTGACATTTGCCGCAACATTGCCCCTCGCAGCCTGGGCCGAGGCACCGCTCAAGGTGGTTGCGACCACGGGTATGATTGCGGATGCGGTGCGTCAGGTCGGCGGCGATCAGGTTGAGGTCAAAGGCCTGATGGGCCCCGGCGTCGATCCGCATGCCTATCGCCAGACCCGGACCGATATCGTGGCGATGACCCGTGCCGATCTGGTGCTCTGGCATGGTCTCTATCTTGAGGCCCAGATGGAAGAGTTCTTTCACGATCTAGGTCGCAAGCGCACCGTCATGGCGGTGGCAGAAGGGATCGATGCATCCAAGCTGCGGGCGCATGATGATTATGCCGACAAATACGACCCGCATGTCTGGATGACCCCGGAGTTGTGGCGTGATGTGATTGCCGAAGTGCAATCCGCATTGACCGACGCCCGCCCTGAGGCTGCCGAGGTTTTTGCTGCAAATGCGCTGGTTCATCTGGCCGATATTGACCGGCTAACCGCCTATGCCAATGACGCATTGGGCTCGGTGCCCGAACGCAACAAGGTGCTGGTCACGGCACATGATGCTTTTGGCTATTTCGGCGAGAGCTTCGGGTTCGAGGTTCTGGGCATTCAGGGCATCTCAACCCAGTCCGAGGCCGGTTTGAACCGGATCGGTGAGCTTGTTGACCTGCTTGTCGACCGTCAGATCGCCGCCGTTTTTGTCGAAAGTTCGGTCTCTGACCGTTCGATCCGGGCACTGATCGAAGGTGCCGCGGCCAAAGGGCACAAGGTCACGGTCGGGGGTGAGCTATACTCGGACGCCATGGGCGAACCCGGCACTTACGAGGGTACCTATATGGGCATGCTTGATCACAACATCACCGTGATTGCCGCAGCGCTGGGCGGAGATGTGCCGGGTCGCGGCATGGATGGAAAACTGTCGGCGGGGTTTTGAATAATGTTGGAACTTGCTTCCGTTCAGGGTGTCTCGGTCGAAGATCGCGGGATTGACGACAGCCCTCTGGCCATTCGTGGGCTGACAGTTTCCTATGGTCAGAAGCCAGCTGTGTTTTCGGTGGACATGACCGTGCAATCCAGCGCGATGACTGCAATCATCGGTCCGAACGGTGCTGGCAAGTCGACGATGCTGAAAGCTGCCTTGGGCATCGTCCCGACCCTGTCCGGGCAGGTGACGGTATATGGCAAGTCGCTCGACGCGCAGCGTGCACGCATCGCTTATGTGCCGCAACGCGCAAGTGTGGACTGGGATTTTCCGACCCGGGTGCTCGACGTTGTGCTTATGGGCCTGTCACGAGAGCTGGGTCTGTTGGGTCGCGTTCGTGCCCGTCACATGGCCTGCGCAATGGATTGTCTGCACCGTGTGGGCATGCGTGACTTTGCTAACCGTCAGATCGGGCAATTGTCGGGCGGTCAACAGCAGAGGGTTTTTCTTGCGCGCGCGCTGGCTCAGGATGCTGATTTGTACCTGTTGGACGAACCTTTCGCAGGTGTTGATGCAGCCACCGAAAAAGCTATCATTGCAGTGCTGAAATCCCTGAAAGAGGCAGGCAAGACGGTCGTCGTCGTGCATCATGATCTGGCCACGGTCACCGACTATTTCGACCATGTGTTCCTGATCAATACCCGTAAAGTGGCCGAGGGCCCGGTGGCCGAGGCCTTTACGCCTGAGACCTTGCAAACCGCTTATGGGGGCCGTCTGGCCACTGCTCAGATCGATCAGGTCTCGCGCGAGATAGGATAATTCATGCTTTGGGACGCTCTGAGCCTTCAGCTTGGCTATAACGCCACGCTGGTTGCGATTGGTGCGATTTTGCTGGGCATCTCGGCCGGGGTAACGGGCACCTTTCTGTTTCTGCGCAAACGCGCGCTGGTCAGCGATGCGATCAGCCATGCCACGTTGCCCGGTGTCTGTCTGGCCTTCATGGTGCTTGTGGCGTTTGGCGGTGATGGCCGGAACCTGATCGGATTGCTTGCAGGCTCGGCCGTGTCGGCGTGGATTGGCCTGCTCTGCATGAACTGGCTGACACGCCATACGCGACTGGCCGAAGACGCAGCGATCGGTGCGATCCTGTCGGTGTTCTTCGGTCTGGGTATCGTCCTGTTGACTGTCATCCAGACCATGGGCGTGGGCCGTCAGGCCGGGCTTGAGGGGTTTCTGCTGGGGTCGACTGCGGGAATGCTTTGGGCGGATGCTCTAATCATCGCGGTCGGTGGCGCTCTGACGCTGGCATTGGTGCTGGTTATCAGACGTCCGATGATGATGGTGGCCTTTGATCCCGAATATGCGACGGCGCGTGGGTTGCCCGTGTCCCGGATCGATTTGGCGATGATGGGCCTGGTGATGGCGGTGACGGTTGTGGGGCTGAAAATTGTCGGCCTGATCCTCATCGTGGCCTTGCTGATCATCCCGCCGGTCACGGCCCGGTTCTGGTCGGAACGGTCGGACCGTGTGGTGCTTTTGGCCGGACTTGCCGGAGGGCTGGCGGGCTATATCGGAGCGGCGTTGTCGGCATCAGCCCCGAACCTGCCGACGGGTCCGATCATCGTGCTGGTTAGCTTCGGGTTTTTTGCTCTTTCATTGCTGCTGGCTCCGGTACGTGGCGTATTGGCTGCCGTCTTGCGCCACCTACGGTTCCAGCGCCGGGTTCACGTGCGGCAGGGGTTGCTTGCATTGGCGCAGGGTCAGAAGATTTATGAGCCTTTGACTCTACGCCTGCTGCGTCGTGCCGGGATCGTGCGGGCCGATGGTGTGGCGACCGAAGCGGGCAAGGCGCGCGCCGCCAAAGCCCTGCGTGATGAGAAACGATGGGAATTCGTCCGCGCCGATCAGGCGCATGAGGCGACAGCCGCGCTCTATGACGGGCTGCGCGATATCGAAACGGTTCTGACCCGTGACCAGATTGCAGAAATCGACCGCCGCATTGGCGGCCCGCAGGGGGTGCCCTCATGAGTGGTGAAGAATTTGTCCCCCTGTCACTGACACCGATGCTGATCGGAACCTTTGCCGCGATTGCTTGCGCGCTGCCTGGCAACTTTCTTGTGCTGCGCAAGCAAGCGCTCATCGGGGATGCAATCAGCCACGTGGTTCTACCCGGCATCGTTGTGGCGTTCCTGTTGACCGGGGTGATCTCGACCTGGCCGATGATGCTGGGGGCCGCCGGTGCCGCCATTGTCGCGGTCGTCATGATCGAGGCGATCCGACGGCTGGGCCAGATCGAACCCGGTGCCGCCATGGGCGTCGTGTTCACCACCATGTTCGCAGCAGGCGTGCTGCTGCTAGAGCAAACCGATACATCGAACGTCCATCTGGACGTCGAACATGCGCTTTACGGAAATCTGGAAAGCCTGATCTGGCTGGACGCGACAGGCTGGTCCTCGTTGCTGGACCCCGTGGCGCTGGCAGGGCTCCCGCATGAGCTTCCGCGTATCGCTTTGACGCTGGTCGGAGTGATCTTGTTTACCTGGCTGTTCTGGCGTCCATTGAAGATTTCCACCTTTGACGAAGGATTCGCGCGCACCATCGGCATTCGGACTGGCGCGCTTGGCATGGCGTTGGTCATCACGGCTGCCATCGCCGCTGTGGCCGCCTTTGATGCCGTTGGCTCAATCATTGTGATCGCGATGTTCATTTGCCCGCCCGCCGCGGCGCGCATGATGACCAATCGGCTGGAATTTCAGGTCGCGTGGAGCGTTGTGTTCGCCACCATCTCCGCCATGGCGGGGTATGTACTCGCGGGGTATGGTCCGCTCTGGTTGGGGGCAGCGGATGCTGTCAGCGCTGCCGGTATGATTGCGACGGTCTCGGGGCTGATTCTGGCTGTGGCGGCGGTCTTTGGACCGTGCCGAACCCGCTCCGGAGCCCCAAGCACGGCTTGACTTGGCGTATTTGCGCCAGTGCCATCTGCAGAGCATCGGCGCATCTTTGCCAAGTGGAAACAATAGCGCAGTCTTAACAAGATTTATTCCATTTCTCGTGGTACGAGTCCTTCAATTGTTAAACGGATGACCACCACTCACTTCGGTAAGTCCGGCCAGCTCTGACCAATGTCGCTACCCCCTTGACGCCGCGGTCAGAGCCGGTCGGACACCTTATTTCTAGACCCCCGAATTCTATTCAAACCGGTGGCAGAATCGCGCGCATATGTGCTAGGTCTAGCGGTATGGCGCATACGAACCCCAATATCAGCGAAAACAGACCGGTCATCCGGCAGCTAGACGATGCCGCCATTAATCGGATCGCTGCAGGTGAAGTGGTGGAACGTCCGACCTCGGCGGTTAAAGAGCTGGTCGAAAATGCAATCGATGCCGGGGCGACTCGGGTTGCGATTGATATCGCGGATGGCGGGAAGACGTTGATTCGCGTCACCGACGATGGTTGCGGCATAGCTGCAACGGAACTGCCATTGGCGTTGTCGCGCCATGCGACCTCTAAGATCGATGGTTCTGATCTACTCAATATCCACACGTTTGGATTTCGGGGTGAGGCATTGCCGTCTTTAGGGGCTGTCGGGCGCCTGACCATCACCAGCCGGGTGCCGGGTTCGGATGCAGCTCAGATCCACGTGTCCGGCGGCAAGATGGAGGCGGTGAAACCTGCGGCCTTGCGCGCGGGCACAGTGGTTGAACTGCGCGATCTGTTTTTCGCCACGCCGGCGCGGCTGAAATTCATGCGCACCGACCGGGCCGAGGCGCAGGCTATCACCGATACGGTCAAGCGTCTGGCGATGGCTGAACCGGCGATCACATTTACACTGCGCGACGTCTCGGGAGGCGGCGAAGGGCGGGTGACCTTTCGCGCGGATCGTGAGAATGGCGATTTGTTCGACGCCATGCACGCCCGATTGGCCCGCGTGATAGGACGTGAGTTCGCCGAGAATGCTCTGCAGATTGATGCGACGCGCGAAGGTATCCGGTTGTATGGCTACGCTGCCTTGCCGACCTATTCGCGCGGTGCGGCGGTTGCGCAGTACCTGTTCGTCAATGGCCGTCCCGTGCGGGATAAGATGCTGACAGGTGCGCTGCGGGCGGCGTATTTCGATTTCCTCAGTCGCGACCGTCACCCGGCGGCAGCGCTGTTCATTGATTGTGACCCGACGCTAGTGGATGTGAACGTCCATCCGGCGAAATCCGAGGTTCGTTTCCGTGATCCCGGCGTGGCCCGGGGACTGATCGTTTCGGCGCTGCGCCATGCTCTGGCTGAGGCTGGGCATCGGGCCTCGACCACTGTTGCTAATGCGACCTTGGGTGCGATGCGGCCCGAACCGGCCCAGCCCGCTCCGGGGCGGGTGTATCAGATGGATCGGCCATCGCTCTCGGCACGACAGGCGGCTTATCAGGCGCAGGCGCCTGGCTTTGCCGAACTGTCCCGCGACTATAGCGGAAGTGTGGTCGAACCTGCTCCGGTGGTCCCGGTTGCCGCTGAAGAACCTGCGCCGCAAGACCTGCCCTTGGGTGCCGCGCGTGGTCAGGTGCACGAGAATTACATCATCGCCCAGACCGCCGATGGTATGGTGATCGTTGACCAGCACGCGGCGCATGAGCGGCTGGTTTATGAAAAGCTCAAAAACCAGATGGCCGAAAATGGCGTCGCCGCTCAGGCACTGTTGATCCCCGAGATTGTCGAATTATCCGAGGGAGACTGTGCGCGTCTGATGGCCGTAGCCGATGATCTGTCTCGCTTCGGCCTGACCATTGAGCCCTTCGGAGGCGGAGCTGTCGCCGTGCGTGAAACCCCGGCTATCCTGGGTGAAGTCGACGCCCGCGCGATGATCCTCGACATCCTTGATGAACTGGCCGATCAGGGCGAGAGCCAGATGGTGCAGGCACGGATTGAGGCGATCCTCAGCCGGGTGGCCTGCCACGGCTCAGTTCGCTCTGGCCGCCGGATGAGGGCCGAGGAAATGAACGCTCTGCTGCGCGAGATGGAGGCGACGCCTCATTCCGGTCAGTGCAACCATGGGCGGCCAACATATGTGGAATTGAAGCTGGCCGATATCGAGCGTTTGTTCGGCCGCAGTTGATCCCGTGCGTTTGGCGCGGTAAGAAGAATAAAACAAGAACATCCGAGGCGATATGATCGAGATTGCTGGCACCCAAGTTGCATTGAACGACCCCGTGATCCTGATTGCGGGTGGAGTGGTGGCATTGATCCTGCTTCTGCTGTTTATGTCCATGCGCGCGGCGCAGCGCTCGGCCCGGATGGCGGAGCCTCTGGCCCGACAGATGGCGCATCTGGGCCAGCATGTGCAGCAGTTGGGGCAGGGGCAGGAGCAACTGCGCGGCGGATTGCAGCATGTTTCGGACACGCAAGCCAATGCGCAGGTCCAGGTGATCCAGACAGTCGAATCCCGCCTGTCCTCGGTCCAGCAGCAGATGAACGACCGGCTGGCGGATAACGCGATGAAATCGGCGCGTGCTCTGGCTGAGATGCAGGAGCGGATGAAGGAATCGCTGCATGGGTCGTCAAAGCAGACTGCGACTTCGCTGACGCAATTGCAGGAACGTCTGGCAGCCATCGACAAGGCGCAGGACAATATCACCAAGCTCTCGGGCGATGTTCTGTCGCTGCAGGATATCCTGTCGAACAAACAAACCCGCGGTGCGTTTGGTGAGATTCAGCTGAACGATATCGTCTCCAAAGCGCTGCCTACAGACAGTTTTAAGCTTCAGGCGACGCTGTCGAACGGGCGTAGGGCGGATTGCTTGATCAACCTGCCGAACCCTCCGGGCCCGATTGTGATCGACAGCAAATTCCCGTTGGAGGCTTATGAGGCGCTGATTGGTGCCACCAACGATATGGAACTGAAAGCTGCAGTGCAAATGTTCCGGAGCACCGTGCGCAAACACATCAACGACATTGCCGAAAAATATATCCTCGACGGTGAAACCGCAGATGGCGCGCTGATGTTCCTGCCGTCCGAGGCGGTCTATGCCGAGCTGCATGCCAAGTTTCCCGAGCTGGTGCAGGAGAGTTTTTCGAAGCGGGTCTGGATCGTCTCGCCCACCACCTGCATGGCGACGCTGAATACGATGCGCGCGATCCTGAAAGATGCGCGAATGCGGGAGCAGGCCGGAGCGATCCGCAAGGAACTGGGCATGCTGCACAAGGATGTTGACCGATTGGGCGAACGTGTGTCCAACCTCGATCGTCATTTCGGGCAGGCGGCCAAGGATATCTCGGAAATCAAGATCAGTGCCGAAAAGGCCGGGCGTCGCGCGCAGCGGTTGGACAACTTCGACTTCGAGGAGCTTGCCCCGGACGATCACACCAATGTCGTACCGCTGGGGAAAACCGAAGGCTGAGCGCTACTGGATCGACAGGTCCAGAGTGTAACCAACTGTTTTGCCCGTATCGCGATCATTTCCCATCAGGTAGACGCGGATCGTGTAATCTCCGTCTTCGGGTAGGTCGATCCGGGCTGTATTGCCATCGATTGAGCCGTTATAGATCGCCGCCCCGTCACTGCCCGGAGGCAGGATGTTAAAATAGATCACACCATTGCCGTTCGTATCGCTGACTTGCAGATCGGCGAACATCTCTTGCCCTGATCTGGCGCCCAGGGAGTAGTCAAAATAATCGCTGCCGGTGATCGTGCCGCTGACCATCGTGCCATAATTACCCGGTTCGAATTTCACATCTGCTGAACTCTGTCCCAAGGCAACGCTTGCAAGCCCCGCAAGTAAAGCGCTCAAGATGAAACGTGTTTTCATAGTCTCCTCCGGCTGGGTCAGCGCAGCAAAACCTGCCTGAGTATGTCAGATCCGCAGAAAGGGTTGGAACAGGCGTGGCATCAGTTTGCTGAACTTCAACGGCGCGTCCGTGACTGCCAGACAGATACAGTCTCCCGACAGATCCGCGGTCGGAGTGTGATGCAGATCTTCATCCGCGATTTCGACATCGCCGCGCGCAAAGTGGTCGACCTCGTCCGAAAAGGCACCCTGTAGCACCATGGTCAGCTCAGTTCCGTGATGGCTGTGGTCAGGTACCGCGACGCCAGCAGGAATGAACAGCAGCCGGGCCGTCGCTTCGCGGGTTGTGGGCAGGATCGCCTGTTTGACACCCATCCCGATGGGCTTCCATCTGATCGCGTTCACATCGCCGCCCACATAGTCCTGCAGCGGAGCGGGTAATACCGAACAGCCTGGACGCACGGGCTTCGGGGTTGGCGCACCCTGCGCAATCAGCGCCATGGTTGCGGCCAGAGAGTCATCGGCCATTTGAGCGGACGCAGGCTGTTCCTCAAGAACGCAGCCCCCAACGGCGTCGAAACTTTCGGCCCGGGCCCGACAGTGATCGCATAAGGAAAGGTGCGTGGCGACCATCAGGTCGAACGCTTCGGGCAGATTGCCTGCGGCATAGGCCATCAGCAGGTCATCCGTCAGGTGATGTTTGATCTCGTGTTTCATCGTCTTCATCTCAGTTCATCGCGTGGCGCAGGCGGTCCAGCGCCAGCCGTATCCGTGATTTGATCGTGCCCAGGGGCAAGCCGGTTTGTGCAGCGATTTCTCGGTGGCTCAGATCCCCGAAGTAGGCCTTCTCGATCAGCTGCCTTTGCGCCTCGGGCAACGCCGTCATGGCGTCACGCAGCTGCGCGGTCTCCTGTTGCATTACCAGTACATCTTCCTGTTCCGGCTCTGCCTCGGGCCCCCAGCCAAGATCTTCGGGCTCGGGGCGGCGTTGTTTGCGCAACACATCGATGCGTTTGTTACGGGCGATCGTGAACACCCATGTGGCCACGGTCGCGCGCGTCGGATCGAATAGATGCGCCTTATGCCACAAGGTCGCCATAACTTCTTGCGCGCATTCTTCGGCCATCGCGGCGTCAGAGCCTGATTTCATAAGAAACGCTTTGACCCGAGGTGCAAAGTGCTGGAACAGCTCGGCAAAGGCCATCTGATCCCGCGCGTCACGGATGCGGGCGACGTGACTCACCCACTCGGTTCTGGTCCTACAACTGCCGTTCGCGTTGTTCACCGGCTTGCCCTTGCTGCGTTTCTTCGCGAGCAAGGCCTTGGGGGCAGGGCTCTCACCCACCGGATCATCCACGCTCACAGTATCGATCTCTGTAAACATAACCTCATTACGCAGTCGGGCCAAAGCCGGATCACTTCGCACGAATATTTTAATCCATCCTGAGGCCTACTTCGTAGTATCCATATGAAAAGGCCCTGGAATTGGGCGCCGATCGAGCGGCTTGGTGGCCAACTGGAAAGCAAAATGGACCGGATCGACCATATCGCAGGGCATACCTATCACGGACGGAAGGGTGCGATTGAAAACGCATTTCGCTATTCGGTCGACTACATCCTGCTTGATCCGGAAAAAACAGTTGCGACTCCGCTTCTGTTTTCGCTGAACCGGATAAATGTCACGAACTGGCGCAGCCGCGATCACGGAGGTGAACCCGGTAAGGGGGGCGGCGCGATTTGGCTGCGTGAACAGTTCGATAGGATGGGCATTACACAGCCCGCGGAAATCACCTTGCTGACTCAGCCCCGTGTGTTGGGACATGTCTTCAATCCGGTCAGCTTCTGGTTCTGTTTCGACACGGTACAACAGATCTATGCAGTGGTGGCCGAGGTGACCAACACCTATGGTACGCGCCACAGCTACTTGTGCCACAATGCCAATTTTGCACCCATCCAAGCCTCGGATCGCATCGTGGCGGACAAGCTGATGCATGTCTCTCCGTTCCAGAAGATCGAAGGGTCCTATACGTTCCGTTTTGACTACCGACCGGACCGGATCGGTGTCTGGATTGATTATGGCCGCGAGGCCGGAGGGTTGATTGCGACCCTGACCGGATCACGGGAACGATTGACCGATGGGATAATCTTCAAATCGTTGCTGCGCAGGCCATTTGGTGCGCGCCGCACCTTCGCATTGATTGTCTGGCAGGCGTTGAAGCTGAAGCTGAAGAAGGCCACGTTCCGCCCGTTTCGGACCGCGCCTGTACCGGATCACCCGGTTTCCCGCGTTCGCGAACCATAAGCCGCACCTGTTTGTTCAAGATCAAAGACTCAGCCCCGTCAGAGTGGTTGTTGTAGGGTTGAGACCGCGAACACGAGGAGTTGGAAATGCTGGAAATCTCGGCAAGAAAAATAGCCCAGGTCGCCATGATGGGGCGTGAATTGGACCGGGCCGAGGGTGAACTGCGTGCGTTTATCGACCGGATGGGTGAAGACGAACAGGCAGAGCTGGTCGCCGTCATGTGGATCGGGCGCGAGAGTTTCTTCGCTGAGGATCTGGCCGAGGCCGTCGCCACCGCCAAGTCCGAGGCTTCGACTCCGTGCGCGGATTATCTGATCGGCACGCCGCATCTGTCCGATCACCTTGAAAACGGCCTGGATGCGCTTGGGATATCGGCCGAAGACGTTGAGAACGATCTGATGTAGACACAGTCTGAGAGGGCAGGTGTGAGAAGCCAGCCCTCCACCATCAATGCTTGAACCGATGACGCCTCCCCAGAGTGGTTTTGTCAAACGAAGAGGCGGACGTGGACAATTCGAAGATGGTCAGCCTCGGGTCCGCGTAGATATGCCTTTGGTTGATTGGATGATTTCAGAGACTACCGTCGGCGCCGCTCAACGTCCGTTTTCATGGTTGCGAGTCGCAGCAATTTTGGTGGTTTTCGTAACAGCCGGGTCGCGCGCAAACTTGCTAGATCTGGTCTATGCCCAGCAGAAGTAAGCTGCCTTCAGTTCATTAAGCAAAGTTCATGTGTCGTTCCGGCATCGTTAATGCCGAGTTCTTTTCTCAGGTACATCACCGACCTGGTATTGAAACTTGGAGGAAAACGACATGGCACATGTACATACAGCGAACGCCCAGAAGGGTCTCTTTTTTGGCCTGTTTGCAAATCATGCTGAAGTGAAGGTCGAACAGTTCCGCCGGCGTGCGTACACCAGAACGCTTCGCGAGCTTGAGCGGCTGAGCGATGATCAGTTGCACGATATCGGCATTCCGCGCGATGAGATCAAGCAACGCGCGTATCAGAGCGTCTATCACCACATGCCGTATCGGGCGTTGGTCTGACCGCAAATCCGATTGAGGAGGTAGGATCATGCTGGATACGAACCCTGTCAATGATCAGAACCCGTCGACCAGCGCCTTGATGCTGTTTGACCGGGCAATGCAGATGCGCGCGATCCGGAAGGATATCGTCTGTGCAGCTCAGGAATTGAACCGTCTGTCAGACCAAGAGCTTTCTGAATTGGGTATCAACCGTGTCGATGTCGAAACGGTGATTGCACAATTTATCTGAACGCCTGCCCGTCTGTTCGGGAGAGATCAGAACAGCCATTCCCGTGCTACGGGAATGGCTGTTTCTCTGTTTCAGGCAAGGTGATCAACGACCTGCAGATGTTGTGCTAACCTGTCGATTTCACTCATCCAGCCCTGTACCAGTTTTGGATCGCTGGGGGCCGCGTGGACACCGGCGGGGATGGCGCGGTTCAGCACCGCCTCGACGGCCAGTGACACCGGGATTGAGACCAGGCGCGCCATGGCAGTGCCGCGCGCATCGCCCCAGGCGTCCATGACATAGGTTTTGTTCCAGACCGGAATGCCGTCCTTTTCGGCCTTCAGCCCAACACACAATACCACGCGGTCAGGCTCGCCCTCGTCATAGGCATTCTCGGCCCAGAACTGGTCGGACATCTCTTTTAGGCGGGCGTCGCCTTCGGGTTCCGAGAGGGTTTCGATCTCGGTGAACACATCCGACCAGGCATCGGCCCAGCCATTCAAACGCAAGGTGCCGCGGACGAATTCCTTGACCGGCCAGTGAACCTCGAACTGATACTCGGCCATGAAAGGGAGCGAGTCGCGGTTGGGGTAGACCTCAAAGCTTTCCGGTGTCGGCAGCGGCGCGATATAGCTGGTGATCGCATCCCACGGGCGGGCGACGTCCAGAGGAGCGTAGTCGCGGATCGATTTCGATGGTGAGCGTAGCGCCTTGAGCACACCCAAGGGCGACCAGCTGAACTTGTAGCGGAACGGGTTGGGGTTCTTGGGAATGCCGCCACAGTATGAGATGAAGCTTAGGTGGTTCTTCGCATCGAACGCGTCTGAAGCGCGGTAGTCTGCGACCAGGGCGTGCGCCATCAGGTGGTCTATGCCCGGGTCCAATCCGACCTCATTGACCAGCGCGACACCCGCTTCACGTGCTTTGTCATCCAATGCGCGCATCTCGGGCGCGATGTAAGAGGATGAGACAAAATTGACCTCTTTCGAGATCGCCAGCTCCGCCAGCGGCACGTGCCAATCACCCGGCAGCATGGAGACGATCACGTCGCCTTTTTCCAAGACCTCGCCCAGAGCGTCGATGTCGAACGCCCGGATGTCATCGGTCAGGTCTCCGACCTCGGCCTTGGCCTTGTCGATCGTTCGGTTCCAGACGGTTACCTTGTGCCCGCCTTCGATCAGGCGCCGCAGGCCGGGGATGGCCGACAGGCCGGTACCACACCAGTGAATCGTCATCGCTCAGATCCCTTCGATATGAGTTTTGTAAGTTGCTTCTGCCCGGCCCCAGACACCGCTGTCCAGATCGGTCAGGGTCAGCAAAGACGGCAGCAATTGCGCCGCATAGTCTTCCGAGCTTTCGACCGGCAGCATCGATGGCAGGTTGTCGATGGCCATGACGTCCATCACCGGGTCGGTCGCCACGCGCAGAGCAGGGGCATCCCACGTAGTGGCGCGGTCATATACCGGCACCGGGTTGTAATCGCTGTCCGGGTCGCAGGCGACATCGCCGATGGCGGTCAGCTTGCGTGGTGCGGTCAGAGCTTCGCGCGGAACAAAGACCGGGGTGCCGGGGCGCGCGAAGATGCAATTCAGGAACAGGTCGTGGTTCAGGATTTCCGGGAAAGGCCCGCCGCTTGCGGTCTCGGCCATGTCCCATTTGGTGACTTTGACACCCATGGCCTCGCAGAGGTCTGCGGCTCCGGTGCCCACACGGCCCAAAGCTCCGATGACGATGGAGTCAGGACGCGCCGCACCCGTAGCGTCCAGTTCGGCCAGCAGTTCGGAGTTCAATGCATCTTTGTTGCCGTAAACACCAACGGACGGGCATTCCTCGCCTCGTTGCTGAGCGGCCCATGTTTTCAGCGTGACCGCAGCCCCGGCATAACCGGCCCAATAGCCAAAGGCGGCAACCCGGCGGCCACCTTCCTCGACCAGATATTCCAGATCATAAAGCGTGCCGCCGCCAGTCTTGAAACGTTGCAACAGCGCGCGACCGGAATGTTGACCCTTATAGGCATGGCCGAACATGATGTGGCGGTGGGGCAGGGGCGTGCCGTCCTCGGGCAGTTCCTTTAGGCCGAAGATAATCGCGTCACGCGGCGCATCTGGCCAGGAATTCTCAGCCGCGATCTCACAGCCCGCGTCCTTATATCCATCAATCGGGATGGCCCGGACGGAGCTTTCTTCGACCGTCACTCGGATACCTGCGGCGATCAGGGCGGCGGCGCCTTCGGGGGTCAGTCCGACCCGTTCCTCGTTCGGGCGTTGTTCTGCCCGGACCCAGAGATGTGTCATTCCTATTCCTTTTGTCAGAGCATTCCGGCGGCGCGCACCGCCTGTACCGAGGGCCGGGCCTCCATCGCTTCACGGAAGGCGACGATCTTGGGAAAGGCTGAGACGTCAACGCCATCGCCTTCCAGCCAGCTGCAAACCACATAGAGATAAGCGTCGGCCAGCGAGAACGCCTCGCCCAACACAAACGGCCCACGCAGCCCGTTCGACGAGATATAGTCGCAGGACGCGGTCATGTTTTGTGCGACTTTGTCCTTCATGTCCTTCCAGCTGGATTTCTTGTCTGCCCAACGGGGCCCGCGCAACTTGTGGGCATGGTTCACATGCATGGTCGAGGCCAGATAATACATCACCTCACGCATCCTCGCGGCCATTACCGGGTCTTCAGGGACCAGCCCGGCCTGTGGGGCGATGGTTGCAATATAGTCCAGCAGCGCGCCGGTTTCGGTCAGGATGCCGCCCTCGACCGCCAGCGCTGGAACCCGGCCCTTGGGATTTATCTGCTTATAGGCGGGCATGGTCTGCTCGGCCCCGGCAAAATCCAGCTTGATGGCTTCATAGTCCAGCCCTGCCTCTTCCAAGGCAATCGCGACGGCGATCGAGATGGTGCGTGGGGCATAGTAAAGCTGCATCGGGGCCTCCTTAAAGGTGGGTCTGCGCGTATTGCCGGTCGGGCGCTTCCAGATGAGGCACAGCGTTGAACAGAACGGGGCTTAGCTGTGTGCCAATCGGGTGCAGACGATGCATCGACGTATTCATGATGGCAAGGGCCACTCGCGCCATCGACGGAATGTTCAAGCCCATGGCCTGCCGCACCACCATCGAGATCAACCCGCCCGAGGTCACGATGATTGCCGGCCCACCCTCGGTGCCGATGTCGTGCAGGGCATTAGATACACGCGTTTCGAACTCTGCGAAGGTCTCTGGCGCATCCTCGATCTCGCCCCGGGACCAGGCAGAGAAGGTGCGCGGCAGATGTTCGACAAAGCCTTCGCGGTCGGTCGGAACCTCGACCCCGTGCTGCTGGTGAAACAATTGGGCGAGGGTGAAATACTCGATCTCGTTGAGCCGCGCGTCACGGATCGGCTCGGACAACCCCATACTGTTTGCGGTTTCCACATGACGGTTCAGGGTGCCACAATAAACGCGGGGATAGTGGGTGCGCGTGTCACGCAAATGCGCACCCAACCAACGTGCCTGCTGATGGCCCAAATCACTGAGCCTGTCATAGCTCAGCTCATCCCGCGCGGTTGTATTGGCCTGCCCGTGGCGCACCAGTGTAATATGTGACATGACGATCCCTCTTGGTCTGACGTCTTAGGGCAGGTTCGGGGCCGGGGCCAGAGGGGTTTCGCATGCGCTTCAAAAAACTCCTGTGCCCGGTGCGCTTTATCGTTATGGTCGCTCCGAGAGGGAGGACCCATGGCTGTTGATCACACACGGTTTCTGGCCGATTTGCACAAGCTGCGGTCTTTCGGATCTTCGGGTGTTGGCAAGGGCGTTGTCCGCCCTGCCTATTCCGAGGCCGACATTGCCGCGCGCCAATGGTTGGCTGGGCGCATGAGCGATGCCGGTCTGACACCGCATTTTGATCCGGTTGGGAGCCTGTTTGGTCTGGCCGAAAGGCCGTCGCTGTTGATGGGGTCGCATTCCGACAGTCAACCCGAAGGCGGCTGGCTGGACGGCGCTTTGGGGGTCATTGCAGCGTTGGAAATCGCGCGTTCCAGTGACCGGCCTGTCTCGGTCGTCAGCTTTCAGGACGAAGAAGGGCGGTTCGGCGTCACCACTGGGTCGGCGGTCTGGTCGGGTGGATTGCCTCTGGCAAAGGCAGACGGTCTGACGGATGGCGCGGGCATCAGCTTTGGCACGGCAAGGGCATCGATGGCCGGGCTTGCTGAAGGTTTTGTCGATCCCGCGCGGTTCAACGGCTTTATCGAAATGCATATTGAACAAGGCCCCGCGCTGGATGCTGCTGGAGAACAGATCGGAGTCGTGACCGATATCGTCGGCATTCGCGACATGTCGATCACCTTCGAGGGGCAGCAGAACCACGCCGGAACCACACCGATGCATCTGCGCCGCGATGCGTTTCAAGCGCTGTCTTTATTCAACGCGCGTCTGAATGACCTGTTTCGCAATGTCGTCACGCCGCAAACCGTCTGGACCATCGGGCGCGTTGATTTGCATCCAAACGCGTCCTCCATCGTGCCGGGTCGCGTTCGCTTCTCGATGCAATGGCGCGATGGCGATGCCGACCGGCTGGTGCGTATGGAAGAGATCATCCGGGCCACCGCGCAACAGGTGGCCGGGGAACTGGGGATGGAGCTGAGTTACGGCCCGATGTTGGGGCTGGAACCAGTCAGCATGGACCCAACCCTGCGCGGCGCGCTGGAGGCGGGCGCGCAAGCGGTCGCGCCTGGCAAATGGCGCAGGATGCCATCGGGTGCATTGCACGACGCTACCAATGTCTCGCGGCTCATGCCGGTTGCGATGCTGTTCGTGCCATCAATCAACGGAATCAGCCATGATTTCGCCGAGGATACGGCCGAAGATGACCTGGTCGCGGGTCTTCGCGTGCTGGATCACGCTGTTCAGGCCTTGAGGTGATCTGCGCGATAAAGCGCAGTGAAAATACAAATTTTACAGCAGTTTGACCTGCGTTAAGCAAAACTCAAACGCACCATGCCCTCTGATATGCGTTGTGTTTCCATGGGCGGCGTATATGGAGTGTTGCCTAACGGAAAAAAGTTTCCTATAGGAACATTATTGATGCATACGCCCGTATACTGACGCTTTGAGATGCTGGAGAAATCCTGAATTCCAAGGCTGAATCGTTGCAATATGCGTAGCTTGGGTCAGACTGATGGGCATGCGTTGCAGCCATTAGATACAAAATGAAGGTACCCGCCATGACCGAACTAAAACGCACTCCCCTTCACGCGTTGCATGTTGAGTTGGGAGGTAAGTTGGTTGATTTTGCTGGTTGGGAGATGCCTGTTCAGTATCCCTTGGGGA
>NZ_JBQFTW010000008.1:0-160066 GCF_056538865.1 Ruegeria sp. BE3 | reverse complement strand
CAGCAGTTTGTCCAGTGGGCTGAGGTGGGACCTGACCAGGAACTGCGACTGGTATTTGGTTTGGTGTTGCGGTGGGCACAAGTGGCGGCACCGCTGTTGGGCCGGTGGGTTGAGGCGGAACCTGGCCAGGGACAGCTATCGGCACTTGATTAGGAGTCGCAGTCGGAACTTGCGGCGGCACATTAGCCAATGGCGGAACCTGATTGGGAACGGCTGTCGGAACCCGGTTTGGTGTCGGATTTGGCACTAAGGGCGGAGCTAAGGTCGGCGCTACGACGGGCGTTGGAACTTGACCCGGAACTGCTATTGGCGTTGCGATAGGAACGCGACCCGGAATTGCATTCGGGACCGCGACCGGCGCAAGGACAGGCACAGCAACGGATGTGGGCGTTTGCGGCGTTCCCCTTGGTGGCAACTGATTTGCCACCGGCTGCGTTGGACCGGTAATTTGATTGCCTACCCCTTGCCCACCGGCCTGCCCACATCCTTGGCTCGACTGGTGCGGATTCCCTACGCCACGGCACCACCCGAAATGATGTCCCTGTGCGACGACCTGCGTAGCGGCCAGTTCTGCAAACAAACAAGCTGCGGCAATTAAAGCAATGCGGTTCCGTTTCATAACATCCTCACCAACTTGTTGTTAGAGCAAGATACGCGCCAGGATCGCCAGAGTCAGTCAACGGACCGTCTCTCAAAGGGACACCGACATATCCGGACAGGAATAAGTTTTGCTTAAACTCAATGTCCAAACCCAGACCTGTCGAGGCCAGTGTAGCATTATCAACTTCAAAACTCGCTGGGTCATTGTTCGAGATGTAGCCCACGTCGAAAAAGACAAAAGGCGTTAAGCGATGAATGCTTTGGGAACTTGGAAAGTAAGAGTGAGACACTTCGAAAATCGCGGAAATCCCGGAATCACCATCCACTTCGTCAAACCGATATCCACGCAAAGCATAACGATCACCAAGGAAGTACTCCTCGACCGAGGGCAGCCGGTCGGTTGTGTACTGCCCCCAAATCTCAGTGCGCCAAGCTGTGTTGGGCGACAAGCTCGTTAGCGGGCTTTCGTACCCGATGCCGCCCCGCAGATGCCAGAACGAAGAGTCTCCGTCGTCAAAATTCGCGTCTGTCGTGTCATTGTCATTGTCGCCAAAAGACAAGGTTAGCCCCGCTTCCAGAGCTTGTCCTTTTGGATAGTTTTGCCCGTAAAGATACGTAAGGCCAACGACACTCGCGTCACTGGACAATGGAACGCCACCACTGACTGAGTCCGCTTCGGAAAGGCGATAATCTAACAGAAGATACCCATAGCGGGCCACGTCGCGGATCACGGGGTAACCCAACGCGACGGTGAAGTTCTCGCCATCAACATCTGTTCTTGCAAAATCACCCGAGAGGTCACGTTTTGCGTTTATGTTCCCGTAGAAAATCTCACCGTACAGACCATTGCTGTTCAGCGGCGTGCGATAGGTAACAGCGCCCCACAATGAGTGTTCGTCGTCTTTGTCCCAATTGTAGTTGCCTGACCCCTCAAATCGCAGCAAATCCCCGACGGTCAGCGTCGAATAAAACTCTTGTACGACATAGAAACTGAGCGCTTCTCCAAGCTCACGCGGAGGGTTGTCGAGTGTCGCACTGCCGGCTTGTTTTCGCAAAGGCTCTCCCAATACCCTCAGCCGAGCACCAGCCTGATCCGGGTAATCAAGTTCGGTCGACACGTCCAAGTCGGGTATGTCCTCGGCTAGCATAACCGCCCGCTCAAATCGTTTGAGAGTTATTGGATATGCGGTGGTGAGGGGCTGAAAAATCTTCTCTAGTGTTTTGAACGTGCGAGTATCTACGCCTTCAATTTCGATGGTTTGAATGCGCCCTTCATCAACAACTATGCTCTGCCCATCGGGACCAGGCCACGCCTCAGCCAAGAAGTAGCCGTCTTCTCGGTAGATCTGAGTGATCGTTGATGCGACCTCCACCGCTGTAATGCGCCCTGATCGATCAAAGGCCAACTGACCGGCAAAAGTTAACAGCTCATCCGCATCATACACCGTTACGCCGCTGACCGAGTGCTGGGATGCGATGTCCCAGGTTTGGGCAATGCTACTTCTTGGAACTGATGCAGTGGCCACAAGAGTGCAAATGATCGCAAAAACAACTGATCTGAATACGCGCATTTTTGACAACCTTAAAGTGACTGAGCATGTTGAAGTCCAATGTTATTATGTGGTTCGCATGTGTGAACCTGACGCTACTCGAATGTATTGATGGGTGATGTTTTTAAGAAACACAGTGAACAGAACGCAGATTTACTTATTACGCCGCACATACGACGGCGCTGAATTACACAAACCGGCTTTTCAACAAGTTAGAGTAGAGAACTAGTAGGACAGTCCTCACAATTCCGGTTGCTCAAAAACATAAAGCCGCGATTTCTTGGCATCGTCTGTTAGGACATAGAGAAGCCCTTTGGTCTCATCGAGAGCGATTCCTTCGGGATGTTTAACTTCCTTTTGTTTGCCATCTTCTGTGAACGTCAAACTGATAGACTTTACGGACTTGGACTCTGGATTGTAGACGAAGATTTGACGGCCTTTGTCACTTACAATCCAAAGAGAACGTGAGGACGGGGACCATGCTAGGCCGCTCAAATCCAGTTCATCATCATCTACACGCTCGGAGATAAAACCTGCATCGCGGGCTAAAGGAATGATCTCAACAATTTCGTCTAGCGCTGGTGATACGACCATTAACAACCTTGGTTGTCCTTCAATGCCAATGAAGACCCGCCCCGATTCCGGGTCAACAGCGATACCTTCGGGTCCCTTGTTTAATGGGTTGCCAACGAGTAATTCAGCGGCGGCCGAGTAACCTTTAAGAGATGTGAGAGGTATTGTTGTCAATTGAATGGGTTCGGTTGGGTGAACGACTAGAATTGATCGGTCAGTTTCCTGAAGCACCAAAACAGACCCATCCTTTCGAGGTGCAACACCCTCCAAATCTGATCCTGCCAATGCTGGCAACTTGAAAGAGTTTCCTAATACCCCGTCGACTCTGAGTAGGTGCAGTTTAGGTTCGGCATCACTTACAGACCACAAGAAGCCTTCAGCGTTAGACATTGCCAAACCGGAAGGCTCTGAAAATCCCTCTGATTTGTCTGCCACCTTGAATTTATCGACCAGAACCAAACCAGCACTTTCGGCGTAGGCAAAATTGGTCCAAGGCAAGAAGGCTGCCGCAACCGAGCTGGCCGTAAAAGCGAGTCGTCTAAGTTTGCAGAAACACCGTGAAATTTCAGCTTTTGACGAAAACACTCTGTTTTCTGTCATTGGATTCTCTCGCGCTTGGACCACATCCCTGTATCAGCGTTCGTATCACAGTCCGGATACGATGTCCGAAGAATGCACTGTAATCTCTTTACCTGATCCCGCCTGTTGCGATTGAATTGAATAGGGCACGATGTGCCTTTGGTTAAGCGTAAGCCTTTGGCGTGAGCAGGGAGGAAGACAAGTTGAATACGACCCTCACATTTGTGACCGTGTTGTTGATGCTGCTGTTGCCAGGTGCTGCGGTGTCACAAGTCGACCCTGCGACGATGCTGGCCGGGGCTTCGGGGTCGGAAATCGTTATCGAACGCCGGTGGACGCAGTTTCGTGGCAAACAGGAACTGTATTTCTTTACTCTCGATGTGATCGTCACGATCATTCTGGCTGGCTTGATCGTATATCATCCGGTGAGACGTAAAGCCCGTAGAAGCGTCCGCGACATAGTTATGCCAAGGCTTTTCTTCCTGTATGCGCTTATCGGCATGGCGGTTGGTTTCCTGGTGGTTCAGCACGGGTCAATGATCGGTTTCGTTATCTTTGGTATCGGAGCGTTGCTCAGGTTCCGCTCCAATCTCGATGATCCGGTGGACACTGTCGAAATGATAATCGTGACTGTTCTTGGTCTTGCGGTCGGTTTGGGCTTGCCGCTGATGGCCACACTAGTGGCGGTTGTTTGTTGGTGTTTCATTTGGCTCGGAGGGCGAAACAAGGGTGTGGAAATTTCGCTCAAAGCTTCGGACGAAGAGCACTCATTGAAAGTCACCGGAGCCATTGAAGCCATGGCCACAGAGGCTGGCTGGAAGCTGGTCAGAAAACACCACGTCCCCGGAAAATCTCGGGTTTCATTGCTTTTCATCACCTCGGGTGGACTGACGGAAGCCCGGATCGAAGAGATGATAAATGATCTGGTCCCTGAAAAAGTCGAACTGAAACTCAACCTCTAGTCATTTCACAAGGTCTAAGCGTTTCAACACCGCATTCGGGGATCTGATCTCTTTCGGGAGCGACTTGAAGTTTACCGACCTTTCGAAGTCAGGGCCTCGATATACGGCTATCTCAAACTCTCCGTTCGGCTGGAACGTAACATGAGTGAAGCTGTGAGGTGATCTGGCGCTATCGCCAATAAGCCGCCGCGGACCACCTCCCAAACAAGCTTGAGAGACATAAGCCACACCGTCTTTCCAACCGGGGTAGAAGGCATGATGGTGGCCTGAAAGATGCAGAACAACACCGCTTTCCAGATAGATTTTTTCAAGTGTTGGGTCACCGATGATTTCGCGTTCGCGCTGGATCGCGAACGGCCAAAGTGGGAGGTGACTGAAAGTGACAATCGGGTCTCCGTCTGCACCCAATTCCTGTAACCGGTCCTGCTGGTCACCGGATAGGGGTCCTAGGGTCGTTGCATCCAAAGACGCAAACGTAATGCCCTGCATCTCAAATGCGTAGAAGAACGGGTAGTCATCTGAAACCAGGAAGTCGACGCCTGGTTTTCTCGGCGTCCATTCCTCTGCGTATATTTTCCTTTCACGCTCGAACCCTCGGTAGGCGGAGGCATCATGGTTTCCAGGTGTGACCGCAAATGGAATGCCGGCAGCCTCTAATGGATCTGATACGACCTCGTGAAACGCATTCCACATATCCCTGACCTGTTTGTCGGACAAGTTGGGAATGCGCTGTCCCGCAACCATATCTCCGGTCGAAATAACCAGATCTGGATCAAACTCGATTATGCGCTCAATCGCCTTGTCGACGCGGGCATCGTATCTTACCGAACCATAGCTTCCATTCAGATCCGATATGACGATGACATCCAATGCCGCCGCTTTGCAGGCGAGCAGAGCGGTCCAAATACACACCGCAATAAGAGCAGAACACCTACGGTACATAACAGTCCACAGCCTCTACCTCGGTGCCGTTTCTCAAAAAGAATGCGACAGGATCCAAGTCGAACATCAAATCGCCATTTGAGCAATTGCTCTGGAGAATGGACGTTGCCAGCGCAGTATTTTTGACAACTTGTGCAATCTGACTGTCTGACAAACCAAAGCTTTGCGATAGCCAGTCATAGACTGGGCCTTGGGATTGAAGGTCACTATTCAATGCAACCAAGCGCCGATACGTGCTTGGAGAGAAGTGGCGAATTTTCTCCAGCATTTGAGTAGATTTCGCGAAGTTGGCGTATTCGACACGCCCACCAGCATCGTTGTCGTTTAGATTGCTGCGACGGATCAATAATGCGTCGTCGGGAACGTCTCCATCGTTTGGCTCATGGTGCTTGGCTTTCTTATGCTTCAGCTTTCCGTCTTCGACCCAATACCAATAGGGTGTGAAGTCTATGTTTCCTACGCGGTCCTGCTGGCTAAAGATGAAATCGAGGAGTACAATCTCGGTAAGTTCTTGCATCCAAAATGCCATCTGTTGGTCGCTGACATCGGGACCGAGATCCTTGTTGATCATCCGGTCTCTTCGACCTTCTCCAACGCCCTCTACAATGGCCTCTGGCAAGGGTTTTGAAGAACGCAAAGCCAAGAAAGCAGGAGTTTCCTGAAAATCGCGGTTCTGACCTTTCCCCCAACCAGATTTACGGGTGCCGTTGATTTCCGAGCCGTATCGATGCCCAGGGCTATCAAGCAGCGCACCGTATATTTGCGTTCGATCTGCGGTGAACAGATCGTCGGTTGGCTGGTACGAGTTCGGGTCGGCATCCGCAGCCGCGAAGACCCGCCAGCCTTCGTGGTTCATGCGCCCACCATGAGAGCCGCCAGAAATCGCAAGGCCGGGCTCTGCGACCTCGGAAAAGTGCGCCTGGGCGTCCATGCTACGCCAAACGGCGACTGGAACTTTTACAGTCGTGTCGAAATATCTGGAGAAATGATAGTAAAGCAGCGACGAGGTGGAAAAGGTTCCACTGGTGCCCTTTTGGTTCATGGTGGATTTGAATTTGGCCACCCTGTCCTTGGCCAGATCTTTCGCCGCCTTCCCCTCTTTGCAAGCGTTTCTCTCGAACTCAGTACGGTTCCCTGTGTAGGGTCCTTCCGAAATATCGTACACGGCCATTCCTGGGCTGGTACTCCAGGTTTTTGGGCAAATAGCAATTTCGGAGGCATAGAAATCGATCTCGCAATAGGCCGTTTCTTCCTCAAGATCGCTTTTCTTATACTCGCCCGTTGAAACTTTTTCGATCCGAATACAGCGTTCAGTAACGCCGTTGGGACTATCAAATGTCGTGGCTTCACCGAGGACATCGTCGTTCGCCCACAAGACGGTGGGTGCAATGAAAGCAAGTGACCCCAGAAGAATGAACTTCATTTGGATAGTTCTCCCAATATCATTTGGGGCAAATCGCTGCCTGTTGTTCGGTAGAGATCTTCAAATTGGGGTCGACACTGAAGTTGGAGAACTTTGAGTCAATCCACTGGTCACACCCGCCTGAACATGGGGCCCCGTTTCGGGCCTCATTCCAATATTCCTTGGCCCTTTCTTCTGTCCAACCGCAAAACTGAACGAGCGCCATCGCCGACAATGCACCTGAGGAATGAACGCCCCACATGCAGTGCACCAGAACAGGGCCCTTTCCAGGGTTTTGAATCACCTCGTGTATGGACGCCATGACAGCACTGGGTCGGGAGGATCTGGCGCTTTGATAGTCGAAAGATCCGTTTCCGCAACTTGTGCGGCCGTATTCGGTGTTCTTGCCGAAGTCTGCGTAAAACCCGGTTGAAAACCCTTCATCGCAAAGGGTCTCGCGTTGAACTTTACTCAGACCCGTTCGATCCTTGTCGCCGCCTTTGAAACCAGAGCGATACAATACTCCGCTTAAGACTGGGCGAAAGAAAGCGACGCCATCAACACCTCCGTCGCCACCCTTTGAAAGCATTTGACTGTTGCTTGGGCCACCGTTTCGACTGGTTACGTCAGAATTCGCCGCGGTTGCCAGAGCACCAATGAATATGAGGGACGTCAAAAACCGCATGCCAGCTCCTTTCTATTTTTCAGCCTGTTATGCTCAAACTCTTCCTACTTGGTAATCTATTGGAGCGGCTCATTCTCAACAGCCGTATCAAGTGCGGGATAGACTTTCCGACCTGAAGCTTTAAATCGGCCACACCAGATTGATGATAAAGACGACCACGAAGTAGGCCAGAAAAACTTTCCAGTTCCATTGGTGTTTGCTTTCTTCGTTGATCACGCCGGACGACTTCAATGCCAGGTTTGTGACAATCAGAGCGACAACGATGACCGCCGCATGTGCCAGATCAAAATGCAAACTTAAGCTCCCTTTTGCAGATGTTTGATTTATGAAAAATGTGTCAGCAGTCACCTGATGGCAGCATAGCTACATCTGAGTACCTTCCCTCAGATGTCGTGATCCGAGCACATGCACCAGTATCCGTGTTAAACCAGTACGAGGTGAGCCCTTCGCTTCGGATGAGTTCAAATCCGAGACTCTGGATGCCCATTTCAGCCTGTCCCGCTCTTGCCCCTTCAAATGACGAAAGATCGCTAGAGCTGCCCACAGTTGGTGCACTTGCATCCACTGATCCGCCACTCTCGTCGCATGCTGCAAGCGCAGTAATACACGTCGTGCCGATCACCAATAGGACCTTGGGATTCATCTGTGTTTCCCTCGCTTTTTTGGACTTGCGTTCCAGGGTTTCTGATTGATCACCTATTCAATTCCGAAAATTACGTTGTAGTCGACGGAAGAGTTGCTGCGATTGATAACTTCCACAACATGATCACCGGATTGCCAAAGCTGTCCTCGATACTCCTTGTCCGCCGACATCAATCCCAACAGTTCAGAACCATCGGGGTTACGAATGACGTAGTCCAAGGAGCCATTTCGCGGAGCAACGCGGACGTAAAGGAACTGTTCGTTCTTTGCACCGAGAAGGTATTGCTGCGACGCTCCGGGCGCGAGTTGGCCGACAAGTTCGGCGCCAGTGGAACCGACATCGAATTTGACACGCTGGCTACCGGTAGAACCGGCGACGCCTGCAATGGCTCCACCGCCATCATCCATCGCCTCGACAACCGACATCTCTCCAATGCTTCCATCCTTGTACGCGATGCAGCGCCAAAGTGTTCCACCTGCATCTCGTAGCATGACGAGCGTACCTGCTTCCGAGAACTCTGAGCTTTCTATCGTACCTGATTGACCGTCTGGTCCTCCAACCTGCCGTAATTGGTCGATACACGCGTCATCGGCTTCTGACATTGCAAAAGCAGCAGTGCCCGCGATTGCGAACATGGGAGTGAGGAGTTTGAGTAAAACGAGTTTCATCAGATGGTTCCCTGTTGGCTTGTCCTTACAGTTTTGTTCCGTACTAAGCGGAACCTCACTTTGCATCCCTCAACTTTGATAGAAACTCATCGCATGCCTGTGCGCTGCCGACGACCTCGTCTGTCGTTTCAATTCCTTGCAGTGATGCCATCTCGGAATTTACGCGATTGAGGATCTGATCCGCTTGCTCGGGGGTGATCAGGTTCTCTGCTTGTGCTCCTTTCAATGTGGTGCAGACACCGGCGGACAAGCCTGTCGCAACGCCGACACCCACTGCGGCCCCGCCACCTAAGGTCATCGCCCCAACCACGCCGAGGACGAGCCCGATCACAATACCCAAGATCACTTTTCCCATGTTTTCCTCCCTTTTGGTGAGAATAAGCGCGGCTTTCACTACCGGCGCAAACCATGTGCCCATCTGCAAATCAAGACCAGCGCTAACAGGTTGAGCACCGGTGCGAGCGCCGCGAACCACGGTTTGGCCGACTCTGAGATCGAGTCCGCTACAAGTATCCAAGGTAGTCCCAACGGCAGAAGGAACACCCCGGACAAAGGGTCTCTTTCCTGTCCCAACCAGCCAAATGTGCCCGTCAAGAATGCAATCAACGCCAACAGGTAAAGGATCGCGAATACAATGATAGTGGTTCTACAAACCAAGTCGAGCCTCAGCAAATCAAGCCAGTGCTACGCAGCCGTTTTCGGCTACGCAGCAGACTGGTCACAATGCGCCTTCGTCGCCCAGGAACTCGATACCAGCTGTCGTGCCATCACTGTAAGCAATGCAATTCCAAGGAGCACTATCCTCGCCAACGCCTACAGTGACCTGTGTCCCCGCCTCGCTAAACGCGGATGAGAGCACCACGACTTGCGAATTGTTCGTTGTGCTGGCTACATCTCGCAAACACGCCTGCTGAGCGGGTGTGAGTTCGGCGGACGCACTGGATGTACTCGTATCGTCGCAGGCCGCAAGCAGTGCGAAACAAGTTGCGCCCGCAATCATCACCATCTTTTTAGACATTTTCTTCTCCCTCTGGTTCCGTTGAAATTGGTGAAATTGGATGGCTTGTTTGAAGTTCTCGCGTCAGAGCAGGCTATGAAACATACTTCGGCCCTGTAACTTCCCTTCCCAACAACTTGTCGCGGGGGGTGGCGGGCGGAGCTATATTACTTTGACAACCGAGACCGCCGACAACGTGTGAAGGCTGAATGACGACAATGGCAGAAGCTCGAGCGAATTCTGGAGGTAGGCCGAGTACACTAAGTATAAGCATCGCGTCCTCCCAACGCTCAATCATTGTAAAGTGCCTTCCGACCGCCAGCACTCACTCCAGCGGCCGGTAGGGCCCGACAAGTCGGGCGACAGCGATCACAACGGAGGTAAAATGAAAGTTGTGTCAAATTCACATGTTTGAATCTAATTTTTAATAAATCAACATTTTTTCCGCGCGTAAACTTCGTTACGCTCTCGTACGATAGGCGTCTGCCCTCAAACAAAAAGGTAGGTGGGAGCACCCATGAGGGCGAATGTGTTCTTTTGGGTCGGCGAGGCGTTCTGAGGTCGCGCAGAAACCAAGAAAGGATTGAAAATGGGTTTTGTTGAATCCGTTAAGACGTGTTTCTCGAAATACTTCCAGTTCTCCGGTCGGGCTATGCGCTCAGAATACTGGTGGTTCTTCTTGTTTGTGGTTCTCGTGAGTGCTGCTTTAGCTGTGGTGGATGCGATCATATTCGGGACCAACCCAGAAACAGGGCAAGGATCTCGAGTTCTGTCCTCTGTTTTCCAACTGGCCGTTATCATCCCTATGCTGGCCGCCGGTTGGCGGAGGTTGCATGATACAGGGCGACCTGGCTGGTACTTGCTGCTGCCGATGGCGCTCAGCATTACAACGCTTTTTGTTATGCTGGGTGGCGTGGCGTTCTTCTCGGCATTGGAGCAAGGGGCCGAAAACCCCGATGCATTGCGAGGACCCGCGGCAGTTTTGGGCGTGACCGGTATTGTTGTTGTCTCAATTCTTCAATTGGTTCTGTCCATCCTGATGATCTGGTGGCTGACGCGACCTTCTCAAGAAGGCGCAAACGAATACGGCGCACCTGTTTCCTGACCTGGTTGCGCAGGCAGCGGGTCAGAATCTCTGCTGAATGACAGTTCGATTCTTAATACCAGGGAGAGAGACAATGAGTTTCAAGCTGATTCCCATTGGAACGCTACTGATGGCTATGGCGACCACAGCATCAGCAGAATGGTCGTTCAGTTCCGGGCCTAATCCTAACGCTTTTATTCAAACCGGAAACATGACGCTGGAACTTCAGTGTAATCGTATCCGGTTTGCTCCGGCTGGATATGAGGATAGCCAGGACATCGTGGAAAAGCAGGGGCTCTCCATTCGATTTTTGAAGAACGGCACCACCGAAGTTGGCGCATTTCAGGTTGGCGCAGAAAACGCAGCTGTGCAGATCGTCGACAATTATCCTGTCGAGGTCAATTTCAATAGTCAGGAGGATTATGGTTTTGTACTGGACCAGCTTGCGGCCAATGCATCGGTTAATCTGTCGATGATTGACCAAGATGTCAGCTACGGAATCTTTGACTTGAAGGGTTCCAGCGCGGCAATTCGGTCCCTTCGTTCCGCCTGCGATTCAGGTGCTAGCCAAGGGGCCTCCTACGAACCCCCAGAAGGTATCGTCTATTGTGGAGGCGGAGCGGTAGAGCGAGTCATCGAACCCGTAATTTTGGATAACCCGGAGGGAGAATGGGACGCGCGAGTAACGGTCAACGGCGAGTCGATCAGAGCCATGACGGCCTACAGTTACTTCGGAAACTATGAGCCGCCGGCCGGATTTGTCGTCGCCCTGCTTGGGGAAGACAGGTCCGAGTTTCTGATTTTTAGCGAAGACTCGTCAAACTGGCTGGAATACGGGGACTACAGGTATGATCAGTGCAATTGATGCCACCCTCCAACCGGCTTCCCAATTAGTGGGCCTGTTGAAAGGGTTGGTTTCCGGGATTGTGCTGGTTTCGAGCCCAGTATGGACCTCACCAGCTGTCGCGGCTGATGTTTCGCAACTTCCAACTGGTTTGCGGGCTAAGGTTGATCTGGCAGAACAAGCCTGCGCAGAGTTCAACGACGGTCAGTTTGACTTAGATTGGGGTGCGGTTGAGAGGGTCGATCTCGACGGAGATCTACAACCCGACTGGGTTCTGAATGAATCTGGATTCGCGTGTTCGAGTGCTGCATCTCTTTATTGCGGAACTGGTGGATGCATGTCGCACTTCTTGATTGAAGAGGAAGTTCACTCCTTGCTCAATCGAGGCTGGACGGTCGTCGAATTCGGGCGTCAACGCATTGTCCTTGCAGATGTCCACGGAACTAATTGTGACGGAATAAACCCGACGCCTTGCGCAACAGCCAGTGTTTGGGATGCGGAAGCAAAGACGTGGCGCTCGTCTGCTGGTGATTGGGAGTAAACTGTAATTGGGCACCGCATATAAGCCTGAGAGCCTGTATGTTCGGGTTCCTCAGTGGCATGCAAACCTGTTGGCAAACTTCCAAGCTTTTCTTTTATGAAATCAATGTCAGAAACGCAGCGTTATGAGCGTACCCACATCCGGTCTCGGAAATTGCAACGTCTTGTTACGAAGGTCCGCTTTGGGCTGCGAGCCGGCACTGCTGAACGTTGCAGAAAACGTCGGCAGCGGGCCCAAGCGGAATAGAATGGATTGTGGTTAAACACTCCGGACAGCTTGCGCTGCGCGTCGGAATAGAACTGCGCGGCATAGTCTTCGAGCGCAGTCAGCTCCTTTTCACCAGCCGCGTCCAGAGCCTCAGCCTCATTTAGTTCGGCAAGTTCGTCATACCGCTCGGCCTGTTCTTCGGTGAACTCCCGGCTCACCATCTCCAGACGGCGCATGCCTTCACTTCCCGAAAGCCCCTGCCCCGGCTCGCAAGAGACGGTTCAGGGGCTATTGGGACAGGGAGATCATGCCGGGGTGTTCTGGGTGGAAGCCGGCATGCCGGCTGAAACCTAGAGCCCGGTCACGAGACGACAGGCTCGGGATTTGCTATGGAAACAAAGAACACACTATCTCCCGGCAGTGATTTTTAACAGGAGACGGAACACTTCCATGGACTTTAAAAAACTGCGTTTCCAGCTGCGCCATTAGGGCGCGCGGCCCTCGGCAACATTCTTACCAACCTGATAGCAGTGCAGAGAGCATGGAAAGTGCCTGATCAACACTCCGTCGATCTCGCTTTCAGCTGTGATCGTCTTCGTTGTCGCGCCAGCAGGGATGCTGGTATCAAAGTTGCGTTTGGCAAATTCGATAAGCCCACGCAGCTCACCTGGTTGATCTGTTGCAAACCTATCGGACCATTTGATTTCATATGCCCATGTGGGTTTGAGGCGCGCCGGGTCTACGCGAACAAGGTCGACTTCCAAGTCTGCCCTGCCCTTTTTCCAGCGCGCATAGTGCAGGTTCCTCATAAGGTCTGAATGGAACCACTGCGAGAAAATCGCCGTTTCAGCCATCGCGCCCATGGCATCGTCTCCGTCTGAGATTTGTGCAAATAAGGCCGAGCGCATTGATGGGTTCGTAAGGTAGACCTTGAAATTGCGCATCCGTTGGAAGGTTTTGCCGGTGTCGTCGACGCGACGGACACGCACGATCAAAAAGGCGGCCTCAAGGTAGTCGAGGTATTTTGTGATCGTGTTCTTGGCGACGCCCGAGCTTTGCGCCAAACCATCGAGACTAACTTCCTGACCAGTATGATAGGCCAAGGTCGTGAAAAGCCGGTTCAACTCCTGAATATCCTGAATGCCATATAGGCTGGGCAGATCGCGCAGAAGAACTTTATCGATGATATCACGCCCAAGGAAGCGCTGCACATCGGCCTGAATTGTTTCGTTCAGAACTGCCTCTGGGTAGCCCCCAAAGTTTAGGTAGTGGATGAATTCCTCGTTCAACCGCACAATGTTCGGCGTGGAAAACCGCAGGGTCGACCCCAGCGGAGCCGCATTGACCAGATCGTCTTCTAATTCCCTAAACGCCAAGAATTCCGCGAAAGTCAGTGGAGGGAGAAAAAAATCTGTAAAACGTCCAGCGCCCGACTCCTCGCTTTTTAACCGCAACGCTGCCGCTGCAGATCCGGACGCGATGAATCTAGTGTTCGGATATTGATCGGTGAGCACCTTTAGGTGAATTTCCCAATCCTTCAGGTACTGAATCTCATCAAAAACAACGATCCGCCGATCTTGCTCCTTGTGGTCGGTTTCCTCTTCGAACAGTTCGATCAGACGAGATAGCGGCATACCGCTGTAAAGCGGCGTATCAATGGAAACAAACAGGATATTTTGACCATCAAAGCCTTCGATGGTCGCCTGCTCAATCAGCTGGCGCAGCATCACTGTCTTGCCAACCCTACGTGGCCCCATCAGGATGGTCGAGCGGCGCACGGACCAATCCAGGGCGAGCGCGGAGAAGGGGCCGAAATAGGCGCGTTTCTTCTCCGTCGGGCTTTGAGAAACCTTGTAAGTAGCGTCCCACCACGGGTTGTCCCGGCGGAGGCTTTTGAGAACGTCTGGTTTTGCAATTTCAAGCATGTCGCGCTAATATCAATCCATTGATACTAAGTCAACGAGGCTGTATATAGTACTGATTAATATATATTTTTCTCGTATCAACAACGACTCAGAGAATGCAAATAGCTGGCTCATTTTGCTTAGAAACGCGTCTTCTCCTTATAAAGTAGACGTACCACATTATAGGTCAGCGTTTGGTTTCGCATCGACATCTACTCTAGCGTTGGATGCTTTCAAGATAGAACAGCAGTCCGGCGAATTCTCATGGCGTCTTGAGCCGACAGGCTCAGGATTTGCCAATGATGCAGAACGTCATAAGCGAGCCCAAGACCGGTAAGTGTACTGTCAGGGTTCGGGTCTCCTGTTGCAGATTATGATTTCAGCTGGATGTGGGACGAGCTCGGTCTGTCAGACTACCGAAAATGAACCAGCTAGCCAATCAAATCAGGTTGCCCAGCGGTCATACAATCTTGCCCTCAGGCATGCCCTACTGCCCGCCCGTGATATTGACCTTGCCCACAACCCTGGCGCCGCTTTCGGTTGCCATCGTCTTGGCCGATACATCAGCCTGAATCTGTGCGCTCGATGCAATCTTCAGATCGTCGCATTTCAGACGACCTTGATGCTTGCCTTCAATAACGATCTTCTTGGCCGACAATGCACCGTCAACCGACCCACCAACCTGAACAGTGATTGTATCAGCGCTGATGTCCCCGACCACCTGGCCTTTGATTTCGACGCCTCCCTCACTTGCGTTGAGATTGCCTTCAATTGTCAGATCTTCTTCGACTATTGAGTTCGCCACATTGAAACCCTCTGGATGAGATGTTGGCGACCTTAGAAGGAAAGTCGCTCCTTGAACACCTTCCAATCCTAACTATCGTCGTGGTGCTCAAGTGTTCATTTGATTGGCGAGTCCCATCTAAAAGTCGAAGGTTTCGGAACGGACGTCGCGACACATGCGATCTTTACCGATCGGCCAATTCTGCCATTCATCAATTGGTCTTACGCTGCGTGCGGCTTCCTCAGAACGGGCTTTCGCGCTCAGCGTATCAATTGGTTAGGTTTTCAGAATGAAACCTGCAATTTGGATACTTTCAGTGGAGCTGAGCGTGAACCAGAAATCCTTCGACTTCATCTTCACCAATAGCGCGCAAAGCCTCAAGCCGGTGATATCCTTCGACAAGAATGTAACCGCCGCCTTTGTCGGCGCGCAGGCGTATGGGCGTGGTTTGGCCGTTTTCCATTATATCGTACGCGATGCGTTCGACTTTGGCGGGATCCAGAGTTTTTCTCCGTTTGACCGGAATGCGAACGTCGGCAATGGCAAATTTTTCTTTTATAGGCATGATCTCAACTTGCGCGAGAGGGCAGCATGTAAGCAAGCATTTCGGCCACGATATCCACCAATTTCTGAATTTGCCTCATGGAGCCGCTAGATAACAGCCTGTGTATAAGCGGCCATGAATTCGTAAATTACCGAGCAATTAGCCAAATCGAGGGCATCTTGGTGAACGGCCGAAGGAGACATTCATCGTAAGTACCGCTGCCGCTATGCGGCTTCACCAAACCGGCCTTTCGCCGCGCTCGCAAGATCGTTCGCCATGCGAATTCACAGATAGCGGGACAAAACCGCCATTGGATCCTAAACAATCAATGACCGCTATCAGCTTAAACCGGACCTTCAAAACTGGACATTGCAACTTCCGGCATGCGGGACAAAGCTGACGTTTGCGGTATGGCTGCCAAAGTCTGCTACTGTTCCGGGCAATCAACAAACGATAACTTTGGATGGTGTTACATTAGTCAAGAAATAGCATTCTCTGAGTTTTAGAGACGTTTTTCAGTAGGCTTGGCTACATTCTCTGACAAATGAAATCCTTTCGCTTGAAAATAAGCGAGCGCGCAGCGCCACCACCACTTGTTGATACAACATCCAAAATCTGCCAGCATATATTTTGAATTCCTGCTTCGAACCTTAAGCATAAGTTTTTGCGAGTTTGATGTGTACAAAAATTCAAAGCGACTTTTGACAATATTGGCAGCAGATGTTGCCGGGTTTACGAAGCTCGTTTCTGAGGATGAAGAGGCCACTCTACATCGTCTCGCAGAGCTTCGTTCGATTATGGATCCGATTATCGAGTCTTACGGAGGCAGGATCGCAAACACGGCTGGCGATAGTGTTCTGGCGTGTTTTGACAATCCCACCGGCGCGGTGGAAGCCGCTATTTCTATTCAAGAACAACATAATGCCAACAACGCTCAGCTAAGAACAAGCGACCGCATGAGGTACCGGATCGGTATCAATATTGGTGAGGTCGTTCAGCAACCCAACGGTGATTTGTTGGGTCACGGAGTGAATATTGCATCCAGGCTTGAGACGATTTCGGAACCTGGCGGTATTTGCTTGGCCGAAAACGTAATTGAGCAAGTCAAAGGAAGCTTAGACTATCGGTTCACAAAGATCGGGGAGCATTTTGTCAAAAACCTTGATCAACCGTTAAAGGTGTACAAGGTGGGTGAGGCTGCCCTTCCAACCTACGAGAAGGCCGCGCGAAAAATTCAGGCATGGGTTCGTGGGCAGTACTTCTTGCCACTCTTGTTCGCGGTTGTCTTAGTATCTATTGGCTTCTCAGCATTTGCCCTTCTGTCAAACAAATCCGACGAAACCAAAAGTTTTGACCCTGAATACCTCGAGGATTTTCTGACCTTAGATCCATCTCCCGAAGAGTTGCTCGAATTTTTTGATTTGGTAACCGCCGGCGAATACGGGGATTCGACTTATTACGTAATCAGAACGTGGGGCGCAGAATTTGAGATTCTTGAAAAGGTTTCCGAAGCCTTGGGTGGACACCTCGTTGCCATCACTGATGAACAAGAAAATGACTTTGTGTATCAACTGACGCTGAAAGATGATGGGCACTGGGCGTTTGAGGGAAACCTCGCTCTGGGGCCATTAATTGGCTTGGTGCAGGACCCTGAAGGCACGGAGCCTAGTGGTGGCTGGAGATGGGCAAATAATGAGCCAATGAAATTCTCCAATTGGAAGCGGGGTAGTCCTGACAATAGCAGCGGCAATCAGGATTTTGGGAATTTTCAAGGCCCTAATGTTCCCAAAACCAGCCCTCTTTGGAACGACACAACAATATGGAAGCGTTCGTTCATAGTTGAGGTTCCCAAACCCTAATTCCGAGATGTACCAGTCACAGTTTTGCGGGAGGTTCATAATTCAAGCGTGGTGCTTGACTGAATCCAGAACACCTCACTAGCATCAGTGAAAAGATATCTAGTGGAGTATTGGTGATATGCGGTCCTTTTTCGTTTTAATTTTAATATTTTGTGTTGGGTTTTTGAACGCAAAACTCGTAATGGCCGATTTCGCAAACGCCCAAAAAAGACTAGAATTCTTCTCCGCGAATAGTTCCTACCGAAATGCCTGGTGCCCGGAACGTAAGCCTTCCAAATTCACAACCGCACCAATCACTCAACCCTTCAAAACAGCATCCGGAAAAGACCGACCTCCCGCTGTTTTCATGAATGAACTCGGCGCGGCAAATTCCCATCTACTCCGCACCGGTTCCAAGGCGGACGCCAGCCAGATCGCCGATCAGCTTGCGGCAGCCGCTCAGGCCAGATCATTCGAAAAACAAGGTTTGTACGATGGCGTGAAGATAGACGCAGCCTGGTGGCAAGCGAACATCCTGCTCAATTTGTCGATGGTGCACAGTTCACTAAGCGCAATTCTGGGGAAAAATGACCCAAGAGTTGTCGCAATTGGGGATTGGGGAGATAGACTGGCAGCAAGTGCAGGCTCAGTTGGCGGTTTCGAGCAGATGTACGGTAAAGAAGGCCATGCCGCCCGTGCGGCTGGACTTTTGGCATGGGGTGCAGAAACAGGTAACCGAAAGGCGTTCAAAAAAGGTGAAAGAGATCTAGCATATCTGGCGCGGCAAATGCGCCCTAACGCCCCTTTGGCCGGTACATTTGACCAAGCTCGCAACAAACGTCCGGCCAAACGGCAACTACACTACACGTTCATCACGTACGGGTACCTCGTGATTGCGATGGATGCGTCGCAGCGTGGCGGTGGAAAAGGCTTTCGACATAAGAGCCGTCAGACAGATATCCATGGAGCATTGGTTTGGCTTGTTCAGGCATCCGCAGCGCCGAATAACCCAGTTGGCTTAAGCGGTCCCCAAGATACATTTTTCTGGACCACGCGAAGCGATAGGTACCACAACCTTGCTTGGGCGGAGGCTTATCTTCGCAACTATCCCAACACCCAAGCAGGATTGCTTCTGAAAAGAAAACTCAAAGGCCAACGTTCGCGCGGCGTGTTTGCCGGGTGGTATGGTGGCAACCTGACCTGTTCTCTTGGCCCGGGCAGTTAGGGCCAACCAAATATCGTGAGTACCGCTTGTTTACTCTTGAATATGGCCGCGACAAAGCGGGGAACCTATCATCACGTGCTATGTTCATTAAATTCATGGTGTAGCGTAGTGTGCAGGAAACACCGCCACCAGTGAGCTTGTGGTGCCAACATCTCGGACAACGCGGTACAATGTTGATTGGTTTATTAGTCGTGGCTGGAAACAAAGCCGACGTTCGTGCACCATGCAGTATCAGGCACTATGGGCTCAGTACTGACCTTGGAGCAGTGGCAGCATAAGCCCCTGCCCCGGTTACCATGACATGCCGAACGGCCCATTCCGGACATTCACCAACTGGTCGACCTGCTGCGGCGCGGCCCGTGGAACCTGCCATTCGCTGCAAATGCAAAATCTCGACGTCTGCGAACCACAGGATGCGGACGAAGTTGACGTTCATACGGAATACTTCAAAGTCCGCTTTAGAATTAGATCAAAGAATAATTTGTCCTCAGTTTTGCCCTCTGCTGCCGATTTCACAGGGTATGCAGGCAAGCAAGGTTATTTCCGTTGCTCAGCTGCGCACGGCAAAGCCGGCTCCGCCAATACCCACTCTAGGTGATATGCAACTCAGAATCTAAGTGACACCCTTTCTCATCCAGAACGAAGCGTGGAGAGAAAACGTGGGCGCCACATCGTCGATAGAAACGGATCATCGCAATGGGCGCTGTGGTAGCGAATCTTCGACCGCGGCTCGATTGTGGGACGTTTCCAAGACGTATTTTGATGCGGCGGGCGATCCTCATGTCGCTTTGGATGGAATCGAGCTTGAGATTCACGAGAACGAGTTTTTCACGCTGCTCGGTCCGTCGGGTTGTGGCAAGACGACGCTCTTGCGTCTGATCGGTGGCTTCGAACAATCCACAACAGGAAGTATTTCGATCTTTGATCAGGAGATGGCTGGCCATCCGCCCGAAGCGCGTCCGGTCAACACTGTCTTTCAGCATTACGCCTTGTTTCCTCACCTCAATGTACGACGCAATGTCGGGTTCAGCCTCGAAATGCTAGGGCGCGATCGGGCCGAAATTGCCGATGTAACCGACCGTATGCTCGGCCTAGTCGGGCTGGATGCAATGGCGGACAGAATGCCGGACCAGCTGTCTGGTGGCCAAAGGCAGCGTGTGGCACTGGCGCGCGCCCTGGCGCCGCAACCCAAGATCCTGTTGCTCGATGAACCCCTGTCTGCACTGGACCTGAAGCTGCGGCAGAAAATGCGGCTGGAGCTCAAGGCGCTACAACGCGAGACAGGTATCACCTTTGTCTTTGTCACCCATGATCAGGAAGAAGCCCTGGCCATGAGCGACCGTATTGCCGTGTTGGCCGATGGCCGCGTTCAGCAATTGGGAACGCCAGAGGACATCTATGATACTCCGGCCAATCGTTTCGTTGCAGATTTCATTGGGGGGTCAAACCTGCTGGAAGCTCGGGTCAGCGCGACAGGCCGCGTCAGAGTTTCAGATCTGGGGGAACTCGATGCTGAGACCGGTCAGCTTGCAAGCGGAAACGCGGTGACGCTATGTATCCGGCCAGAACAGCTGGTGCTCAACCCGTCAGGCGCGGGAGGCATCGGCCCATTCCAGGTGGTCGACCGCACCTATCTGGGGAACGCGGTTGCCTTTCATCTGAAAGCCGAGGACCAATTGGTCACCGCGCATATGCCGCGGGGCGGGGCGCGCGGTCAACTGGATTTCCAGCCCGGCGATCAGGTCTATGCAGATTTCGAACCTGGTGCCCTGCGGGTTTTGACCCGATGAAGGCGCGGGGGCAAAACAGACTCGCGGCGCTGCTTTTGTCACCCACACTGGCGATCATTGCCGTATTCATGATCGTGCCGATCGGCATCACCACGCTCTATTCGTTTCTGGAACCCGCCCGATATGGCGGTGTAATCTGGGAATTCTCGACCGACGCCTATGTCCGCCTGTTGTTCGAACGCGATATTTTCGATGACACGCTCAGTTTCTCTACCGACTACATCCGCATTTTCGTCCGCTCGCTGGTGCAGGCGGGTGTGGCAACAGTTTTGTGTCTGCTCATCGGCATCCCGACAGCCTGGTTCATCGCCACACGCCCGGATCGGCAAAAAACGTTCTGGTTGATGCTGGTCACGGTGCCTTACTGGGTCAACCTTCTGGTGCGCACCATCGCTTTGCTTCTGATTTTGCGCGACGAAGGGCCGATCAACGACAGCTTGCAGGCTATTGGCCTGACTGCTGGCCCGTTGCCGCTGTCATACAACAACTTCGCCGTTGGCGTGGGGCTGGCCTACAGCTTTCTGCCCTTCATGATCCTGCCCCTCTATGCCGCCATCGAACGGTTCGACTTCAGCCTGCTCGAGGCTGCCTATGACCTGCATGCCAACCGATGGAAGGCCTTTGTGGGCGTGGTTCTGCCCATCCTGCGCCCGGGTGTTGTTGCGGGCAGCCTTCTGGTCTTCATCCCCGGCATCGGTGCCTTTCTGGCTCCGGACATCCTGGGCGGTGGCAAGACCATCATGATTGGCAACCTGATTGGCCAGCAATTTCAAGGATCGCGCAACTGGCCCTTTGGGGCAGCACTCTCAACCGTTCTGATGACGCTGACATTGATCGCGCTCATGTGGTCTGCCCGTCGCGCGGCCAAAGCCGGTGCGGAGGTGGTGTAATGGCGCTTCTGGATCGACGCGACAAGGATATCCGCAACCTGCCCGGCTTTGGCACAATGGCGGTTGTTGCGGTGGTGTTTCTCTACGCTCCGATCGCATTTTTGACCCTCTATTCCTTCAATTCGGGCCGCTCGATCAGCCAGCTCGACGGGTTTTCCCTGCGTTGGTACAAAGCCGTTTTTGCCAATGAAGGCATTCAGAATGCCGCTCTGAATTCACTGACCGTGGCCGTCATCGCATCGAGCGTTGCGACCGTGCTGGCAACCGCGGCGGCCGTGGCCACCGTGCGCCTGCGGTTTCGTGGCAAGGAAGTGGCCTATGGCATCATCAACTTCCCCCTGATGGTCCCCGAGATCGTCACGGCCATCGCCACGCTGATCTTCTTCGCGACAATCGGTTTCCGGCTGGGGCTGATGACGGTGATCGTGGCCCATATCGTCTTTTGCATCCCCTTCGCCTATCTGCCGATCCGGGCGCGGTTGGCGTCAATGGATGCCGGGCTGGAACAGGCGGCGCGCGATCTCTTTGCCCGTCCCATGATGGCGTTTCGCCGGATCACATTGCCGATCCTCATGCCCGGTATCATCTCGGGCTGGCTGCTTGCTTTCATCATCTCGCTGGATGACTTCATCATCTCGGCCATGGTTGCCGGGCCCGGGGCGACCACCTTGCCGGTTCACATTTATTCCATGCTGCGCCTCGGCATCACGCCCGAGGTCAACGCCGTATCCAGCCTGATGATCGCTGCCTCATCGATCCTTGTCCTGCTGTCCGCGGTACTCAGCCGCAAAACCAAAACCTAATCTATCGAGGGAGACTAACTATGACTTTGAAAAACCTGACCCGCATGGCCGTTCTGGCTCTGGGAACATCGACACTGGCCTCTGCTGCCACCGCCGAGGGCGATCTCTACATCTACAGCTGGGGTGAATACACGCCGCCTGATCTGGTCGAGAAGTTCGAGGCGGAATTTGGCGTCGATGTGCATATCGACACCTATGACAGCATGGAAACCATGATCTCGAAGCTGCGCGCAGGGGCCGGCGGATATGACATCATCGTGCCGGGAGATGGCACAATGCAGATCCTGATCGCCGAAAACATTGTCGAGCAGATCGACGTGCACGCGATGTCGAACTTTGAACATGTCGATGAGCGGTGGCGTGAAGTCTATTGGGATCCTGCGCGTGAGTTCTCTGCGCCCTGGGCCTGGGGTTCCACGGCGTTTGTTGTTGACACGGATATCGTGAAAGGGGACGTCGATACGCTGGCGGTGTTGTTTGACCCTGCCGATGAGGTGAAGGGCAAGATCAACATGCTGCGCGACATAAATGACGTCATCAACATGGCGTTGCGCTATCTTGATCTGCCGCGATGTAATGACAACCCCGCGGACATGAAGAAAGTGCTGGCACTGCTGGAAAGCCAGAAAGAATGGGTCAAAAGCTTCGATTCCGAGACCAAAGAACCGCTTGTCTCTGGCGAGGCTGTCGTTTCGATGAGCTGGAATGGCTATGCCATGCGGGCCCGCGATGAAAAACCATCGCTGCGCTATGTTTATCCGAAAGAAGGGTTCACGGGATGGATGGACAATCTTGCCGTTCCGAAAGGCGCCCAGAACCTCGAAAACGCCAAGAATTTCATCAACTTCGTGATGGCCCCGGAAAATGCAGCGATGATCACCAATTACGCGCGCTATTCCAATGGCATCAAGGGGTCGGAGGCGTTTGTGGACGTTGATCTGTCCGGCGCGCCGGAAATGACCCCACCTGCAGATGCCCCGGCACCCGAGTTCATCCCGACCTGCAGCCCGGAGTCGACCGAGCTTTATGACCGGGTCTGGACGAAGCTGATGAACTGACCCGATCGCGCGGCGCCTTTTGTGCCGCGCACCCGCTTTCAAATTGAACGACCGGCCGCTTACCAAGGCCAAATGGAGATTGTCATGTCTAATGTCACCATCGCGGCCACCCAGATGGCCTGTTCCTGGGACCAGGACGAAAATATCCAGAAAGCCGAGGATATTGTCACCGCAGCTGCCGAGGATGGCGCGCAAATCATCCTGCTGCAGGAATTGTTCCAGACGCCATATTTTTGTCTCGAGATCTCGGCCAGGCATCTGGCCTTGGCCAGCACGCTGGAGGAAAGCCGGTTGGTGCAGCATTTTCGCGATTTGGCCAGGCGGCTGAACGTGGTTTTGCCGATCTCCTATTTCGAGCGTGCAGGCCTGGCGCACTACAATTCACTGGCCGTAATCGACGCGGATGGCGAAATACTGACCAATTACCGCAAGACCCACATCCCGCAGGCGGCGGGCTATGAAGAGAAATTCTATTTCACGCCGGGTGATACCGGGTTCCAGGTGGTCGCTACGCGCTATGCCAAGCTGGGATGCGGGGTGTGTTGGGATCAGTGGTTTCCGGAAACAGCACGATCTCTGGCGCTGATGGGGGCTGAGGTTCTGATGTTCCCGACTGCCATAGGATCTGAGCCGCACTATCCCGATCTGGACAGCGCCGCTCATTGGCAACGCACGATGCAAGGTCACGCCGCAGCGAATATCATGCCGCTGGTTGCTTCAAATCGTGTTGGATTGGAAAAGGATGGTGAAACCGAAATGACCTTCTATGGCTCGACCTTCATCGCGGATCACACCGGCGCCAAGGTGGCCGAGGCAAACCGCACGGATGAGACTTACATGACCGCCACATTCGATCTTGAAGCGGTGCGCGACTATCGCCTTTCATGGGGTGTGTTTCGGGATCGCCGCCCCGACATGTACACCGCGCTTGGTACGATCGATGGCGTGAATCTTGCTGTCGGCTGAAGGGGGTCACCGGACAAAGGAAAAGGGCGCCGGATGGAATTCCGGCGACCTTCTTCTTTTGCGTGTCAGACTTTCGGCTGCTCGTGGGTTGCACAATGGATGCCGCCACCGACTTCGCCAACCGGGTCGGTGTTGAGCATCACGATTTCACGGCCCGGATAGAGATCCGACAGGATCGCATATGCCTCTTCATCTGCGGGTTTATCGCCGAATTCGGATGCGATGACCGCGCCGTTACAGACATAGTAATTCACGTAAGACGCAACAAAATCATAGCTTTGCACACGAATATCCCAGGGCTCGGGCAGTTTCACCAGCTCTAGCTTTCGCCCCCTCGCATCCTCAGCGTTGCGCAGGATGTCATGGGTTTCAAAGGCCGCGCGGCTCCACGGGTCGTCGGGATCAACCTCGTCACCGATTTGGATCAGCACGGTTCCGGGCTCGGTGAACCGCGCGAGCGCATCGATGTGGTAATCGGTGATATCCGCCCCCTTGATACCCGGTGCCCAGATTACCTTGTCGGCGCCGTAGGTCTCCAGCAGGAGTTCTTCGACCTCCTGTTTCGCGCCCTTGTTGCGATTGGGATTGATCCACGAACTGGCATGCGCGATCAGGGTACCTTCGCCGTCAAATTCTGCCCCGCCGGCCTCACCAACCAGACCTACATCGAGCATCTCTAGGCCTAATCGCTCGGCCACGCGGATGGCGACCATACCGTCTTTGCGGTGCAGCTGCTTGCCGCCCCAGCCATTGAAATTGAAATGGGTCATGGCCAGATCGCCCTGGCTATTGACGACAAAAGACGGCCCGCTGTCGCGCGCCCAAAGGTCTTCGGTCGGGATGTCCCAAATCTCAACCTGCTCGCTCAGCAGACCACGGGCAGATTTGATGTGCTTGGCGGCCATCAGCATAACGACCGGTTCAAACCCGGCAATGGTGTTGGCAATTTCCGCAATCGTTGCCTGCAATTCCTTCAGAAACGCCCCATCGGAATAGACATACCGGCTAGCCGGCCACTGCATGAAGGTACGCTCATGTGGTTGTGCTTCTTCCGGATAGCGGAACCCATAGCTCCGCGCACCGGTCAGAGCGGCGTTTGCGGGCAACGTTCCAGCAGCCGTTAGGGCAGCTGCAGACTTTATGATGTCGCGGCGTGTCATCATTGTTCTTTCCTTTGGTGTCAATAGGCGGGACAGAAATCAGGTGGCAGAAAGTCCAGCGGATCGGTTTCCGCGCCGGGTGGCGTGGCAGATAAGGCCGCCATGAACACGGAAAAGAAACCACCCTGCGAATTCACCCCCAGCTTGGTATAAATACGCTTGCGGTGTACTTTGACCGTTTCCGGACTGTTTCCCAATCGCCGTGCAATGGATTTGTTCGAATGTCCTTTGGCAATCAGATGCGCCACCTCGGCCTCACGTTCGCTCAGAATGGATGTGCCAAAAAGGGCAAAGGCCTGCTCGACATGACCGCCGATACGGCCGATGCCGGATGTTGACGCAGGCGACAGCCCCGGCCAATGACGCCGCGCCAGTGCACCCAGCAGGGGCAGTATGTCAAGCAGATGCACCCGCGCATTTGCGCGCCCGGCACGACCGTGCCGAATGCCAAGCGACAGGACAATGGCCGCGTCACCCCCACACCGCAGGATCACGGCACATTCGTCAGCCAACCCCGTGGCGGCATAAAAGCGATTGAAATAGTCGCTTTGGCGAAAATCATCCGGAGCGAAATCCGACAGCATTTCAACAAGATCGCTGTCGCCTTCGCGATATAGCTCATGCAGCGGATCCAGCAGATATGCCCAATTCAGATAGGGCGTCAGCACCGCGGCACCGTCGGTGCTTGCGAGGTCATCGAAAACCACGATGGGGGCGTGGTCGGGGAAAAACGCACAGGCAAAGACCGATTCAAACCCTGATGCCTCTTTGCAAATCTCTGCAAGCACCTCCGGAAACCTTGGCGTTCCGACGGCAAGAACCGCCTGCGCCAAAAGATCAATGGTGCCTGGGAACGTCGCCCGATTGTCATGCGGATGATCCATCCCCGTCACAAGGCGCAACGCCGGTTCAGAGCGCGCCGAGGTAGCCTGCTGCTGCATCAGGCCGGCTCCTGCTGGGTGATGCAATGAATGCCGCCGCCGCCGACAGCAATGTCCGCGATATCGACCATCGTCACCTCCGAGTTGGGAAACAGATCCTGAAAAGTTTCCCGTGCCTCACCGTCAGTGCTCGTGCCATATCGCGGCATGACCACGCCATCATTGCACAGATAGGCGTTAACGTAGGATCGACAGAAGCGGTCCCCAATCACGCAGCTTTCATCGGCTTCCGGTATTTTCACCAGGCGGATCGGACGTCCCTTGGCATCTGCTACTCCTTCAAGCGCATCAATATTTGCCTGTTTGATCTTCCGCCACGGATCAGACGGGTCATCCGCCCCTTCGATAAGCACAACGCCCGGTGCTGCAAATACCGCGATTCCGTCGACATGACCGTCGGTTTCCGTCTCCTCGACATTTCCGGGCAACCAGATGACCTTGTCGCCGCCCAGCATGGCCATCAATTCGGCTTCGATCTCGTTCAGGCTCCAGCTGGGATTGCGATTTGAATTTGGAAAGCATGATTTCGTCGTCAAAATGGTACCATCACCATCCACGCTCAGACCGCCGCCTTCGGCAATCAGGTGGCTGGTGAAAGTCTGCACGCCAGCATCCTTGGCCATGGCGCGTCCGACCGCGGCATCCTGATCGAACGGTGTGTATTTTTCGCCCCAGGCGTTGAATCCAAACAGTGCCGCGGCCTTGGCACCATCCGCGTCCAAAAGGAAATTCGGGCCGGCGTCCCGCGCCCAGGAATCGTCAATTAGCACCTCGAGCAAGTCAATGTCCGACCCCAGCATATCGGTGGCCTCGGCCCTGTCATCGGGGTGCACGACCATGGTCACCGGCTCAAAACGCCGGATCGCATGGGCCACCGCTTTGAAACTTTTGCGCGTGGCCGCGATGTCCGGCCAGACAACCTGCCGGCACGGCCACATCATCCACGTCCGCGCATGCCGGGTGAATTCACCGGGCATTCGATAGCCAAGATCGCGGGGTGTTGGGGGCCTGTGCAACATGGCGTCATCTTCTACAAAAGGGTTCTACGCCATCTTTTCATGAGACAATAATTATGCAAAATTCCAATTTGTCATAGAATTGGCAAATATTGCTCATGAATAACCCGTATCGATCTCTCCCACCTCTCCCAATGCTCGTGGGATTTGAGGCTGCCGCTCGCCACAGCAGCTTTTCCCGTGCGGCCGGGGAACTGAACATTACGCAATCCGCGATCAGCCATCAGATCCGAACGCTGGAGGACCATCTGGGTCAGCCGCTTTTTCGGCGCATAGGCCGCCGGATCGAACTGAATGACGCCGGCCACGATCTGCTGAGCACCGCGCAGGAGGCACTTGAAACCGTTCGGCATGGCGTGCGCCGCCTGAATGCCTACACCAAACCGGGTTCGGTCATCTTGATGATGTCACCGGCTTTGGCCCAGGGCTGGTTCCTGCCGCGCTTGGCAAAACTGCGCGAAGATCTGCCAGAGGTCGAACCGTGGCTTCATACGACCGATGAAACCTGGGTGCCCGAAGAGGCCGAGATCGACATCGTGATATCAACGACACCATGGCACGACGAAGGCACGGTTACTGTGCCATTGTTGCGCGATCGCCTCTGGCCGATGGCGTCTCCTGAGACCTCTATGGATTTACCCGAACGGACGGACCATAACCGACTGGATTTGGCCCCGCTCTTGCATGACGAAGGCATGGACGACTGGCACAAATGGTTTACCAAAGTGCAGTCGACGCGGCAGGAAACTTCCAGCGGGCTGAACTTCTCTGACCCGGGTATGATGCTGCAGGCGGCAACACTGAACCACGGTGTCTGTCTGGGGTCGGAGATCTTGGCGGAACCCTTACTTGAGCGGGGCGCTCTTGTTCGCGTCGCATCTACCCCCCTGGAATGCTCACACGAATTTCACATGTCAGCTTGGAAACGCACATTTTCCCGCCCAGCAGTTCAAGCGACCTGGCAATGGCTGAGCGAATTTTCATCACTACAGTAGCGGAGAAGTCGTAAGCCGACCTTGGTGCGCCGCGCAGCATGGGTCACGTTGGGCTCGATGCCGACATCGGAGCAGGTGCGGCAAGTCCCTTGCCCCATGTCATACTGCCACCGAGGACGGCCCTTAGCCGACCTTCGCCCATACAGATACTCGCTGCGGTGAAGCCCGTACTGCCGCCGTTCGCTGCGGGTGCAAAGTCGAGAGCTTGATGGGTTAGAAGCGGACCACTGGTCTAAGCTGCACCGCATATGCTCAGAACGAATTCAACGCGTTGTTGCACTGATACCCTTGGCAGCTCCGTTCTCAAGTAGCCAAGGGTATCTAGTGCGCACAAAATACGGTGATACTCCTGAACTGCTGCGCAGAAGTCGTGTCTGCGCTCACCATCCTGCGTGAAAAGCTCTTTCCATGGCGGAGCCACAAAAACTTGCTTCGCATATTGCCGCGTTTTTCCGAGTGTTTCTGATAAGTCCTGTCCGCCGGAACTCGCTAAAGCAACAGCTGCATCGACCAACCCGCGATCAAAAAAGACAGAACCTTCTAACTCACGCGCTGCGTGCAAGTCGCTCATTGCAACCTCAATGGCACGCAATGCGAATGCGTGCATGTTGACCCACGGCAAAGCGTGACCCGATCGGGCCAATTCATCCGCAACAATCCGTCGACCGGGCTCTGTCACCGTGGCGTGTCCGCGCTCGCCGAGGGCCTGAAGTAACGTTGACTTCCCGCCACCAGAACAGCCTGTCAGCAAAATCAACTTTTGTCTCATCTCTGTTTCCGAAAACCAATTCTGCTTCGCGCTAACGTTCGTTTTGAGGGAGTCCGTCTGCGAACTCGTAATAGTCCCCTTTCTCGGACACGAAGATATGCATCGCGAGGGACGTATGCGTTGGACCATCGAATACGCCCATGGCGACAGCCGTCCAGTCATGGTGGATCGGATCCCAGAACAGTGTTGATCCACAGGTGCCGCAAAAGCCCCGTCGCGCCTTTTCAGAAGATTGGTACCAGCGCACTGCATCCTCGCCTTCGATCCGAAGTGCCGTACGGGGAATATCTATGGAGGCCTCAAAATGACCGGAATGCTTGCGACATTGCTGGCAGTGGCACGCGGTGGGGCGCGGCAGGTCACTTTCGACGACGATCTTTACGGCGCCGCAAAGGCAAGATCCTCTATGCATGGCCGACCTCCTCTGCTTTTGGCGTACGGTTTCGGCGCCGCACGTTCAGTGCTTGAATGAGAGCTTTCGCCTCGACTGGCGGCTCCTGTTCGATGCGTCGGTAGTCGGTACCATCGTTTTGACGCGTCAGAAGCCCGGCAGAAATCATTGTTCGCCGCAGGGTTGCTGGATCTTTGAACGCGTGTTCGAGATTCAGACGCTCGTTGACTTCCTGCTCCATCATCAACTGTGCCGGTGGGAGCCTTGCCCAGAGCGCCCAGAGAGCAAGAGTTTGTACGCTGCGTCTTGACGGCCAGCGAAGGAGACATCCGCTGGCGTCGAATTGATGCAAGGCGCGCTCAACGGCTCTCGCATCAACAGTTTGCCCGTTGGTTGCGCGTGCAAGCCTTTGACCAGCGGCATGGACCGAGCGCATGTGTTGGACGTTTTGAAAACCTGCGGCACGCGCAGCCATATTCATGAGCACGAGGTGCGGCGGGCTTGCGTCACCGAGTTGCTTGGCGAGGGATCGCACAAACACGGTCAAGTCGTCCGCGTGTAACGGCAGAGAGATTTTAGGCATGGGGCTTCCACATCAAGCGCCAATGCTGGATCGTCGGTCGCTGGCTTAACGAAGCGGCGCTCTCAACTGTGTTAGTGAATGCATTGCCGTTCGATCTGTTTGGCAGGTTTAGCTCTCCCAGAGGAGCAGCGACGCCTCGGTTTCTGCCGACCGTGCAAAGTAGATAGCAAACGATGCGACCGAGGCCAAGCCCATCGTTGTATTGCCTGCCCAACCAGACAGTTTCCTTCATCCGTCTCTTCCTGGTTCGCTCTGATCGCTGGAGAATAACGCGATCTTGTTGCCTTGAGGATCGCGCAGGTAGCCGACAAAAAAGTTCGGTCCGTAGGCCTCTCTGAAGCCCGGCGCTCCATCGTCTCTTCCACCCGCCTCAAGTGCAGCGGCATGAAGATCACGAACCTGTTGTTGGCTGCGCGCCTCGAACGCGACCATCGTGCCATTTCCTGTTGATGCGGGCTGCCTGTCAAAAGGAGATTTGACATAGAACTCAGGGAGGTTTGGCGCCTGCCCCGGCTTTGTAGGAAGCGCATAGCTCAGGTCACCGTGATAGTGTTCCAGCTGATATCCGAGATCTGGCAGAAACGCGGAGTAGAAGCGTTCAGCGCTCTTCATGTCATCGGCACCTATTGTGATGTAGGCAATCATAGTTAAGCATCCTTGTGATTTGTTCCCATTCGTCGCTTGGCGCGTTTAGTCGCGGCGGTTCGCGCATTTGATCATATAAACCAGTATCGCCGCGCATGTTCGGCCTTAGCCTCTTCGATGGTCATGCGATTTCTACCAAGCGGATCAATTGATGGAAGATCATTGGGTCGTGCTGAAGCGGGCAGAGTGCCGATGGCAAGAACGGCCGCACCGCCGGCAAGCGCCGCAGAAAGGCCAAACATGGCACCCCAGGATATGCCAGCGACGATCCCGGCCAAAACCGCTCCAAACGCGCCTACCCCGTCCAGCAAAGTGAACGCGAAACCCAGCGTCGTACTTTCGTTGCGATCCGAGTGATCAACTGCGGCTGCCAGCATTGTCGCTCGAACTGCGTCCAGCGAGGCAACCCCAAAGGCCATGATTGCAATCATGACCAAGAACGGGGGCTCGAACACCAGTAAACCGATAGCCAGGGCAGCAAACCCGTTTCCAGTCGCGAGTACCGGAAAGCGGCCGAGCTTGTCGGAAATTGATCCAACCAACGGCTGGGCGAGCGCCCCGGCCACAAGCATAGCTGCAAAGATAACCCCAATCTTTCCGGGTGCAAGTGCGTGAACCGTCGCCAAGTAGAGCGGGATCATGCTCATCAGACCAATCAGTGCCATGTTATTGAATGAGACCATGGCAACGAGGCGAACCCCATTTAGACTGCGCCATGTATTCAGAAGCAGCAATAGCTCCTTTCTACTGATACGCGAAGCTTCGGATAAAGGAACCGCCCGCGCGACCCACAAAAAGCAAACGCCAACACAGGCGGTTGGAAGTACCGAAAGCGCCAGAGCAACGCGCCAATCCACAACCGATAACAGCAACCCGATCAACAGTGGCGCGAACACCTCCGCAAAAGACCCTCCAACCGCATGTATTCCCAAAGCGCGGGCGCGCGTTGTCTTGTTGTCGTCGGTCAGTACTCCGGTTGCAATCGGATGCCAGGCCGCGTTGCCCATCCCAGCGAGTGCCAGAAGGATCGCAAGGCTCCAAAATCCTAGCGCCTTTGCTGCGAGCGCATATCCCACGACGACCCAGAAAAAGGTACCGACAAGAAGACGACCCCGGCTCGACACCCGATCTGCGATGAGGCCCGCAGGCAGATAGGCCAAAGCACCACCAACGCTGAGCAGCGTGAACAGTAGACCGACCTCAGCGGGGGAAAGGTCCATGTGGAGGCCAGCGGCCGGCACGATCAACCATAGCGCTGCGATTGGCCAGTCGATGGCGAAGTGTCCTGCGGCAAACCAGGCCATCAGAGATCGTTCTGTCATAGTGCCTAACCCATTGAGTGCGAAACTTCAGGCACGGTGCCCGACTGATTGGCGATTGTTAGCGAAGGGTGATATGTCTGTCTGTCGACAGGGAGACGATTGTTATCGAGGATTCGTCAATGAAGGACAGCAAGCTGACAACATCTGATCGACCCCGCTATCTCGGGGAAACGATTGAGCCAGCGTCAGGCGAATGCTACGACTGGCATTCCCACGATTTTGGTCAACTCATCTCCGCGGCCTCAGGGTCGATGTATGTCGGAACCCCGGACCGGGTCCTGCTGCTCAGTCCGGCTATGGCGATCTGGATTCCCCCGGACAAAGAACATTGGATGCGCTATGGGGCGAACAACGTCATGCACTATGTCGATGTCAATCGCGAAGAGGCAGAGTGGCTTGGGCCAGATTGCCGGGTCGTGGCCATGACACCACTTCTGGATGCATTGTTTGTTGCGGCGATGCCAGAAGCTACAAGTACACGAACAGTTAAGCACAACACAGCGCTGCAGACCTTGCTTCGACACGAGCTACTCGCAGCGAAGGACGTGTCGCTCTCACTTGTTTTGCCGAAAGATGCGCGGCTACTCGGCGTCGCGCGTGATGCCCTCAACGACCCAGGCAGCATTCGCTCAGTCGAAGCTTGGTTGTCAGGCGTCTCCGCGAGCAGAAAGACCGTCGAACGACTGTTCATCGCAGAAACAGGCATGCCACCGTCGAAATGGTTGCGCCATGCACGGGTCTTGCATGCCGTATCACTGCTCGCGGCGGGTAAGAGCGTAACCTCGGTTGCCTTCGATATGGGATACGAATCTATGAGCGCGTTCAGCTATATGTTCCGACAAACTCTAGGCGTTAGTCCGAGGGAGGTTTTAAGGAGCCGGTAGGTTGTACCAGAAGGGTCAGATGTTTTCTGCGGCCCGTAGCGGTCATTGGAATTCGCTCCGATGCTGTGGCACGGCGCGTCAAACACGACATTGGCTACGAGCGCTAAATCGTAGTTATCCCGGACAGAATATGGTCCCAAAAAACCCGCTCTTGCGACACAGCCTTAGATCTGGTGGGGTTTGAATTGGCTAACGTATACGGCGGTGATCTACCTTTCTGCGGTTGTCATCAAATTGAATCCGAACCGTCACAAAACCGCAATGAATCGCGGCCATGCCACTCTCATCAAGTGAGAGAGGATACCAAACGATGTCATTGCGCTTTGCCTGCCTGACATCTGCCCTTGCCCTGACAGCCGGTCAGGCCGTGGCAGAAATGAATTTTAACCGAATTGCGTCTTTCCCCGTCGTCAAGAACATGGCCGAGGGCGCGGACACCGCACGCGAAACCTCGCCCGAGATCATCGCGGCAACCGCAGATGGCATGACACTGGTTTACACCGATAGCCCGCTGGGCGTGATCGGCATGGTCGACATTACCGATCCTGCGAACCCGGCTCCTTTGGGTGCGATGGAGGTGAGTGGCGAGCCGACCTCGGTCGGGATCGTTGGCGCGACCGCCTTTGTGGGTGTCAACACTTCAGAAAGCTATACCGCGCCATCGGGCAAGCTGATTTCAGTCGATATCGCGGGCAAGGCCGAAACCGGTGCCTGTGATCTGGGCGGTCAGCCCGACAGCGTCGCCATCTCGCCCGATGCCAGCTTTGTCGCCGTCGCGATCGAGAATGAGCGGGACGAAGACCTGAACGACGGTATCATCCCGCAGCTGCCCGCCGGGTCGCTGGCGCTGGTGCCGCTAAAAGATGGCGCGCTGGATTGTTCGGGTATGACCATGGCCTCTCTGACCGGTTTGGCCGATGTCGCCCCGACCGACCCCGAGCCTGAATTCGTTGACATAAACGCTCTGGGCGAAACCGTCGTCACTCTGCAGGAAAACAACCACATCGCTGTTGTTGGCAAGGACGGCACCGTCATCAGCCATTTCTCGGCCGGTAGCGTGGATCTGGAAGGCATCGACGCCACCGATGAGCGCGGTGCGCTGATCTTCACCGAAAACCAGCCGGGCCGCTTGCGTGAACCCGACGCGGTGAAATGGATCGACAATAACCACTTCGCCACCGCCAATGAAGGCGATTATAAGGGCGGCTCGCGCGGTTGGACGATCTTCCACAAAGACGGCACCGTTGTTTACGAAAACGGCGCCGATTTCGAGAAAGCTATCATCCAGATCGGCCACTACCCCGACAAACGCTCGGACAGCAAAGGGGTCGAGCCCGAGAGCGTGACCGCGGCCATCTTCAGCGGCGCACCGATGATCTTTGTGGGTGCCGAACGTGCCTCGGTCGTGGGGGTCTATGACGCCACCGATCCGGCACACCCTGTGCTGAAACAACTGCTGCCCTCGGGTGTTGGCCCGGAAGGCTATGTGGCGATCCCCGAGCGTAACCTGCTGATCTCGGCCAACGAAAAAGACCTGATCGAAGATGGTGGCCCCCGCGCGCATGTGTCCATTTTTGAGTATCAGGATGCCCCCGCAGCTTACCCTCACCTGACCTCGGAAGGTGCAGATGAACTGATTGGGTGGGGAGCTCTGTCCGGTCTGGTCGCGGATGAGGACGGCATGATCTATGCGGTCAACGACAGCTTCTACGGCTTCCAGCCCTCGATCTTCAAGATCGACCCCAGCCAGCAACCCGCCCGTATCGTGGACGTGATCCGCATCCACCGTCAGGACGGAAACCCGGCGCAGAAGCTGGATCTTGAGGGCATCACGCTGGACGGCAACGGTGGCTTCTACGTCGTCTCCGAAGGCCGCACCGACCGGGTCATCCCGCACGGGATCTATCATGTCTCGGCGAACGGCCTCATCAAAGACCGCAAGGGTGAAATCGGCCTGCCGCCGGAACTGATGGCAGTCGAAAAACGCTTTGGCTTCGAAGGCATCACCCGTGTCGGTGACACCTTGTGGATGGCCGTTCAGCGGGAATGGAAGGACGACCCTGAGAACCATGTGAAACTGGTGGCCTATAACCTTGAGAACAAGGAATGGGGTGCCGTGCACTATCCCAAAGCACAGCCCGAAACCGGATGGGTCGGCCTGTCGGAAATCGTGGCCTTCGGTGCTCATGTCTATGTCATCGAGCGCGACAACCAGCACGACCACCGTGCCGTGACCAAGAAGGTCTACCGCATCCCGCTGTCCGAAATGACCCCAGCCCCGCTGGGTGGCCCCCTGCCCGTAGTCAGCAAGCAAGAGGTCCGCGACCTGCTACCCGACCTGACCTCGACCGGCGGCTATGTTCTGGACAAGATCGAAGGTCTGGCCATCCTGCCCTCGGGTGAGGCGTTTGTGATGACCGACAATGACGGCGTCGACGACGCCTCGGGCGAGACGATGTTCTGGTCGATCGGGTCGGTGACGGCTGGGAACTAGGTCAAACAACAGAGATTGGAGAGCCCCGCGTAGAGACTACGCGGGACTTCTTCATTCAATGGCCTCACCACGCTCCGGCCCTGAGCTGCCGTTGGCCTACATATTTCAATGCTGCGGTCGCAGCCCGCTTTGCAGCCATTCGCTGTAGTTGCGAAAGCCAGCCGAGGTGAATTCTCACTCTGCGGTTGAAAGTGGCATCGCGACTTAGACTTGCTTCATTCATCGCTTGATTTCTAGAGTGAGAACAAACCCCAACCAGCTATCGATGCTGGGGTTCAAGAACTGGTGCCAGACACGAAGACAAATCTGAGGACACAGCGAATATGATTCTCTAGAACTTTCTGCAGTCTACTCGCGCCAATCAAACGATGTTCGTAACATCACAACCCAGTCTCGAGTTCACCAATAAAGAATTCTAGAAACGATAAGTCGCGCCTAACACTGGCCCTGACTGATCAAATGTAAAATCGCTACCGTCGATCTCATGGTCAAACGAGATATAGCGATAGCCGCCGCGGATCAGCCATCTGTTGTTGATGGCATATTCGGCGGTCAACAGAACCTGCCATGTTTCACTGCCGCTGCGGAATCCTCCGTAGTCGACGAAACCGGTGCCGGACCATTTGTCCGAGAACCGGACGCGTGCTCTGGCGGCGATGACAGGGTCGGTCCAGCTGTCGTCGGCGGTTGTTGTCCTCCCCGGTGCCGCGCCAGGGAGAAGGGTGAACTCTGTATCAGTGCTGAACCACCGGAACCCTCCGGCGACATCCACCGAGATAGTTGGTGCTTCATACACTCGGTAGCCGACATAACCGCTTAGGTATTGCGTGGTAAATGATGTCTCGAGGCCCGAACTGGCGGGGCCGGGAGTGCTGTTGCTGAACGACAAATCTGTGTAGTTGTAATCTGCAAGTATAAGCCATCGTCCGTCGGTGGCCGAGAACGCTCCCATAAAGGCGAAATCTAGGTTTTCCAATGCATCAGAAAAACTGAGTGTACCGTCCAGTGTCCCCATGGGGGTGCTTAAGGATGTTTCTGTTTCCGGCATGAACAGATAAATCGTGGCCTCGTAGGACCAATCGGATTGTTGTGCCGCAGCCGTTGTGGCTGCCGATGCCGATAGCGTTGCCGCGCATAAGCAACTTTTCACCCATAGTGACGAAAACATTCTGTTCCTCCCGACAAACATACAAGTTTCAATAAATTGTCGTTGGTTTGAAATTGTGTGGTCCTGATTTTCATTCCGCAGCTTCTTCCGTCGCCATCGAACTGTTGCCGACGCGATTGATATCTGTGTTCGGGAAAAACTCGGACCAAACGTGCCAGAATACGCCTGCGCGCAGGGTTTCTACACGTTTTAGCTGACCCTGATCCGAGTGACCCCAGAAATCGCATTTGGCCACCGGTTGACCCGAGTCGTTATACCAAACGCCCAGGCTTTCATATTTCGGATCCAGGCTGACCACGACATCCCGTCCTCCGACTTTGGCGGTCACGATCCAGTTGTTCTCGATGATGAAATCGTCGGTCCAGCAAGCGACATCTTGACCAATCGTAATTCCCCAGACGTAGGTTTTGTTCGGCAACCGGTGGTCTGAACGATCCATGTTGTCCATCACAGGAGCGTCTTCCTGATGTTGGCGTCCGATGCCCCAGCCAAAGGTGATCTCGGTCATCATGTCCAGCAGACGCAGCAAAGGGTTCGTGGATGGTTTGTTCAGAAACACCTCACCTTCTGGATAGGCTTTCTGAAACCCGCGGAATGTCATTCGAAAGGTGGGCCAAGGCCTCATTTGCGCTTCGGGCCGGAGAGGGCAAGCAGGACCCTCGGAGTTGGGGTCGCGATCCGCCTCGCGAAAACCGTAGATATGCTGGATCGGATCGCCCGTGTCGTTGTCACGCAGTATCAAGTTGTTGCCATGCTGGGCCAGAACCTCAAGGTTCAGGCGCCGTCCTTCTATTCGCGGTGTGTACCCCTGACCCAGATTGGCCATCGCGCAGTAAGTCATGACCACATCCTCGCCCCCCAGCCCATCTACATCGCCCGCCAAATGAGGGCGCATGATCTGCGCATCCGGGTGCGCGCGCGCGTGACCATTGTGTTCGATGACGATGACTGGCGCTGTTGGACCGACATATTTTCGCGCTTCCTCGATAGAAAAATACTGGGCGTCGTTGAGCTGGTTTCTCAGGCCCAAATGCACCCACACATAGGGAAACCCATAAAGAAGCAAGGTCAGCGCAGCCGTTACAAGCCAAAGCCAGAAAGGGCCGCCCCCCAAAAGGAAATGTGCAAGGGTTGCCACTACAAATCCGCCCAGGCCAATGCCAATCAGGCGGTATTCATGCCGGATAAAGCGCACCATATTCTCGCGCTTTACTTTCAGCAGCATTTGCGAGACATCGCCAAGGTCGCGGAAATAGACAAACCCGATTCCGAGTGACACGATCAATCCCAGTGCGAAAATTATGCTACCAACCATGCTGAGATCCTCGATTTTGGTGATTACAGTCCTTCGCGGTTCATTACGAAAGAACAGGCCTACTTCTGGGGCGACGCGCGCTTGATCATGAAAGCTTCAACGGCTTGCTGTGTCTCGGGACGAATGTTCTCAATCCCCTCATAAGGCATGCCGTAGGCGGGCGGAGTATCGGGGTATTTCTCTTTCCGCGCCTTGTGGCGGCCCAGTATACGTACGAATTCCTGCCCACCCCAAGACCCGACTTCGGTTGAGACCGAGTATTCTTCGCGGGTGTCGCGGTAAAGATCGAAGAATTTTGCTAAAATTGCGCTCTCGCCGGGTCCCGGCAGTTTGAGCTTAAGCTGATCCTTAACGATCGCCTCGGGTTTCGCGACCGAATAGATGATCACGTGATCGCGTCGCGCTTTCGATTCATCCGCGAACAGTAGCGCCGCCGACTGATCGACACCATCGACCAGACGATCCCTTGGGATGAATCCATCCGCCCCGGCAAAGCGCGAGATCGTGGTATACAGGTCCGAAACATGAATGATGCTGTTTAACAACCCGTCAGCTTCAATCATGCCCGGCCAGCGGATGAAGGCGTCCACGCGCACGCCACCTTCAGTCGTGTCGCCTTTACCGCCCGCGTAAATCAGTGGGGTAAACCCGGATTGCGGCGCGTATTTGGTAAAATGCCCATTGTCGCCCATAACCACAACGATGGTGTTTTCGCTGAGCCCTAGATCATCCATGCGCGCGAACAGATCACCCAGCCACTGATCCAGTAGCTGCATCTTGTCGACATACAAGCCGCCATTCGCGCTTTCCGGCCCGTCACGGCCGGCGCGGGTATTGTCCAGCGGGATCATCGGCCAATATTGCAGGAAGAAGGGCGCGTCCCCAGTTGCAAGGCGTTCCAGTTCCTGAAGTGTTTTATCCTGAAACGCCTGGTTCATTTCGTCGTATTTTTCGGCGTTCCAGCGTTCTCCGGCTTCCATGCGGATTTCGCGAATGGCGCCGCCGGTCTCGCCCTCGATGACGGTCATCATCGCCGAGGCATCCGGTCGGAACCAGCCGTCCAGTGTGTATTTATCCTCATAGTCCCGGATCGCGACCGAGACCTGTTCTTTGATCGCATCATCATTAAAGATTGTCAGCTGGCCCTGCTGGTGGATGGCGTGCTGGGCATAGTCAAAACCCTGATTCATTGCCCAGCTTTCGGCAATATCGCCCATATGCCACTTGCCGACGTGGCTGGTTGCATATCCTGCCTGTTTCAAGACTTCGGCCAGCGTCACTTCATTATCGGGCAATCCAAAGCCAGCGATATCGACGGTCGTATCACCCATTCCCATACGCACGGGCAAGCGGCCGGTCATTTGTGCCACGCGAGTCGGGGTGCAGGACGGTTCAGTATACATCCGAACCATACGCAACGCTTCGTCCGAAAAGTCGTTGATGTTCGGAGTGTCGTACCCACGGACAGCGTTGAGCTCGGGTATACCCATATCGCCAAAGCCCATATCGTCAATCAGAACGCTGACGATGTTTGGGGGTTGCCCATTGTTACCGTCACGAAAAGCGGCCAAAGCCTGATCAACGGCAGCGTCATCCTGCACCCATTGTTCCGCGCGTTGGGCTTGCAGAATATAAAACTCAGCATCGTGTTGAATAGGGTCGTCCTGAGCCTGCAAAGGTGGGGCGGCAATGCCTGCACACAAAACCATAAGCCATTGTAGTTTCATTCCATCTCCCCCAGGGTTCGAAGCCGAGCTTCGGTTTTTGACTTCGATGTGATTACCATCAGTAACATCGATATATTCGAATAATTACTAAATTTGTGATCTCACTGCCAACTCGTGAATACGTCGCGGGTCAGTTCGGATTCCGGGCGCAGGTTTTCAATGCCTTCATAAGGTGTACCTTTGCCAATCTCTGAATGCGGATACTTGGCGATCATCTTCTGGTGACGCTTGATCATATCTTGAAAAGATGCCCCGGCCCAAAGCGAGTAGCCCACCAAAGGGTGTTCCTCTCGGGGGTCCCTATAAATATTATAAGTCGGAGCAGCCGCGCCGGGTTGACCGGGGGCAGGAAGATGCATCTTGAACTCCTGCTTGACGACCGAGCGCAAGACAGGTCCTTCGTAGATATAGACATAGTCGCGCCGCCCATTTCCCTCGCCGTTCAACAGCAAGGCCGTCTGGTCGATGCCGTCTATTACGCGGTCCCTTGGGATAAAGTCTGTGGCTCCGGCAATTCGCGCCATCGTGGTGAAGATATCTGAGACGTGAAAGATGTCACCGGCTGCGCTGTTGGCTTCGATCACACCGGGCCAGCGAATGAACGCATCGGTTCTTACGCCGCCTTCAAGATGCTGGGTTTTGCCACCGCGATAGATCAGCTGGTTCAGACCGGATGAGCCTTCGTAGTGATACATCAGGCCATTATCCGCCATCAAAACAACAATTGTGTTGTCCGCTTTGCCAGATTCTTCAAGCTTGGCCAAAAGATCTCCGATCCAACCATCAAGCAGTTGCAGCTTGTCGGCATGAAAACCGCCATTTCGTGAAATTGCCTGATCCGGGTAGACGAAGTTCAACGGGTAAAGCGGCCAGTATTGTAAGAAGAATGGCGCATCCTCGGAAGCGACGCGTTCAAGTTGCTCCAACGCCTGCCGTTGATATCGTTCGTTCATCTCTTCATATTTGGTCTGCGTCCACACTTCACCGGCTGACATTTCTACTTCCTGGGCGGGTCCACCGGCTTCGGCCTCGACACCGGTGACAAGGCCGTATGGCTTGAACCGTTCATCCAGCAGGAACTGATTGTTCTGCCCCTCGGGCACATAGCCGAGCATGGTGTTGGACCGCATTGCCTCGGGGGTCATGAGGCTCAGCTGTACTTGCTGGTGGAGTGGAAATGCGGCCCAATCAAACCCCTGATTGTGGGGGTACGATTGTTCGATGTCGCCTTGGTGCCATTTGCCGACATGCGCCGTATTATAGCCGACCTGTTTCAGAATCTCCGGCAGTGTCACTTCACTGGCCGGAAGGCCCTCGCCAACCAAAGCCACCTTGACCTCTTCCACACCTGCGCGAATTGGGTGGCGCCCTGTCAACATGGCTGTGCGGGTCGGAGTGCAGGAGGGTTCGGTATACATGCGCATCAGCGACATACCTTCGGTGGCCAAATGATTGATGCTGGGTGTCTCAATCCCCATGACGTAGTTCATCTTGCGGTCGCCCATCTGACCGAAGCTGACGTCGTCGATTAGGACGTAGAGAAAATTCGGAGGCTTGCCACCATTGGTCGCACGAATATCGGCCAGCTTGGCGTTGATTTCAACGTCTTGCGCATCCCATGCCTCACCAAACTGCGCGCGGAGGAATTCAAACTCACCGTCATGAACAATGGGGGTTTCCTGTGCAAGCACGGAGCCGACACCAATCAACGACGCCGGCAAGATGTATCTAAGTCTCATGTCAAACCTCCAAATCTTTATCCCGTACCGATTCCGCACCCGCGCCTTGAGCCTGCAGCTGTCCTTCTATACTGCCGCGCAGGTCCGAAATGCTTTCTGCCAGATCGGCAAGGTATCGCAACTGCAGAACTGACTCCGAATTTGGCGGCATCGCCAATTCCGCGAAAACCTCTTTGTAGTCGCGACACATCCGATCAAACTCTTGGTCTTTTTCTCGTAGGTCCCGTAGCAGACGACCCGCTTCGGGAAATTGGGATTCAAAGAATTCATCATCCGTCATTGGCAGCGCCCTATAGGCATTCATTCTCTATGCATGCATCCAACAGAATATGTATTGCACGTTTCAAATCGCATGCTACGGTAACATCATGACGTCAAACCCTTATTGTGAAAGGATAGTTTTTGAACGTCAGCGTGGGAAATCAGGATCAGACTGGTACTCAACACTTCTCGAGCGAGCAGGTGCGTGTCGCTTTAAATAAGGTTCTGGGGTCGGATGAATTTAAAGGATCCGCCCGCATGCGATCATTCCTGTCTTACGTTGTGACAGAAACACTGGAGGGTCGTTCCGACGAGATACGCGCTAAGACCATTGCAATGGATATTTATGGCTACGAGGCGGATGAGCTATTGAAACGCGAAGGTGTCGTGCGTGTGGATGCCGGACGTGTTCGGCGAAAGCTCCAAGCTTATTATGAAAGTAAAGGGGCCGCTGACGAACTGGTAATCTCATTGCCTGTCGGAAGTTACGCACCACAATTTTTGTCGGGCTCCGATCGAAGCAGACAAAGCTTACGCGTAAGGCAACGGGTTACCTTGGTCGTTATCTCGCTTTCAATTCTAGTAGCCGGTATTCTAACCGGCGTTCTGATCGGCCGCAGTTTGCAATCTGTTGCTCCAAAAACTGGCAAAACTGCGATCTACGACGTGTCTCCAGCCCGCGTCGAAGCAATGAACCTAAGCAACGCAGGCCGGGATCTAATTTTCCCGGTTACAGATTTGGCACGCCTTCAACCTGCGTTGTTGATATTTCAAACAGCAATTGAACGAGACCCGTTGTTCTACGGGGGGTACGCAGGCGCTTCTCAGGTCGAAACCATGTTCGCCATCATGAAATCCGGCAGTCCAAGTTCAAATGAGTTTTTGCGCGCGGCCGACAAGAATAGTGCTTATGCTTTGGAAATGGCTCCGGATGCAGCATGGTCGCTTTCAGCTCGGGCCTGGTTTGAATTTGGGGTGGGCAATTATGAAAGCGCGGTTGGATTATCCCAAAGGGCCGTAGACTTGGCACCCGATGATTCACATGTTGCTGAATTCGACGCCCTGATCTCCCTTTACACGTCCGATTTTGATCGGGTTCTGTCGCAATCAGTGAGATATAGAGCACTGGCCCAAAACGGTGGAGGGCTAGTTTTTGACAACGCATTGGGTGCGGCTCAGTTCCACACGGGAGACTATGCTGCCGCAATCCGAACGTTTGATAAAACAATATCTCGCGGTGGGCCGTTCGGACCAATTTCCGCAGCTTACCTTATGGCAGCCCACTGGAGGAACGAAGAACAAGCTGAGGCACAGCGGCTTGCAAGAGTATTTTCGGACACTTGGCCAAGCTTCCCCCTCGAAAAACTAAAGGCTCGGGTGTTTGTAGACCCACAGCCAGTTCAAGAGCTGATCAGTGCAATGATAGCTGCAGGTTGGTCAGGACCCGCCAAGCCCTGACGATTTTCTATAGGGTTTGTAATAATTCGTTCAGAGGCATGCGCTTCCAAGAAGGAGGTGCGTTGGTTGTGAAGTGGACGAACCTCCAGACGAGATCAAAACAAAGTTCATCGATACCGAATGGGTGTGTGACGGACAGACAAAGGTCTGCTCTTGGCTCCCGATGAGATAATCTTTGCACTCGCAGCGAACTTCTGCTTCCCGCCCGACTTACACATCACCTCAGCTTTCTCCTAACTTGAATGTCAGAAAAAAGTACTATATTTTCTGACAAGGAGAAAACTATGATCACTTCATCGATTAAACAACGCATCATCGGAAAAGGCCGGGGGGCAATCTTTGCGCCACTGGACTTTTTGGATATCGGCTCCCGCGCAAGCGTGGATCAGGCATTGTCGCGTTTGGCGGATCAAGGGATGATCCGACGGTTAACGCGTGGGCTTTATGACTATCCGAGAAAGAGCGCCCGATTAGGGCTGTTGTCTCCGTCAGCCGATGACATTGCCAAAGCGATTGCACGCAAAGACAATCAGGTTCTACAGCCCTCCCCTGCCATGGCAGCCAACCAGTTGGGGCTGTCGACCCAAGTGCCGTCCAAGCCGACTTATATGACCGACGGCCCGACCCGCACCAAGACAGTTGGTCGACAAGTCATCCAGTTTCGAAATGCATCATCCAAAACGCTAGTTGGTGCAGGCCAGAAAACCGGCGCCATATTTCAGGCGTTACGCTATGTTGGCAAAAACCAGGTGGATAGCCGTGTTGTCGACACGCTGGCCCGCAATCTGGATGTTAAGGACCGCGCATTGCTCGCAAAACAAAGTAGATATGTACCGGCCTGGATGCACCCGGTAGTGCAGCAAATCGTGGCACGGGTCTGATCTTGGACCAGTTTGCCAACGATACTCCAAAGAACCGTGAAGAAGCGTTTCAGGAAACGGCCGCAAAGCTTGGTATGTCCAAGGCAATCGTTGAGAAGGATTTCTGGGTCTGCTGGTCGCTGAAACATCTATTCGCCCTGCCCTCTTTTGGCACTCACATGATCTTCAAGGGTGGGACATCGCTATCCAAGGCCTATGACATCATCCATCGGTTCTCGGAAGACGTGGATCTGTCACTCGACCGAGCGCAGCTTGGATTCGAGGGCGAACGTGACCCCGAGCACCCTGCCCTTTCCGGCAAAAAACAAAAGCAACTATTGCAGGAACTTCAGGATACGGCCACCAAAGTAGTCTCAGGACCGCTTCTGAAAGAAACCAAGATCAAGTTTGGCGCCGCGCTGGATCAGCACTTTTTCCTGTCGGTCGATCCTAATGATGCACAAACCTTGCTTTTCGCCTATCCATCCGAGACAAGTGCGGCCAGCGGCTACATCCAGCCGGTAGTGCGGTTCGAATTTGGCGCCCGTGGGGTTCACCTACCAGCCGAGTCCCGCAGGATATCACCTTATGTGCATCAGGCCTTTCCAGACCTTTTGGGGGAGGGCGACGTCGATGTGAAGGTCTTGGGTGTTGAACGCACATTCTGGGAAAAAGCCACGATCCTGCATATGCTCTTTCATCAGAACATCACCAAACCTCTGGCTGACCGTATGTCGCGCCATTATTACGACATGGCTCAGTTGATCAGACACGAGTCCCATTCTCGTGCTATCGAACAGATCGACTTGCTGGATCAGGTTGCACACCATAAGTCCGTCTTCTTCAAAGCGGCTTGGGCTAACTACGAGAATGCCAGGCCTGGATCTCTAAGATTGCTACCAAACCCTGAGCTGAAAGCAGCGCTGCGCCGGGACTATGTGGGGATGCAAGAAATGATCATCGGGGATACCCCCTTGTTCGATGACATCCTGAAAACCATTGGGGTGTTCGAGGCCGAACTCAACGGTTGAAATCAGCAATTTTGGTGGTCTCAAGGCACAGCGCGCGAGCTTCAAAACTGGATTGTTAGCCGAGCAGACACACTTTATGAATTCGCCCAAACTCGAGCTGGATCGCTCCAAGCAAAGGTTTCAAATGGTGAGACTGAATATATTGCGCGATGAACTTGCTGGGTGCGCGCAAGGTGATCGTTTGATCATGCGTTTCAACAAATTTGAGTTCGCGATACCAGCTTTCAAACAATAATGCTTCAGATTCTGATAGGCGCCGAAGCGCCCTGCCCCACGGGTCCTGCAGGTCTTGTCCTTCATGTTCAACAGCTGCTGGTCTTTCTTGGCCAAACTGAACATGAACAACCTTTTCGGTTGATTTTGGGCTTTGTGTCTCCATGCGCGATACAAAATCAGAACCAACATTTTGCCAAACCGGTTCGCTCAGGCGGTAAATTTCTGCGTAGTTGAGTCGATACGCTGCAACGCGGCCTCTAACCCCAGGCCTAAGCTGGAGAAGAATATTAGAATCCGTCAATCGCTTAATCTCTCGCTTGACGGTTCGTTCGTCCACGGACCAGAGGCGGGCCATTTCTTTTTGCCCGACCGTCAGCTCATCAGTGCGCCAGTTGTATCGGGCCGTTATCAACGCAATGAGCCGCATCATCGAACATTGAAAGCCGGGTGTGCCATTCAATCCTGCTACAGAGATTGCAGTCAAAAGATCGTACTTCTGAGAACCGGCCTGATATCCTGTAAATCGTTTTATTTCCATTTTGATACTGCCACTGAGCCTCGAGCGGATCGGTTTCGCTGACCGATTCCATCAATTGGGTTCAGTGTGATGAAATCCCGTAGTTTGTCAACGGGCTTTGAAAAACAGGATGTCCGCCTCTTTCTTCAAAATCAAAAGAAAATTCGGTTAATAGGATATGGGTGACACTATGCTGTCACCTTATTGGGGGTCGAATGTCACCATATATCTGGTAATTGATCGCTGCCTGTCACCAAAACATAGCTTCGCTTTCGAAATACCTCCCGTTTTTACAGAGTCGGAGGCGAAAAAGCGGAAATTCCATTCTTTACGTTTTGCAGTTTTCGAAAATCGCGTTATTAGAAGGTATTCGTGATATAACAAGAGCAGCACCATGCGTGACCACACCGACCTTCAAGCTATGAACGAACGAAGCCTGGCTCAACAGGCTGCCGTCCGCCGCGCTACTTTCTCTCCCGCTGACGAGAAAGTGCTTCGACCATTCTCGATCTGGGAAATTAGCCAGTTCATGTTTGATGTCCCGGCGGACACCTTGAGAAAGAAGTTGGCAGAAGACCCGTCTCTTCCGCAAGGGGCGACTGAAGATGATGGGCGGCAAAGATGGTTTTCTCTGGCTGAGATAAATGAGTTGAGACGGCGCCTGAGATTTAGAGGTAAAAGCCTTCTGCCTCAAAGGCCGGCAGGCCGGGCTATGAGGGTAGCGGTTTCGAACTTTAAGGGTGGTGTCGGCAAAACTGTCGTTGCCCAGCACTTGGCGAATGCGGCCGCGCTTGATGGTTACCGTGTTCTGGTGGTGGATTTCGACCCCCAGGCGACACTCACGCATTCAATGGGTCTGGCTGATGTTAGAGAGTGGAATACTGTCTGGGGCATTATGTGCCGCGATCTCTGCCGTGAGGCGAACCGGATCGCGGACGAATATGATGATCCCGCAGATTGCCCCTACCCTACTGCCGACGAATTGCCTGAAGATGTTCAGTCGATTGGCGCGCAACGTGTACAAGACTTCATTCAAAGAACTTCATGGTCGACGATCGACATCATCCCGAGCTGTGCGAACGCGGCCTTCGTTGAATTTGCGTCCGCTCAGTACAGGTCCATTCATAAGGCGTGGAGTTTTTTTGGATGCGTAGCAAGATATCTCGATGAGTTGCCTGACGACCAATATGATTTGATTGTTTTCGATTGCCCGCCGGCAATTGGATACCAGTCTTTGAATGCGGCCTTTGCTGCTGACATTCTCTATATTCCGTCTGGTCCTGGCTATTGGGAGTATGACAGTACAACGAGTTATCTTGGTCAGCTTGGCGATGCCTTGGAAGACATAACCAGCGGGTTCGAACGTATTGCAAAGGATGCCGGTATTACTCTTCCTAAACGGTTCGATGATATACGCGTTCTCATGACTCGCTTCGAGGCTAGCAACTCTTTGCATGTCGCGATGATGGACGCTTTTAAAAATGTCTTCGGAGCCGACGTCTGTCAAAATCCTATCGAAATGACGCGTGCCGTCGAGCAGTCAGGCAGATTCCAGATGTCTGTTTACGAGCAAGACTACAGACAGATGACTCGAGACACATGGAAACGGGCGCGTCAGTCCTTTGATAGTGCATACAGCGAATTTAAGGATGTTGTCCTACGGGCCTGGGAGGCACGTACTAAAGTTGAGGAGCGGGTAGAATGAGCGGTAATAAGTTTGGCTTCACTCCGATTGATGAAGATGACCTCAAGAAAACACGCCGCCGCGAAGTGGGTCCGATGGGGGCTGCGGTGCGCGAGACAGCAAACAGCTTAAATGAAAGCACTGAGAACCGTGTCGAACAGCGACGGCAAAATGCCTCCGATGCCAAGGAGTATCGTAGAGCTCGTGACGAAGGGCGAGTCTTGGTTGCGGTAGGCATCAATGAAATCCATACGACAGATCTGCCAAGAGATCGCTTGGATCTCTCGGCCGTCGCAAGTTCCGATGAGATGGATGAACTCAAGGCTTCAATTCAGGAACGTGGCCAGAAGGAGCCCATAGAACTTTACAAAGATTCAGATGGTCGCTTCCAGCTCAAAAAAGGTTGGAGACGAGTAACTGCTCTTAAGCAGCTTTATGAAGAGACCGGTGATGAACAGTTTGCCAGTGTTACAGCGCGAGTTGCCGAATCCCAGAGCGATCGCATCGACCTCTACATTGACATGGTTGAGGAGAACGTTGTTCGGGAGGACCTGACTTTTGCTGAGATGGCGCAAGTCGCAATTCTTGCTTCCAAAGATTCAGAGTTGGAGGCAGGGGATGCAGAAGCTTTGGTCGGAAGGCTGTACTCATCTTTGCACAAGATGAAACGCTCTTACATTCGCAGCTTTGTTTATCTGCTCAATGAACTTGAGGGTGCGTTGCCGTTTCCAAAGAGTGTCTCCAGAAACCTTGGCGTTGAGGTTGCGCGTAAACTTCGAGCGTCATCGGGTTCAGCTGCTGGGTTAAGAGATGTGTTGGTGCGCGCATCCACAGCCGGTGAGCAAAATGAGGCGCTGGATGCCTTCTTGGCAGATACTGATGCTGAACCGGGTAGTGGCAAGCGACGTGAGAAAGCCGAGAGCGTGAAGTATGAGTTCCACGTGGGAGGCTCAAAAGTCACTGCGCGAAAAGGAGAGTGCAGGATATTGTCTGGTCAGGACTTTAGTTCGATTGACCGGTCGAAGCTTCAGAGAGCGGTTGAAGCTTTCGAAGCTGTTTTGAACGAGTAGTAACCCGCGGGTTACCCATGCTCAGATTTCTTGATTTCAAAGGCGGTAACCCTTGGGTTACCGCCTTCTTCGTTTAGCGCCAGTTCACCCCAACAAGTCCGTCGCCGGGTTGTCGGCGATATCGACGTCGTCATAGTACTTTTGTGCCTGGGCCATGGAGCGGTGCAGCGAGAGGCGCATGGCAGCCTGGATTGGGGCGCCATCCAGCGCGGCTTGAGTGAGGAACCCAGAACGCAGACCGTGCGGCGACGCGAAGTCCTCCGGCAACCCTGCCAACTGGAGGCGGTGTTTGACGATCTGATAGATAGCGTCTGGCGAAAGCCGACGTTTCAGCACACGATCTGCTTTTGAGACTGGTCTGAACAGTGGCCCGTTCTTAATCTGTCCAACCTCGATCCAATGGACCAGCGCCTGGGCGGCGCGGCCTTTCAGCACCAGCCGCGGCGTTTCACCTTTGGCTGTGGTCTTGGTCTCCAGCAGTGAAATCCAAACCAGGCTTTTCTCGTCGAACTCCTTCAGCGAGACGTCTTCAAACATCAACCCGGTGATCTCCGAGCGCCGTCTACCACCAGAAGCCCAACCCAGCATCAAGATGGCGCGGTCACGGCAATCGCGGCGAGAACCCCGGCAGGTCGCCAGCAGCTGTTCAAGAATGTCGCGGGTGATGGGGTGTTGCGACTTCGGAGCCGGGGGGCGAGCCGCAGCGCGCCGCGCCTTGGCCCGGGCCTGTTTCACCTGCGGTGCGTCGAAAGGCGAAGCGAGGTTTTTCATCCGATGAAAAGCCAGCCAGGAGGCGATGCGCCGGTCCAGCGTCGAGGAGGCAGGGCAGGCGAGAGACTTGCGCAGCCCTTGGGCAATCAGCGCTTCTGCGGTTTCACGCGCCACATCCGTTTCTGGTGCGTCATTCAGATCGCGGGCGTGATCGAGAATGAAGGCGAGGGCGGTGGCCTCAGATTCCGGCCAGTCCAGCGTCGCTGCGAACCGCGCGGACTTCCAGGCGGTGACATAAAGCAGATCCCGTTCATATGCCCGCAGCGTGTTTTCCGGTGTGCCGCGCACATAAAGATCAGTGAGCGCCTCCTGATCTGTGTCCGACAGGGCAGGGGCGGCGGCGGGGAGGTATGGGGCAGGGAGCTTCATGTACCCATTTTGCGTCAATTTGGGTCAGATTTCAAATAACATGATAAGGGATACTTATCGGATATAATTTTCCTCCGGAAATCTCCGAAAGGTAAAATGCAAAACTAACACTTTATGCGCACTGTGGGCGCACCGGCTCGAATACCTGGCACACTTGGATATATGCAGAACTCCGGCTACGCTGAATGAAAATTCAGAGGTACAGCGTGCAGCGATTCATCCTTCAGATAGCAGCGATCCTGATTTTCGCCGGGGAGCTTCATGCCGAGAAGCAGGATTACCTTGAGCTTGCCCGGCGCGGCTGGGGATACGAGCTTCGCGCCACGATGCTGGGTCGCGACATGGCCATTCCGGTACATATCAATGGGCGGGACCTTGCCGGAGCCTCGTTGTGCGTGGTCGGGGAACGGCCGCATCCGCAGACGCTGGCGGTACTGAACACCTTTCGGGACCTGCTGAAGCACAGCTATGGCCATCCCACGCCGATGCGTTATGCGGGGCGGTCCGCCAGCAATTGCGGCACCGGGCGGACTGTGGTTCTGCGCTTGTACTCGGGATATCCTCCGGAACGGGAACTGTCTTCGGATCTGGACTGGCTGAGCGAGACCCATCAACTTGGCCTGCCTGCCGGGCGCAGATATCTGGTGACATCTCCGGCGATGGCGCAAACCTTCTTTGGCCATCGCGGTCAGGGGACACATATCGTGGTCAGGCAACCGGCGCACGGCCGGCCCGACCTGTTGGAGACCGCGTTCCACAAGTCGATCCTGCTGGAAGAGCTTTTCCAGTCTTACACGTTCGGAATGGACATTCTGCTGAGCGACAGGACAGCCGGGTTTTTGTCGAAGCTGCAGGAAACGCCGGTGAACCTGCACCGGTTTCCATGGAACTCGCACGCTTTCATGCGGGCATTGCTGAATTCCAACCCCGGCGGGCTATGCGCCTTTGATGTGTTCATGCTGCACGCGGTAGCTCAGTCGCCGGTGGATCAGACCATAGATCCGGGGTTCATCGAATATATCGACGACGAATATGATCGCCTTTGGGCGCAAACCGACAAAACGTTGACGGACCCGCAGTTTGCGTCTCTGTTCGACGAGGGCTGCACCCGCGCCGTTCAGGTTTCCAGGTAATACCATCGGGTGTATTTTGCGGGGCAGGGGACTCCGGTTAGCCTGTATTTGGGTCCAGTACCATCGGAACCCAGGGGAGGTCATATGGACACACGGCCTGAAAACCCGCCGCGCGCGATTGCGGGGGTATCGGGGTATCTGTCGCAAGGGCTTGTCGGGCACGCGCATCTGGTCGAAAGCCTGCTAATTGCGCTGCTCGAAGGGGGCCACCTGTTGGTCGAGGGCGCACCCGGTCTGGCCAAGACCCGCGCTGTCAAATGGTTGGCGAACGCTGTCGAAGGCAGCTTTGCCCGCATACAATGCACACCCGACCTGATGCCATCCGACGTGACCGGGACGCCGGTCTATCAGCCGCAGGAGGGCCGGTTCGAATTTGTTCCCGGGCCGGTTTTTCACACTCTGGTGCTGGTCGATGAGATCAACCGGGCCCCGCCCAAGGTCCAGTCCGCTTTGCTGGAGTCGATGGCAGAACATCAGGTGACCGTCGGGAATGAAACCCACGCTTTGCCCGATCCGTTTCTGGTCATAGCCACCCAGAACCCGATCGAACATGATGGGACTTTTCCCTTGCCCGAGGCGCAGTTGGACAGGTTCCTGCTGCATGTGGTCCTGTCGCTTCCGGATGTGGAGACCGAGCGGCAGATACTTGATCTGGTCATCTCCGAAACGCAGGACGGCCCGCCCGGCGTGCAGCGCATGACGCTTGAGGAATTGCGGGCCGCACGGGCCGAGGCGCGCGCGGTGCACGTGGCCCCGGAATTGCGCGACTACATCGTGCGCCTTGTATCCGCAACACGCCAGGGGCCACTGGCCGAACACATAGAACATGCGGTCTCGCCGCGCGGCTCGCTGGCGCTGGCGTCGGCGGCACGGGCGCGCGCCTATCTGCGCGGCCGTGACTTTGCCTTGCCCGAGGACGTGACGGCAGTGGCCCCTGACGCGCTGGCCCATCGGATGGTTCTGACCTGGCGCGCGGTTGCGGATGGTCGCAAGCCGCGCGGATTGGTTGCGGATATTCTGAACACGGTCGAACCGTTGTGACCGCCGTTCTGTCTCATGCCGGTGTGACTTTGACCTCGGACGCATTGATCGCATTGCGGCGCGTGGCTTTGACGACCCAGGCCGATCCGCCTGTGGTTGCCTTGCCCGGAGGGTTCCTGACGCGAAAGCGCGGGCAGGGCGTTGAGGTGGCAGATGCGCGGGAATACGTGGCCGGTGACGACATCCGCCATCTGGACCGGGGCACAACCGCGCGCACCGGGCGGCTGCATGTGCGCCAGTTTCAGGAAGAACGCGACCGGGTCTCACTGCTGGTGGCCGATTTTCGGGCGCCGATGTTCTGGGGGTTACGGCGGGCCTTTCTATCTGTTGCCGCCGCCGAGGCGCTGGTTCTGATCGGCTGGCACCTGATTGAAAGCGGCGGGCGCGTTGGTCTGTTGGCCATTACGGCCGGGGCGCCGGTCATCATTCCGCCGCGCGGCAGAACGCGCGGCATGCTGGATGTGATCGGCGGACTGGTGCAGGCCCATGGGCGCAGCCTGACATCGCTACAAAGCGCTCGGGATGACGCGCGATCACTGGAACAGGCGCTGGAAGGTGTGGAACGCCTGACCCGATCCGGGTCAGAGGTCATTATCGCCTCGGGCTTTGATACGCCGGATGCCGCTTTGGCGGATCGGCTGGACCGGATCGCCCATCGGCGCAGCCTGCGGCTTATTCTGATCACCGAAAGCAAGACCCATGACATGCCGCGCGGCTGGTATCCCATGCGCCTGCCCGACGGGCGACAGAAACGCGTCTATCTGACCGGAACCGAAACCGGGGGTGATCTGCTGTATCAGAACATCGGCACCCATCAGGCGCTTGTTCTGAACGCAAGCGATCCGGTGGAAGAGACCGGTCAACGCATTGCGCTTGCGTTTTCGGAAAGGATTGCCGCATGAGCGAAACGGTGATGTCCGACAGCACAATGCTGGCCAGCCTGCGGGACATACGTTTGCCTGCGGAAGCCGCAGGTGGCGTTTGGGCGGACTATGCGGTGGTCATGGGCCTGTCGGCCCTTACTGCCATCTGCGTCGTATTTGTGTTGCGGGTGTTAAGCACCCGGCGGCCCGCGACCCGGGTGGGCCGCGAGGTTGAAGACGTCACAGGCTGGTCGGAAGACCGGCTCAGGGTGGCGCTGCTGCACCAGCTTCGCGAGCAGAACCCCCAACGATATTCGGAACTCTCAGAGGGTCTCTATCGCCCGGACGGCGGGCCAAGTCTAGCAACCTTGAAGGATGAGGTGGCGCGCTGTGTTTGAGCTTGCCGATCCTTGGGTGTTGCTTCTACTGCCTGCCCCGTTGCTGATCGCGCGTGTTCTCAACTCGCGGCCCATGCTGGATCGCGGCTTCCCGGTTCCCGAACGTATCGGCGCGATGCTTGATGCTGCAAACGCAGGCGATGATCCCGGCAGGCACAGGTTCGCAGATCAGGCGGTATTGTGGGCCATCTGGGTCCTGCTGGTTTTTGGGCTATCCGGCCCGCGTGAACTGACACCGGTGAGCGCGCTGAAAGTCTCGGGCCGTGATCTTGCGATTGTTCTGGATCTGTCCGGATCAATGGTGCGGGACGATTTTTTTTTGGATGACCGTCAGATCACACGGCTTGAGGCGGTCACGACTGTGGGTGCCGATTTCGCCAGACGTCGGGCAGGGGACCGGGTCGCGCTGATTGTCTTTGGGTCCGAGGCGTATTTCGCCACCCCGTTCACCTTCGATACCGAAGCTGTGGCCAACCGGATCGAAGCAGCCAGCATTGGCATTTCGGGGCGGGCGACGAACATCTCGGACGGTCTTGGACTGGCGTTGAAACGGCTGGCAGACAGTCAGGCGGCATCTCGGGTCGTCATTCTGCTGTCGGACGGCGTGAACAATGCCGGTGCCACCAATCCGCGCGGTGTCGCGGAACTGGCCGCCGGGATGGGGGTGCGTGTCCACACCATTGCCTTGGGGCCGAAAGATCTGGAAAGCGCTGCAGTAGGTGAGCGGGGCGTTGTCGACGCGGCAACCTTGCGCGCCATTGCGCAGGTGTCGGGCGGAGAAAGCTTTCGCGTCAAAACCACCGATGATCTGATTGAGGTCACACAGGCGCTGGATCGACTGGAAGCCACCGACAGCGCGGGCCTGACCGCCGAGGTCTATCGAGACTACTGGACCTGGCCCGCCGCGCTGGCCGCAGCCTTGGCGCTTTTGGCAGCGTGGAGGCAGTCGGGATGACGGAAACGGATTTCAGTCTGCTCAGACCATATTGGATGCTCGCTGTTCCGGTTGTCGCGGGCCTGGCCTGGTGGGTGCTGTCAAGCGCCCGTGGATTTGGCACGTGGGACAAGGTCGCTGACGCCGCGTTGATGCAGGCGATGGCGGTTATTGGCCGGATCGAAGGGGCGTCCATGCCCCTGACGCGGATGGCGCAGCTTTCGGTTGCCGGGCTCTGCGTGATTGCCCTGACCAGCCCGGCGGTCGAACGGCGCGGCGCCGAGACCTATCGAAACCTGGACGGGGTTTTGTTTCTGGTCGATGCGTCGGCAAGTGTGTCAGGCAACGCCGGCTGGCCGCAAATGCTGACCATGGGGCGATTTGGCGTCAGTGCGCTGGAGTCACGGCCCGGCGGGATCATCGTTTTTGCCGGCGACGCCTATGTCGCGACCGACATGACAACCGATCACCGGCAATTGGGCCAGACCTTTTCTCTGATTGATGCCGATACCGTGCCGGACAAAGGCTCGCGTCCCGAACGCGCGCTGGCATTGGCTGCGCAACGGATGGATGAGGCCGGTATTCTGGCCGGTGATGTGGTTCTGTTCACCGATGGCGAAGGTCTGGGGTTGGCTTCGCTGCAGGCCGCCGCAGCGCTGGCTGATCGCGGTGTCAGAGTGTCCGTGGTTTCGCTAGAGGAGCCCTCTGCGCAGATTCAGACCCATGCCAGCGTCGGCAGCGGCGCGGTTTTCACATTGGATCAGACCGATGATCTGGGGGGGTGGTTGTCGGAAGACGCTGCGACACGGCTCGAGAACTCGGATTTCCCCGTGCTCTTCTGGCACGATCTGGGGCGGTATCTGCTGTTCCTCGCGCTGTTCCCGATGCTGCTGCTGTTCTGGAGGGAACGGGCATGAAGTGGCTCGCGGTCTTCAGTGCGGCCCTTATTGCCTTTGCGATTGCACTGGGTGGCGCGGCCCCGTTTGGCCGGGTCGCCTTGGCGCTTGGGATGAATACGGTTGCCGCCCGGCTGTTTGAAGACCCGGATTGGCAGGGTGTGGCCTTGTACCGGGCGGGCGAATTCGATGCGGCGGCGCAGGCCTTTGAGGATGCGGGGTCGTTGTATAACCTCGGGAATGCTCAGGTTCATGGCGGTCGCATTGCCGCCGCGCTGGAGGCTTATGATCAGGCGATTGTGACGGGCGATGCGGATGCGCAGGCCAATTTCGATGTTGTCGCCGCCTTTTATGCAGGTCTGCAGATCGACCCCGAAGCGCTTGGCCTGTTTCCCGAGCGAAAAACCGGGCCTCAGGCGGACAGCTTCATAGCGCGCGGTGATGCGCGTGCGGCAGGCACCGGCAGCGAGGTCACCAATTCCAACACGATGCTCGGGCTGGCGGAACTGGACAGTCGCGGGCGACTTGGGGTGCGGCGTATCTTTGACGACAAGTTCATGGTGGCGGATGAACGGTGGCTCAACCAATTGTCCGACGTCCCGGGGGAATTTATGGCCGCCCGGATCGCGCAGGAACACAAACGCCGCGGAAAACTGGGGCTTTCACCGCCGGAACCGGAGGACCCGCAATGAAGTGGTTGGTTCTTGTCTGGCTGTTTTTCCCTTTTCCGGCCCTGGCGCAATCGAAAACCGTGTTGCCATCGGAACTGTCGATTGAGGTGACGGTCGAGGACAGCAGCGTTGTGCCGTTCACACGCGAAATGATCCTGATTACCATTCGTGGAGTGTATCGGCGTCATATTACGCGGGAAAAGCTGATACAGCCGGATTTCGATGGTTTCAGCTGGGCGCAGCTTGGACCGGATCACTGGACCGAGGAACGGATCAACGGGCGAAACTTCAAGGTTTTCACCCGGCGCATGGCGGTCTACCCGGTCAGGTCCGGTGAACTGACCATTGGCCGGTTCACCCATAGTCTGACGCTGACGGATGAAAGTGACGACTGGTTCGAACATGACATCCAGTCCGAACCGCTGACCATCGAGGTCGCCGAAGCGCCGGTCGTGGCGGACTGGTGGTTTCCTGCGCGTAACCTGCAAATCTCGGACCAATGGTCGAACGCACCGGATCAGCTGTCGCCGGGTGAGGGCGTTCTGCGTGTGATCCGGATTGAGGCGCTGGGGGCGACGCCCGAGATGGTCCCCCCTATGCCCGACCTGCGCTCGCCTTCCGCCATGATCTTTGCCCATCCGGAAAAACGGCTGGTGGAACTGACACCGGAAGGTCCGGTGACCTATGCCTTCTGGCGCTGGACCATTCGGCCCGGCAACGACACGTCGGGCATCGTGGAACCCCTGCAACTCAGTTACTTTGACACCGTCGCGCGCAAGGCGCGCGAAGTCACAATCTCGGCGCAGCGTGTGGCCTATGGTGTCGTCGCAAACAGTGGAAACGCGGAGGCACCCCCTCCTGCTCCCACCGCCGCCCGGTTGCCAGGTTGGCCGGCGCTTGTTCTGGCTTTAATCGTGTTCGCAGCCGCTGTGGGGGTGGGCATGTCTGGTCACAAGCTGACCGGTTTACAGGCGTTGCAGCGCTTTGCGGCCTTTGATCCTCTGGCGCGGGATCTCAGGGCCTGTGCCAGAAACGGAAGTGCCCATGGTGTGCGTCAGGCTGCGGCTTCAATCCTGCGACGCGATGGGCCGTCACCGGCGCGGGTTGCGCAGTTGCAGGACTTTGACCATTGCTGTTTTGATCCAAAATCTCCTGCGCCCGATTTGCAGGGGTTTGCCGGGAAGTTCCTGCGCAATTGACTGTGATGAACAGCAAGGTTCTGTTTATTGGTGCATTTTTTCCAGTATCATTCTGAAACAGTTGAACTGATCCGGATTTGCTGTACCTTTCCCAGCGGAGGAGAGATAATGCATACGGTGGGGTACCCCAAAGCGGTGGACCAGGTGTCCAACGTTTTAATTGTGGATGATCATCCGCTTTTTAGTGATGCGCTGGCTGCAGCATTGCAGCTGAGTTTCGACGACTGCAGTATCAAAAAAGCAAGCACGCTGAAACAGACGTTCGAGGTGCTCGGCGGCGGCTTCAAAGCCGACCTGATCATGTTCGACCTGAAGCTGCCGGATGTGACTGGAATTTCGGGGTTCCAGCAGTTGCGCGCCCGGTGGCCCTCGGCCCCGGTTCTGGTGATCTCGGCGCTTGCGTCGGGCGAACTTGTCCGGTCTCTGCTGGACTATGGAGCCATGGGGTTTCTGCCCAAAGACACCTCGGCGCAGACGCTGAAATTCGCCATTCAGGAAGTTGCCGCGGGTCGCAGATACATTCCGGCAGAGTACAACCTTGCGGAAGAACCGAAATCGCCGGAAAGCTCGGTGTATCAGTCAAGCCCCGAACTTTCGACGCTGACGCCGCAACAGGTGCGCATTCTCAAGCTCATCTGCGTTGGCAAATCGAACAAGCAGATCGCATATGAACTGTCGCTGGCCGAAGCCACCGTCAAGGCGCATATCACGGCATTGCTGCGCCGTCTGGGTGTCCGTAACCGCACGCAGGCCGCTGTTCTGGTCGACTCTGTCATGGCCCGGCAAACACGGCATCAGCCGGAGGTAAAATCGTTTCTGCAATACTGAGGATCTCAAATGCGGGACATGAAGCTGGGACCAAACTTCATCGCGATTGGCCGGTCGCTTGCCTCGGATCCACATGCCGCCGTTGAAGAGGCATGTGCGGAAATCGACAGCCAGAAATCCTGCTTTGTGCTGGCTTTTATTCCAAACGGGTTGGACCCGTTCGAGGTGTCGCGCAGCCTGAACCGAAAACTGTCCGGCGTGCCGGTTTTTGGGTGCACCACCGCCGGGCAGATAACCGAGCTTGGGTATGAATCCAACGCCCTGCTTCTGCTGTCCTTTCCAAAATCGAACTTCCGCTGCTCGTCCATTCTGTTCGAAGAACTCAGACCGCTGAACTCCACGGAAATCGCCGCTGTTGCGCAACGCCAGGCCGAGCGTTTCCGGCACACTGCAGGCTGGAACAGGCTGGCGCTGGTGTTTTCAGACGGGCTGTCAAAACAGGAGGACCTGCTGGTCTCGACGCTTGAGGCCGTTATGGATGGCCTGCCGATTTTTGGCGGATCGGCGGGCGACGGTCTGCAATATGAAGAAACGTTTGTTCTGCACAGCGGCAGGGCTTACAGCAATGCCGCTGTCCTGCTGCTGATTGAAACCAACCTTAGTTTCCAGGGCATTGGGTTTGATCACTTTCTGCCTATAGGGTCTGAGATTATCATAACCGATGCCGACCCGGACGAACGCGTGGTTTATGAAATAAACGGCGCACCTGCGGCGCAGGAATATGCTCGGCTGGTCGGGTGTGCGGCGTCGAATCTGTCACCGCTGGTTTTCGCCGAAAACCCGCTCTTGCTGCGGCAGGACCTGAACTATTATGTCCGCGCCATACGCGAGGCGACGGATGCGCAGGCCCTGTCATTTCTGGCGGCCATTGACGATGGCCTTATCATGACACTGGGACGCGGCAAAGAGATCATCAAGACGCTGGAAGCTGGGTTGGACATTCGCGACAACGCGGGAAACGCACCGGATTTCATCCTTGGGTTCGATTGCGTCCTGCGCAAACTGGAAATCGAACAAAAACAACTGGGCAAACAGGTCTCGGACGTGTTGCAAACCCGTCGGGTGGTTGGATTCAACACCTATGGGGAGCAACAGTCCGGTGTACATATGAACCAAACCTTCGTGGGTGTGGCCTTTTTCAAACCCGAGAAACGTGAACTGAGCTGACCATGCTGAACCCCGACGATCCGCTGGAACTTCAGGTCGTCAAGCAGGCGAAAATCATCGATGCGCTGATGCGCCGCGCCAATCGCCAGAAGGATGTGGGCCCATCTGCATTCCGCGCCTTTCAGTCCGCGATCGAGCTTCAGCAACGTGTGGTCGAGCAAAGCCGGGATCTGGAACGCGCAACCACCGAACTGGAAAGCGCCCGGTACGAGCGTGAACAGACGCGAAAAACGCTGGTCAAAGCCCTGTCTTCGATGGAAGAAGGGTTTGCCCTGTTCACCGATGGTGAGTTGAACCTGTGTAACGAGCTGTTTCAGGCCGTGTTTCTGGATGTGTCCGAACTTGTCAGACCGGGACTTCGCCTAAGGCGGTTCTTTTCGCTGGTGAAGGACAGCGAGCAGTTTGTTTCCTCGGACCGGGGCGTGTCGAACATGATGGATACGCTGGAGCGAGATTCTCATTCCGGCATGGTATCCAGTGAGGTGATCGAACTGCGTGGGGACCGCTGGTACAAGCTGAGCGCGCAATATACCTCACCCGAGAATGTGGTCATTCTGCTGACCGATATCACGTCGGTTGTGCGCCGAAATCGCGACGAAAAAGAAACCCTCATCGACCGGCAGGAGGATTATCTTCAGGCGGTTTTTCAGAACATGAGTTCGGGCGTATGCACATTTTCGGCCAACGGCGACATCATGATGCACAACGCGCGTTTTCGGGACCTTCTGAATGTGCCAAGCTCGCTGCTGCAGGGCAATGTGCCGGTGCAGACACTTTTGGATTTGTTGCGCGCGCGCGGGCTGATCAGAGCCGATGATCAACTGAAGATCGCAAGGTGGCAGCTTGAGCTGAACAGCCGGGGCTGGCTGCGCAAACGCGTGCGCGACGGGGCGGACCGGGTTCTGGACATTCAGGCCAACCAGTTGCCGGATGGCGGGTTCCTGGTTGAACTCAAGGACGTGACGCTTGAGGCGCGCGCCACAGAGATGCTGGAAAACCGCGTCATGGAACGCACCGCCGAACTGACCCGCGCCAATGAAAAACTAACCCGCGAATATGAAGAAAAGGCCAATGTAGAAGAGGCGCTGCGGATCGCCAAAGAACGCGCCGAGGCTGCGGTGTCGTCCAAGACCCGTTTTCTGGCGGCCGCCAGCCATGACCTTCTGCAGCCAATCAATGCCGCCAAGCTGATGATTTCGACCCTGACCGAAATTTCACGCAACACCGAGCTTTACGAGATGGTCGAGCGTCTGGACGGTGCCTTTGGATCAGCCGAGCAGCTGCTGCATTCGCTACTCGATATCTCGCGGCTTGAAACGGCCGATCCGGACACGGTGTCGCCAACCAACGTCAGTCTGGCGTCGGTCATTGCCGGTATTCAGGGCGATCAGTCGCTGGTGGCCGAGAACAAGAACATCCGGCTGGACGTGGTGACTTGTTCGGGCTTTGTGTATTCCGACCCGGTCTATCTGTTGCGGTCGATCCAGAATCTGGTCGTAAATGCCATTCAGTACACCGAACCTGGCGGCAGGGTTTTGGTGGGGTGCCGCAACCGCGGTGACAAAATCGTGCTGCAGGTGTGGGACACCGGGATAGGCATCGCGCGAAAGGATCAGGCGCGCGTGTTCGAGGAATTCGCCCGGGCGGACAACGTGCCTTTGGGCTCGGGCATGGGTCTGGGTCTGTCCGTGGTCGACCGGGCCTGCCGCCTGTTGGGGCACAAATTATCCCTGCGGTCCAAGCCGGGCGTCGGTTCGGTGTTCAGCATCGAAATGGACCGGGTCGAGGCGGAGCGCGGTGCAAGCGAGCCCCTTGATTTGCTGCCAAACTCCGGGGACGTGCCGCTGGATTACATCGCGCTTGTCATCGAGAATGATCGCGATGTTCTTTTTGGCACAACCCAGTGGCTGGAACAGAATGGTGCCAGCGTCCTGCCCGCCGGATCTCCGCAAGAAGCCATTCAGTTTGTCACCGATATCGGGATGCCGCCCGACATCATACTGGCGGATTATCAGCTTGATGACGGCGAAACCGGCGTGGACGCGATCCGTCAGATCCGCGAAATGAGCCAAACGCGCGTTCCCGCCATTCTGATCACCGCAGATCGCAGCGAAGCCGTGCGCAAAGCCGGTCTGCGGCATGAGATCTCGGTGATGACGAAACCGGTGAAACTGTCGCGATTGCGGCCATTGATTATATGGAAAATCCAGCGCAGCGCGGTGACCCAGGCGCTGGACACCGACAAAAGTCGGCAATGACACGACAGCTGAAGGCCATACTCTCAACTGTGGGAGGAGATTGACTCATGAGGATGATTTTATTCGGGCTGGCGATGGTCGGCCTAAGTTTCAATCCGGCCCATGCGGCACCTGTTGAGGCGGAGCAGGCCTATGATCTTCTGTTTCAGGGGGGTGTTCTGGATACGATCGGCCGGGACAAAGAGCTTGTTTACCAGCGCACTGTGACAAACCGGCTGAAACCCGAAGCCGCCGAGCGCGATACCGGGGACATCGCGCTTAGTTTCACCGAGGACGGAACAGAGATGGCTCAGCTGGAGTTCCGTCAGGACGAAAAGCACCGTGCGATGGGGGTTTTTCCGGCCAGTGTCGGCAACCCAATGATCATGGTGTTCTATGAAAGCACCATCCGGGACATGGCGGAATCCGCCGGTGGCAGCCCGTTCTACATTCGCAACCGGGTCAAGGACGCCTTGGTGCAACCGGCCGAAATGGTTGAAGGCGAGGCTGTTGTCGACGGCAAAACCGTGCCCGTCCAGACCATTCGAATGCGCCCCTTTGCACAGGACCCGAACAGGGATCGGATGCAAGGGTTTGGGGATCTGGTCCTTAGCGTCACTGTTTCGGAGGAAGTGCCGGGGTGGTATCTGCGACTTGTAGCCGAGACCGAACCCGCAGACGGCAGCAACACGGTTTACCGGTCGGAAATGCAGTTCGAAGGGGTGCAGGAGGGGCGGCAATGATCACAACAGTGCGGCCAGCAGCTTTTGCCGCTGCGCTCTGCGCCGCGATCCCATCCGTATCCGGGGCGCAAAGCGTTGCGGAGCGGTTGAACGACTATCCCACCGCTGCGCGGGCCGATTATGTGTTCGCCTGTATGGTCACGAATGGTCAGTCCCGCGAAATGCTGGACCGGTGTTCGTGTTCGATTGATCTGATTGCGTCGATTTTGCCCTATGAGAGATACGAACAGGCCGAAACGGTCCTGTCGATGCGCCGGGTTGGCGGCGAGCGCATGGCGTTTTTCAAAAGCGCGGTTATGGCAGAAACGATGGTGGCCGACCTGCGCCGGGCACAGGCTGAAGCCGAAGTGGTCTGTTTCTGAACCCGGCCCGCCCGCTGATTAACTAGACGTAGATTTCGGCAGGTCGGCTTGGAAACTGTTGCCTTCAGTATCGGTTGCCTTGACCGTCAGCGTGGTTGTTCCGTTGTCGTTATACGCAAAGCGGAAGGCCGGGTTTTCCGAAATGGAAATGCCGCCTTCCATGGTGAACAGCAACTCGTCGCCCTGCCAGACCTCCAGATGATCAATGAAATGCGCCGGGATAAACAGCTGGGTGATCTGATCGCGTTGCAGACCGGAATAGTTCGGATGCCGGATCATGATCTGGGCTTCGCGGCGCGGGGTCGAGATTTGGGCCTGTTCCCCAAAGCTGCGCAGCTTCATCTTGCCCATCGACGCCAGCGCCACCTCGGGGTCGCGGCTGGCCGGAGCGGAACATCCACCAGATGCTTTTACAAAGCGGCCCGACATATGCAGACCCTCTTGCGTCTCGGCAATCACGCGGATGTTCGAATACTGGTCAACGCGCACCCGCATTTCGAAATCCAGCTCCCCCATGGCCGGGGAAAAGGTGAAAACTCCGGCAATCGGGGCTGGGTTTTCATCAATCACGACGGTCGCGGATTTGATTTGCGCGTTTGGATCGAGCTGTTTCAACAGGATTGGAACCGTGGCCGCATCATGGGCGCGGTAGGGCGCGTTCACGGACAGAAACGTGTCGGCACTGCCAAGCTCGGCATCACCGACAACATCGTAGCGCAAATCCTGCCAGGTCTCGCTTTGGACCAGCGGATTCTTGGCGGATTGTTCGGCCCAAACAGGCAGCGACAGTGCAAGCGAAAGGACCATTGATGGTCCGATAAGTCTGGCCATGTTGTCTCCTCCGGCAACCGGTGTCGCAAAATATGCCATAAAACCCCAATAAAATATACGCCGACAAAAGGCTGTGTGGCTTCCACGGCGAGTTGTGCGAAAGTTCCGGGCGGAGGATTGCAATGTTTGAAGCTGTTTTCATTTTGTGTCTGGAAGCGTCAGACGGGCTGTGCCGAAATCAGCTTCTGCCGGGATACGAAGCCTCATCTCAGGAGGCGTGCGAGCAAATGCTGGCCGCGGACCCTCCATTTGACGATCCCGAACAGAATGCGGACGCCTTTTGCCAACCCGTTGGCATTTCGCTGGAATTTGACGAGATTGCGCCCGGTCTGTTTGTCCATCGCGGTCGGATCGAAGAACCGAATGCCGACAATCTTGGGGACGTGTCCAATATCGGATTTGTCATCGGTGAGGACAGTGTCGCTGTGGTGGACACCGGCACCGCCCCCTGGATGGGAGAGGCCATCTGGCGCGCCATTCGGCAGCGAACGGACAAACCCGTCAGTCACGTAATTTTGACCCATATGCACCCGGATCACGTCCTTGGAACCGCGCCTTTGGCGCGATCCGGCGCGCAAGTGGTGGCCCATGCCGGGTTGGAAAGGGCGCTGTTGGACAGGCAAACCAACTATGTCGAAAGCCTGAGCACCTTGATCGGCCCTACGCAATACATCGGTGCCGATCCGATAGTGGTCGAAATGCCAGTCAGCGGGGACGGCGAGATTGATCTGGGGAAACGCAAACTGGCCCTGCGCGGCTGGCCGTCTGCGCATACCAACAACGATCTGACGGTGTTGGATCAAGGGTCGGGCATTCTGTTCACCGGTGATCTGGTTTTCCACATGCACACGCCAGCGCTGGATGGGCGGCTGGTCGGGTGGCGGCGTGTGTTGAATGAGTTGTCAGATATGGAAGTCACCCGGATCGTGCCGGGGCATGGCGGTCCGGTGCTGGCATGGCCCGAGGGTGGGGAAGCTATGCAGCGGTATCTGGACGTGCTGGAAACCGACACGCGGGCCGCGATTGACAGCGGCCAGCGGCTAGGCGAAGCGGTGGAAACCATTGCGCAGGGTGAGGCCGGAAAATGGGAGTTGTTCGAGGCCTATAACCCCCGCAATGCAACCGTCGCCTTTACCGAGCTTGAATGGGAATAATCCCGCTCAGCCCTGATCCGACTCGAGTTGCTGCAACATCTGGGAAATGGCGAACAGGCGGCGTTCGATGATCTGCGGGGTTTCGCACAGATAGGTGATCGAGCGCTGGCGGTCGGAATAGATCAACTGATCCCAGTCCAACTGCTCTTCCAGCGCATCGACCCTGTCATAGTCCGGGGGATCGGCGGTCAAGGCCTGATCCATATCGGCGCGGGCCAGATCGATCTTGTTTGCCAGATCGATCTGTTTAAGCGAGAACTCTCCGATGCCACCGATGATACGGGCACGCCGCTTGGACAGCGTGTCAAACACCCGCTGAAAGACCCGGCCCAGCACATCCGTATCGCCGTTGTGGCGCGCGGCGAAGGCTGCGACGCTGGGCTGCAGCTCTTCCAACTCGATGCGCCGCAAGGCCAGAAGGCCTGCCAGTTCGTCGATCTCGGGCTGAAGGTCGGTTGCCGCGTCATCAATCTGATGCGGCCACATCAGGCCCAGTGACAGGTTTTCGACCTTGCGTTGAATGCAGGGCCAGGTCGGGTCGGAAAAGTCCGCCGCAAAACCGGGGCCCGCCACACCGATCAAGGCCAGGGCCGCCATGGTCTGCTTGTTCAACATCGCAGGTCTCCTTCCCCCGGACACTATGCCCGAAGCCTGCGCGCTGAGTCTACCAAACCCAATACACACCATTGTCTTAATTGTTTGAGTGACATGCCAGCCGTCATACTCGAACCAAGCACCCGGTGTCTGAATGATTCCGGTGCAAGGGAGGACAGACACATATGAGAACGCGCGCGGCAGTTGCTTTGGCGGCAGGTCAGCCTTTGGAAATCATGGAGGTTGAGCTTGCTGGCCCCAAGGCGGGCGAAGTTCTGATCGAGGTCAAGGCAACGGGGCTTTGCCACACCGATGAATTCACCCGGTCCGGTGACGATCCCGAGGGTATCTTTCCGGCCATCCTCGGCCACGAGGGCGCGGGCGTTGTTCTGGAGGTGGGCGAAGGCGTCACCAGCCTGGAAGTCGGCGATCACGTGATCCCGCTTTACACGCCCGAATGCCGTGAATGCGAGTATTGCCTGAACCCCAAAACAAACCTCTGCCAGAAAGTGCGGGCCACGCAGGGGGCGGGCTTGCTGCCGGATTGCACCACCCGATTCAGCATGCTGGATGGAACGCCGATCCATCACTACATGGGCTGCTCGACCTTTGCCAATCATACGGTGGTGCCCGAGATTGCACTGGCCAAGGTCCGCAAGGACGCCCCGTTCGACAAGATTTGTTATATCGGCTGCGGCGTCACCACCGGCATCGGCGCGGTGATCAACACCGCCAAGGTCGAGATCGGGTCTCGCGGCGTTGTGTTCGGCCTGGGCGGTATAGGACTGAACGTGATCCAGGGTCTGCGCATGGCGGGTGCGGATCAGATCGTTGGTGTCGATCTGAATGACGGCAAGGCTGAAATGGCAACGCATTTCGGCATGACCGACTTCGTGAACCCGTCGAAAGTCAGCGGCGATCTGGTGGCGCATCTGGTCGACCTGACCGGCGGCGGCGCGGATTACACCTTTGACGCAACGGGCAATGTGGGCGTGATGCGGACCGCGCTGGAATGCGCGCACAAAGGGTGGGGCGAAAGCATCATCATCGGCGTGGCCCCTGCGGGTGCAGAAATCTCGACCCGCCCGTTCCAGCTGGTCACGGGCCGGTCGTGGCGCGGAACGGCGTTTGGCGGTGCAAAGGGCCGCACCGATGTGCCCAAAATCGTCGACTGGTACATGGACGGAAAGATCGAGATCGACCCGATGATCACCCACAAGCTTAAGCTTGAAGAGATCAATCACGGGTTCGATCTGATGCACGAAGGCAAATCGATCCGGGCGGTAGTGGAGTACTGACATGGATCTCAAGGTCATCTCACAAAACCGCAGTTTCGGAGGGGAGCAGACAGTCTATTCCCACCAGTCCGAAACCTGCGATTGTGAGATGACCTTTGCAGTTTATCTGCCACCTCAATCGAGGACCGGTCCGGTCCCGGTTTTGTGGTATCTGTCCGGACTGACCTGCACCCATGAAAACGCGATGACCAAAGGCGGGTTTCAGGAGGCGGCGGCGGACTATGGTGTCGCTGTGGTGTTTCCCGATACGTCTCCGCGTGGCGACAACGTCGCGGATGATGACGCCTATGATCTGGGGCAGGGGGCAGGGTTTTATGTCAACGCCACCCGCGATCCGTGGCGGTCGCATTTCAGGATGTATGATTACATCGTAGACGAGTTGCGCGACATTGTGGTCAAGAACTTCCCGGTTCAGGATCGTCATGGGATAACAGGCCATTCCATGGGGGGCCACGGCGCGATTACGATCGCGATACGGAACGCCGACAAATTCGGATCTCTTTCAGCATTTGCGCCGATTGCGCACCCGACGCGCTCGGATTGGGGGCGAAAACAGCTCAGCAGCTATCTGGGTGACGACGAGAACACCTGGGTCGAGCATGACGCGACATTGCTTCTTGAGGAGCACGGCTGGAAAGGCGATCTGCTGATTGATCAGGGCGCGGATGATCAGTTTCTCGACCTGCTCAAACCCGAAGCTCTGGCCAACATGATGGCCAAGCGGCGCCAGCCCGGACAGATCAGAATTCAGCAGGGGTATGACCACTCGTACTTCTTCGTGAACAGCTTTGCGCGGGACCATGTGGAATGGCACGCCGAGCGGCTCAGCCAATGAAAACAGCAAGGAAAGATCAGTAGTGTTCAGAACAGTGATATCAGCGGCCTGCCTCATGATTGTGCCGATTGTTGCAAGCGCCGAAGGCGACCCGGATGCAGGGGCCAAGGTGTTCCGCAAGTGCAAGGCCTGCCATGCGGTCGGCGAGGGGGCGGAAAACAAGGTCGGTCCGGCGCTGAACGGCATTGTTGGCCGACAGGCCGCCACGGTCGCGGATTTCGGCTATTCCCCCGCCCTGATCGAACTGTCCGAGGGCGGTCTGGTCTGGTCGCCCGAGGAGCTGGACGCGTTCCTGACCAAGCCGCGTGACTATGCCAAGGGCATCAAGATGACATTTGCCGGTCTGCGCAAGGAAGAGGACCGGGTCAACATCATCGCCTATCTTGCGACCTTCCCCGACGAAGGATCGTAGGACGCGAAATCGCTCGCCCCCCGAACTTGGCCAGAGAAGAGGCCGCCCGGGTGAGCAAACTACGGCACCGTAGTCCAACCTGGGTGAGGTGTTTCATTGCAGCGGTATCGCTGCACATAAGGGAGGAGATTTAATGAAAAAGTTATCGCTTTGGACCTCCGGGATTGCCATTGCCATGGCCAGCACGGCTTATGCCAATGACGACCTGATTGCCCAGATGGATAACCCGAAACAATGGGCGATCCAGACGGGTGACTACAAGAACCAGCGCTATTCGGAACTGGATCAGATTACTGCGGACAATGTTGGTGATCTGCAGGTTGCGTGGACATTCTCGACCGGCGTTCTGCGCGGGCACGAAGGTTCCCCGCTGGTTATCGGCGATATGATGTATGTCCACACGCCGTTCCCCAATATCGTTTACGCGCTGGATCTGGCCAACGAGGGCAAGATCGTCTGGAAGTACGAGCCCAAGCAGGACCCGGACGTCATTCCGGTGATGTGCTGTGACACCGTGAACCGCGGTGTGGCTTATGCGGACGGTAAGATCTTCCTGCATCAGGCGGACACCAAGGTTGTGGCGCTGGACGCCAAATCCGGTGACGTGGTCTGGGAAGTGCAAAACGGCGACCCGGCGATTGGTGAAACCAACACGGCCACTGTGCTGCCGGTCAAGGACAAGGTCATTGTCGGCATTTCGGGTGGCGAGTTCGGTGTGCGCGGGTCGGTTACGGCCTATGACATGAACACGGGCGAGCAAGTCTGGCGCGCCTATTCCATGGGACCGGATTCCGACATTCTGGCCGATCCGGAAAAGACCACCCATCTGGGTAAACCGGTCGGCGCGGACTCGGGCACCAATACCTGGGAAGGCGATCAGTGGAAGATCGGTGGCGGCACCACTTGGGGCTGGTACTCGGTCGATCTGGACGAGAACCTGATGTACTACGGCACCGGGAACCCGTCGACATGGAACCCGGCGCAGCGCCCGGGCGACAACCGCTGGTCGATGACCATCATGGCCCGCGATATCGACACCGGTATGGCACGCTGGTTCTACCAGATGACACCGCATGACGAATGGGATTATGACGGCATCAATGAAATGATCCTGACGGAGCAGGAAATTGATGGTACCGAGCGCAAGTTGTTGACCCATTTCGACCGCAACGGTCTTGGATACACGATGGACCGTATCACGGGTGAACTGCTGGTGGCCGAAAAGTTCGACCCGGTTGTAAACTGGACAACGGGCGTCGACATGGACCCCAACAGCGAAACCTATGGTCGTCCGGCTGTGGTTGCCCAGTATTCAACGGAACAGAACGGTGAGGACGTAAACTCGACCGGTATCTGCCCGGCGGCTCTGGGCACCAAAGACCAACAGCCTGCAGCCTATTCGCCGAAGACCCAGCTGATGTACGTGCCGACCAACCACGTCTGCATGGACTATGAGCCGTTCCGTGTGTCCTACACCGCTGGTCAGCCATATGTGGGTGCGACTCTGGCGATGTATCCGGCACCGGATAGCCATGGTGGCATGGGTAACTTCATCGCGTGGGACAACACCGACGGAAGCATCAAGTGGTCTCTGCCCGAGCAGTTCTCGGTCTGGTCCGGTGCTCTGGCAACTGCGGGTGACGTCGTGTTCTACGGCACGCTTGAAGGGTATCTGAAGGCTGTTCATGCTGAAACAGGTGAAGAACTTTACAAGTTCAAGACACCCTCTGGCATCATCGGCAATGTGATGACCTATGAGCAAGGTGGCAAGCAGTACATCGGCATCTTGTCGGGTGTTGGTGGCTGGGCCGGTATCGGTCTGGCGGCTGGTCTGACCAACCCGAATGACGGTCTGGGTGCCGTGGGTGGCTATGCCGCGCTCAGCGACTATACCGCGCTGGGTGGCCAGCTGACGGTGTTCGCCCTGCCGAACTAAGCCAAGGATCCGACCGGCGCGGCCCAAACGGACCGCGCCGGTTTTCACCTGCAAAGAAACGAGCTTTCCATGAACCACTCTGTACGTCTTCTGGCATCTGTTCTTTTGTCCTGCCTTCCCGTGACTGCGATTGCCGACAATCTGGCGGTCTCGTATTCCGAGGATGGGCGGTACTACACCGAAGACGATATCCCGACGTTCAACATCGCCGAAGACGGAACGGTGGACTGGATGACATTCTCGGGCTTTCGGCGCTATCACGCGGAATGCCATGTCTGTCACGGCCCGGATGGTGAGGGATCAACCTATGCGCCCGCTTTGAAAGAGTCGGCGCTGGATATGGATTATTACGACTTTGTCGACATCGTTACCAACGGTCGCCAAGTGGTGAACGCTGCCGAAAATTCGGTGATGCCGGGATTTGGCGACAACCCGAATGTGATGTGCTTTCTGGATGACATTTATGTATACCTGAAAGCGCATGGATCGGGCGCGATCCCGCGTGGTCGCCCGCCGAAGAAAGAGGCGAAATCCGACGTGATCCGCGAGGATGAAGATGCGTGTATGGGTTAAGGCCTGTCTTGCTGTGACGGGGCTTGTTATCTGGCTTGGTCAGGCTCTGCCCGCGCTGGCGCAAACGTCTGATCTAGTCTCCAAGACAGCCTTTCGCGTTTGTGCAGATCCTGCCAACTTTCCCATGTCGTCCGAGGATGGATCGGGATTTGAGAACCAGCTTGCCGAGTTGATTGCCGCCAAACTGGAGCTTCCCGTGCAATATGTCTGGTTCCCTCAAGCGACGGGTTTCATTCGCAACACGCTGACCGCCAAGCGCTGTGATGTCGTGATCGGATATGCGCAGGGTCACGAGTTGGTGCAGAACACCAATCACTACTATACCTCGGCCTATGCGCTGATCGTGCCCAATGACAGTGACCTGGCCCAGGTCGATACGCTGGCCGATCCGGCGCTTCAGGGGCGGAAGATCGGCGTCGTGGCCGGCACCCCGCCGGCGGCCCATATGGCGCGTAATGGCCTGATCGGAAAAGCCAAGCCCTACAACCTTTTTGTTGACCGCCGTGTGGAAAGCCCCGCCATCGATATGCTGGACGACCTGCAATCCAGCGAGATCGACGCCGCGATCCTGTGGGGTCCTTTGGGCGGTCCTCTGGTCAAAGTGGATTATCCAGACTTAAAGGTGATCCCTCTGGTCAAGGAAGACCTGCCGCCGCGTTTGTTCTACCGCATCACCATGGGCGTCCGCCAGGGCGAGAAAGTGTGGCAGCGGCAGCTGAATTCACTGATCCGGCGCAATCAGGATGAGATCAACGCGGTTCTGGCCGAAGCAGGTGTTCCGCTGGTTAACGATCTGGGAACCGAGGTGCTGGAGCTGTCGCAATGATCCGCGCCCTTGTGGCGTTTGTGGTATGCGCAAGCGCTGCGGCGGCCCAAACCGTTCCTGAGCCACCCGACTATCGCACGGATCATTACCGGGCACCGGTGCCGGACTGGATCACCGGCGGCATCACCATAGGTCCGGAAGAGGCGCACGCGCTGTGGCAGGACAAGAGCGCGGCTTTCATTGACGTGCTCCCCCAGGCCCCCAAGCCCGCCAATCTGCCCAAGGGCACGATCTGGCGCGACAAGCCGCGCAACAGCATTCCCGGCGCGGTCTGGCTGCCCAATGTGGGCTACGGTGCCATTGCCGACGTCACGGCGGATTATTTTCGCAGCGGGCTGGAAACGGCCACGTCAGGGAACGCTGAACAGGCCGTTGTTTTCTTCTGCCTTGAAGATTGCTGGATGAGCTGGAACGCCGCCCGCCGTGCCATCGAGTGGGGATATACCAACGTCTATTGGTTCCCCGAAGGCACCGACGGCTGGGCGCTTTGGGACTACCCGATGGAACGGGTCAAACCGGCCCCCGGTCAGCCCGTTACCGGAGACGGTTAAGCTAGAAGCCCGCCAGTTTCTTGTGCAGATGGCTTACCGTGCCGTCGGTATCCGTCATGGTCACATCAACCGCTTGCGCACGGCTGGGAACTGAGATTCCGACCCTTGGATTCTCGGACAGGGAAATCGAGCCGGTCATTTGAATGTAACCTGCGCCGTCGAGGTCGATATCCACGGTTTCCACATAGCGCATCGGGATGAACAGAAGCGAAATCTGATCCATCTGCATCCCGGAATGCGACGGGTGGTCGATGTTAAGATCCATCTTGTTTGCGCGACCCGTACCGAGTTGGGACAACCGGGTCAGTGTGTTCAACGCCGGAACGCGACCGACCAGTTCGGCCTCCATCGTTCCCAGGTTTTCAAGGGCCAGTTTCGGGTCGGTTCCCGGTGGCGCGGCGCATGCACCGAGGCCCGAGGTTTTGACATAGGTCTCCGAAACCCAAAGGCGTCCGTCCGTCATTTCCGCGATCACATGCATGGGCGTGGGCCCGTTCACCCGCACGGTCACATCGAAATAGAAGCTGGGCAGCGGTTCCTCTAGTTCGAACACGGCAGACACCGGCATCGGGTTTTCATCCAGCACCAACGTCACTTTTGCGACTTCGGTTCCCTGTGGCGCAACCACCTGCGCGGCCAGTTCCGCCCGCGCATCGTCAGGGGTCCGATAGGGGGCATCAATGGCGATCAACGCGTCCCCGTTCTGCATGGGGCGATCACCGTAAAGCAAGGCGCGCACGTTTTCCCAGGCTTCGCTAGCCGCCATGACCGGGGCCGCTGACACCCAGATCAAAGCTGCCACTAGGTGAGAAGTCTTCATTGCATTCCTCCTCCCAGAAACCTGCCGAAGGCGCGCGGGCCGTCACAGGTTTCCAAAGTTTCTACCACAGTCAAAGTCTCGGGGTCCACGATGCTGACTGTGTTGTCGAACCAGTTTGCAACAACCAAAAGGTCCTGTTCTGCGGTCGCGTCGATGCCTTCGGGGTATTCCCCAACGTCGATCAGGGCTTGCGGTTCGAGGGTCTCAAGCGAAATCACGCTGAGTGTATTTGCATATTGGTTTGTCACAAATACCCGTCCTTGGGCGAAAGCAATGCCGTAAGGGCGTTCGCCGACCGGAACGGTTGCGGTGACGGCAGCAGCATCAAGGTCGACAACGCTGACATCATTGCTTCCGACATTGCCGACAAACAGCCGCCCGTCCGGCGCAAAGCGCAGTCCAAAAGGGCGTGTGCCAACCGGAATGTGGTGCAGGGATTGCAGGGTTTCGGCGTCAAATACCGAGACCTGATTGGCATCCTTGTCCGCCGACGCCACAAATCGCCCATCATCTGATACCGCAATGCCCGCCGGTGCCAGCCCTGTTGGCAGGTGGGCCTGAACCGACAAGGTTTTGCTGTCCAAAACCCAAATGCGGGCATTGTACCAATCGGTGACAAACACCCGCCCGCGCTTTGGGTCCAATGCGATCCCGATCGGGCCACCATCCAGCGTGATCTGAGCAATCGTTTCCCCTGTCTCCGCCGAAATTCGCCGCACGTGTTTGCTGTCGGGGGAGACTGTGAACACAACTCCGTCCCCGCCGACCGCCACACCGGCGGGTTTGCCGGGCAGGGGCCAACGGGCGGTTTCGCGCAGGTCCGTAAGCTCGATCCGGCTGAGTTCTGCGCCATTCTGACAGGTGACAAAGGCCGTTTCGGCCGAAACGGGAGCAGCAAGCAGGGACATCAGCAGGATCAGCCCGCGATCAGCTCGCCGCACCGAAGCGCTCGACCAGTGCATCCAAACCTGCCTGATACACACCGGTCACAGCGGCAATCGCGGCCTCGTCGTTCAGTTCAGGCGGGGGATCATTGTTCGGATAGCCGCGATAAAACGCACCGCGCCATTCGACAATCGACCCGCCCCCATCGCGCGGTTTAACTGTCAGGTGCGACGAGTAGTTGGTGACCGGCAAAACCTCGACCGCAACCTCGGTGATCCGGTAGGAATAGCTCATCTTCTCGTTGCTGAACTTATACAGGACCTCGGCAATGGTCGGCCCGCCCTCTTGCCCAAGGGTCAGCAGGCGGGTGGCGTCGATTGCATTGCCGCCATTTCCTTCGGTCGAGAACACCGCCGGGTGCCAGGACATATCGTCGAAATTGCCGATGGCGGCCCAGACCTCGTCCGGCGGGGCTGCAACTTCGGTGGTCAGGGCTACTTTTTGCCGGGTCGGGCCGTGGGCCCGGACAACGGCCGGAACCACAGCGGCGGCGGTTGCCGCAAGAAAGGTTCGTCGCTTCATTCGGTATCCTCCCTAGCTGCGCTGATGGCTGGCCCAGGCGGGTTGCACAGTCAGCGCGGATCGGCACACAACCAGACCTGCTCTGCCCTTCCCGAATACCGGTCGTTTTGACGAGCGCGGCGGGAAACAGAAGCAAGTTCAATCGCATACGTGCATTCTTATAAAATAAGAATCGAGGTTAATGATGAAGCTGATAGGCTTGAGATCACAACACGGCCAAAAGTATCGGTTCCGTTTTGCTGCGCATCGCGCTGAAGAATAAGAGCCTGCCAAAAAACCTGGCAGGGACCGGGAGGACATCTTGAACATGAACGTGCTGCCGCTTTTTGCGGCACTCTTTTGGTGTGTTTCTGCGATGGACGCAGTGGCGATTGATGTGAAAGCAGCGGTCCTGAGGATCGACTATCCCAGCCTGCTGCCGATCTCTCGCTACGATTTGAAACCCGATGATCTGGGCTTTGCCGGTGCATCGCTTGGGACCGAAGACAACAGCACCACAGGTGGCTTTCTGGGCCACACATACGAAACGACCACGGTGGCCGCTCTGCCCGAACAGGCCGACGAAGCGATGGATCAGATTCTGGCCGATGGGGCCAGGCTGATCATCCTTCTGGCCGATGCGCCGGATGTCCTGCGCCTGACGGACAAGGCGGCCGAGGCCGGTGCTCTTGTGTTCAACGCCTCGGCTCCGGATGTCGATCTGCGGGATGCGAACTGCCGTGGCAACCTGCTGCATATCGCGCCGTCGCGGGTGATGAAGGCGGATGCGGTTGCGCAGTTTGCGGTCTGGAAGAAATGGGGCGATTGGTTCTTGCTGGCGGGGTCAAACCCCAAGGATACGAAACTGGCGGATGCCTATCGCCGCGCCGCTACCAAGTTCGGCGCGAAGCTTGTCGAGGATCGCGTTTTTGAGGATACCGGCGGCTCTCGCCGCACGGATTCCGGGCATGTTCTGGTGCAACGGCAATTGCCTTTGGACACGCAGGACGTTCGGGAACACGACGTGGTGATCGTTGCGGATGAAAGCGATTATTTCGGGCGGTATCTGTCCTATCACCTCTGGACCCCGCGCCCGGTGATGGGGTCGGGCGGACTGCGCCCGGTGACGATCCATGGCGCGCACGAGGCCTGGGGTGCGACCCAATTCCAGACCCGTTTCGAAGACCTGACCGGGCGATATGTGCGGCCCGAGGATTACAATGTCTGGCTTGCCCTGCGCGTTATCGGCGAAGCGGTCACACGCGCCAATACCGCAGAACCGGATGGGGTGCGGGACTATGCCCTGTCGGATGAGTTCGAACTGGCAGCGTTCAAGGGCCAGAAGGTGACATTTCGCGACTGGAACGGGCAACTGCGCCAGCCGATCCTACTGTATGACGGCTCGATCACCGTCAGCGTCAGCCCGCAGGACGGGTTCCTGCATCAGACATCACCGCTCGACACGATGGGATTGGACCGCCCGGAATCCAACTGTCAGGCATTTGAGTAACCGGAGGACCTGATGAAACGATTATTGCTGACCGCTGCTCTTGCCGCCCTGACTGCAGGCCCCGGGCTGGCCGGTAAGGCCTTTGTGTCGAACGAGCGGGGCAACACCATCACCGTGGTCGATACCGAGACCTGGGAGGTGTTAACCGAGTTTCCCGGCGGCAACCGCCCGCGCGGCATCACCGTCAGCCCGGATGGCAAAAAGCTGTATGTCTGCGCCTCGGATGACAATATCATCCGGGTTTTTGATACGACGACCTACGAAGAACTGCCCAGCCTGCCCTCTGGCCCGGACCCGGAACTGTTCATCCTCGAACCGTCGGGCAAACGGCTCTACATCGCCAACGAGGACGACAATCTGGTGACGGTCACAGACACCGAAACCCGCACAATTCTGGCCGAGGTTCCGGTCGGGGTCGAGCCCGAAGGCATGGGGATGAGCCCGGATGCCAAATTCGTGGTCAACACGTCCGAGACCACCAATATGGCCCATTTCATTTCGACCGAGGACTATGCGATCAAGCACAACGTTCTGGTCGATCAGCGCCCGCGCTACGCGCAATACACGGCAGACGGGAAACGGCTGTTCGTGACCTCGGAAATCGGCGGCACGGTGTCGGTGATGGATATTGCCGAGGACGGCACCCCCACGGTTGTCGGCAAGATCGGGTTCGAAGTACCCGGCGTTCAGCCTGAATGGCTGCAACCGGTGGGGGCCAAGGTCACCTCGGATGGCACGCGCCTGTTCGTTGCGCTTGGACCGGCAAACCGGGTTGCGGTTGTGGATGCGCAAAGCCTTGAGGTGCTGGATTACATCCTGGTGGGACAGCGTGTCTGGCAATTGGATTTCACGCCGGATGAAAAATACCTGCTGACCACAAACGGCAATTCTAATGACATCACGATCATCGACGTGGCTGCAGAGAAAGCCATCAAATCGGTTCAGGTCGGTCAGCAGCCCTGGGGCGTGGTGACAATCGACTAAGGTTCTGGGAGGGACGGGAATGAATAAACTGGCAATCGCAGCGATGGTTGCAATATTGGGCGGGCCGGTGGCCGCAGCCCCGCTCTGCGACGACCTTGGGTTCGCCGGGCTCTTGGCCAAGTGCAATCGCGGCGACACCATCAAGCTGACGCTGGCCTCGGGCCAACCCTTGGGCGAGGATGTGGTGCTGCAATCCGGAGCCTATTACAAGCTTGAGATCACCGCGGACGGGTCGGCGGAACTGGCCATCGAGGGGCCTTCGTTCTTTCGGGCAATCTGGATGAACGAGATTGTCATCAACAAGATCGAAATCCGCCCCATGGCCGTGGACAGTATCGAGTTTGACAAGGCAGGCGTCGCCGAACTGTCCTTCATCGCCATCAAACCCGGCAGCCATGAAATACGCATTCCAGGCTCCACCGGAGAGTCGCAACGCATCACGGTCAGCATTCAATAACGAAAGGACAGAAGATGAAGAAACTTGGCATAGTGGTTTTCGCCGGTTTTCTAGCGACCCCGGCGTTGGCAGAAAAGTTGGATGCCGAAATCGTAAGCAAGATCGAAGCCTATCTGGCGTCGATTGAATGTCAGATGGACCCTGATGACATCGAGGTTGAGGATGACGGCTACGATCTGGATGATGTGATCTGCAAAGGCGGCAATCAGTTCGACATCAAGCTGGACAAGGACCTGAACGAGGTCAGCCGCAGGGCTGAGTGACGCGGGGGCGTGATGACAAAGCTGTTCGCGATCTGCGCTGCGCTGGTTCTGATGTCGGGGACGGCTTTGGCCGAAACCCTGCCGACCATTCGCGCCGCCGTCCTGAAGATCGGCACCGTGAATTGGGAGCTTGAGACCATCCGGCAAAATGGTCTGGACAGGAAGCACGGTTTCGTTCTCGACGTGCAGCCCTTTGCCGATAATGGTGCGACCCGTATCGCTGTGGAAGGAGACGAGGCCGATCTGGCAGTGGCAGATTGGATCTGGGTGGCTCGGCAACGGGCCGCTGGCAAGGATTATGTGTTCATCCCCTATTCCAAAGCCGTCGGCGGTGTGGTCGTGCCAGCCGACAGCCCGGCGCGAACTCTCAAGGACCTGTCCGGGGGCAAGATCGGAATTGCCGGTGGGCCGCTGGACAAATCCTGGCTGATCCTGCGCGCTTATGCGGCGCAGGAATACGGCATGGATCTGAAGGCCGACACCGAACAGGTCTTTGGTGCGCCGCCGCTGATCTTCAAATCCGCACTTGGCGACGACTATGCCGGAGCGATCAACTTCTGGCATTTCCTGGCCAAGATGAAAGCGTCTGGCATGCGGGAATTGATTTCCGTTGAAGACGCGGGTCAGGCGCTTGGTCTGGATACCGATACGCCTTTGCTGGGGTACTATCTGAAAGAAAGCTTCCTGGCAGATCATCCCGATCTGGCGCAAAGCCTGTTCTCGGCCAGCCGCGAGGCCAAGGATTTGCTCGCAACCTCTTCTGACGCGTGGGAGGCGATCAGGCCGCGTATGAACGCGAAATCGGATGCGCAATTCGAACAGCTCAGAACCGATTGGATAGCGGGCATTCCGAACCGGGACCCGGTGGACACTGAAGCGGCCAACAGGATGCTGGCGTTGATGGCCGAACTGGGCGGTGCTGAACTGGTGGGTGACGCCACAGCGGTACCGCAGGGCCTGTTTGCGGACGTGGACTAGCCGTCAATGCCGGACCCGCGCCTCGCACCGCTGCTGTCTATCGGGTGTCTGGTGCTGCTCTGGGTAGCCGCCGCCTTTCTGACCGCGGAACCGCAAATACTGCCACAACCCTGGGATCTGATCCCCCGGGTCCAACAGGAACTTGCCACCGGAGAGTTGCAGCGCAGTATCGGGGCGACCCTGCTGCGCGTGATCTGGGCCTTTGCGCTGGCCATGGTTTTGGGCGGTCTCATCGGCGTTTCCATGGGCCGGTCGCCCGCCGTCAACCGCTGGCTGGATCCATGGCTGGTGATTTTTCTGAACCTGCCTGCACTGGTTCTGATCGTGCTGTGTTACCTGTGGATCGGGCTGACCGAGGCCGCTGCGATCACGGCAGTGACGCTGAACAAAGTTCCCAATGTCGCAACCATCCTGCGCGAAGGGGGCCGGGCGCTGAACCCGGACCTCGACGCGATGGCGCAGGTCTACCGGGTGCCAAGGTGGACACGTCTGCGGCACGTGATCCTGCCGCAGCTTGCGCCCTTCATCGCCGCCGCCGCCCGGTCGGGCCTGTCGCTGATCTGGAAAATCGTGCTGGTGGTCGAGTTTCTGGGGCGCTCGTCCGGCGTCGGGTTCCAGATACATCTCTATTTTCAACTCTTCGATGTCGCGATGGTGTTGGTCTACGCGTTTTCCTTCATTGCGGTGATGTTGCTTGTGGAATGGCTGATCCTTCAACCATGGGAGCGCAGCGCCCGCAGGTGGAGAGCTGCATGATCCGCATCGACATCCGGCAGAAACGGTTTGGCGCAGACCCGGTTTTGGGACCCATAACGTTCGAGATCAACGCAGGTGAAACGGTCGCCCTCATCGGTCCGTCGGGCATTGGCAAGACGACGTTGCTGCGCCTAGTGGCCGGTATTGATCCGGATTTTGACGGGCGGATTGAACGCCCTGAGCAAACCGCAATCGTGTTTCAGGAACCCACCTTGCTGCCATGGCGCAGCGCATTGGACAATCTGAGAATCATCCATCCCGGCCTGTCCCGAACCGAGGCCGAGGCCGCGCTCGGTTCGGTTGCGTTGAGCGAAAAGGGTGACCTGTTTCCGGGTCAACTGTCGCTGGGACAGCAGCGGCGCCTGTCGCTAGCGCGGGCCTTTGTCGGCCAGCCGGAACTGTTGATCATGGATGAACCCTTTGTTTCGCTGGATGCCGAAACAGCCGACGCGATGCTGACGCTGACCGAACAACTGATGGCGCGGCACCGCCCGGCGACGCTGTTCGTCACCCATTCGGGGGCCGAGGCGGAACGGCTTGCAGATCGGGTCCTTAAGTTGAAAGCCACCCCACAAGGTGCAGTTTTGGCCTAGCGGGTCATTCAGTTGTTTTGGCCACCTCACCGGGTGCCACGCGATAGACGAACGGCGCGTCAATGCTGGCCGCGTGCTGGTTGGCCTGATCCTGCAATGCCCGGTGATGCGGAGATTTGACACAGACCGGGTCGGTTGTGCTGGCATCTCCGACCAGCGCCATGGCCTGACAGCGGCACCCCCCGAAGTCGATCGTCTTGCGATCGCAGCTTTGGCAGGGTTCCGGCATCCAGTCGGTGCCCCGATAGGCGTTGAACGCAGCGCTGTGATACCAGATGTCCGACAGCGGCTTATCCTGCACCCGGTCAAAAGACAGATGCGGGATGGATTGGGCCGCGTGGCAGGGCAGCACCTGCCCATCGGGTGTTACGTTCAGGCCGCTTGTTCCCCAGCCTCCCATGCAGCGTTTCGGGAAGTTCTCGTGATAGTCTGCGGGCACATAGTCGATCACAAGCGCCCCCTTCAGGGCATGTCTCGCCTCATCAACCTGCTGCGTGACCAACTGCGCCTGCTCCCGTGTCGGCATCAGCGCATCCCGGTTCTTCAGCGCCCAGCCGTGAAACTGAACCGTTGCAACTTCGATCCTGCGTGCGCCCATCTCCTGCGCCATCTCAAGCGCTCGGGGCAATTGGTGGGCGTTGTGGCGATGCAGGACAAAGTTCAATGTCAGGGGGAACCCTATGCTCCTGATCCATTCGACAGCTTTCATCTTGCGGTCGAACCCGCCACGATAGCCGCCCACGTTGTCCGCCATTGCCACATCGGTGCCTTGCAGAGACAGTTGGATATGGTCCAGCCCGGCGCGATCCAATTCGTTCAAGCGGCGTTCTGTCAGCCCGATGGCCGAGGTGATCAGGTTGGTGTAAAGCCCGGCGTCCCGTGCCGCAGTCACCAGTTCCACCAGATCGCGGCGCGACGCCGGTTCGCCGCCGGACAGGTGCAATTGCAACACCCCTAACGCGGCGGCTTCCTGAAACACGCGCGCCCAGGTGTCCGTGTCCATCTCGCTGTCCTGTTTGGCCATTTCGACGGGGTTCGAGCAATAGGGGCAGGACAGGGGACAGCGATGGGTCAGCTCGGCGAGCATGGCGATAGGGGGTGCGGTTTTGACCATTACCATACGTCCAGAAAACGCCGGGCGCGCAGGGCATCAAGAAAGCCCGAACTGTCCTCGGCGATCTGATCTACCGGGGCATTGTATTTTTCGGACAACGCAGTCGTGATCTGTTCGAAACTTCTCTGGCCATCCACCTCGTTCAGAATGGCATGTCCGATCTGATCCAGCGTCACGGCCCGTTCCGGGGCCAACAGCACCCAGTTATCCCGCACCTTGTCAAAATGCAGGCGTACGCCTCGGGGCAGGGTGGGGATGTCTGCGGCCTGCATCACGACGCCTGCCGCATCAGCAGCCCGGTGCCGGGCTGCCACGCACCGGGGGGGATACGTGCGGGTTCCACATACGCCCCCCAAAGAGCATCCAGTTGCGACCACAGTATATCCGTCTTGAAGATCAGCGCCTTGGCCGCCGCGTCCTGTTTTTCGGCCGTATCCGCGTTATCCAGAACCCAGGCCAGGCCAAATGCCACATCCTTGGGCGCTTCCTTCAGACGGTTCCTGAAATAGGACAGGGAACTGTCATCGGCAAAATCGTAGTGCTGCAGCAGACCTTCAATTCTGTTGGCGTGGATCTTGGGGGCAAACAGTTCGGTTAACGAGGCGGCAACGGCCTCGAGCAGAGTTTTCTCGCGGACATAGCGAACATAGGCATCCACGGCGAATTTCGTCGCAGGCAAGACACCCTCGCACGAGGCGACATAGTCGGGATCAAGACCCACGGCTTCGGCCAGACGCAACCAGCGCCTGATGCCGCCTTCGTTTTCTTCGGTGCCGTCATGATCCTCGATTCGGGACCGCCAGGCGCGCCGCAGTTTCGGGTCCTCGACGCGGGACATGAAAGCGGCATCCTTCATCGGGATCGAATGCTGATAGTAGTACCGGTTGATAACCCAGGCGCGCACCTCGTCCGGCGTGCAGTGCCCGCCGTGCAGACGGTCATGAAAGGGGTGCAGATCATGGTAGCGTTCCGCGCCGATCTGGCGCAGGCGGGCTTCGAAGTCTTCGCGGCTTTGGGTCATAGTGCGATCTCCATCCCGTCCTGTCCAATTGTCCAGCCTGCGGCCTCGGCCGCCGCTTTTTCCGCGCTGTCGGGGCGCAGAACGGGGTTGGTGTTGTTCATATGGACGAAAATTTTCCGCCCGATCTTCATATCGGCAAAGCCGGCAATGGACCCGTCGCTGCCATCCATCGACATGTGGCCCATACGTTTGCCGGTTTTCTGACCCAGACCCGCGCGCACCATTTCATCATCCTGCCAGAGGGTTCCGTCAAAAAACAGTAAATCCGCACCCTCAAGCGTGGCCCGCAGGTCCGGCGTCAATGCGGCACAGCCCGGAATGTAATAGGCGGTTTTGCCGCCCGCTTTCAGGGCTACGCCCACGGTTTGTTCGCCCACCAGATCGGTTTGCACATGCTCGCCTTCCAGGTACAAGGGCACCTTGCCGGGAACGGGGAACAGTGTGGCCTGCAGGCCAGCCACCATCTCGAATGGCTGGTTCAGAGAGATCGAAGTACGGTCCACGAGCGACGCGTTCAGCGCGTCGAAAATCGGGTTCTGCGCGATCACGTCCTGAATGCTCTGCGTCGCGAACAGATTGAAGGGCTGCATCTCGCGAAGTGTCAGCAGCCCGGCGACATGATCGATATCGCCGTTTGTGACCAGAACCGAATGAACGGGCAGCTCACGCAACCCTGTGGGAAAAAGAGGTTTCGTGTTGCTCAGTTGGAGTCTTATGTCCGGTGACGCGTTCAAGACGGCCCAGTTCTGACCGTCAGGAGACACAGCAAGCGACGACTGTGTTTGAGCAGGTATTTTTCCGGCTCTGGCGAGAACGCAGTTCTTACATCCACAATTCCATTGCGGCAGGCCGCCGCCAGCAGCGGCCCCAAGTATTATCGCGCGCAACGTCATCTAGTGTTGGCGCCGGGCCTGCAATCAGATTAGGCCGCCGCCGCGCTCATCGTCATGATCCGGGCCGTACATGTTGATTTCCATGCCGCACTCGATCTCGCGGATAATCGGTTTACTCCATGCCATGACGGGCTCCTCCTCTTGGAATGTCCTTTCAAGCAATCTGGCAGGTAATGGGGGGCAGAGCGAATCTTAATTTGTAAGAACAGGGTAGACTTTGATAGGTATTCACCTGTCGTCGGGCAGCGGCGCGCGACCCTGCAGGCAGAAGCCCTGATTGCGTAGTGTTTTGATTTCAAAACCGAAATCATCCGCACCAAGCTTTTTGCGCAGATATCCAATATAGACATCGACCACGTTTTCGTTACTGGACCCTTCCTGCGACCAGAGCGTGTCAAACAGCTCTCCCCGCGAGATGGGCGATCCCGCCTTGCTGTTGAGCAGGGCCAGCAGATCGAACTCGCGTTCCGTCAGGGCAACAGATGTGTCGCGGATGGTTATGGTCCTGTTCTGCGGCGATATCCGGGCCGGGTCGGGGTGTTGGGACTGCGCGCGATGTTCCTGCACCTGCAACCGCGCGACAAGCTCGCCGAAGCTGAACGGTTTGACAACATAGTCGTCCGCTCCGGCGTCAAGACCGGCGGCCCGGTGGTCGACATCGGACAGGGCCGACAGCATCAGAATAGGGATCGAGACCCCGATCTCGCGCGCGGACCTGACCAGTTCGATCCCGCTATCCTCGCCCAGCATGACATCGACAATCGCGCCAGAGTAAGCGCCGCTCTGCAATCGCTCCAACCCCTTGTCGGCGCGGTTTTCGAACTCGGCATCATAGCCGTGCAGCGACAGGCCCCGCACAAGGGCCGAGGCGATCTTGGGGTCGTCATCTATGATTAGTAGTTTGGACGCCATGCGGATATCCTATGCCTTTGCCCGGGGTAATCGAATGCAGACATTTGTACCGGGCGCGGAACCCATCGCCTGATCTTTCGGCACCGGGCTGGTCAGCGTGATCGTCCCCTCATGGGCCTCGACAACCCAGGCCGCGAGGGCAAGACCGACGCCAAAGCCCTGCCGATTGGCCGCCCCCCCCTGAACGAACCTCTCAAAGACCCGGCCTTGTGCCGCCTGCGGGATGCCGGGGCCGTTATCCGTCAGCGAAATCTCGACCACTGTATCGGATTGCGTGGAGTGCACGGAAATCACCCTTCCGGTCCGGGCGTGACGGATGGCATTGCGGATCAGGTTCAACAGCACTTGCCGCATCCAGTTTGGATCGCAGTTCAACACGCAGACCGGGGTTTCACCGGCATCCAGCCGCATGTTGGCGCTGTCGATTTCCGGTTGAATGTCCTGAACAACCGTTTGCATCAATTCCGGCAGGGCAACCCTGCGCGGGTCCAGCGCCAGTTCGCCGCTTTCCGACCGCGCCACCCGCAGCAGGTCATCAATGCTCTGGTTCAGTTTCGCCGCACTGCTTTCAATGGTTGCCAAGGCACCTGGTGCGCTTTCAGCGTCCTGCTGGCCGATCTGGGATTCCATCATGATCACGGTCAGCGGCGTGCGCAATTCGTGACTGATATCGGCAAAAAACCGACGGCGATTTTCATCTATTCTGGACAGGGTCTTGTTGGCCGCGCTCAGTTCTTCGGTGCGCCTTTCAATGGTTTCGTTCAGGCGGTCCCATTCGGCCTCGATCTCGGTCTGGCGGTGTTTCAAGGCGGCGGCCATCCGGTTTGTCTCACCATAAAGCTGGCCGATCTCGTCGTTGCGAGTGTCCGGCAAGGCCACCGAAAACTCGGCCTTGCCGACCTGCTCGGCAGCCGCGCGCAGTCGGTCCAAACGGGTGAACTGGGGGCGGATCAGGCCAAAATAGAACCAGATCGTACTGAGGATGGCAAAACCGGCAAACCCAAGCGCAATCCATGTCAGGGTCAGGCGGGTTTGTTCGATACCGGCGAGGATAGTGTTGCGAAACAGGACCTCGGTGTTCACGGCCTGGCTGAGCAGCGGATCGAACCCCGAGGCGAAGGAGTCGATATAGGCCCGCAGATGCGCCTGATCCGCATTGGGGTCGCTCAGACCTTCGAGCGTGTTGCTCAGCAGCGCCTCCATCCGCGCCAGGCCTAGCGATTGTGTGCCATAGCGGGATTGTTCATCCAGCCCCAGTTTCTCGACCGCGGCCACCGCATCTTCGACATCCCCGCGTAGCTGTTCAAAGGTTGCGCCAATCTGGCCCCGGATCGGCTGCAGCCGTTCAAGCCGGATTTCGGCGGGCTGACCGGTCTGAACGGCCTCGGTCGCGATCACCAGAAATGTGGCCGCGCGGGTCGACAATGCCGCGTACCGCGCCATGCGGGTTTCCGAGGCCAGCGCAGTGTCCAGCCGATTGGCGACCGTTTGCATCCCCAGATACAGAACTGCCGCCGTCAGCAGGGTTCCCGATCCCAAAACCACGGCGCCAATCCCCAGACGGGTTTTCAGCAACAGGCTGCGATGGGTGGTTTTGGCCGGTCCCGTCATAACTTCCGCTTCATCAAGCCGCGTGCGGGGTCATATCCCCAGACAGCGATCAGGCACAGAATGGCGGTCGATGTCAGCACCCAAAGCAATGCGCCCCAGTTGATCTGCAGGTAAAGCAGAAACCGGATCAGCTCGACCACGTGGGTGAACGGATTCAGCGCGCAGATATCGCGCAAAAGCGGTGAGCTTTCGGCCATTTTCCAAATCGGATAAAGCGCGGAGGACAGAAAGAACATCGGGAAGATGACAAAATTCATTACGCCGGCAAAGTTCTCTAGCTGTTTGATGAAACTGGACAGCACCAGCCCCAGCGCGCCCAGCATGAGCCCGCCCAGTATGAGGCCGGGCAAGACCGCAATGTAACCGGGCAGGGGCAGGACGATACCGAAAAGCGCGGCCAGCGCCAGAAAGGTATAGACCTGTAGAATTGAGATTGCCGTTGATCCCAGCAGGCGGCAGAACAACAGCCACCAGCGCGGGAAAGAACTGGTCAGCAACAGGCGCATCGACCCCATCTCGCGGTCATAAACAAGGCTGAGCGAGCTTTGCATGCCGTTGAACAGCAGAACCATCGCACACAGGCCGGGGACGATATAGGTCTCGTAGGTGATGTAGGTCTGATAGGGCGGGATTATCGAAAGCCCCAGTGCGGCGCGGAAGCCTGCGGCAAAGATCAGCAGCCACACCATGGGCCGGACCAGCGCGGCCAGAAAGCGTTCGCGCTGATGGATGAAGCGCAGAAATTCGCGCCCGATGATCGCGCGCGCGACGCCCCAGAACCCGCTCATGCCGGAACCTCGGTCTGCGACAGGAACCAGTCGGACAGGGTCGCTTGTCCGCGCAGGTTGCCCGTTTGCCCTGCGGCCAGAATGCGGCCGCGATGCAAGACCAGCAATTGGTCGTCGTCGCGTACCTCATCGGTCAGGTGGGTCGCCCAAAGAACACACAGACCCTGCGCCGCCAGATCGTGAACCTGATCGGTAATGGATTGCCGGGCCGCTGCGTCCAGGCCGACCGTTGGTTCATCCAGCAACAAGACGTCGGGATCATGCAGCAGGGCACGGGCCAGTTCCATCCGGCGGCGATGCCCGCCATTCAGGGCCCGGACCTTTTCATCGGCCCGCTCGCGCATGTTCAGACGGTCCAGCGCGGCGTCGATGCGTGCAGGCACCTCGGCTCGGGGCAATCCGTGAAGTGCCGCAAAATAGCTCATGTTCTGGCGCACCGTCAGGCTGAGGTCGAGGGTCGGTTGTTGAAACACCACACCCAGCCGCGCCAAAGCCTTGCGCGGCGCCCGGCGCAGGTTGTGGCCCGCTACGCTGATCTCGCCCTGAGGGGCGACCAGCAGGCGGGTCAGCAGCGAGACCAGCGTCGATTTTCCGGCCCCGTTCGGACCCAGAAGCGCGCAAAAAGTACCGGGCATCACATCAAAGGAGACTGCGTCCAGCGCAGTCTTTGCGCCGTAAAGAAAGCTCAGATCGTGGACGGCGAGGCCGGGGCTGGCCCCCTCTGGTGACTTTGCATGCGGCATCTAACCCTCGGTCCTGACTTTGTAATCTGAACAGCAGCTTGCATGTTCGCCGCGGTTTTCTCAACTGCACATGCGGGGGCAGAACCACGACTTAAGTATGCGAAGGCTCACGAACTTGTTATGTAGGGGCAGAGCGGCGTCAGGGCTAATATCTCTGACGTATCAGACAGAAAGGCCCGCCATGACCCTGACCCGGCGCGACGCGATGCAGGTAAGCCTTTGGGCTTTGCTGTGCCTTGCTGAACCGGTCAGGGCGCAACAGATGGTCGCTGTGCCGGCTTCTGCAACGCTGGAGGACCTTATCGCAGCTTTTGCAGGCGACGGGCCGATTGAGGACAACGGCGTGGTCCTGACCTTGCCCGCTGTCGCCGAAGACGGCTATCGGGTTTCCGTTTCCATCGACGCGCTCGGCGCGCAGGATGTTCTGCTGGTTGCACCCGGCAACCCGGTTCTGCCGGTGCTCAAGGCCACGTTCGGCCCTCTGGCGGGGTCCCAGACGATTTCAACCCGGATGCGTCTGGCCCAGACACAGGACGTTCTGGCCCTTGCGCGTATGCCGGATGGCGATGTGCACCGTGGCCATCAACCGGTCTCGGTCGTCGTTGGCGGTTGCGCCTGAGCGCGGGAGGGGACCATGGCGTCAGGTGTCAAAACCCGCATAAAACTGCCCAAAGCGGCCCGGGCGGGCGAGGTAATTACGATCAAGACACTGATCACCCACCGTATGGAATCCGGCCAACGTGTCGACCCGGATGGCGACCCCATTCCGCGTTCGATCATTCATCGGTTCCTGTGCACGTTCGAAGGCGAAACCGTTATCGACCTTGAGATCGGGCCCGGCATTTCGACAAACCCGTTCTTCGAGTTTCAGGCCCTAGTTCCCGGCCCGGGTGTGTTTACCTTCGCTTGGTATGACGACGATGGCGCGATCTACACCGACAACCGCGCAATCACGGTGGTTTAGAAATGCCGACGAAAGTGTCGGTTCTGATAAAGGCCTGAATTTGCAAGCGTTGGGTGTTGCTGGGGTTTTGGGATGGAGATGAAATACCTCAACCTGCTTATCTGCGGATCTGTTCTGCATTTGCCCGGTCTTGCTGTATTGGCCGAGGGCACAGTCGCGGCGGGGGAGGCCGATCTGGAATTGGGCGCGTATCTGTCGGCGGAATGCGTGACCTGCCATCAGAACACCGGGCAAACCGATGGAATTCCGAAGATTTCGGGGATGAACCCGAAGGACTTCGTGGCGGCCATGCTGGCCTACAAACAGGACGAACGCGAGCATCCCATCATGCAGATGATGGCCGGGCGGCTGAGCAACGACGAAATAGCGGCGCTGGCCGCGTATTTTGGAGCGATTGATTAACGACGCAGAGTGGGAGGGAGACCAATGACATTGGATCGGCGTAAATTTCTGGGCACTGGTGTCGCCGCCACGGGCGTATTGTCGGCCCCTGCCGTGCTGTCAGAGGGCAGCGGAAAGCCCCGCGTGGTTGTGATCGGCGGCGGGGCCGGCGGTGCAACTGCGGCGCGCTATATCGCCAAAGACAGCGAAGGTGCGATTTCGGTCACGCTGATCGAGCCTTCGAAGGTCTATTTCAGCTGTTTCTTTTCCAACCTTTATATCGGCGGCCTGAACGCGATCGACGATATCGGTCACACCTACGGGGCGCTTGCCGCCAATTACGGGATCAACGTGATCCATGACTGGGCCATCGGTGTGGATCGCGCCGAAAAAACAGTGGCGCTGGCCGGGCGCGCGGTTCTTCCCTACGACAAGCTGATCATCGCTCCGGGCATTGATTTTGTTGAAGGCGCAGTGGAAGGATGGGATGTTTCTGCGCAGAACAGGATGCCTCATGCTTATAAGGCGGGATCGCAGTCCGAGCTTTTGCGCGCGCAGATTGAAAACATGCCCCAAGGCGGCATTTACGCAATGGTCGCGCCGCCCAATCCCTACCGTTGTCCGCCCGGACCGTATGAGCGTATTTCGATGGTGGCCCATGTGCTGAAAACCATCAACCCCAGCGCCAAGATCGTTATTGCGGACCCAAAACCGAAATTCTCGAAAATGGCGTTGTTCGAAGAGGGCTGGGCCACGCATTATCCGGGCATGATCGACTGGATCGGAGAAGATTTCGGCGGCGGTAATGTCTCGGTCGATCCGGACCAGATGACACTGACGATTGATGGCGAAGAAATTGCCGTGAACGTCTGCAACGTCATCCCCGCGATGAAAGCAGGGCATATCGCCGAACTCGCAGGCGTGACCGAGGGCAGATGGGCCCCGGTGAACGCGGCTGATATGTCATCAAAGCTTGATCCGGATGTTTATGTTCTGGGCGATGCCAGCCAACAGGGCGACATGCCGAAATCCGGGTTTTCGGCAAATTCGCAGGCGAAGGTGTGCGCCAATGCGGCCCGCGGGGCTTTGACCGGCTCACGGGTTTTTCCGCCCCGCTACGCCAACACATGCTGGTCGCTGATCGCGGTCAATGACGGGGTCAAGGTAGGGGCGACCTATGAAGCGACCGAAGAGAAAATAGCACGCGTCGATGGCTTCATCAGTCAAACCGGAGAATCTGCCGAAACACGTCAGTTAACGTACGAGGAATCGGTTAACTGGTATGCTGCGATCTCAGAGGACATGTTTCACTAGCTGGCTTTGTCGCAGAATTTCGACCCCTTTCAATCGTGTAGGGATGCGATATTGGGGCGCAATCACAGGGCGGGGGTCTGGCGGAAGCGGTCCCCTTTCTGAATGACTTCGATCTTGTAGCCATCGGGATCGGTGGCGAAGAAGAACCGGGCGACAAGCGCTCCTCCGGGGGCGAAGTCGACAAGGTCGCAGACGTAATGTTCCTTTGATGGGTTCTGTCGCAAGGTTCTCGTGCAATATTTTGCGAAAATGAACTGTTTACACGATTGCTGTGGAGCTAAGCGGCCAGTTCTGCCAATTGGCGAAACGGACAGACTCCGGGCATGAACTGACGGCTCTGTTGCAAACTTTTGACTGTTGACGCCCATAAGTGCGTCGAGTGAATGGAAATCGAAATAATGAAGTCGAAAGTTTGTTTTTATGATCTCTTTCAAAGGCGCGCGGTATCCGAAAGATGTAATCCTCTTCGCTGTGTTCTTCTATGTCCGATACGGTGTGTCATATCGCGATCTAGAAGAGATCATGCATGAGCGAGGCGTTGCAGTGGATCACACGACGCTGAATCGCTGGGTGACGCGGTATGCAGGCGCAATCGCTGAAGCGGCGCGTCGTCGAAAGGGACCGTGCGACCGCTCCTGGAGAATGGACGAGACTTTCATCAAGGTGAAAGGCAATTGGGTCTATCTCTATCGGGCCGTCGACAAGCAAGGCAAGACGCTTGATTTTATGCTTTCCCAGCGTCGAAACAAACCCGCGGCCACCATGTTCTTCGCCCGAATGCTGGAGGTCAACGGCCTTCCGAAAAAGATTGTCATCGACAAAAGTGGAGCTAACACCGCTGGCCTCAAAGCCATCAACAAGATGCTGAAAGGTTTTGGTTGCCCGGTCCCAATTGAAATGGTCAGGCGGAAATACTTGAACAACATCGTGGAACAGGACCATCGTTTCATCAAAAGACGAACCCGCCCGATGCTCGGCTTCAAGTCTTTTGCTTCGGCATCAGCGACTCTGGCGGGCATCGAGGTTGCGCACATGATCCGTAAAGGTCAGTTCACGCCCGGACTCCGTCCGTTTCGTCAATTCGCAGAACTGGCTGCCTAACTTTGGTATAATCGCCAAGACAATTTGGCGCGTTCAGAACTTTGCAACAGAGCCCCAATCAGGGCTGTCGCAATTGCGATCCAGATCAAAACAGCTGGGTCGAACAGAGTATAGGGCTCGAAAGTTGCGACCTGAGGGCTATTGGGATCAACAAACCATCGGACATGCGCTTGTGCCGCCATCGGGGCCATCAGCAGGCCCAATAACCCAACAAAGCCAAATGTTGGGAAATTTGGTTTCTTCCGGTCAGGACAGGTCGGACACTGGTGGGCGGGCCGCTGGATCGTGGCAAAAAGACGATGTTGAACACTTGGCATTTCGCGATCCTTTCGTTTCCCAGGAAAGCAGTTGATTTCGATTGGCTTAACTCGGCGCGGCAGGCCGAATGTCCCGTCTCATATACCCGAACCATCGGGTGAAGTCCGACTGGAGGATGACTGTAGCTGCGATCGCCATCAATATACCAGGCCAGGTTGCCAGGGGTGGCAGGGTATTTCCCGCAAACAATCCGATCACAAGCACCAAAGTCGGATTGAGGAATGTGTAGGACATCACACGGGTTGGGCCGATTTGCGTTGTGCTCCACTGAAATAGGAAAAAAGTTACAATAGTGGTAAAGACGGACAAATAGGTGATACCTGCCAGTGTGCCGATCGGTATCTCTGCCCAGGACACACTGCCAAGACTGGGCAATGACACTAACAAAAGCCAGATCGATCCAGTGGCCAATATCCAGAAGGTCATCCGGGCCATAGGCTCGCCATTGTGCAGGACTTTGACTAGTGTGGTATATCCAGCGAGCGCAATTGTGCCTGCAAGAAACAGGAGATCTCCCGCTCCGGTTTCAAGTGCCATAAATGCGGAGAGATCACCCCGGAAAATCACCCAAATTGCGCCAATCGCGCCGAGGGGAAGCGCAATTCGTGCGCTTCGTGTTATCCGTTCTCGCAACAGGATCGTTGTGATGCCTGCGGTAATGACGGGACTTATCGAAAAGATTGCCGCCGTGTTCAGCGGTGTAGTCATTTTCAGAGATGCAAACATGCACCAAAAGAACGTGACCAGCAGAAGGCTGAGCAGACTGTAGCGCAATAGGTCGCGCAGGCTGGGACGGACGATGCCGAAGCGCCACGCCACCAGCGGAGCGAATAGCAGTGTCGCAAGGGCGAACCGCACAAAGGTCAGCACAACACTATCCAGACTGTCTGTGATGGCGGAAACTACCGGAAACGACGTGGCCACCAAGAACGTCGCTACCAGCATCAAGCCGTGGACATGCAGATCAGCTCTGACTACCGTTGGTTTAACTAATGCGTTTGGGTCGAATGACATAGCAACCTCCTATTCTGCTGCGAATGCGGTAAAGCTGGCGGGGTAGGGGCCAGGGTAGGAGATCTGCTCAAGCGGGTACCGGTTGCTCGGCACCTCGCGCACACGCAGATCGTGCGGAAGGCGACTGGTCTCGGCGGCACGGCCGATAGTGATCCCGACCTCAAGTCGAAACCGGTCTGGCAAACCCAAAACTGTGGTCGCGTGTTCAAAATCGAGGCCCGCCATGGCATGGGCGGCATATCCGAGAGCAGTTGCCTGAAGCGCGATTTGCATCCAGGCGGACCCAGCATCGAAGCTGTGGTATTTCGAGATCATCTCGGGCCGATTTTCTTCGGCGGGCATCACCTTGTCCGAGATCAGAAAGATCAGTGCCGACGCAGATCCGGCCCATTGCCGGTTTTCTGCGTCCAGCACCGACAGGAAATCCGTCCAATGTTTGTCGGTGCGATGGGCATACAGAAATCGCCAGGGCTGGACGTTGAATGCCGAGGGTGCCCAACGGCCTGCTTCAAGGATGGTCAGAAGATCGGCATTGGGCATGGGTTTTGCTTCATATGCGCGTGGGGACCAGCGATCCAGGAAGAGCGGTTCGATTGGATGGTGGGCGGTTCTGAATGTTTGCATTTCGGGACTCCTAGTCATCTACTCGGACGTTCTGTCCTGCCGTGGATGCGTGGCCAAAATCGCCTACGCAGCTTGATGCCCTATGAAATACAGTGATGCATGAAAGTAGAGAATACGGCTATCGATGAACTCTTACTTCACTTACAGTAAATAATCATGGACCGTATGACCGCCCTTACCGTGTTTCGAACCGTGGTCGAGCTTGGCAGTTTCGCAGCTGCGGCGCGCAAGCTGAACTTGTCCCCTGCTTCGATCAGTAAGAATGTCGTTGAGTTGGAGGGGCATCTTTCGGCGCGTCTGATCAATCGCACGACCCGACGCATGAGTCTGACCGAGGCCGGCACGCTGTATTTCGAGCGTGTCGTGCAAGTCCTGGATGATTTGAATGAGGCCGACGCAACACTTCAGGCCATTCAGGATACGCCATCGGGCGTTTTGCGTGTGAGCGCACCAGTTACGGTGACGCTGATCGGCCTGTCGGAAAAAATCCCGAAGTTTCTCAACCGATATCCCGAACTGACGCTGGACCTGAGGTTGGATGACCGGCGGGTCAACCTGGTTGAAGAAGGGTTTGATATTGCCCTGCGCGGGAGTGACGATCTTGAAGATTCGGGACTGATTGCGCGAAAGCTGATGATCATGGATCACGTCGTCTGCGCGGCACCATCTTACTTCGAACAGCACGGTCGTCTAACCCGGCCCGAGGATCTGGCGCTGCACAATTGCGTCCAGTTCACCTTGTCGGACCATGCCGTTCAATGGACTTTCATACAGGGCAGGCGAACTGTCAAAGTCCCCGTTCGGGGCCGCTACAAGGTGTCCTCCAGCCTTGCGGTCCGGGATGCTTTGCGTGCCGGGTTCGGTCTGAGTCTTGTTCCACGTATGTATGTCGCTGAAGATCTGGCCGCAGGAAGGCTGTGCACGGCTCTGGAAGACTGGACGCCGAACGAGACGGGCCTTTACGCTGTCTACCCGTCCCGACGCTACGTGATGTCGAAGGTTCGGGTGTTTCTCGATTTTCTTGTTGAAGAACTTTAGGGATAGATGCGCCCGCATCTGGACGGCCTTCTTTTGGTCGTATCCCAATGGTCTTCGTGATTGCAGCGAATGGCCGCAAAGCGGGCTACAGGCGTTATAGTTGGCGACAGATCGCACCTATCAGTTTTCTAACCGCGTCTCTAATAACCCATAGACTTATGGCTACTTCGACGCTGATGCGAGCGCCGCTCCTATTCCGACAAACGCGCCACCGGTGATCCTGTTGAACCACCGTCCGCTTCGGGCAAGCCAGGGCGCAATGCGCTGCGCAAATCCTGCCAGTAGAAGCTCATAGACAACCTCAACGAGTACGAACGTTCCGCCAAATACAGCGAGCTGTAGCAGGAAGGGCGATCCCGCGACCATGAACTGTGGAAGGAACGCAGCAAAGAACAAGAGGCCCTTTGGGTTAGAAACGGCGACGAGGAATCCCTGCTGGAACATCCTGTAGGTTCCAAGATCATTCGTTCTTGTCAAACTGGTCGCTGCACCAAAATCGGGGGGTGCGGAGCGCCAAACCCGAATACCAAGATAGACGAGATATGCGGCACCGATCCATTTTGCGACGAGAAAAGCGCGCTCCGATGCAGCGAGCAAGGTGCCAAAGCCAGCCAGAGAAATTGCGATCAGAAGGAAGAACCCAAGCGCTCCGCCCAAAACGGTGGAAACAGTCGGGCGGAAGCCATAGCAGGCCCCATGTGTCAGCGACAACAACCCATTTGGACCAGGGGTCAGGGACAATCCAACCGCAGCAGCCAAATAAACCAGCCATAGTTCGTACGTCATTTCATGCCTCCAAATCCGCCAAAGTGTCCTTGTTCTAACCAATCGACTCGCGCAACCGGTGTCCTTGGCGTTTGATTCACCAATACACGCTGGAATGTGCCTGAGTTCATTTTTCGTCCTCTCGCTTGAGCAAGCCCCGCAAAAAAATTCTTGCATGGTCTTGCTTGAATTTTTCCACATTCATGGGATCAATTTCGCTGAAAATCAGGCTCCAGATACCTGCAAATATTGCTGGCGCAATAATGGTTCGCGGATCCAAACCTGAAGCCTGTTGGCTGAGCACGCCACTCTCCACCCCGGCGCTGATCAGGCGGCGCAAGGTCGCTTCACCTTTTGAAAAAATCTCACGATGGTAGAAGGCAACAATGTCTGAGTGATTGTGACCTTCGGCCACCATGACCTTAAAAATGTAGCGCGCGTCACCCGCGACAAGCTGATCGTATAACCGGTCGATGACCTTCTCAAAGAGTTCCTCATAGGGCCCTTCAAACTCGACGATAGCCTGAGCCGCTTCGTCAAGTGCGCGTTCCATGGTGTCGCGCGCCACTGACTCAAAGATGTCCATCTTGGAATTGAAGTATAGATATACCGTTGTCCGGGAAATCCCGGCACGACGCGCAATTCCCTGAAAAGTGCTCCCCGCAAGACCCTTTTCACGAAGTTCTTCCAGTGCAGCCTGGCATATCTCACCGGGTCGGTGCTCTTTCCGACGACGGTGCTTGGTTTTTGCTGTGTGTTCCGAAATCTCAATTACCTCCTATTGCCAACTACAAGTTACTGACGTAAGTGTCATTAAAAATCTGAACAGCGTGTATTGTCGTCAATTTGGGCTAGCTGGAACTTCCAGGATGCCCGGAGTTGCAGCACGCAATCAGTGCAGCAGGGCATGGTGAGGTCTTTGGCTTTGTCATCCCTCTAGGTAGGAAACGAATTATGTCGGTTCTCAACATTCAACGCATGCTTGCGGGTGTTTTTCTGGGACTGGGTGGTTGGGCACTGATCTTCCACGGTACTGTCGAGCAGCTTGTTTTCAAACCAAATTACTTTGTGGGTAACGAAACGAGCCGACTATTGTTGGCGTGCTTTGGTGCACAAGCTGTTCTGGCAGGCACCATCATGGCCCTTGCGCGGTTTACGCCTACCACCTTCCTGGTATTTGGATTGGTGGGCTCGATCCCGTTCTTCATCTTCAACTATTATTTTGTCTTTGTAGTTGAGATGTTCACCCATTGGATGCTGCTCGACTTTGTTGGCAACGTGTCGATTTTTGCCTTGTGTATGTATGGATACTGGAAGTCGCTACAGGAGGTGCGCCGGTCCCACTCACACTGATCTGACCTAATGGTATCGGGGATTTCGACGAGCCACTTAGGAGACCAAATACCTATCGAGATGTGCTGAAAGCATGAGTGCAATCGAGTGCAGCATGACGATGAGCCTGGAATACTGGTAGTCTGGAGCAGGCGCGCCTGACCGGCCTAAGTACAAATGATCGGAAAAAACATGCCCAGATTGCACACTAAGACAGCCCTTGTGACAGGTGGTGCGCGCGGCATTGGAGCCGCAATTGCACGCGCTTTTTGTGACGAGGGAGCGAAGGTCATCCTGACTGACAAAGATGTCGATCTTGGTCGAAAGACAGCCAAAGAAATAGGCGCGGAGTTTGCAAAACTGGACGTGTCTTCCGAGATGGACTGGGAGGCTATCGAAGCACAATTTCCAGTTCTTGATGTACTTGTGAACAACGCGGGCATCACCGGATTTGAAGGATCCTCAGACGGACAACCTCCTGCACATGATCCCGAGAACGCAACACTTTCAGACTGGCGAGCGGTTCATGCGACCAACAGTGACGGGACATTTCTCGGATGCCGCTATGCTATTCGTGCCATGCGCCCAGCGAAAACCGGATCTATCATCAATATCTCTTCACGCTCTGGCATCATAGGTGTGCCTATGGCGGCAGCATATGCCGCTTCAAAGGCTGCTATCCGAAATCACACGAAATCGGTCGCACTGTATTGTGCAAGTCAGGGTCTTGCCATCCGCTGCAATTCTATCCATCCGGCGGCAATCATGACGCCAATGTGGGAGCCACTGTTAGGCGAAGGTGCAGACCGCGCAAAACGAGAGGCGGCAATCGTTGCGGATACTCCGATGCGGCGATTTGGAGAAGCGTCAGAAGTAGCTGCACTGGCTGTTATGCTTGCATCCGACGAAGCCCCTTACATGACCGGAGCTGAGCTTAACATTGATGGAGGTATCCTTGCAGGGTCTGTGGCCATTCCTGACGAGTGAAGGCAGGAAGGAGTTAGCGCAATCGAGCGGTAATCTGGACTTTTTTAGCACGGAGGCGCAGGTGGGCTTTGGTATTGCTGCGACGGATAGGCATGCTGGCAGCTAGACCAGTGTCCGGTTCGGATCACCAACAAGCGCTGACCAGCGAAGCAGAGAATGACACCTCTGAACCCATGCTAATCTCTAGACAAGGCAAAGCAACTGACTTCTGTTCCAAAGATTCGTTTACCGATCAACACGGGCCAAAGCGAGACCGATACCCGACCCAACAAAAAGAACACCAGTTAGCCTGTGACGCCATCGTCCGAGCTTAACTATTGCAGGTCGCGCCATCTGCGCAGAAGCGGCCCACACAAGATCACCGAGCATGATGATGGCTACATAGATCACGGCGGTAAAAAGCAAAGCAGAAGAACCTGATCCGATAGCCACAAACTGAGGCAGGAATGCCGCGTTGAATATTAAGGTCTTTGGATTGATCGTGGCGAGTAGGAGACCCTGCCAGAAGAGTGCTGTCAGCGGCTCACGGCTGGCACTTTGTTTATCCAGGTCCGCGACGCCCTGACACCATACGGTCACGCCGAGATAGACCAGATAAGCCACTCCGATCCATTTCAGCCAAAGAAATGCGAAAGCAGCAAACTCAAGGAGCGCGGCCAGTCCAAGGACGACGATTAAAAGCTGCAAAGCCACGCCAATAGTTGTGCCAAACACTGTCATTGCGCCGAAGCGAAATCCGTAAGCCAGTGTGTTTGCAACAATCAATGCTACGTTCGGCCCAGGAATAGCGACCAGGAGAGCGGTAGCTCCAACCAGTGCGAATATCAGACTCGGCTCCATCGAACATTCCTTGTTTGAGAGCAGCTTTAGCGGTCATTATCCAATGGCCAACTTCAACCCGAAAAGCTGGAACTGCAAAGCACGGAATATTAGGCTTGGATCGGGTCGCGAGCAACAAAGAACACAAAAAGCGGCGAAGGGCTGTTGAAGGTTAATCCCACAGAAAGCCAGGCCGCAGTGAATGGGGGCTTTCCATTAGTAGCATGGGTTTCAGAAACACGCGATCACGGCTGTTGACTTGGGTCAAATCGACCGCAGGCCAGTACTGTATTATTTGCGGGGATCATAGGAGCTCACCGCCATGACATGTAACCAGGTCGGCCGATTCGTTTGGCATGATCTCTTCACGGGCGACCGATCACGCTCAATGGACTTCTATCGAGACCTTGCCTCCTGGAGCTTTTTGACCGAGCACGCGATGGATTTTGCCTGGGGCGGCGGAGAGAAGGACTTTGTGCTCGCCTTAGCACAAGAAGAGGTTGGCGCAGGCATTGCCGAGACACCGCAACACTACGACGACGGGTGGATCGCCTATGTAGAGGTCGAAGATGTAGATCAATCCGCGTCGTCAGTTGAGAAACTCGGTGGAACCGTTGAGAGACCGCCATTCGAAGTGCCGGGCGTTGGTCGCAACTGTCTTTTGAGGGACCCTTTAGGAGCCTTGGTTGGTATCTGCCAGTCCCGACACTCCTATCCGGTGCAGGAGCGGCAATTTGGAATAGACGGGTATCTATCGAGTTCCGCAGATTTCCCTGGTGAATTCTATTCGGAGTTGTTCGGATGGGTTTCCGGGTACGACAGCGAACTACAACGAACAACCACCATTTCGCTACTGTCCGGCGATGAAATTGCCGAGCAGTTGCGCGGGTTGCCTCAGGAACAAGAAGATGCCTACTGGATTCCGAGCATCAAAGTTGAAGATGTCACCGCCGCCTGTCGTGACGTGGAACGATTGGGTGGAAAACTGGCCAAGATCGACACGAATGATCCGGATCACACACGCTGTCGGGTCTTTTACGATCCGAATGGTGCGCTATTCTTTCTTGTTAACGCATCACTCCGGACACGGAACGATCATTAAGAGCAAGGGCTGAAAGCTACCCTTGCTTGATCGATTCCTTAAAAAGGGAACCTATGGTGCGAAGGAGGCGGGTGTTCAGCCTCCGGTGGAAGGCCGACGTCCTTCCTCAGGTGAGCCGGCAGCTCGGCTTTTCTGAATAGAACAGGCTGTTCTGCGCTTGGTCGCCGGGCGAAGATAGCCGCTAGCCTTAGTAGGAGGCCACGCGACCGGTTGATTGGAATGTAAAGTGATAAGCTTGGCATTGTTCTCTCCATGAAATGTTGGAAAGCCGCCACATGAGGAAAACACAAAAAAAGGCCGCTCACGAGGCGGCCTTCAGATCGGAAACCTGTCAGACCGCTTTAACGGGCTACTGCGCCTGCCGCGCGAAGCATTGAGGTCTGACAATTCAGCATATCTGATCTCTCCTGTATCAGGGTTTCCGGTTCGTCCAGTTACCAGAGGAGCGGTCTTAATTCAACAACCCATACATGTATTGGTCGAATTCCGCCTGGTTGGGAGAACGTACTTTCGTTCGGAGTAAACCACGCATTGCTCTGTTTGCATCCAGTGGCGACGGCGGCGACATTTGTCATTCTTCAAATTCTGCGTTCGCAGCGAATGGCATGTGTTGATTGCAAGCGCCGCAGTTTGACTAAAAGTAATGGGTTGGTTTGCGCCGACGGACGACATTGGCACTAATTAGGAACGGCCCTCATGGGCCGGCTCTACAGCAACTAGCAACGATCCCTTTATTCGCGGGTGCGCAGTTTCTGTGGATCGTAGATAGGGCTTGCTGCGATGGTTGCTTTTGTGTTCAGGCCGTCGCCTGAGACTGCCAGTGTTGTTCCAACGGCCAGTCCTGGAACAACATGCGCAAGTGCAAGGGATTTTCCCATTCGGTGTGAATAGCAGGGGCTGTTGATCACGCCGACAGGTTCACCATCCAGTGACAGCGTTTCACCACCGGCCACAATGTCGGGGTGATTTATATCCAGGCACACATTGTTTACTTTTTCGGCCCCTTTTGCCGCCACGACGGCCGCTTTTCCGCGATAATCGGCCTTGGTTGTGCTGACGGTGAAGCCGAGGCCGACCTCCCATGGGGTATTCTCTGCGGTCATGTCATAGCCGTAAAACAACAGCCCGGCTTCGATACGTACTTTGTCCAGAGCAGTAAAGGAACATGGCATGACGCCCTCCTGCACGAGCTTGTCCCAGATACCCGTTATCACTGTCCCTTCCGCGAAAATCTCGTAGCCGCGTTCGCCGGAGTAACCCGTGCGCGAGATGCGGCAGGGATAACCAAATAGTTTCGCAGGCGCGTGTTCGAAATAAGCCAGTTCGGCCAGGTCGATATCCGTGTGGGCATTCAGGATCTCCAGAGAAGCAGGCCCCTGCACTGAAAGGTCATGCAGATCGTCGGTAAAGTCGATCTGAACGTCACGCCCTGCCGCCGAGGCTTCCAGCAGCGCCATGGTATCGCCGGAGCCGTGCACGATCATCCATTCGTTGCCACCATTGTTCGACACGATCGCATCGTCGGCGATCCCGCCGTCATCGTTCAGAACGCACAGGTAGACAGCATTGCCCGGTCCGACTTTGGTCAGATCGCGCGTGGTCAGATGATCCAGCACCACCTGGGCATCGAGGCCTCGAACGAACACTTTCTTCAGGGGAGACATGTCGAACATACCGGCCCGTTCTCGGACCGCATTGTGCTCATCATTGGGATTGGTGTTATAGGTCCAGGCCGTACCCATGCCGTTCCAGTCCTCCAACCCGGAGCCAAGCGCGGTGTGGCGCGATGCAAGGGCGGATGTGCGGCTAAGTTCTTCGGTCATGGGTCTTCCTTTCTAGTACCATTCGTCCGGCATCCGTGCTTTGCGTTCAGACACGAAGTCTTCAAGCGTTGCTTTTGTGCTGGGGTTCATGTCGGGCTGTTGATAGTCGTCCAACATCTGGCGCCACCGCGTCTTGGCGCGTTGGTCTGACGTGAGCGCGCCGTTCTCCGTCCAGGTCTCGAAAGGGCCGGCATCCGGGATTTGCGGTTCAAAATTCGCCGATCTGTAGTGGCGCAGCGTGTGGCTGGTGGAGAGGAAATTCTCGCCCGGGCCGGTTTCGAGATAGGCATCGCGGCCAAAGGCTTCATCGCCCGTGTCAAAACCCTGCAACAGTTTCAGCATCGCGCCGCAGTGATCTACGTCCATGATGAACTTCTCGTAGGACATGACCAATCCACCTTCGAGCCAGCCCGCCGCATGCCAGACTTGATGCGCGCCGGACAGAAGGGTGGACCACATGGCCCCCGTACTGTCCTGCATCGCTTGCCCGTCCGGAGCGTTGGACGCGGTGATTTGCCCGCCGCCCGAGCGCACCGGAACGCCAAGTCTATGCCCCAGTTGCGACAGCGCCATGGTGACCATGTTGGCTTCCGCCGACCCAAAGGTCAGCGCGCCCGTGCGCAGGTTCATGCTGGAATGAAACGACCCCATGACCACCGGGCACCCGGGCCGGACAAGCTGTGCCAGGGCGATGCCGACCATGGCTTCGGCGAGCGTTTGGGCTGCCACTGCCGCAGGAGAGAGCGGCCCCATGGCCCCAGCGAAAATCGCTGGAGAGACGCACGCGCATTGGTTTGCTTTGGCATAGATGCGGAGCGCGGAGGACATGGTGTCATCGAACACCAGCGGAGAGTTGACGTTGATATTGGCCTGCATCACGGCGTTGCGTTCCATAAAGTCGCGTCCAAAGACCAACCGCGCCATGTCGATGCTGTCTTGTGCGCGTTCTGGCGCAGTGACGGACCCCATAAAAGGTTTGGTCGTCAGGGTGAGGTGCGCCAGCAACATGTCCAAATGCCGCTTATTCACGGGCACATCCGTTGGTTCGACCACCGTGCCGCCGGAATGATGCAGGGCAGGGGAACTGTATGTGAGTTTTACAAAGTTGTGGAAGTCTTCGAGCGTCGCGTATCGCCTTCCATTGCTCAGATCGCTAACAAAGGGAGACCCGTAACCCGGCATCAGAACAATATTGTCGCCACCAAGGGTCACGGTTCCGGCCGGATCCCGGCTGTGCAATTTGAACTCCAACGGGGCCGTTGAGCAAAGTGCGCGCGCATGTCCGGGCTCAAACCTGACTCGCTCACCATCGACTTGGGCACCGGACGCGGCAAACAATTCGAGCGCCACATGATCGCCCCGGAATTCGACGCCTATCTTTGTAAGAATCCAATCCGCCTGGTCTTCGATCCTTGCCAAGGCCGCGTCATTTAGCAATTCGTATGCAGGTATCTTTCGCGTCGAGAACGGAGCGCCTGGAGAAATCGTGTCACCACATGAGGGTCGATCACGACGGAAGCGGCTGCGGCGCACTGCCGGTTTCGAGATGTCCGTGGTGGTGTTCAAAGCACCCAAACGCGAAACTCCGTTTCATTTGTTCCCTGAAATGATTGGCGTTTTTTGCCCAGTTGGAAATCGAAATTTTCTGGCCATCGCGTTCAAAAATTTTGTACTAGTTTGGTATGCGCCGACACTTTCGCCATCATGACCTGCTTAGGTTGTTCGCCGAGATTGCCCGGCATTCCAGTTTCTCAGACGCTGCCGCAGCGCTGAACATGACCAAGGGTGCGATTAGCTATCAGATCAAGACGCTTGAAGCTGATCTGGGGATGGCCCTGTTCCGCCGCACTACACGCGGCGTTACTTTGACGGATGAAGGGGTGAAGCTTCTGGCGGCTTGCCAGACCCGTTATCAGGAAATCGAAGCTGATATTCTGGAGATTAAGGGGCGCGTATCGCGATCCCTGATTGTTGGAGTGTCGACCTATTTCGCGGCGCGGTGGCTGTCCCCACGTCTGATGACCTTTATGCAACGCCACCCGGATGTGCAGCTGCGCATTCAGCCGATGATCGAATTCTCTGATCACGAGATGCCGGATGTTGATCTGGCGATCAGATGGGGAAACGGCGAGTTCAGTCACGGCAGTGTGACGCCCTTCATGCCGATGCCGCCCTATCCCGTAGGAAACGCCTCCACAGCCCAAATGGTTGAGGAATTGGGAATGGACGAGGCCATATCAAGACTCACCTTGCTCAGAGATCGCGATGACAGCAACGCCTGGTCCGATTGGCTGACCGCCGCACATCTGCCCCAGCAATCGCGGCAGGATGTGTTGATCGTTCCTGACCCCAATGTCCGGGTGCAAGCCGTCATCGACGGGCAGGGGATTGCCTTGATGGATGACCTTGTGTCGGCTGATTTGGAGGCCCAACGGCTATTCCGGTTGTCCGAAATTGAGCTGCCCAACTACGGGTACTTTCTGGTTAAGCCGAACGGTACCGTTGCAACGGAGGCCGTGGCTGCATTCTCGGCCTGGCTGAGAGTCCAATCCTGACCACATTCGACTTGAACGTCACTGACTCTATATTTGTACACCAGATAAATTAAGTCTCGCGGAGAAACCGATATGACAACCGGACACATCATGATGGCCATGAGCCTCGACGGTTTCGTTGCAAGAAAAGACCATTCGCTCGATTGGCTGAACAAGCAGCGCGCTGAAAACGAAGACCACGGGTTCATCAAGTTTATGAACAGCGTGGATACTCTTGTTATGGGGACCGGATCACTGCGAACTGTCCTTGGATTTGATGAATGGCCATATGAGAAACCTGTCGTGGTACTCAGCCGGTCCATGACGAAACAGGACATACCTGAGCATCTACACGACAAAATTGAGTTCTCCACTGCTAGCCCCGAAGAGTTATGGGGGATATTTCACCAGCGCGGTTACAAACGCGTATATGTCGATGGCGGTGCGATCATTCGGTCGTTCCTTCAGGCCGGATTTGTACAAGACATGAAGATAACTGTGGTTCCTATACTACTGGGCGATGGCATTCGCACTTTCGGTGAAATGAACGGCGATGTTGATCTTGAACTGATCTCTGCCACTACCTTTCCATCGGGTATGGTCGATCTGGTTTACGAAGTGAAAAGTGCATGACCAAAACACCGACTGTCGGGTGACCAAAAGTCAGAGGAACGTCTGTCGAAACAGCTTATCCTGCAAACTGCCCTGCCCATTGTTCAAAAGCAGGGAGCCGATGCGCTTTCGTTTCGGCTATTGGCGGGTAAGCTAAAGGTCACGCCGATGGCGGTAGCTTACCATTCTTGCAGCAAGCGTAAGCTGCTGGCCGACCTGGTTGAATTAGCCTTTGCGAACACGCTTCAGGGCATCGTTGACGAAGGAGCAAGCGCGAAAGCGCGGAGCATATTAAGTGCCTACTATCTTCGGGCCATGTAGAAAGCGAACCTGCTGGGCGCAGTTCTGGATGATATCACTCTCATCAGCAAAGACCTGATGGACGCCACAGTTAAACTGCGGGCGTGCACGCAGGAAATCGACGATGGTGACGAGAACGATGTACTTTATTTGTGGTTTACAAAACCCATTCCAACTAAAGTTTGGTTTTGCTGGCTCTTGTCCTTCTTCGACACGCGGTATGTGCCCCGCTCTGTGATCAGTTCCCGAAAGTTGTAGCTGTCGGGGTGGTTCGCAGGGTCGGAAACTGAAGGGCTACTACCTTCGCGACAACTTATGACTTCAAGCCAAGCGTCGCGAAAAAATAGGTCAGCGCTATCGTTTCGATACGAAAATGACCAAAAGCATGAAATGCCCCTGGTGCCAACCAAGCCCACAAAGGTTTCACAGATTGCGCCTTCGGGAGCGGCAGCAGTGGTTTCGTAGCTTTCCAGCATAGTAATCCGATCACATTCGTCCGCCAAACCGGGTGTTGAACACAACGCCAGTAAAGCGACCATGGTGATTTGAAAGAACGGCAATCTGAAAATGCCCGTTTTGGACAGAATCTCAAAGTCGAATGACGAGTACTTTCTCAAGGCTGGCAAAGATCGGACATGATGAACTCGAATGTCGTCACCGTACTTAGCTGCTATTCTGCAGCGTCCGGAACCGTCGCCTCTGCGTATATACCTTTCACACGTTCCTTTGTCGGATCAAAATGCGGGAATGGAACGATCTTGGCTTTCAACCGTTTTTGCTGCCCGTCCAACTGCCCAATTTCAATGTCTGACCCAATGGTGGCATGGGTAACCGAAACCCGGCCCAATGCGATTACTTTGCCAAGAACGGGTGATTTCATTGCGCTGGTAATCTCGCCAACCTGCGCTTTTCCAACGCGCACGCAATCGCCCGGCGAGGGAACAGTGCCGCCTTCGATCTCGAAACCAACCAGTTTGCGGTGCGGGTGTGTCTTGCGTTCCTCGATCGCAGCCCGTCCAATGAAATCGTCGGTTTTTGACTTCAGCGGTACAGTAAAGCCAATGCCTGCCTCAAACGGGTCCGTCTGATCGTCGAATTCCGACCCAGCAAAGATCAATCCACCTTCGATCCGCAACATGTCGAGTGCCGCAAGCCCGAGCGGTGCGATGCCATATTTCTCACCGACGTCCCAAACGCGATCAAAGATTTCCGACGCGTCTTTGGGGTGGCAGAAGATTTCGTATCCAAGTTCACCGGAATAACCGGTCCGGGATATAACCACTGACGTCCCCTGCACATCGCCCACACGTGCGACAGTAAACCGGAACCATAGCAGTTCTTCGATCGTTGGTTGCTGAGGTGGCGTCCAGAAGATCTTGGAAAGAATGTCGCGGCCGTGACGCCCCTGCACCGCGATGTTGTGCAACTGGTCCGTCGAGTTACGCACCCAGACATTCATATTGCGTTTGAGCGCCTGTTCCTGCAGCCACAATCCGCTGGTGTCATTCCCGCCAATCCAGCGAAAGTTTGTTTCACCCAAACGATAGACGGTGCCATCGTCAATCATCCCGCCGTGTTCATAGCACATGGCCGTATAGACGACCTGACCAACACTCAGCTTTTTCATGTTGCGAGTCACACAAAGTTGCATCAGCTCTTCTGCGTCAGGCCCGACAACCTCGTATTTCCGCAGGGGGCTTAGGTCCATGACCGCGACCTTGTCCCGACAGGCCCAGTATTCAGCAATGGCACCATGATTGGTCATCGTGTTGGGCAGCCAATAGCCATTGTATTCTATGAAATCACGGGAGTGCCGTGCAAAGCAGTCGTGAAATGCTGTTTTCTTGGTTTCTTCCACATCCGCCTCCGCAGATTTTCTGTAGCCATAGGATCGCTTGAAATCCTCGGTCGCCTTGTAGGTTCGCACCTGAATATCTGTTGGATTCCAACCATTTGCCGGATCAATGTCGCAGGGGCAGCCGGTGCTGACGCAGACCAGATCCGTCAGTGCGCGCAGCAGCACGAAATCACCGGGCCGCGACCACGGGTCATCCATGCCTATTGCGTTGGTCTCGTCCAGCATTGTGTTGAAGAAGAAGTTGATCGCCGGCCAACCTCCGCGCGGCTTGATACCATACTGATCAAGATCCTTGTTGATATTGTCCGAACAATTCACGTGACCGGGATAGCCAAGGTCTTCGTAATACCGCGCGGTACAGGCAAGGCCGAACGTGTCGTGCCGTCCGCATGTATCCTGCACGATCTCAACCAGCGGTTCCTGATCCACTGACCAGTATTTCGAGAATATACCTGGTTGCGGATACAAGCTGCCCATCAGGCTGCGCGTTGTGGTGGGATCAATCTCGCGTTCGATCCCCTGATCTAATGCACGACGGCTGAACGCCTGAAAGTCTGAGCATTCGCGGCCCCTGATATCCACGATCTGGATGAACTCTCCGGCTTTGACCTCATAAGATTTGGCATTGCCAGGCTGAATGTTGATGTCTCTGAGAGGGTCGGCCAACGGATCGGGCGGGCCCACGTCCGGTTTTTCCAAGCCGGGAGCGGCACGCTGAATGTACAGGATAATGTCGGTCGGTGGGTTGTTGTCTTCCGGTCGCATCGCTTCACCGGGGGCAGAGACGATCAGAAGACCGTCGCATTCCGCCACGAAGTGCGCCATGTCACCGGGGCGTGATCCATCCGAGAAAGCCCTGATCGCATCCCCGCGTCCGATGTCGAAACCTGCAACCTCTAAGGCGCGCAACACTTTCTTGCCCGAAGCCGAGCCATTCGCCAGAGTTGCAATCAGCCCTTCTGGTCGACCGTGCCCCTGCACGCCAAGCATGGCAGCGTCCGAGCTTCGATCGGGGGCAAAGAATACCATCTCGGACGGTTGCATCCCATCGCGATCCAGCAAAGTGATCTTGTCGCCCTTCGACACCGGAACCGCACGCGACCCGGCTCCAGGGACGGGATGGCGTTCCGTTCCATGAGGCAGGATCGGAAGGCCGGGGGCCAGAACCCCGCTGCGTTCATACGGTACCTCAAAAACCGGCTTCACATTCATATTACACCTTCCTGAATGGATTCGGTTGCACCGCGGTGCGTCACCACCAAAAGGCATCCCGATTTGGTGTGTGAAAAATGGCTGGAACCTGCGGCAAGACTTACGAAGTCACCGCTGCGATAGCTGAATCCATCGTGATCGGTCAGGTCACCCTCAAGGACAAAGAACTCTTCCGGGCCATGATGGACATGCGGGTTCGAGCGCGTGCCTGGCTCCATTTTCATCAGATAGCTGCCTTGCCCGGTATCCTGGTCAAAGCTGACATTCTTCCACCAAACTTGTTCGTCGGGCAGGTCTGTCATCTGCATCCTGACAAAGCCGTTGTCGTCGAAACGGGCAACACTGCGTCTGTTTTTTAGCTGTGCCATCTCAGTCGAGCCCCAGTCGCTTTTTACGTTTTTCCGCCCAGCTGCTGATGGCCATGTCAAAGGTCAGCGCCATCAGCGACACGTTCAGGCCAAGGACAAAGTTTTTGCCCAACTCGGTACCTGCCAGCGTGCGTTGCAATTCCTGTCCCAGGTCCTGTGTGCCGATGAAGGCCGCGATGATGACCATGAAAAAGGCAAACATGATCGCCTGATTAAATCCGACGGCCATTGTTGGCAGCGCCAGCGGAAATTGAACCGACATCAGCTTTTGGCGCCGCGTGGACCCGGACATGTCCGCCGCTTCTGTCATTTCCGGGGGCACGCTGCTGAGGCCAATAATGGTGTACCGGATCAATGGCACAGCGGCGAAGATCAGGATCGAGAACACGACGGCCACATCATTGACGCCGAACAGCATGATTGCTGGGATCAGATAGATGAAACTGGGGAAAGTCTGAGCGGTGTCGCAGGCTAAAAGGATGCTCTTGGACCAGCGGGTGGATCGGGCCGCGACAACTCCCAGGGGGATACCGATCAGTGTCGCCAGCGCGACCGCCGAAATCACCGTGTAGAGCGTGATAACGGAGCGATCCCACCAGCCCGAGAAAGCCACGATCGTGAAGAAGACTGCAGCATAGATGCCGGGGCGGCGTCCGCCGATCCAATAGGCAAAGGCAACGACCAGCAGGATGAAGGCGGGGGTAGGGATCGCCAGCAACGTGTCTCGGAACGGGATCAGAACCTTGACGTTCAGGAACCAGCGCAACCATTCGGTCGTTCCCTTGATGGCATCAATCGCCAGAATCGACTTTATTACCACGTCAATTTCCTTGCCTTGGCTCAGGTGCTGCTTGCGGCCAACTTCGGCAAGGATCGGGAAGACCTGCGAGAGCAGGATAAACCCGACAAACAGACCCAGCGCGACCAGCGAGATCTGGTGCCGCTTCCACCATGGGGTGCCGCGTTCGAAATGAACGGGCTGTTTGACGACCCAAGCCTTTGACATCCGATCGAGCATGACCGCCAGAAGAACGATGGTCACACCAATCTCAAAAGAACGCCCGAGTTTGAAACTGCCCATCATCGCTAACAGCTTGGCGCCAAGGCCGGGCATGCCGATGAATGCGGTCAGCACCACCATGGCCAGACACAACATGATCACTTGGTTAACTCCAACCAAAATCTCGGTGCGCGCGGCGGGAACATAGACATGTCGCAGCATCTGCCAGCGGGTGCAGCCCGACATCTGACCCGCTTCGATCACTTCGGGACTGACCTTTTTAAGGCCCAGTGTTGTCATCAGGATCATCGGCGGGATGGCGAAGGTAATCGTTGCCACGGCACCGGCTGTTGGCCCGACTTTGAAGAAGATCACCGCAGGCAGCAGGTAAGTAAAGAAGGGCAAGGTTTGTAACACGGACAAGATGGGCTTCAGTATCCGCTCGAACCAGCCGTATTTCCACGCGGCGATACCCAGAACCAGACCCAGCAGGAACGCCAAGGGTGCCGCGACAACAATCACGGACATGGTTTGCATGGCGATTTTCCACTGTCCGATTGCGGCTGTCCAGATGAAGGTGCCCGCACCAAGGGCTGCCAACTTCCATCCCCCGACGGCATAACCGACAACAGCTGCAACAGCTGCAATCGCAGACCATGGGATTGGTCCCAGATTAGGCCAGCGGCGCTTGCCTTCCAAAAGGTTGGCCGATGTGTCCAACAAAAACTCCAGCGGGCCTTCGGCGATGAAGCGAGTCACATAGATCAGGCCAAGGTCGTTCTGGATGAAGTTGAAGATCGCATCCAGAAGCTGTGCTGTGGGTGGGATGGCCGCTTCGGGAATGCGGTTCAGCCATTCGGGCAAAACACCGACGACCTTGACAAGGATCAGTGCAAAGGCCACGGCCAGCAATGCCGTAAGCACGCGGGTACGCCCCCATGGCTTGTGCGAGGCCTCGTGCAGATCAGTGGATAGCGTTGCCATCATTCGGCTCCGAGCAAGACATTCAAAGCGGCGTCGCGTTCCAGAACACCGGTGACAATGCCCTTGTCATCGGCAACCGGCAGAAGGATGCGGTTGTCATTAACGAGAACCCGCGCCAATTCGTGGATGGTCGAGCCGCCATTGACGGGCGCTCCTTCAAGAGCATGTCCATTGATCGGTTTCGCCAGCCCTTTTGCGTGTACGACACGGGCTTTGTCGATGTCTTCGGTAAATTTTGCCACGTATTCGGTGGCCGGGTTCATGACGATCTGATCAGGTGTATCGCATTGTTCAACCGCACCGTTGCGCATGATTGCGATGCGATCTGCGAGGCGTAGCGCTTCGTCGAAATCGTGAGTAATAAAGACGATGGTCTTACCCAGCATCTCTTGCAGCCGCAGGAATTCATCCTGCATTTCGCGGCGGATCAATGGATCAAGGGCCGAGAACGGCTCGTCCAGAAACCAGATATCCGGCTCAATCGCCAAGGACCGGGCGATGCCGACCCGCTGCTGTTGCCCACCGCTAAGCTCGCGTGGGAAGTATTCTTCGCGGCCCTCAAGCCCGACCAGCTTGATGACTTCCAGTGCACGTTCACGGCGGTCATGGCGATCCTGACCGCGCATTTCCAGCGGGAAGGCCACGTTATCCAGGACCGTGCGGTGCGGCAGCAGGCCGAAGGACTGGAATACCATGCCCATCTTGTTGCGTCGCAATTCGATCAGGTCACGCTCGCTCAGGCCCATGATATCCTGACCATCAACCTTGATCGTACCGCCGGTGATGTCGTGCAGGCGCGAGAAGCACCGCACCAGAGTTGATTTGCCTGATCCGGATAGTCCCATGATGACCAGCATTTCGCCCCGGCCAACCTCAATCGAGACGTCCTTGACCCCGGCGATGTAGCCATCTGCGCGAATCTCGTCGAAGCTACGGCCAGCCGGCATGGAATTCAGATAGCTCTCGGGCGAAGGTCCAAATAATTTCCAGACATTTTGGGCTGAGATTACAGGCGCTGTGGCGGACATGGCTGCCTTTCTTTCTTGTTAAGCACGGCCTTGCTCCAATGAGGTCAGTAAGGCCGCGCCAGTTTCGTTGCGTGTGACCGGATTATCCGCTGCAGGCGCTGATCCAGGGATCAACAACAGCGCGGTTCGCATCCAGCCATTCGGCTGCTGCTTCTTCCGGTTCCAGCTCGTCCGTATCGACCAGCTTGGCCATCTCCGCGATCTGCGGATTGGTGAAGGAAATTTCAGTCAATACACAGTAGGCAGCGGGCCATTTGTCTTTCATACCATCCCAAGCGGCCTTTTTCAGGTAACCGGTAGCCGGATTGCCGCAATCATACAGCGCATCCGGGTTCGGACCTTTGGATGGGTCCTTATCGCATCCATCTTCCCAGGCCGGAAACTCGACAAACTCACCGGGCCAGACGGCTTCGGCAAAGTTGGGTGTCCAGTTAAAGACCAGAACCGGCTTCTTATCCGCCTCTGCGGCGCCGATCTCGGCCCATAGAGCCGCAGCCGAACCCGCGTTGATCACGGTGAAATTCAGATCGAGCGCTTCGGCACGCTCTTTACCATGCTTCAACCAGTCAACGGGGCCGTCCAGATACCGACCTTTGTCGCCGGTTTCGGCTGTCGCGAACAGATGGGCACAATCGTTCAAGGCTTCCCAGTCCGGCAGGCCGGGGCAGGACTCTTTGGTCCACATCGGATACCACCAGTCCTCGCGGGTGACAGCATCGTGGTCGCCTGCATCATGCAGACCGCCCTTTTCCAGAGCTGCGCGGAAGGATGCGCCAAACGCGCCTTCCCAGACTTCCATCTCAAGCGTGACGTCGCCCAGTCGCACCGACTCGTAGACCGCCTGACTGTCAGTCGTGACGTATTCGACATTATCGCCGATCTCTTCGAACAACTGGCCGACCACGTAAGACATCACGATCTGGCTGGACCAGTTGTGAATTGGGATGACGATCGGGTCGCTGCTGTCTTCTGCGATCGCACCGGTGCCCGCTACCGCTGCCAAGGTTGCAGCAGAAAGTAGGTTTGAAAGTTTCATGATTGCTCCCTGAGTGACGTTCGATTTTTGGATTGTGGGCTCTTCCGGCCCCGAATTTGCGTATTCTGCCTAAATTTGCGCGAAACGCAGAACAGAAATTTGAGAGGCGTTGCCCATAAAATCTTGAGGCTAATCCGGTTTTTTACTATCTTAACAGTCAGTTGCCTAATCGTTTTCAGCCGACGCGGGCAAATGCTCTTTGATTGCAATCAGCTTTAGATTGGGACTCCGCCGTCAGATGCCGAAGAAAGCACCAGTTACCGGGAAGGTTCTTCCGCCGCTCGACTACCTTTTGGCTTTTGAAGCGGCCGCCAAGGCCCAGAGCTTTGCGCAGGCCAGCAAGGTGCTCAACATTTCAGAAACGGCAATCAGTCGCAAAGTGCGTCTATTGGAACAACATTATGACGTGCCCTTGTTTGTCAGAGGCCATCGGTCGGTCTCGTTGACGCAGCAAGGTGCCATATTGTTGGCAACCGTGGAAAAATCACTGGATCTAATGCGGGAGGTCAGCCGGGATATGCTGGCCAAACATCAGGCCAACACGGTTTCGATCTCTGCGACCAACTCCGTTGCCTCGCTCTGGTTGATGCCGCAGCTACGCAAATTCAACAAATCCAATGGCCGCATCCGTATATCGCTGGTGTCTTCGGACAGCGACGCAGAGTGCCTGTCTGATTCTATGGATCTGACGATATTGCGCGGGGAAGGGGATTGGCCCGGATATGAGGCGCAGCTTTTGTTCGGGGAAACCGTTTTCCCGGTATGTAGCCCTGATTATCTCAAAAGTAATCCGAAGGCGGCAGTACTATCCGCGCTGCCGGAATTGGATCTGATTGAGGTGACCAGCAGCCACGCAGAATGGATGACTTGGCATACCTGGCTTGGCAGCAATGAAATTTCTACCTCATTGATGGAACGCGCTGTGGCCTTCAACACCTATCCTCTCTCTATACAAGCAGCTGTTGATGGTTTGGGCGTCGCACTGGGTTGGGCCCATCTTGTTGACCCCCTGCTTGAAAGCGGTGCGTTGGTCAGACCAATCCAGGACATATCGGTGCGAACACAGTCGGGATATTTTCTTCTGAAGAGCCCAACGCAAAAATCATTTCCCGAGCGACGTATCGTCGAGGATTGGTTGTTAGGGCTCAGCGCAGGGCGCAAACGTTACGCGTGATCCGATGGTGCCATCGCGCGATAATTGTTCTTTCCTTCAATGTCTCTGAAATTCAAAGGTTGACCGAAGGGAAAAAATATTTACCGTAATGAAAGTATCTGATTCCGCCCCGGGTCGCATATGCGGACGGGTCTGAATTCGTTCGGCCTACTTTTGCAGGGAGTCCAAAGCCCAATGAGCTACAAATCCGACATTGAGATTGCCCGCGAGGCGAACAAAAAACCGATTCAGGAAATCGGCGCGAAGCTGGGTATCTCCAGCGATGATCTGCTGCCTTACGGCCATGACAAGGCAAAGGTCAGCCAGGACTTCATCAACTCGGTCCAGGGCCGCGAAGACGGCAAGCTGATCCTGGTTACCGCGATCAACCCGACCCCTGCGGGTGAAGGTAAAACCACCACCACCGTGGGTCTGGGCGACGGCCTGAACCGCATCGGCAAGAACGCGATGATCTGTATCCGCGAAGCTTCGCTTGGCCCGAACTTCGGCATGAAGGGCGGCGCTGCAGGTGGCGGTTACGCGCAGGTTGTTCCGATGGAGGAAATGAACCTGCACTTCACAGGTGACTTCCACGCTATCACCTCGGCCCACTCGCTGCTATCGGCGATGATCGACAACCACATCTACTGGGGCAACGAGCAGGAAATCGACACCCGCCGCGTTGCATGGCGCCGCGTGGTCGACATGAATGACCGCGCTCTACGTCAAATCACTGCCAGCTTGGGTGGTGTATCTAACGGCTTCCCGCGTGAGGCAGGTTTTGACATCACTGTGGCGTCCGAAGTCATGGCAATCCTCTGCTTGGCAAACGACTTGAAAGATCTGGAAAAGCGTCTGGGCGACATCATCGTTGCTTACCGACGCGACAAGACCCCGGTTTACTGCCGCGACATCAAGGCCGAAGGCGCGATGACCGTGCTGCTGAAGGACGCGATGCAGCCGAACCTGGTTCAGACGCTGGAAAACAACCCGGCCTTTGTCCACGGCGGCCCGTTTGCGAATATCGCGCATGGCTGTAACTCGGTCATCGCGACCAAGACCGCGCTGAAAGTGGCCGACTATGTCGTGACCGAAGCTGGCTTTGGTGCTGATCTCGGTGCTGAGAAGTTCATGAACATCAAGTGCCGCAAGGCAGGCATCGCTCCATCGGCTGTTGTTCTGGTTGCCACTGTGCGTGCGATGAAAATGAATGGCGGCGTGGCCAAGGCTGATCTGGGCGCTGAGAATGTTGATGCGGTCAAATCGGGCTGTGCGAACCTGGGTCGCCACATCGAGAACGTCAAATCCTTCGGTGTTCCGGTTGTCGTTGCGATCAACCACTTCGTCACCGATACCGATGACGAAGTTCAGGCGGTCAAGGACTACTGTGGCGAGCATGGCGTAGAAGCGATCCTGTCGCGTCACTGGGAGCTGGGCTCGGATGGCTCTGCGCCTCTGGCCGAAAAAGTTGTCGAAATCGTCGAAAATGGTGCCGCGAACTTCTCGCCGATCTACCCCGACGAAATGCCGCTGTTCGCGAAGATCGAAACCATCGCCAAGCGTATCTACCGCGCGGATGAGGTTCTGGCCGACAACAAGATCCGCAACCAGCTGCGGGAATGGGAAGAAGCAGGCTATGGCAACCTGCCGGTCTGCATGGCGAAAACGCAGTACTCGTTTTCAACCGACCCGACTCTGCGCGGCGCACCCACCGGTCACTCGGTTCCGGTGCGTGAGGTCCGCCTGAGCGCCGGTGCCGGTTTCATCGTGGTTGTCTGCGGTGAGATCATGACCATGCCCGGACTGCCGCGCAAACCTGCAGCCGAAACCATCTGCATTAACGACGCAGGTGAGATCGAGGGCTTGTTCTAAGCCCCCAAATAAGACATCTCGTGGTCCGGGGAATTCCCGGGCCATGAGGAGACCACGATACCCACTCTGGCACCTCCAAAAGACTGCAATTCGATGCAGGAGTTGCGGGCTCAGATAGACCAGTTGGACCGCCAACTGATCGAGATGCTGGTGACGCGCGCAGGTTACATCGATCGCGCATCTGAACTGAAGCCGAACGCGGGTCTGCCCGCCCGTATCCCCGAGCGGGTCGAAGAGGTGGTGCGAAAGGTGCGCGCGGCTTCGGATGGGGCGGGAATGGACCCGGATTTGGCCGAACAGCTGTGGCGTATTTTGATTGACTGGTCGATTGCACGGGAAGAGCGTGTGCTTGGCTCAGACTGAATGACCGGGCGCGATAGTGCCCGATCCGTTTTGAAAGAAGGGATCAAAGGATGGTAGCGCAGGTTATCGACGGAAAGGCCTTTGCCGCCAAAGTGCGCGCGCAGGTGGCCGATCAGGTGGCTAAGCTGAAAGAAGAAAACGGGATCACGCCGGGACTCGCAGTGGTTCTGGTGGGCGAAGACCCGGCCAGTCAGGTCTATGTCCGTTCCAAGGGCAAGATGACCGTTGAGGTCGGCATGAACTCGTACGAGCACAAGCTGGATGCAGACACTTCCGAAGAGGATCTGCTGGCGCTGATCGATAAGCTGAATAATGACCCTGCCGTACACGGCATTCTTGTACAGCTGCCGCTGCCGAAGCATCTGAACGAGGATCTGGTGATCAACTCGATCGACCCGGCCAAGGATGTCGATGGGTTCCACATCTCGAACGTGGGCTTGCTGGGCACTGGCCAGAAGTCGATGGTCCCCTGTACTCCTCTGGGCTGTCTGATGATGCTGCGCGACTACCACGGCTCGCTGTCGGGCATGGATGCGGTTGTCATTGGTCGTTCGAACATCGTGGGCAAACCGATGGCGCAGCTGCTGCTGGGTGACAGCTGCACTGTGACCATCGCGCATAGCCGCACCAAGGACCTGCCGGATGTGGTTCGCCGTGCCGATATCGTCGTGGCGGCTGTCGGACGGCCCGAGATGGTGCCGGGCGACTGGATCAAGGAAGGTGCGACCGTGATTGATGTCGGCATCAACCGCATTGAGCGCGACGGCAAGAACAAGCTGGTCGGCGATGTCGATTATGCCAGCGCCGACGAACGCGCGGGCGCGATCACCCCGGTTCCGGGCGGCGTGGGTCCGATGACGATCGCCTGCCTCCTCGCGAACACACTCACTGCATGCTGTCGCGCTAACAAACTCCCAGAATTTGAAGGCCTAACAGCGTGAGCCTCGCTGCTGGCGCTTCAACCGGCAGAATGTCTGCCTGCGCCAGCGCGCACCAATATTGGTATAATGCGGGCCGTGCCGCGCGCATGGTGATCGTGTCCATTGGTCATTCGGCGTCGAATGCTGCGCGCGTCCGCGCGTTGGTAGCCCGCGCGGCACAAACTGGCATGGCGTTGGATCAGCAATTCTGGGGCAAGGATATGTCGCAGGATAAGTGCCGAACTCAGGTCAAGCAATTGAACGCGGCGGTGGATGTATATGCTGTCTTGTTGCTGCCTGACGCGCCTACACATATTGATATTCTCAACCTGCGAAGTGAATTGCAGGGACACAAAGATCTCAGTCGACCTGGCGCATGGCATCATCCCGGACCAGTTCGCCCGGGCGAAGTTGATTGCGTGTTATACAGCGCGATTGTGGCCCATCAGGCTCATGGTATTGCAATGGGCAAGCGGATGCTCAAATCGCAAGATAGCCAATTCCGAAAAAAGCTATGAGGCAACCAAGCCATTGAGAGATTGACATTTTCTCTCTCAGGATCGCCCAGGCCAGGACAACCGTCAATAACCCGAAGATCGAGGCCGCGACGGATGCATATTGGGCATTGGGCAACCCCCCGGCAGATACGACGCACAAAAGCGCCACCGCGTCGAGCGTGCCCATCAGGCACAACAGGGGAAGGGCCCGCGTGCCCGGCCAAAGCGACTTGCGGGATGCAAGGGCAATTGCGGCCAGGACCGGGATGGCGGTCAAGCGTCCAATCAGCGAAACGGTGAACTCATTACCAAGTTCGGCTGCATATTGTCCCAAAGCGAATGTCGCAGCAAACCCAATTGCAGCAAGAATTGAAAAGGCAATTGTCGGCCTGGCTGCAGGATATTCTGCTCCGTCACCCTTGGATCGTGCTGAGACAATGGACACGCCGACACCAATGGCGATGATTGCCAGCCAATGCCATATGCTGACTTCGGAACCGCGCCATATTGCAAGGGTGACTGACAAAACGGGATAGCTGGCGACAAGCGGGGCGACCAGACGTACAGGCCCGCGCTGAAACGCAGCATACATGCTGAGGCCAGCCAGCAGGTAAAAGCCGCCCGACGCAACTGCATAGGACACTGCCTCGACGGGCATGGGGGCAAACCCGGACCAGATCGCCACAAGTCCGAACTGAAGCACAGCCCCGGCAACCAGCACGGCCATCAACGCGGCGATGACGCTCACGGACTGGCTGACATATCGCACGGCAAGATCGTGAAAGCCCCAACATAATGCGGCCAGCAGACCCAGTACAAGGGCGCTCATCCGGTCGCCTCATGTATCTGGTCATGCCCACACATTACGTGCCCATCTTGCGATATCAACCGCGCCAACATGTCACTGGTGATAAACTTATTTTCCTGTTATGCAATATTTATTGACGGCTACAACTCGGGAAAGAGACGTATGTCATCTGCATTGGATCAAATCGGCGGTGAAGATCGACTTCGGGCTCTGGTCGAACGGTTCTACGACCGCATGGAGACCGATCCGGCCGTACATTCATTGCACAGGTTGCATTTTCGCGGACACGGGTTGTCTCATACGAGACAGGCACAGTTTGAATTTCTGAGCGGGTTCCTGGGCGGTCGGGCCTATTATCGTGAGCGATTTGGTCATATGGACCTGCGTGAAATTCATGCGCATGTGCCGATACGCGAGGCCGATGCCGAGCTTTGGCTGGATACGTTTGACGCCGCGTTGGCGGATTGCGGAATGGACGGTCCGGTGGTGGACAAAATGCGCAAAACTCTGCGCCGTGCCGCGTTGATGCTGGTCAACGATGTCCCAGACTGGAGAGTCGAAGCCGACAGCGGAAAGAACCTTGAGGTTCGTGGCTGATCAGATCTGTCGCAATCTGTCATAGAGGCTGGATGTGATCTTGAATTGTTCCGCAGCAATATTGTCGCTATCAGAGATCATCGTCTGCACCGCGTCTGCGGACCCAAGCCAATTCACAGCGCATTGATGATTTGCCGGATCGGTCATCCACGATTGGATCGTGCCCTGAACAAGTTCGGGGTGAAACTGCACGCCCCAGGCGCTATCTGAGACCCGCAAAGCCTGTACTGCGCAAGCATCAGATTGCGCCAGAACCGATGAGTTGGGCGGTAGGTCAATGGCCTCAACCCCATGCCATTGTAGCACCCGGAATTGATCGGGCAGGGGCTCGAACAGCGGATCACTGCGCGTGTTGTCAGTCAAATTAATAAAAAGCACACCGATCTCAGGCTTCTGCATAGGTACACATTTCCCTCCTAACGCATCAACCAGAAGTTGGTGGCCTAGACATATCCCAAAGTACGGTCGCTTGAGGTCTTGAATCCAGGTCCTGATCGCTTGTTTTTCGGGCACGAGCCACGGGTGCGCCTCGGTTTCCCAGACGTCCATCGGGCCGCCCAGAACCAGAAGCAAATCAAAATCGTCGAGTTGCGGGATTGGTTGGCCATCATACAGATGCACGACTTTGGCCGTATCACCGCATGATGAAATGTGCTCTAGAAACGCTCCGGGGTTTTCGCCCCACGAATGCTGGAAAATCAGGACATTCATTAGGCACGGGCCTCCATCCGAGCGTCTGTATCGGGGCGGCAGTGGTCTGCAGCCCCGAAGTTTCTTAGATATCGAGCGTGTGGTCCTTTTCCCAGCGTGAGAAATGGCTGACGAACGAGTTCCACTCCTGATGCTTCATCTTCAGAAACGCGCTTGAGAATTCCTGACCCATCATGGCTTTCAACTCGGTATCATTGTCGTATTCGCGCAACCCGTCGAGCATGTTCAGCGGTAGTTTGGGGGCGTCGGTCACGGTGTGGCCTTCGGCATACATGTCAATGTCCCAGCGACGTCCCGGATCGGCTTTGGAGCGGATGCCGGACAGACCCGCGGCGATGATAACTGCCTGCAGCAGATAGGGGTTGGTGGCTCCGTCGGCCAGGCGCAGCTCAAACCGGCCCGGACCGGGCACCCGGACCATGTGGGTGCGGTTGTTGCCGGTCCATGTCACGGTATTGGGGGCCCAGGTCGCGCCCGACATGGTACGCGGTGCGTTGATGCGTTTGTAGCTGTTCACCGTCGGGTTGGTGATCGCTGCCAGCGCACTGGCATGTTTCATGATCCCGCCCAGGAAATACTTGCCCTGTTCGCCAAGTCCCACCTCGCCGGTCGGACCGTCGCCTTCGCCGGCGAAGACGTTGGTTTTGGCGTCCGCTCCGGGTGCATCCCAGACCGAGATATGAGCATGGCAGCCATTACCGGTCAGCCCTTCGACAGGCTTGGGCATGAACGTTGCCCGCAGCCCATGCTTTTCGGCCACCGACTTGGTCATGAATTTGAAGAACGAGTGTTTGTCGGCGGTTTTCAAAACGTCGTCAAACTCCCAGTTCATCTCAAACTGGCCATTGGCATCTTCGTGGTCGTTCTGATAGGGCCCCCAGCCCAGTTCCAGCATATAGTCGCAGATCTCACGCACCACATCATAGCGGCGCATCACCGCCTGCTGGTCATAGCAGGGCTTTTCGGCGGTATCGAACGGGTCGCTGATCTGCTCGCCATCTGGGGTCAGCAGGAAGAATTCAGCCTCAATGCCGGTTTTGACATGCATTCCCATCTCGGCGGCCTCGCCGATCAGGCGGCGCAGTACATTGCGCGGGGCCTGGGCGACATCCTTGCCTTCCATCACGCAGTTACCTGCAACCCAGGCGACCTCGGGCTTCCATGGCAGCTGGATCACCGATGACGGGTCCGGGACCGCCAGCATGTCAGGATGTGCTGGGGTCATATCCAGCCAAGTGGCAAACCCGGCAAAACCTGCGCCATCTTCCTGCATCTCGGCAATCGCCTGCGCGGGTACCAGCTTGGCCCGCTGCCCACCGAACAGGTCAGTGAACGAGATCATGAAATACTTGACGTCTTTTTCTTTTGCGAAAGCTGCGAGATCTGTCGTCACGATGGCTTTCCTTTCCCTGTTGAATTTTCGATTTCCAAAGCAAAAGCGCGGCCCCCGTTAAGGAGCCGCGCAGCATCAGTTCAGAACCCTTCCTTGCCCGGGTACCAACTTGTCCCGGCCAATGGGACACGCGCCATTGCGGCGGCCTCCATCGTCAGGGCACACAAATCCTCGGGTTCAAGGTTGTGGAGGTGATTATGACCACAGGCCCGAGCGATGGTCTGCGCCTCAAGCGTCATTACCTTGAGATAGTTGCGCAGACGGCGTCCGGCCTCGATTGGGTTCAGACGGGCGGCCAGATCGGGATCCTGCGTGGTAATACCCGCGGGGTCCTGGCCTTCGTGCCAGTCGTCATAAGCCCCTGTGGTGGTGCCCAGCTTTTGGTACTCGGACTCCCATTTCGGGTCATTGTCACCAAGCGCCACCAGTGCGGCGGTGCCAATGGCCACTGCGTCGGCGCCAAGGGCCATTGCCTTTGCCACATCGGCCCCAGTGCGAATGCCGCCCGAGATCACCAGTTGCACCTCGCGATGCACGCCCAGATCCTGCAGCGCCTGCACGGCAGGGCGAATGCAGGACAGCGTCGGCAAACCTACATGCTCGATGAACACGTCCTGCGTCGCGGCAGTGCCGCCTTGCATACCGTCCATCACCACCACATCGGCACCAGCCTTTACCGCCAGTGCCGTATCATAATAGGGGCGGGTCGCGCCAACCTTTACATAGATGGGCACCTGCCAGCCGGTAATCTCGCGCAGTTCGAGGATCTTGATTTCCAGATCATCCGGGCCGGTCCAGTCGGGATGGCGACAGGCCGAGCGCTGGTCGATGCCTTTGGGTAGGGTTCGCATTTCCGCGACACGGTCGCTGATCTTTTGACCCAGCAACATGCCACCACCGCCGGGTTTTGCGCCCTGACCAACAACGACCTCAATCGCGTCGGCCTTGCGCAGATCATCGGGATTCATCCCATAGCGCGAGGGCAGATACTGATAGACCAATTTGCTGGAATGGCCGCGTTCCTCGGGCGTCATGCCGCCGTCGCCGGTAGTGGTCGACGTGCCCGCCGCTGATGCGCCGCGGCCAAGGGCCTCTTTCGCAGGGCCGGACAGGGCGCCAAAGCTCATACCCGCAATGGTGATCGGAATGTCCAGTTCAATCGGCTTTTTTGCAAAGCGCGTGCCCAACGTTACCGAGGTGTCGCAGCGCTCGCGGTAACCTTCGAGCGGATAGCGACTGATGCTGGCGCCCAGAAACAACAGATCGTCGAAATGCGGTACCTTGCGTTTGGCGCCGCCACCGCGGATATCATAAATACCGGTGGCCGCAGCGCGGCGGATTTCCGCATTGATCGGATTGGTGAATGTCGCCGACTGAATCGGCAGGGTGCGGGGGATCTGATCGTCCATGTCTTTCATACCCTTGTTCCTCAGTAAGCAGCGGCGTTGTCGACGTCGAAGTTATAAAGCTGACGGGCGGAACCGTAGCGTTTGAATTCTTCGGGGCTGGCATTCGCGCCCGCGCGGTCCAGCAGGTCCTTCAGGATATCCAGATGCTCGGGGCGCATCTCTTTCTCGATGCAATCGGCGCCCAGGCTCTTGACCGAGCCGCGCACGAACAGCTGCGCCTCATAAAGCGAGTCTCCTAGCGCATCACCCGCATCACCGCAGACCACAAGATTACCGGCCTGCGCCATGAAGGCCGACATATGACCGATATTACCATGCACCACGATGTCGATGCCTTTCATCGAGATGCCGCAACGCGAGCTGGCATTGCCCTTGATGACCAGCAAACCGCCATGGCCGGTGGCGCCAGCATATTGGCTGGCGTCGCCTTCGACAACGACCTGACCGGACATCATATTCTCGGCTACGCCGGGCCCGACCGAGCCTTCGACCTTGACCGTCGCCTGTTGGTTCATTCCCGCGCAGTAATAACCAGTTGAGCCCTTGACCGTCACTTCGATAGGCGCATCCAGCCCGACGGCAATCGCGTGGCTGCCTTTGGGGTTCACGACTTCCCAATGGGTCTGGTTGGTCTCGGTGGATTGCGACTGCAAGGTGGCGTTCAACCGACGAAGGCCGTCTGCTTCAAGATCATAAGTTTGCATGTTATGCGGCCTTTTCGTTGGTCGAGGGGCTGTCATTGTGGGACCAGAAGTAAACCGTCGCTGGCTCCGGCTCCCAGACGCGGGCCTCTTCGATACCCGGCAGGTTCACCAGCGCCCGGTATTCGCTGCCAAAGGCCACGTATTGATCGGTTTCGGCCATCACCGCAGGCTTACAGGCGATCGGATCGCGGACCACGCCGAACCCATCCTTGGTGCCGACGACAAAGGTGAAGAAGCCATCCAGATCCTCAAGGCTGCTTTCCAGCGCCTCACCCAAGGTGGCCCCGTTCATCATCTTCCAGGTCAGATAGGCGGCTCCAACCTCGGTATCATTCTCAGTTTGGATCACTACACCTTCACGGCGCAGTTTGCGGCGCAATGAATTGTGGTTCGACAGCGAGCCGTTATGAACCAGACACTGATCTGGCCCAGTGTTGAACGGGTGCGCGCCCATCGTCGTCACGGCAGACTCTGTAGCCATGCGAGTGTGGCCAATGCCATGTGTGCCGCTCATACTGCTGATGTCAAAGCGCGCGGCCACGTCTTTGGGGAGGCCTACTTCCTTGTAGATCTCCAGCATCTCACCCCGGCTCATGATCCGGACTGAAGGCCGGATTTCTGCCAACGCGACCCGTGCCGCTTCAAACTGCCCGGCCGGAACGTCCAGCACAGTGTGCGTGTCATTATCAGTCTGGCTTACCACCACGCCCAAGTGCTGCCCCAGCTCTTCGGCTAGACCGGCAAAGTCGTCCTTGGGATTGGGCGACTGCAGTGTCACCTTGGTCTTACCACCTGATTCCTCGCCATAAATCGCTATACCCGCGCTGTCGGGGCCGCGATCCGTCATCGTGATCAGCATGTCTGTCAGCATATTGCCCAGTTGGGGCGCAAGAGACTGGTCTTTGAGGAATAATCCAACAATTCCGCACATGGCTGGCAGATCTCCTTGTGTGTTTCGCTATGATTCTACGGTACCAACAATTCAAACGGACATCAATAATCACAGGAAATAAATTTTCCTGAGAGGCAATGGACAAGAAATTAGATTTATGCCCATTGCCAGCTTTCAAAGCCGGATCAGTATCGTTCCAGCTGTGCTTTCACTTTTTCTTCGTCGCCAGTGTGGCGGGCCTTCTCGAGGTGTTCACCTTCTCGGACAAATTGGATGCGATGCCAGCCGATCCAGAATACGACGCCCACGATGACCATAAGGACTTCGTAACCTTGGAAGGGATAGATCGGTCCGACTTCGGCCAGATCAACAGCCCAGCTTGTATATCCATTAGTAGACATTCTTTTTCTCCCTTACTCAGCGGCTACGCCACGGGCAGCCAATTCTTCTTTGTCGGCTGCAATGATCGCGGCTTTGGCGTCTTCATAGGCATGGTGTTCAGCGTAATCGAGGCCCTGAAGTTCGACTTCTTCCGGAATTCGAAGCACACCTGCGGCCGACTGGATTTTTGCAAGAATCCAACCTGGCAAGAAGCCAAGAACAAAGAACATGATGACAGCACCTGTGATCTGACCGACCGGGTTAATCGTCGCGTAACCTTCATATGGCGAAGAAGGCACGCCCCACAGGACAAAGCCAGAAATCACCAGGCCAACGAATCCTGCATAACCATGCACGGCAACGGCACCAACGGCATCATCCAGCTTGAACCGACGCTCGACCCAATAGTGCAACTTGTACACGATCACGACACCGATCGCGGCGATGATCATTGCCTGCACCGGGTGATAAAGATCGTTACCCGCAGATGCAGTGATAATACCGGCCAGTCCGCCCGAGAACGTCCAAAACGCGTCACCTTTGGAAACAACATACGCTGCCATCAACCCGCCAGACAGAGACATCAGGAAGTTGAAGGTAATCGCGGACAGCGTGGTCGGCGCCAGATAGATGTTGGTCGCGGTCCACGTAACACCCGTTATCTGACCGTCGATTGCCTCCGGAGATATCGCCGGAACATTGCATGCGGCATAGAAGCCCCAGAAACCAGTGTAGATCAGGAATATCCCGATGGTCAGCAGCCATGGGTTATGCGGCGGAATGTCCCGCGGCGTACCGTCTTTGGCAAATTTGCCTAGGCGGGGACCCAGAACCATGATCACCCCTAATGCGTAACCACCTGCGATAGCATGAATAACCCCGGAAGCATAAGCATCGTGGTACCCAAGAACGCGCACCATCCAACCGCCGTAGTGCCAACCCCACGCAGCGTCGATGATCCACCAGACTGAACCAATCATCACGGCATGGACCCACAAGGCCGAAGATCTAATCCGCTCGATCACAGAGCCAGATACAATCGAGGCTGCCGTCCACGAGAACAGCAGGAATGCCGCCCAGAAGACGCCGGTGATTCTGTCACCCAGATTGGTCGCCATGGTGTCGGCCCATGGCAGATTTGCAGCGCCCGCTTCGGTATCCAAACCACCCCAGAACGGAAAGTTTGGAAAGGCCCAGTAAATCCACCATCCAAAGAAGAAGAACGTGACCGTCACCAGTGGGATGATCATGATGTTTTTCATCAATGTGTGCATATGGTTACGAGCCCGGCTGGCGCCGACCTCGTACATGCAAAAGCCCACATGGATGAGGAACATGAAAACGACCGTTACCCAGTAGTAGAACTCGGTAAAGACCGTCGTGAGTGCATTTAGATTACCATCCACTTCGTAGTCTCCCTGTTGTTGCAGCAGGAGGTCTTTCTGCGAAGAATTTCCTGCTGGGAATAATTGTGCACTCAGGGGACAATTTCATTCGCGACCTGTCAATAGATATGTGGGGCAAACATCTTTGAGGCCAGTAATTCGCGCATGTTTCTTAATGCCAAATAAGTGGCTATGGCATTGATAAATAATCACTTATGAAACACTCGCGCACCCTACCCAGGGTGCAAAAATTGCAGGCAAATATTCCCAACAGGAAAAAAATCTGCACAGAGGTGTTGATTTTCGATCCGACTTCGGCCTCAATATGGTCAACAAAAAGCAATCAACGGGAGAGCTGAACAATGGCCATTCTTTGGAGGACGTCCGCCCTTGCGCAGCGCCATGCCGAGATCGGCGGCGAGCTGGAAGACTGGAACGGTATGGGAACCGCGTGGTTCTATGACCACAGCCCGGAACGCGCCAAAGCAGATTACGAAGCGATCCGCACCAAGGCAGGGCTGATGGATGTGTCAGGTCTGAAGAAGGTTCATGTGGTCGGCGAAGATGCGGCTTATGTCATTGACCGAGTCACTACGCGGAATGTGGAAAAAATCATGCCGGGCCGGTCGACTTATGCTTCGATCCTGAATTCCGAAGGTAAGTTTGTCGACGATTGCATCATCTACCGCCTGTCGGTGAACACCTGGCTTGTCGTACACGGCACCGGAACGGGGATGGAACAGCTGACATCGGTAGCCGCCGGTAAGAATTGTTCCGTCATTTTTGACGATGACTTGCACGACATGTCGTTGCAGGGACCGGTGGCAGTGGATTTCCTGGCCAAACACATTCCGGGAATTCGGGAACTGGCCTATTTTGGCATCATGCAGACCAAGCTCTATGGCTGCCCCGTGATGATCTCGCGGACCGGTTATACCGGTGAACGTGGGTACGAGATTTTCTGCCAGGCCAAGCACGCGGTGCACTTGTGGGACAACATTCTGGCTGAGGGTAAGGACATGGGCATTGTTCCGGTCCAGTTCTCGACGCTCGATTTGCTGCGCACCGAAAGCTATCTGCTGTTTTATCCCGGGGACAACTCGGAAACCTATCCATTCGACGACGAAACCTGCGGCGATACCCTGTGGGAACTGGGTCTAGAATTCACAGTTTCTCCGGGCAAGACCGGATTTATCGGCGCTGAGAACCACTATTCCTCGCAAGGCAAAGAGCGGTTCAAGATCTATGGTGTTAAACTGGATGGCACCACCCCGGCGGATGAGGGTGCTGACCTGCTGCAAAACGGTGAAAAGGTCGGTGTTGTCACCTTTGGCATGTATTCCGAAATCAATGGGCACAATGTGGGTATCGCACGGATGCCGGTCGCCTGTGCCTCGCCCGGCACCGAGCTGACAGTGCGCAACGGCGATGGGACAGAAATAGCGGCGACTGCGGAAGAGATGCCGTTCTACGATCAGGACAAATCGATCAGAACCGCAAAAGGCTGAGTTTCAGGGGGCGCTACGGACACACCGTGGCGCCCTTTTCCTATTTGAGGGCACAATGTCAAAGTTCGAATTTCCCAAGTCAATCGCAAGCCGCCCGGTCTGGGGCACGCTAGAGGTTCGCTCAGGTGAACATCATCTAATGATCGCCGAGGCCGAAGGGGCCGAAGCCGTTCTTGACATAGCGACACCTGATCTGATGGCTAAAACCCACCTGATCTACATCCCGAAAGGCGCGGATTATTCGGAAAAGCTGCAGGCGCTGAACCCTGCACAATTCTACGAAGGTCCGTCTTATGCAGCCGCGCTGCATCGTATTCGCCGCGTGTTGGAGGACGCGCATATGGGGTTGCAGGTCTATCTGACCGGTACCGAGGGCATGATGGGGCAGGCCATGAACGAGGTGATGGCTGTCGGTCTTCCGCATACTGCGATTCAGACCGAACATCGCGGCTCGGTCGCGCGCCGGATGCAATGCGTGCATTGCAAAGGCGTCACAGAAGATGTCGAGGTCGATCCGTTTATCTGCGCGCACTGTGGGCTAAATCTGTTTGTACGCGACCACTATTCCCGCCGTCTTGCCGCTTATCAGGGTGTCCGCGTTGATGCCGAGGACCATGGTAATGTGCCTGAGCCGAAGGGGATTTACGAATGAGTGGTGCCGAGAAAATTCAGGTCAAAGTGACCGAAATCACCCCATTGAACGAATTGGTGACGCGATTCCGGTTCGAACGCGTTGATGGTGGTCAGTTGCCGACCTTTTCGGGCGGAGCGCATACGGTTGTCGAAATGCAGGACGGTGGTATCACGCGGCTTAACCCGTATTCCCTGATGTCCGACCCGTTTGATCAGTCGTCTTATACCGTCTCGGTCCGGCGCGACGATCAGGGCAGGGGTGGCTCGTTGTTCATGCACCGCCAGGTCAAACTGGGCGATGAAATGACCATTAGCTATCCGGTCAACCTGTTCTCGCTTGATCTGCGGGCCCGCAAGCACCTGTTTCTGGCCGGTGGCATCGGTATCACCCCGTTTCTGGCGCAGATCAAACAGCTAGAACTTCTGCACGGTCATTGGGAACTGCATTATGCGTGCCGTAACAATGCGTTGGCATCTTATGCCGATCAACTGACAGACAGGCATCCAAACGAAACACATCTGTACTATGACGACCAAAATCAACAGATCGATCTGAAAAACCTGCTGAGCGGGCAGCCTTTGGGCACGCATGTCTATGTCTGCGGCCCCAAAGGCATGATCGATTGGGTGCGCGAAACTGCTGCCGCCGAAGGCTGGCCCGAGGATTGCGTGCATTATGAAGAGTTTCTGGCCCCGCAGCCCGGCAAACCGTTCGAAGCGCGCTTGGCGACATCGGACAAGGTCATTCATGTGGGTGAGAACGAAAGCCTGCTGGAAGCCATAGAACGCGAAGGCGTGGATGCACCCTATCTGTGCCGCGGCGGGGCCTGTGGCCAATGCGAAACCGTTGTGCTGGATCACGACGGCAATTTCGTTCATCGCGATCATTGGCTGACTGACGAAGAAAAAGCCGCAGGCAAGAAGATCATGCCCTGCGTATCGCGCTTCGAGGGCAAGTCCCTCGTGCTGGACCGCTGAGAGGAGGCCCACATGACCATTCAATTCAACGACGAGTCCTTCCGTGACGACTATACGTTCCACAACTCGGAATGGGCGATCAAACGCTTTCCTTTCCCGTTTCACGAAGACAGTTACATGTATTCCGTCAACATGGAACAGCACCGGGGCGGACCCGAGGGCTCGGTTTATGAAATGCGGTTCGATGTAGACGAACACTATGTATCCGAGATGAAAGACCGGGCCATCGTTCTGGATCAGGACCCTCTGCGCTGTCAGTCCCTGCCACACATGACATTGGCGGGTTGGGACCTGCTCGAGCTGATCATGGTCAGCAAGTCAGAGGATTATCCCGACCTGTTCGAATTGCACCGCAACGGCAATCAGTGGCGTTGGATCAACAAGCCACTGGGCATTGATCACAGTTTCACCTTCATGGATGAAACCACGCTGCCGTACGGGCCGATGGAATATATCACGCGTCAGGCACAGGGTGATTTCGCGGTGCTGGATCAGCGGGACGAGATGCTGTGGATGGACGCCGGGATGGTAACGACCCAAGCCGATTGGAGCCTGGATTTCGACATCGGCATGAACTTTTTCGAATGGCATGCGCCAGTTCCGAAAGCCCATGAGATGGGAATTTTCAAGCGCGCACTGAAATTCCTGCTGAACATTCAGCAAGGGGCTCCGGCGCGTCGTCTGAACTGGACGATGACGGTGAATCCATTGCTGGATACCAGCCCGGAGAACTATCACAAATGGGGTATTCAGAAGACAACGTTGACGCCTGAGAACATCGCTCACAAGCAGCATCTTCGGGTTGAGCTACAGACCTTCTTCCGGTTGCCACGGTCAAACGCGCTGGTATTTCCGATTCGCTGTTATCTGTGCAGTTTTCAGGATCTGATGACGGTACCGAAATGGGGTCGCCGCCTGCATCGTGTTATCCGCGATCTTCCGGTTGAGTTGGCCACCTACAAAGGGTTTATCGACAACCGTCCAATGATGCTGGACTACCTCAGCCAGTTTGACGACGGTCTTCCAACCTCACCGGGTGTATGGCCGGATCTGGAAACGGAACCGCCTTTGTCAAAGTAACGGGTATCGCGGCGGTCATGACTGGTCCGGACAAGACAATTTGGCAGGTACTCGGCAACGACTCAGCTTTGTATGACGTATTAGCCTTACTGCGTTCTTCGTTCCGATACATGGATGGCCGGATCGACCCGCCGTCCTCCGTTCATCGGCTGACCGTGGAGGGTATGCAGGCACATTGTCATGCCGGAGGTGAGATTTGGGCTATTGGCCGTCCGCTAACTGGCTGCATGTTCCTTATGCCAAAGTCTGGCAGGCTGTATATGGGAAAACTGGCGGTGCACGAGCGGATGCGCGGGCAGGGCCAGTGTTCGGTGATGGTAGACCACGCCGTACGTCGGGCCGCGGCCCTTGAATTGTCCGAGCTGGAGCTGGAAACCCGTGTCGAACTTACTGAAAATCATCGCGTGTTTTCACGCCTTGGTTTCACGATCGTAAGTATGGGAACGCACGAAGGTTACGACAAACCCACTGATTTCCTGATGCGCAAGCCAGTCAATTTGTCTGCGGATAGCTAATCACAGAAATGTATCTTGCCGGCAGGCTGACCAGTTTCTCTGGTCCATGCGGGGCATCCGCGTCAAAGAATAGGGTATCGCCGGGCTTCAATGGATAATTCTTATCTCCGTGGCGATAATCGACTTCGCCCTCCAACATGTAAATTGTTTCAATCCCACCGTGCTGGAACGTCGGAAAGACATCGGATTCTGCGGTAAGCGTGATCAAATACGGCTCGACAATCACACCGGACCCGTTAGCGCCGATATGACCCAAAAGATTGTATTGATGATTGGCGCGGGTTCCTTCGCGCTCAAGCTCTACACCCTCGCCCGCTTTTGTGTGAACGGCTTCCCGGCGTTCCTCGAACTGGCGGAAGAAGCTGGTCAGGGGAACCGAAAGTGCGTCGGCGAGTAATTGCAGCGTCGTCAGAGAGGGCGACGTGTTGCCGTTCTCTATCTTCGACAACATGCCAATTGATAATCCTGTCAGTTGGGCCAGTTCAGCGACGGTGATGTTTTGCTGTTTACGAAAGGCTCGGACCTCGCGGCCGATTGCTACTTCGAGCACCTTTTCACGTTCACTCGTTCGAACGGAATGCGGATCCTGAGTCAGATTTCCCACCATTTCTGTGTCGCGTTTTTTCAATGTTTCGCCTTCAATGTCTTGCTACACTTGTCCGAACCAACGGTGCAAGCAGCTGCGCCGTTTCAGCCAATCCAATTCGGGCTATCATAGCACCTATTTTTCCTGATAGTAAAATAATCATGCTGGTAGAAAAATGTAACGAGATTGGATTCTTGTTGTTCGACGGATTTCCGATGGCCTGCTTGACTTCGGTCATTGAACCTTTGAGAGCGGCAAATGAGATAGCGGGACAAGAGGCATTTTGCTGGTCATTGGTGACAGAAGACGGGGGCAAAGTCAGATCTAGCGCCAATGTCCGGTTCGAGGCCGAGCGCGACCTGTCCGACTGCCAGTCGATTGATATTCTATTCCTGCTCAGCAGCCCGACTTCAAAGTTTCAGAACCCGACTCAGGGTGATGGAGCATTACGCATGTTTGCGCGTCACGGAACCATTCTGGGCGGGATCAGCGCGGGCGTGTTTCCGCTGGTCCGCTCAGGCGTCATGAATGGTCATCCGGTGTCGGTTCACTGGTGCTACGAGGCGGCCTTTGAGGCCGAGTTTCCGGACATGGACGCCCGGCGCGAGGTTATTGTAACGGATAACTCACGCTACACCGCGGCGGGGGCCGCGGCCGCGTTCGATCTGGCGCTGCACCTGATCGAGGATCGTCTGGGTGGTGATGTCGCGCATGAGGTGGCCTGCTGGTTCCAGCACCCATTGATGCGGGGCGAAGGCGTGCGCCAACAGGTTCCAGACACCAGCAGGCCCGACACAGGTGAAAAGCTGCCGCCACTTGTGGCAAAATGCGTTGAGCTATACGCCAGCCGGATTGGCGATCCGTTGTCGATTGCCGAACTGTCAAAGCAGGCCGGTGTCACGCCGCGCCAAATCGAACGCGCCTTCAAACAGGCGACAGGTCAAAGCCCCAGCCACTATTTCCGCGCCATGCGCATGAAAGCGGCACGTCAGATGGTTGTCTATACCAAAGACCCCATTGCCGACATCGCAGCCGCTATCGGCTTTAGCTCGGTCACACCATTGGTGACACATTACCGATCTGCCTTCGGGCTAAGCCCCAGCGAAGACCGCCGCCGCATCAACCGCTTCCGAGTCGAAGACAACGCACCGCTGCCTTCAAGCTGAGCGAGACGCTCAAAGAGCGGATTTCATCGCTACCACAATCGCATGATGCATAGACCCTGCCGAAGAACGGGGACCATAAAGGCTGAACAATGCGGTGGACCTGCACAGAACGAAGCACCCGAGATGATGGATCGAAGTACGGGCCGTCTCGCCCGCACCCATCTTGCGGCAATCCAGATTACATAGCAGCTCCAGAACCGCCAGAATGTCTGCGCCCTCCAGATCGAACCGGGTCCAGGCATCGGTCTGTTCTGAAACGGACGCGGTGTCGCCGACACAGTCTTTCGTCTGATGCGCCAGTTCTTCATGAGTATCGAACGGGGCTTCGACCATCCACTGATCCGGTCCGGTCCAGAATGCCGAGACAACGTCACCACCGAACTTACCAACATCGGGTGCTGACGCACCGATTAGTCTTGCAAGCGCTTTGCGGGCTTCTGCTTCGAGGCCAGCGCGCGCGGCGACCGAGGCCAACGCAACACCAGGCACCTCGGTACATGTGACGGTTCCAACCGTATCGACATGGGGCTCAGATCCGCCCAAGGCGGTTATTGCAACAAGATCATGCACGAAGCCGTTCTCCCTCAGGGTCGACAAAATGAGCCGAGACAATCTCGACCTCGACGGTCAGATCGGTCAGCGGCGAGACAAGGCGCATTTTCTCGCCCTGACGGTCACCACCATTCTTCAGAAAGCCCAGGCCGATGTGACTATCCAGCGAAGGCGAGAACGCGGCCGACGTAACATAGCCCTGATCATGCGCGGCATCGACCGGGCCGGATGCATCCATGAGATGCGCGCCAGCGGTGATTTTGTCCGCGCTGTTCACGGGTTTGACGCCGACCATGTTCAACGCATCAGCCTCGTTCAGCCCCTCACGTTCGGACAGGGTCGAACCGATACTATCTTTCTTCTTGGACACCATCCGGCCCATGCCAAGGTTCAGCGCTGTGGTGGTCCCGTTGAGTTCATTCCCTGCGGCGTGCCCTTTTTCGATCCGCATGACGCCGAGAGCCTCGGTGCCGTATGGAACTACATCGAACTCTTCACCGTCCTGCATCAGACGCCGCATCAACGCATCGCCATAGCGCGAGGGAACCGCAATTTCGAACGCCAGCTCGCCCGAGAACGAAATCCGGAACAGACGCGCCCGCAGGCCACCGCAAACGGTGATATTCGCGCAGGCCATGAACGGAAAACCTTCATTCGAAATGTCAAATTCCGGGTCCACGATCTTCTGCAGCAGTTTGCGCGAGTTGGGACCAGCAACGGCATATTGCGCCCAGGCTTCGGTGGTCGAGATTAGTTGGACGTCCATGTCAGGGAACAGGCACTGCCGGACGAACTCCATATGATGATAGACTTTGACCGCATTGGCCGTGGTCGTTGTCACCACGAAATGATCCTCGGCCAGACGTCCGGCGGTGCCGTCATCCATGGCGATCCCGTCTTCGCGCAGCATCAGGCCATAGCGGGTTTTGCCCACAGCCAGTTTGGCAAAGCCATTGCAGTAGATGCGGTTCAGGAAGTCCGCAGCTTCGGTGCCTTGCACGTCGATTTTTCCAAGCGTCGTACAGTCGCACACGCCGACCGAGGCGCGGGTTTGTCGCACTTCGCGGTCGACGGATTCACGCCAATGCGTCTCGCCGGGCAGGGGAAACCACTGGGCGCGCAACCAGTTGCCAACCTCAACAAAGACCGCGCCCCGTTCCTTGGCCCAATAATGTGAAGGTGTGAGGCGGGTTGGATGGAATTCCTGCCCTTTCATGCGCCCGGCAAGCGTGCCGATAGGCACCGGTGTATAGGGTGGGCGGAAGATTGTCGTTCCCGTCTTGGGGATGGATTTACCGGCCAATTCCGCCATGATCGCCAGACCGCCCATATTCGAAGTCTTGCCCTGATCGGTTGCCATGCCCAGCGTGGTATAGCGTTTCAGGTGTTCGACCGATCGGAACCCTTCCTGATGGCTGAGCTTCACATCCTTGACCGTCACATCGTTCTGTTGATCCAGCCATGCGCGCGCGCAGCCCGGAACATACCAATACGGCGTTTGCGAGACTGGAGCATCCTCGGCCTTGGGTAAGTTGGGCAGCGCGCCGCTGAGTTCCAGCGCTTCAGCCGCCGCCTGGGCACCGGATTGCAACGCGCCATGGGTCGACATCGTTCCGTTTGCAGCACCCGCGACCGCAAGGCCAGGCGGTAGGTCTGCGCCGGGAACGAAGGCCGCTAGATCCTCGTTCCAGATCGGGCGTCCCCGCTGATGGCAGGTCAGATGCACGTTCGGGTTCCAGCCGCCGGACACGCCAAGCGCACCGCAGTCCAATGTGCGCTTAGACCCGTCGGCCAGTTTGACCTCGACAAAGCTCAGACCCAGACGGCCCTTGGTATCAACGACCTGAGCACCTGCGAGCACTTCGTATTCGTAGTTGATCGGCGCATCCGGTCGAACATCCACCACAGCCGCGATCTTGACGCCCTTGGAATGCAGATCGGCGGCGGTCCGATGGCCGTCGTCATTGTTGGTAAAGATCGCAACACGCTGCGCTGCCGTGGATGCGAACCGGTTGGCATAAGTCCGCAACGCGCTGGCCAGTATGACACCGGGGCGGTCGTTGTTTTCGAATGCGATGGGTCGTTCGGTCGCGCCTGCACACAGTAGGGCGCGTTTGGAATAGATACGCCACAGGATTTGCCGGGGCTTGCCCGAAGGCAAGTTGGCTAGGTGGTCGCCAGTACGTTCAACCGCGCCATAAATGCCGTGATCAAAGGCCCCGATGACAGTTGTACGCGGCATCAGGCGGACGTTCGGCATTGCGGACAATTCAGCTACCGTCTGCGCAACCCATTCATCCGCAGGGCCGTCGTTCAGCGAGAAGGTCTCACTGTTCAACCGCCCGCCAAGCGCGAAATCCTCGTCAGCCAGGATAACGTCCGACCCGGCCCGGCCAGCGGTCAAGGCGGCAGCCAAACCGGACGGACCGGCGCCAATGATCAGCAGGTCACAATGCCTGAACCCCTTGTCGTATTCGTCCGGGTCCTCTTGCATCGAAAGCGAGCCCAGACCGGCGGCGCGGCGGATCATCGGCTCGTACAACTTTTCCCAGAACGCAGCCGGCCACATAAAGGTCTTGTAATAAAAACCAGCCGACAGGAAATTCGAAAACCTGTCATTGATTGCCAGCGCGTCGAACTTCAGGCTGGGCCAACGGTTTTGCGATCGGGCCTCAAGCCCGTCAAACATCTCGATCGTTGTGGCGCGGGTGTTGGGCTCCTGACGGTTGCCCGAGCGCAGTTCGACGATCGCATTGGGTTCTTCCGATCCGGCGGTCAGCACACCGCGGGGGCGGTGATACTTGAACGACCGCCCCATCAGGCGTACGCCATTGGCCAGCAGGGCCGAGGCCAGTGTATCGCCAGGATGAGCAGCGTAGCTGCGGTTGTCGAACTTGAAATTCAGGGTTTTGGTGCGGTCGATCTGACCGCCGCTCAGCCGGTTGTCTTGAGTCATTTTGAACGTCCCTTTGCCCGGGCCACGTCTCGGGCCAATTCCACGCCTGTGATCTCATGCGTCACGGTATTGCGTGTCACGACCAGCCAAGACCGGTCACCGCCTTCGTGAAACCACAGCTCGCGATGCAGACCGGCGGGATTGTCGCGCAGATAGGCATAATCGTGAAACGCCGTCACCGCATCGTCGCCCTGCCAGTCGGGGCGGTCAATCAGCGACGCGTCGCCCAGATAGACAAATTCGGAACTGTCACGCGGGCCCAGCAAGGGATGATGGATGATCATGGTGCTGGTCCTCTCAGTGCAGGTTGGGCTGATTGCCCATGCCTTTTTCGTCAATCATGTGCCCGGTGCGGAACCGGTCAAAGCGATAGGCGGTTGCGGTCGGGTGTGGCGCATCACGCGCTAGAAGATGCGCAAAGCAATAGCCTGAGGCCGGGGTTGCCTTGAACCCGCCATAGCACCAGCCGCCGTTGAAATAGAGCCCGTCAATTCCGGTCCGGTCGATTATGGGCGAACCATCCATCGACATGTCCATAATGCCGCCCCACATCCGCAGCAGACGCGCCCGGCCGATCATCGGCATCAGCGCCATGCCGCCTTCGCAGACATCCTCGACCACTGGCAGATTGCCGCGCTGTGCGTAGGAGTTATACCCGTCCAGATCGCCGCCAAAGACCAGTCCGCCTTTGTCGGACTGGCTGACATAGAAATGCCCCGCGCCAAAGGTGATGACACCGGGTAGAACCGGTTTCAGACCTTCCGAGACAAAGGCCTGCAAGACATGGCTTTCGATCGGCAGGCGCATCCCCGCCATGCCCATCAACCGCCCCGAATTGCCTGCAACGGCACAGCCGACCTTGCCCGCGCCGATAAACCCTTTCGAGGTCTCGACACCCAGACATGTGCCGTCTTCGATCCGAAACCCGGTCACTTCGCAGTTCTGGATGATATCGACGCCGAAACTGTTGGCTGAGCGCGCATATCCCCAGGCCACGGCATCGTGACGCACGGTGCCGCCGCGCCGCTGCGCCAGACCACCTTTGATCGGGAACCGCGCATCGTTGAAATTCAGAAACGGATATTCCCGGCGTACCTGATCGGCATCCAGCAATTCGGCATCCGCGCCGTTCAAGATCATCGCATTGCCCCGCCGGGTAAAGGCGTCACGCTGTGCATCCGAATGGATCAGGTTGATGATTCCACGCTGGCTAACCATCGCGTTGTAGTTAACGTCCTGTTCCAGACCTTCCCACAGTTTCAGCGAAAACTCGTAGAACGGTTCATTCCCATCCAGCAGATAGTTTGAGCGGATGATCGTCGTGTTGCGCCCCACATTGCCGCCACCGATCCAGCCCTTTTCGATCACCGCGACCTTTCGGTGCCCATAAATCTTGGCAAGATAATGCGCCGTCGCCAAACCATGACCACCGCCGCCTATAATCACTATGTCATAATGCGGCTTGGGTTCTGGGTCGCGCCACGCCGGTTTCCAGCCTTTGTGGCCGGTAAGCGCCTCTTTGATGACTTTGAAGCCAGAATATCGCATGGATCGGACCTTTTTCGCCAGATTCCACGCAAATCATCTGAATTGATACTCTCAAATCCGACATCGATAGCTTTAAATCAGACCTGAAGGCCGGCGAATTCACAACGCCTTACGTGTCAGTACCAAGCAGCAAGACCTGGATGTCCGCAACATTGGTCCCGGTCGCGCCGGTTATCAGAAGGTCACCTGACAACGTCAGCGCCTTGTGACTGTCGTTGTTTGCCAAAAGGGCGGCAGGGTCATGCCCCGAAGCGCGGATTCGGCCGAACGTCCCAGCATCCACAATCGCACCAGCCGCCGGGGTGGGGCCATCGCGCCCATCCGTGCCGCCGCTGAGGAATACCCAGTTGCCGGGTATTGATCGTCCCTCCGCCAGTTGGGCCACCCGCAGTGCCAATTCCTGATTGCGCCCTCCGTGCCCGGAGCCTTGCAAACGCACAGTAGTCTCACCACCAAACAGCAGAGCGACTGGACGCTCAACAGTTGCGGACGGGATTGCTTGCAAAATCTTGTCTGCGGCATCTGACACGTCACCGATCAACGCGTCAGACGCAATTTCGGCGCGGCAGGTCTGCGATGCACATGCATGTGCCGCTTCAAGGCTGATCGTGTTCGATCCGATCAGGTGATTGGTTGCCTCAGGCGCTATGGCCTGTTTAGGAGTGCTTTGTTCCAGATGGGCGCGGGCAGATTTTGGTAACCGATGCCAGATACCGGCCTCGATGCAGGTTCTGCGGGCGTCGGCGCGGCTTCCGATTGGAAGGGCGGTCGGTCCGCTGGCAACAGCGCGCAGATCATCTCCGATCACATCCGACAGGATATAGGCCGTGACCGGGGCAGGCGAGCCGTGTCGCAAGAACCCTCCGCCCTTAACTCGGCTCAGGTGCTGACGCACAAGATTCATCCGCACGATGTCGAGCCCGGAGGACAGCAAAACCTCGTTGACCGTGATTTTGTCTGACAGGGTCAACCCTTTGACAGGCGCGGGAACCAAGGCCGATCCCCCGCCCGAGATCAGCGCAATGATCTGATCTTCCTCACGTGCTGCCTTGAGCAGTGCGATGATCTGTCTCCCGGCTTTCAGTCCTCGTTCGTCCGGGACGGGGTGCGCGCAATTCAATACGGTCGCTCCGTCCACATCGGTCTGGTTTTCGGCATGTGTCACGGCTAGGGCGATGTGGTCGCCCTGAACATGTAGCAATGCCTCTGCCATCATGGCAGGCGCAGCTTTTCCAACAGCGATAAGGATGCTGCGCCCGCCCTGTTTTGGTGCGGGAAGCGGTGCCGTTCGCAATTGTCTGCGCAGCGAATCTGCCGGATCTGCGGCGGTGACCGCCGCAGCGAAGATGGCTGCGGCGCTATCCCACAGATTTATTGAGGATTGCCCGGTCATAGTTCGCTCATGCGGCAGCGATCTGACCCGCCTTTTCGACCAATACTTCCGCCTGACGGATCGAGGCATAGTCAATCAGGCGACCATCCAAAGACACGGCGCCTTTGCCGGACGCTTCGGCCTCGGCCATTGCTACAAGAATGCGCTGAGCCTTGTTCACTTCGGCATCCGAAGGAGACATAACCTCGTTCGCCAACGCAATCTGGCTGGGGTGAATTGCCCATTTGCCTTCACATCCCAGAACAGCCGCCCGCTTGGCCGCCGCGCGATAGCCGTCGGGGTCCTGAAAATCACCAAAGGGGCCATCAATCGGGCGAAGGCCATTGGCACGGGCTGCAACAACCATTCGGGCCAGCGCATAGTGCCACATGTCGCCCCAATGGGACAGGCGGCCACCGTCCGCATCTGCGTCGGTCAGAACGGAATAGTCAGGGTTCACGCCACCGATGATGGTCGTCCGCGCCCGGGTCGAGGCTGCATAATCCGCAACACCAAAATGCAGACTTTCATTTCGTTTCGAGGCCGCAGCGATTTCGCTGACATTCTGCATCCCCAGCGCGGTTTCGATGATGTGTTCGAACCCGATACGCTTCTTGTAGCCCTTGGCGTCCTCGATCTGGGTCACCAGCATGTCTACCGCATAAACATCAGCTGCAGTGCCGACCTTGGGAATCATGATGAGGTCCAGCCGCTCTCCGGCCTGTTCGACCACTTCCACCACATCGCGATACATGTAATGGGTATCAAGCCCGTTGATCCGCACCGACATGGTCTTGTTGCACCAGTCAATATCGTTCAGTGCCTGAATGATGTTCTTACGGGCCTGTTCCTTTTCGTCAGGTGCGACGGCATCTTCGAGATCAAGGAAGATGACATCCACGTCCGATTGTGCGGCCTTTTCGAACATGCCGGGCTGGCTGCCCGGTACGGCCAATTCGCTGCGGTTCAGGCGGGCAGGGGCTTGGTCAATGGAATGAAAGCTCATGGGTTAGGGTCCTTCGTCTTACAGGTTCGGGTAGATTGGGAATCTGGCGCAGAGGTCGGCGACCTCGGCTTTGACCTTTGCCTCGACGGCGGCGTTGCCGTCTTCACCATTGGCGGCCAGACCGTCGACAACTTCGATGATCCAGTCAGCGATCTGGCGGAACTCGGTCTCGCCAAAGCCGCGGGTGGTCCCGGCGGGGGAGCCCAGGCGGATGCCCGAGGTGATGGTCGGCTTCTCGGGATCAAACGGCACGCCATTCTTGTTGCAGGTGATATGCGCCCGGCCCAAAGCCTTTTCGGTCGCGTTGCCCTTGACGCCTTTGGGGCGCAGGTCGACCAGCACCACATGGGTGTCGGTGCCGTGGGTCACAGTGTCCAGTCCGCCCTTGATCAGCTGATCCGACAGCGCCTGTGCGTTGGTCACGACCTGCTTGATATAGTCCTTGAACTCGGGGCGCAGCGCCTCGCCAAAGGCCACTGCCTTGCCGGCGATCACATGCATCAGCGGGCCGCCCTGAATGCCGGGGAAGATCGCCGAGTTCACTTTCTTAGCGATATCTTCATCATTGGTCAGGATCATACCCCCACGCGGACCGCGCAGGGTCTTGTGGGTGGTGGTCGTCGCCACATGCGCATGCGGGAAGGGCGAGGGGTGTTCGCCCGCCGCCACCAGACCGGCGAAATGCGCCATGTCCACGTGCAGATAGGCACCGACCATATCGGCAATCTCGCGCATGCGGGCAAAGTCGATCTGGCGCGGGATGGCCGAGCCGCCCGCGATGATCAGCTTGGGGTTACGTTCCTTCGCCAGCGCCTCGACCTGATCATAATCCAGCATGTTGTCCTGCTTGCGGACGCCGTACTGTACCGCGTGGAACCACTTGCCCGACTGGTTGGGCTTTGCGCCGTGGGTCAGGTGGCCACCTGCGTCAAGCGACATGCCCAGAATGGTGTCGCCGGGCTGGATCAGCGCCTGAAACACACCCTGGTTGGCCTGGCTCCCTGAGTTGGGCTGAACGTTGGCGAACTCACAGCCGAACAGCTGCTTGGCGCGGTCAATCGCCAGATCCTCGGCGATATCGACGAACTGGCAACCGCCATAGTAGCGGCGACCGGAATAGCCCTCGGCGTATTTGTTGGTCATCACCGAGCCCTGCGCCTCCATCACGGCGGCAGAGACGATGTTTTCCGAGGCGATCAGCTCGATCTCGTCGCGCTGACGGCCCAGCTCGGACGTGATCGAACCAAACAGCTCGGGGTCACGATCCGCTAGGGACTGGGTGAAGAAACCTTGGGTGCGTTGCGGGGCGTTCACGTTGAAACCTCCTGAAAAGGGTTAGCCGGTCCAGCCGAGGCCAGCGGAAATGGCATTCATGGATTGCAGCAAAGGCACAGGAACCGATCCTGCCTGCGGCTCGCTTCGGGCCTTTCGCAGCAGCTCGACTTGCAGCGCGTGAATGCGGGCCAGTTCGGCCCGTTTACGATCAAACCGCTCGCACAGACGAGGAAAACGGTGACCGATGGCCTGACCGCCGGTCAGAAACTGCACTGCGCTGCAGGCACTGTCGTATTCCACTTTGATAGCACGCGAGATGCGTTGGCGAGTCTCCGCATCGGGGACCAATTCGCCGTATTGTGCGGCGATATCCATATCCGCCTGATAGAGCGATTTTTCCATCTCATCGACGGCGAGGCGGAACAGGCGAGAGTCATTAAACATGTCCTGCAGCACTTCATCACCGCGCGCGCCACGGAATTTACGAAAGCTGGTCATAGCGGCGCCAAACCCGTACCAACCGGTGATCAGGTGACGGTTCTGCGACCATGCAAAAACCCATGGTATGGCCCGTAGGTCATCCAGACTGGCAGCACCGAACCGGCGGGTCGGGCGGGAGCCGATTTTCAGGCGGGCAAGTTCTTCGACTGGGCTGGCTTGCTGGAAATAGTCCAGAAAGCCCGGCATCTGAAGAAGCGAGACATAGGCCATCTGAGACAGTTCCGACAGGGCATCCAGCGCGTCGTCGAACTCGGGCCGGGCAGGGGTTTGGCCGGGGTTGGCTGTATGGCGCAGCGTGCTTGAAAGCAGCAATTCCAGATGCGCCGCAGCCGTACCGCGGTTGGCATATTTGGTCGAAACAACCTCGCCCTGTTCGGTCACGCGCAACCGCCCAGCAATTGTTCCACTGGGTTGCGCGGCGATGGCGCGTCCGGTAGGTGCGCCACCCCGGCTGACCGAGCCGCCGCGACCATGGAAAAATGTGGCCTTGAAGCCTTGAGAGGCCAGTGCCGACACGATCCGGCGTTGGGCACGCTCAAGTTCCCATGTTGAGCAGAAATAGCCGCCATCCTTACCGCTGTCCGAATATCCCAGCATAACCTCGATCACGTTACCGTCGGTTTTGAGGCTGCGGCGGGCAAGCGGAACGCCCAGAACACCCAGCAGGATCGCCGGGGCGTTGCGCAGATCGGCAATCGTCTCAAACAGCGGAACCACCGAAATATCCAGTGTTTCGGACCCGAACCCGGCATAACGGGCCAGCAGGTAGACGCCGAGAATATCATCGGCAGAACGGGTCATGGACAGGATGAACGGGCCGATTGCCTTGGGATCTGGCCCTGATCGCACGCTGTGGACCAGCGCCAGAAGGGCGAGCAATTCCTGTGCCAGATCGCTCAGTGCGTCGCGGCTTTGATAAGGCAGGTTCTGATCCGCCAGTTCGGTTCGCAAACGGGCAGACCATTCGGCCGTGCCATAGTCTGGAGCCTGGCTGGATTGTGACCAGATTTCGGCCAGAACATCGGTTGTGACGGTCGAATTCTGACGGATATCCAACGTTGTGGTTCGGAACCCAAAAACCGTCGCAGCTCGGCGCAGGGGGCGGATATGTCGTCGCGCCAGAATATCGGCATTGACCGCGCATAATGCGTTATCAAGCGCATCAAGATCGCTCACGAATTGTGAGATGTGATCATAGCCGCCATCTGTTAACCGATGGCGAATGGCATTTAGAGCTTGCCGAAACGGTTCGTTCCGATTGCGGCCAGCGTCCGGAAACCGGTCGATTATTTCTTGTATTCGCGCCCTGTTGAGCTCGGGCAGCGGCAATATGAGTGCACTTATACTTAACCTGCTTGCAGCCCGATCAAGGGCCTGACGGTAAAGGTCAAGAACCGTTTCACGCCCGCGTTGCAAGGCCAGCGCGGTCATCTCGGTCGTGACATTCGGATTGCCGTCCCGATCACCGCCGATCCAGCTGTGAAAGCGGATATCGGGTGTTTCGTTCAGTGTCTGGCCCAGCACATGCAGGCAGGCCTGATCAAATCGATCCATTACCTGCGGGACGGCGTCAAAGATTGCATCCCGGAAAAATTGCAACCCCCATTCGATTTCATCGTGCAGGCTTGGGCGCGACAGTCGAAGTTCACCAGTCAGCCACAAAAGATCGATCTCACCCTCCAGACCATTCAGCAATTCGGCGCGTTCGGTCGGGGTCCAGCGTTGGGTTTCAAGACCGACGAGGTTGCGGTAAATCCGACGGTGAATTTCCAGAACAGTGACCCGTTTGGCCTCGGTCGGATGCGCGGTCAGGGTGGGACCTGCACACAGATCAGCGGTCAGCTTTTCCGTCTGGCGATCCGTCAGGGACAGGTCAGACAATACCTCGGCGAATCCGCCCTCGACCGCTTCTGCCCCGCTTTGGGTCTCGGTCAGGCGACGGTCCCGGACTTCTGCGTTTTCGTCAATGATGCGCAACAGTTGGAACCAGATCGACAGGGCCTGTAGGTAGGGCGTTGCTTCAGGCCCGGTGGGGATGGGTTGCAACGGCGTGGCCTCGGCCCAGGTCGCTACATGGGGCGCCCGTTTCAGCAAAATGTTCCACCACAACACCCGCAATTCCGAGCGCAACCCTTCGGCATAATTCGAAGGTTCCGGGGTGGGTGGAATATTTCGGGCCATCGCTTGCATCAGATCACCTGATCCCGCGGAGTGCGGCCTGCAAAAAAATCGCCGAGATTGTCGAGTACACGGAACCCCATGGCTTCGCGGGATTCGCGCGTGGCGCTGCCCAGATGGGGCAACATCACCAGATTGTCGCATTGCAACAGGTCCGGGCTGATCCGTGGTTCGCCGTCAAAGACATCCAGTGCCGCGCCGCCGATCGTGTCGAACATCAGCGACTGTACCAGAGCGTGCTCGTCCACAACTTCGCCGCGTGCGGTGTTTATAAGGAATGCGTCAGGCTTCATCAGGTCGAGCCTGCGCCCATTGATCAGGTGCCGGTTCGTCGATCCACCGGGGCAATGCAGCGAGACGAAATCGCATCGTGGCAGCAAGTCATCGACCGTTTCGACCTGTGCTGCGTTGAACTGTTTCAGCACCTCGGTCGACACTGCGCTACGGTTCTGGACCAGAATTTTCATGCCAAAGCCGTGATGTGCGCGCCGCGCCATTTCCTGACCGATCCGTCCAAAGCCGATAATGCCAAGCGTCTTGCCGCTGACCTTCGTGCCGACAAGGTGGGTCGGACGCCAACCGGACCAGTTTCCAGCGCGCAATTCGCGCTCGCCTTCGCCAGCGCGACGGGCAACCATCAGCAGCAATGTCATGGCCAGATCGGCCGTACACTCGGACAGGACATCCGGTGTATTGGTCACGGTGATCCCAAGATTGCGCACCGATGGTTCGCAGATATGGCTGTATCCCACGCCATAATTGGCGAGGATTTTGGTCTGTGCTGCGGGTACGTCCAGCGCCTCGACGCTGAGCGTGTCCGTAACCGTGGGCAAAACTGCGTCATAGCTTTTCAGAGCATCGCGGATTTCGGCCGGGGACATTGGTTTGTCCCCGGTATTGAGCACGGCGTTGTAGTTCTCGGTCAACTGCGCTTCGACCGCAGCAGGCCAACGACGGGTGACAAGAACCGAAGGCTTAACCATCACGCAGCCTTTCCCATGACACGGGCAATCGTTTCACCGATGACGGCAGGGTTTTCGGCGACGGTCACACCGGCGGCGGACAGAATCTCGACCTTTTCCGATGCGCTTTCACCGAAAGCCGAGATAATCGCGCCGGCGTGGCCCATGGTCCGTCCTTTTGGCGCGGTCAGACCCGCAACATAGGCAATGACGGGTTTGGTGATGTGATCGCGGATATATTCAGCCGCCTCAGCCTCTTGTGGCCCACCGATTTCGCCAATCATGGCAATAACCTCTGTATCCTCATCCCACTCAAAGCGTTCGAGAATGTCACGGAACGAGGAACCGTTGATCGGATCACCCCCGATGCCGACGCTGGTCGAAACTCCGATACCGCGCTCTTTCAACTGCGCCGCAGCCTCATAGCCAAGCGTCCCCGAGCGGCCAATGATGCCGACATTGCCGGGTAGGTAGATATGCCCAGGCATGATCCCCAACAGAGCTTTGCCGGGGCTGATCGTTCCGGCACAGTTCGGGCCGGTCAGCACCATACGCTTGTCCTTTGGATAGCGATACATGTAGCGTTTGACGCGGATCATATCCTGGGCCGGAATGCCGTCGGTGATGCAAACGCAATAGCGGATACCCGCATCTGCGGCTTCCATGATCGAATCCGCTGCAAACGGGGGCGGGACAAACACAAGGCTCGCATCCGCGCCGGTGGCTTCAACAGCCTGCTTGACGGTGTCAAAGACGGGCACACCTTCGACGGTTTCGCCACCTTTTCCGGGAACGACGCCGGCGACTACATTGGTGCCATATTCCAGCATATCCTTGGTATGAAAGCGCGCCATGCGTCCGGTGATGCCCTGAACGATTACGCGAGAGTCGCGGTCGAGAAGAATGCTCATTATACAGCCCTCACCTTGGTGTTTTGGGTCAGATCGTTCTGCCATGCGCCCACCGCCCGTTCAGCGGCTTCCATCAGCGTAGTGGCTCTGATGATCGGCAGGCCGGATTTGGCGAGGATCTTCTGACCCTCTTCAACGTTGGTCCCGGCAAGTCGCACAATGACAGGGATGTTGATCTCCAACTCGCGCAACGCCTGTACGACGCCTTCGGCGACCCAGTCGCAGCGGTTGATACCGGCAAAAATGTTTACCAACACCGCCTGAACGTTCTTGTCGGACAGAACCAGTCGGAAAGCCTTGGCGACACGTTCCGGCGAGGCGCCGCCGCCAATGTCGAGGAAGTTCGCAGGCTCGCCGCCCGCCAGCTTGATGGTGTCCATCGTGGCCATGGCCAGACCTGCACCGTTCACGATGCAGCCGATATTGCCTTCAAGGCCCACATAAGACAGCCCCCGGTCCGCCGCACGGCTTTCGCGCGGGTCTTCCTGACTTTTGTCGCGCAATTCGGAAATCTGGGGGTGACGGAACAATGCGTTGTCGTCAAAGCTCATCTTCGCATCCAGCGCCAGAACCCGATCGTCGCCAGTGACGACCAGCGGGTTAATCTCGACCATGGTCGCGTCCAGCTCACTGAAGGCGGCATAGCAACCCTGCAACGTGCGAACCATTTGCTGCACCAGACGGGGTTCAAGGCCCAGATTGAAAGCAATCTCGCGGGCCTGGAATTCCTGCAACCCAACGGCAGGTTCCACGATCGAGCGCACGATGCTGTCAGGACGTTCGGCGGAAATCTCTTCAATCTCCATTCCACCTTCCGAGGAGGCTACGATCATGACCCGCTGGCTGGAACGGTCCAGAACGAAACCCAGATAAATCTCGCGATCGATCGGCACGGCGGATTCGACATATACACGATAGATGCCTTTGCCTTCCGGTCCGGTCTGGTGGGTCACCAGCTTGCGGCCGAACATCTCATCGCAGGCCGTATGTATCTCATTTTCGCTGTTACATAGCTTGACGCCACCCGCTTTGCCGCGGCCACCTGCGTGGACTTGTGCTTTGACAATCCACTTGTCTCCGCCAAGCTCTCGGGCGCGATAGGCTGCCTGTTCAGGGCTATAGGCCAACGCGCCGGACGGTATGGCAACACCGAAGTTCGAAAGAACTTCCTTCGCCTGATACTCATGAATATCCATCTGCATTCCTCCCGTTTATGCAGTGCGTTCAAGCAGCGATCGACGTGCCGTAACGGCTTTCGAGCAATGCCTCGATCTCTTCGAAATCGATGGTGCCGCCCAGTTCGCGCATGGCTTCGGCGAATAGACGGATGATCTGGCTGATCGCCTGGCGGTTCAGCTGGTTGAGGATGCCGATCCGGACCTGCACCGGGGCGCTCAGCGTCGGCCAGATACCGAACCCACGCGCCCGGCAATTCTGGACCAGCTCCATCTCGCGCCCGGCCAGATCCGGTGGCAGGTTGAGGACCAGAAGGCTGGGCATGTCCGAAGTCACTTCGCATCCCATTGCGGTTACGGCATCGCGCAGCACCTTTTCATGTGTGCGGTACGAAGCTGACCGCTTTGCCAATCCTTCAGTCAGCGTCAGACGAAGGGATTCATGGAAGGCTGCCACAGCGTAGCCGGAATGGGTCCGATGATAGGTACCTTTCTCGACGTCCTGCCCATCGACGATTCCCCAATGACGGGCCTCGAAAATGGGATTGTGGACATAGCTATAGGCACCTGTTGATTTAAGGCTGTCGATATATTCATCGGAAAAGCTGACCGGCGCATAGGTCAATGGCAAGCAGCACAGGCCCTTTTGCGGGCACGAGGCCCAGCCAGCGATGCCCGGATAATCGTCGATCCGGAAATCCTCGATACCCAAAGACGAAACGGCATCGATCAGACCCATTGCGCCGTGACGTTCACAGGCATCCGAGAACCCGCGCAGATCATTGATACGACCCGAACCCGTTTCCCAATGCGCCATGAACGCCCATTTGGGCTTGTGCTCGGCCAGTGCGGCCTCGACCATTTCACTGGTCACCGATTGGCCATGCGGCACGTCGATGGCGGTGACACTGGCGGCCTGCGGGTCCAGAGGGTTGGCGGCATGCTCTTCCGGCGTGGCCGCCTTGATGCGAAGGGTCAGCGTGTCGATGCCTGAAAATGTGCCGTTGTTAAATGCAACAACCTTGTCGCCGGGCATGACGGCCGAGAACATGGTGTCCAGAGCGCTCCAGCCGGTGCCTGCGACTGCGAATGTATATGTATTCGAAGTGCCCCAGATCTCGCGCAGCATGTGCTTGCATTCGACCATGCCGCGCAGAACGTCGCCCTGCATGTGATCCGCAACTCCGGCGTTGGAGAAGGCCTGAAGAACGCGAGCGTCGGTGTTGCCCGGTCCCGGACCAGCAGCCAGCGTCTCGGGGATTTCGAGCGTGGGGTAAATCTGGAAAGTCATTCGATCCTCCTTGATCGTCGGGGTGGCCGACCACGCCCAAATATCGTGTTGTGGATCAGAAAAGCGTTGCTTGCTTCATCGCGCAACGTAACTTACTACTGCTTTAGGCCTTCTAATAAGATGGGAAGAAACCTACCCGTTTTGGCAAGAATGCCGATGTATACCAAGAATAGACCTATACTAATGGGTAGTTAATTGGAAATTTGGATGTAAAAACAATGTCAGACCCATCAGAGCAACCGATTGACGTAATGCTTGCCGACAACAATCCACTGGTGTTGTCGGCCATGTCAGAGATTTTTGAACGCGATCCACGATTCTCTCTGGTTGCCACATCTGCAACCGCCGAAGGCTTCCTGGGCGCGGTCATGAGAGTACCGGTAAAGGTCTGCGTAATTGCCTGGAATTTGCCGGTCCTGGGTGCAGCCAAACTGATCGAAGTTTTGCGTGAGCAAGAAAACGCGCCCCGTTTTGTCGTCTACGGCGATGAGACAGGAGATGTTCCGCGCCTTGCAATGCAGGCTGGCGCAGCGGGGTTCGCATCCCGGTCTGGTGAGGTCGAAGGATTGTTGGAAACCTGCGCGGACGTGGCTGCGGGAAAAATGGTGTTTCCGTTCGTCGATGTTCGTAAGATGCAGAGAAACCCGATCCATACCCTGTCACGTAAAGAGCGCATCATACTTGAAGCGCTGGCCAAGGGCTTATCGAACCGCGATCTTTCGAAAGAGCTGCAAATCTCAACCAACACTGTCAAGTTTCACCTGTCCAATATATATGAAAAGCTCTCAGTCAAAAATCGGGCTCAAGCGATTGCATTCTTCTACTCTTCTGGCGCAGCCTCAGATTAATTGAATTGCGCCAATAGCCGGGCGTGTACTATCAAACACGCGATATCTGGGTGTAAGCTAAATTATGTTAAATCGAGGTTGAGCGGTGGCGGATCCCGAGACCCCGCACATCGCAAACCCCGGGCTAACTGCCATTTGACGTTGTTCCGCTTGTTTTCAAGCTTCGTGCCAGTTCGCTCAGTTCTTTGTAGAGAACCCCTGCGGCTGGATGCCACTTGGCCACATCTTCTCCTTGCTTGGAGACAACAAATTCATCACCCCGCAATGCGGGACCCGTCAGTGCGTCTTGAGGACCGTGTGCCAAGACGTTCTCATACGTCCCGCGCAGGAGCGTTGCATTCAGCCGTTGGGCAATATCGTCCGGTACGCCGGAAGCCGCCCAGGCTTCGCGGGCGATGGCTTGCAAGACCACGGTGAAGTTGTTCGAAATCACTGCCGCCGCATGGTACAAGCTCTTTCTTTCAGAACAGATTGGAAAACATTGCGCTCCCATTTTCTCAATCAATGATCGGACAAACTCAACAGCATCATCGCCCTCAAGGCCACAAAGCGCACCCGTGAACTGTTTTTTAGAGGTTGCCGGATCGGCAAATGACAGAACCGGATGCATGCTGGCAAGCCGCCAACTCAGTTCGCGAAGCGGTGCCATTTGATCTGCTGGGAAAAAGCCGCTGCAGTGAACGGGGTGATGTCACGTTAACTTGCCGTTTGGTTGTTCATGTCCGTAATTGGACGTAGGTGACATCGATGAAGTCATCGCTAATCAGCTACAAGCGCCATCGGTTTCCTCCTCAGATCATCGCGCACGCGGTGTGGTTGTACGTTCGCTTCAATCTGAGCCTGCGGGAAGTTGAAGAGATGATGTTGCAGCGCGGGATTGATGCGTCTTACGAAACTGTCCGGCGTTGGGTCATCAAGTTCGGGCCGACGATAGCTCAAAACTTGCGTCAAAGACAGGGTCGTCCAGGTGATGTCTGGCATCTGGATGAAGTTGCCGTGAGAATTTCAGGTCGCAAGTATTGGCTTTGGCGCGCGGTCGATCAGCATGGTGTTGTTTTGGAGGAAATCCTTCAACCGAAACGGGACAAACGGGCGGCAAAACGGCTGTTGCGCCGCCTGATAAAGCGTCTTGGTTTCATTCCCAAGCGGATCATTACGGACAAACTGCGCTCCTATGGCGCTGCCAAGCGAGAAGTCGCGCCGGGGTTGGCTCATTGGTCGCACAAGGGCTTGAACAATCGAGCCGAAAATAGCCATCTCCCATTCCGAAAGCGGGAACGGACGATGCAGAGATTTCGGTCCCCAGAAGGTTTGCAGAGGTTCGTGGCCACCCATTCAGCCATTCGGAATTGCTTCTGTGCACCCGCTCGTCGTCGTTCAGCCTTAACAATTCGATATCACCGCCTCGAGGCATTTGACGCCTGGAATGCCGCTACTCGAGCCGCTTGAAATCCGAGCATCAGCATTCCTTGGTGCGCCGGAAGTTAATGTGACAACACCCTTTGACAACTCTCTCTACTGACGCTTTCTGTTTCCCGGATTTCATTCTCATCTCCACTCTCTGATGGTTACGATGAGCCTGAAATCCTCCGCTACGCAATCAACCTAGTCTGTTCCATGGGTGCTGATGGCGGACACAACAAGCGGCCCAAACCAGATTCTCGGCACACATTTCAAATTCTACGGTCGCAGCCCGCATTCCGGTCATTCGCTGCGTTTGTGTACGCCGGTGCCGGACGAGCGCTCTCAACGAGCGCAATTCTTCCGATCAATAGATGTGACCATTCAGTTACCGATGGCCTAATACCACGCTGGTCGTTATGCAGAGTAAGGGAGGCAACTTTGGAGCGACAGCTTGCGGCAATTCTGGTCGCCGATATGGTCGGCTATACTCGTCGAATGGAGCGAGACGAAGCCGGCACGCTTGCGGCGTTAACCGCTCACATAGATGGTACAGTTGCACCACTGATCAATCGTCACCACGGGCGGATTGTCAAACTAATGGGTGATGGCCTTTTGGCCAGCTTCACTAGTGCTTCAGACGCGGTTTCTTGCGCCGTTGAATGGCAACAATCACCCTTGGAAGAGCCAGACCCGTTACTTTTCCGCATTGGCATCAATCTTGGTGACATCCTCAAGCAAGAGGATGATGTCTTTGGCTCCGGTGTTAACCTTGCTTCGCGTTTAGAGCAACTTGCCCCGCCGGGAGGTGTGCTCGTCTCGGACGCTGTCTATCGCGTGGTTGGCAACCGCATTTCGGTCGTGTGGGAGGATGCAGGCACACATATCATCAAGAACATCGCTGAGCCTGTTAGGGCCTGGCGCATTGGAGGGGCGGAGCAAGCACAGCCTGACGCGAAGCCAGCAGCTACACCCCGCAAAGCCACCATCGCAGTCTTACCACTGCACAGTTTAAGTGACGACCCGGAGCAGGCATTCTTCAGCGATGGCATCGCGGAAGACATTATCACCGGGTTGTCTCGATTTCGTACTCTCCAGGTTGTCTCCAGAAACGCATCTTTCCGTTTCAAAACACAGGAAACCGATCCGGCAGAGATCGCAGCAGAATTGGGAGCTGATTATCTCGTAACAGGCAGCGTTCGAAAGGCCGGTAGTCGGGTAAGAATTTCCGTACAGCTCGCGGAAGCAAGTACGGGCTCGCAGCTATGGTCAGAACGATATGATCGCGAGTTGGAAGACATCCTGTCCGTTCAGGACGAGGTGGCCCGCAACATCGTTGCGGTCCTTCCGGGACGTGTTCAACACAACGTTGCCGACCGATCATCGCAAAAGCCAGCAGATGAGATGAAGGCCTACGAGCTGATGCTTCGAAGCAAAGCTCTTCGAGATGGCCTAAATGCCAGGGATACGGCTAAAGCACGAGCTTTGCTGGAACGGGCCATTGCGCTCGATCCGTCCATTGCTCGGTCTTACATGTACCTCTCAGACACCTATGTTATCGATCTTTGGTTAGGATTGGCGGGCTCTGACGCTTCCGATCACATCCTGCATATCGCTCGCAAGGGTGCTGCACTGGACAACCGGGACGTCTACATTCAAGACCAACTGGGTTTTGCTTATCTTTGCGCAGGCCTTTGGGACGAAGCAAATGCACAGTTCGAAAAGACGTTATCGCAGATCGAAAACGAAGCGGAGTCCATGGCGTGGTGCGGTTATGCTTTTCTGTTGCTGGGGAGACACGAAAAGGCGAGAGAGGTCGTGTCGCAAGCGATGCGATTAGATCCGTTGCATCCCCCTTCGATCGATTGGATCATGGGGCAGATAGAGTTCTTCTGCGGAAACTACGAGGAAGCAATCGGCTTTTTGATGGGAGAGGCACGGCTCAACTCGTTAGCTGCGGCATTCGTGGCAGCATCTTACGCGCATCTTGGCCGGCAATCCGAGGCTTCGGCTGCATTGCAGGAATTTATCGCGGAGCGCCATGACGAATTTAGGAGTCGAGGCATCGAAGTGCCCAAAGATAATCTCTCCACTCTTGCGCGTGGTTATGAATCTATGTGGCGGCATCGAGACGATTTCGAAGTTCTGGCAACCGGTCTGCATAAAGCTGGTTTGCCTGTCTGACTCACTTAATCAAAGGTCCGCGTAAGGCGTTATGCCAATCAATCTCGGCGTCTGAGATTCCTGAATCTTGCCGTTCAACCCTGCTCATTCTGGTTGGGTCTATTCGCTTTGCAAACAGCGAACGGAGCGACGCTTTGACTTTTTCGCACAAGGCGTACACACTTTTGACTCCTGAGGCCGGGACTTCACGATGTGATACAAAATCACGAGTATAGGCGTACTTCATGGATCTCTCCTTTATTAGTCATGCACCTACTCTCATAGAAAGCTTGGCATCCCACAAACGCCGTTTCTTGACATTTATTGTTCCAAAAAGTCACAATCAATCATGCCAAGAAACTTACCTCCCCTAAATCCGTTGCGTGCCTTTGAGGCCGCCGGGAGGTTGGGTAGCTTTACCCGTGCAGCGGAGGAATTGAACGTATCGCACTCCGCAATTTCCCGTCACATTCGCGGGTTGGAAAAGCGGCTTAACGTGCATTTGTTTCGGACGCAAAAGTCTGGTGTTGCCCTTACCGAACAGGGACAAATTTACTTGGGACAGATCACACCTGCACTTGACCAAATTGCCATCGCAACTGACGCTCTGACTTCCGCGCCCAAAGGTGTTGTTACCATGACGACAGAGAGCGCCGTCGCGCAAAAATGGTTGGTTCCACGGCTACCACGTCTGAAAGCCGCGCATCCAGAGATAGACTTACGTCTATCGATCACAACAGAGGTCATGGATATTGAGGCGCACGATTTCGATCTGGGCCTAAGATATCTGCGCACCCCCCCAGACGAAAGGTACGACCTGTTGTTCCCATCTCTGGTCAGAGCTTTTGCCGCGCCAAACTTTGCGCCAATTAAAGGTTCTGAGGCCGACCTTAAAGTTCTGGCAACCGGCCCATTGATTGAAGAGGCAACATTCCGTCTTTGGCCAGAATGGTTCTCGAAATCTGGTTTGAAAGAAGTTCCAACTCTTGATCTGCCTCACCCATTAGGAGCACTCCTGTCAATCCAGTCAGCCGTCGCCGGCCTGGGGGCGGTTCTGATGGACAAGCACCTTTGTCAAACAGAAGTTGAGACAGGTGCGTTGGTGAGCCTTAACGTCGTAGAAATTCCCTTTGGTGGATATTACCTCGCCACCAACCAGCGCGCGGGACGGCGGCGAGCTGTCCGTGTTGTTCGAGAGTGGTTGCAACAGGAGGCGCAATCCCCGGAAGGTGTGGCTACTGCTTAATTTTGCTATGCGCAGAATGAAGTCGCCGCCACTGTGACGGCGGACAATCGGTCACCGAGTAGCTTTCTTTCTTCAAAACCTGATAAGCGAAAGGCTGACAGGCACAAGCGGCACTGAAAAACATACCCAAGTACTTAATCCAGATCCTCGGCAAGATCGCAGATGGTCTGCTACGTTGTAAATTGCAGTGGTGACCAAAAAAAGTTTGAATTCATTGCGGTGGGCGCAGGTGTTTGGGTATATATTGTTCTTCGCAGATGACGGGTTCCCCGACCCTTTCAAAGCGATACCCGGTGGCGTGGAAGCAAATGCGACCGCCGCGGCGGTCATTCAGTTCGATGGTCCAGGCAAATTCGGAATAGTCCATTCCATGGATCCGAACTGGTTCTTTGGACCGGGTAATCCGGTCGATTGGCAGCGGTGTAACGGTCGATTTCGGAAACGAAAAGGAAACGGACAGATCGGAAACGCCCTCGAAACACAGATTGACCTGGGAAACGGAGAAACTGAATTGCCCATTGTCCTGCCTGATCCATTCCTCAATATGATCAATGTCGAGTTTTAGCTCACTCACCCAGTCATCGTTGTCTGGGTCAGGCGAAATCAATTTTAGGGCATAAATGGAATTGTCGTGGAATTCATGACTGACGTCCTGGAAGAGCTTTTGTCCGTTATCCATCGCAATCACTCGAATCCGAATTGTTGCTGATACACTCGATTTCGGGGTTTCAGCCAGTTTAATGTGGCACCATGCCAAAGGTAACGACAACAACGGAAGATCTTGCGACCCAGATCATTGCTGCATTTGACGGCCTTGATCCACCTGCTGATGATGAACTTCTTCACCCCGAATGTATGGATGACGTGGATATTTTTGAATTCTACGGCGGGGTCAAATGGCATGAGATGACCGATCAAATGATCGTTTACGGTTACGCTGCCCCCACTGCCTTCAGCGCCAAGGCATTTCAGTACTATTTGCCTGCATATCTGCTTTGGGCTCTGCGAAATTCAGACAGTCCGGAATATGCCAGTGAAAGCATCCTACTTGCACTCGACCCCGGCACATCGAAAGAACTGCTGCATGAGTTCAGGAAGTCCAAGTTCAACCAATTGACGCCTGCACAGAATGAGGCCGTGTTGAGTTTTTTGAACTATTTCAGCGACCATCCTGAGCTTGGTGAATTTGCAGAAGCCGCTTTGGTCAACTACTGGATTGAATAAGGCGTGTGGTCACCGGTTCGATGATTTTTATGCATTTGATGTGGCTCTTCGCAGCGCTTTTTGTCCTAACCGGTTTTCCGCCATTCGCAAGATTTGCGAAACCAAGGCTGATACAAATTCACCATTGCTCAACCAAATCGGGACTATGATTGCGCTACGCTACTTTTACTAAAAGAAGATCGGTAATTCGCGCGCGGTGACCAACTAGGGCTGGTCACCGTGCGCGTGCCATGTGCATCAGTTGTTCGCGGTAAGCGGGTCGATGATTTGGTGAACCTCGGTTATCTTCCCCACCGGAATCCCCGACAACTCTGAATGCTTCTGAATCTCGGCTTCGCTTTCAGCCAGATAGATGCAAAATGTTTTGTCTCCGGCAACATAGGAATGTTGCCATTGAATTGACGGGCCGACGTCGACAAGTGCTTTATTTGAAGCACGCGACGCGGCGCAAAGCTCGGTCAACGAAAAATCTCCAATGCCAGGAATGTCCCGTTCGATTACAAATCTCTTCAACATTTCTCCACCTCCGTTTTACCGTGTACAGAGATTGTGGCACTCAGGCTTCAAGATTCCGAACCAAATTTTCTTTGCTGAACTAAAGAAAAACCGGCGTAGTAGTGCAGAAATTTGCGCCGTCGAAAGAAAATCTTTATCAAACTTCTATGTCTACGCACCTCAAGTCTCTTCAAGCTATCGAAGTAGCCCTTCGAACTGGTTCGCTCAAAGCAGCCGCCAGCGAATTGGGGATCACCCCAGCTGCGGTTGGTCAAAGGATCCGGGCACTGGAAGACTACCTTGGAACAGACCTTTTGGTCCGTGGTCGGTCGGGTTTACACCCAACACCCGAACTGTCAGGGGCACTGACGGATCTTCGTACTGCATTTTCGGCACTTGAACGCGTATCAACTGCGCTCGATTTTCAGCGTGTTAGCGAAATTCACATCGTTGCCGACCCGGATTGGTCCGAATTGTGGCTGGCACCTCGGTTACCGAAATTTAGAGAAGACCATCCAAACATTCTTTTTTGCATCAACGGAGCGGGGGACGTTCCGATGCGGCTGGGGGCGCCAGATATCCGCGTTGAATACGGCGGACGTGAAAAAGGGGAGCCGCTCTTTTTTGACTATCTCGTCCCTGTATGCAGCCCAGACAACTTACGCAGAATAGCTGATTACGACACCGAGCACGAAATGGAAGGGATGCCGCTACTTCATTTGGAAGAGCACAGAAGTAAAGAAGACAGGCCAGGATTTCGTGAATGGTTTCAGACTTTCGGAATGCGGCGTACTGGTGCTGACCGAGGACCGTATTACAAGCGAGCGGAGATGGCCCTTGAAGCAGTGAGAGAAGATGTGGGCTTTCTCCTTTGCGGCGCTTCTTTGATAGAGAACGATCTGGAAGAAGGGTCCTTGGTGCTTCCCTATCCTGTTGAAAAAGGGCTTTCAGCGCCAAACCCATTTCGGATTCACCTGCGAGAGCAAACGTTGCAGCGTCCCCAATTGCGCCGTTTCGTAGATTGGCTCAAGCGCGAAGCCACCGAAACCCAAGAGCGGATTAATGGCTACAAGAACAAAAGTAAGGGTTTACAGATCAACAGTTAACCCCGCTCGTATGCAAATGAACTCGACCCCCGCATTGGAGTCAGAAGCTGACCTGAAACCAATGCCTAATCGACAATTCACCTTCAGGTCGGGCGAAAACGGCCCACAAGAGACGTTCGACACCCAGCTGGCTTTCTGCGGTCGCAGCCTGCTTTGCTGACATTCGCTGCAAATGCAAAATCTCGACATCTGCGAATTCACAGGATGCGGGACAAACCTGCCATTGGATTGAAAGTTGCTGCGGTGTCGATCCTTGGAGCTATGGGCTCCCTCCGGACCTTCGTCGCCGGACTTTTAGGTGGACGTAGCGCGAGGCTTTTCGGCTGTGTATCAAATGTCCGGCTTTGTAGCTCGGTGATAAACTAATGTCTCAATCGCTTTCACCATCTTTGTGGCAGACGACCTCAAGCTTGATGCCGTGTGGGTCGAGCCAATAGGCCGCATAGTGCGTCCCGTATTGAGGAAACTCTTGGGGTGCGTTCAGAATATGTGACTTCCGCGAGAGTGCCCAATTGTACGCCTCACGCACGACCTCACGCGTTTCCACCGAAAAGGCTAAGTGCTGTAACCCCGTAGCATGGCGCGAATAGTGCCCATTGTCCCTCGCTTGGTAGAAGAACAGCTGCGTCCCGAGTTTTCCATCCGGTCCGTAGTTGAACTCCGGTTCGGTTTTGAACCACTCCTTGAAACCAAGGATCGGCATTAGATCGTCATAGTAGGCCTTCGCCGTCGCAAGATCCGGCACCGCGACACCGATATGATCTATGAACCCCGTTCTGGGCATGACTGCTCCACAGATTAATTAGTCTTGTGGCACTAACGTTGTGCCGTGATCAGCGAGCTGATTTTTTCTCTTGGATTCGACATCAAGGTTATATTGGGCGTTTCACAAGATGCAAATGTCGAAAGGCTGGCGCTTGTTCCCGACCGTGGTTGCGTGGCTGCCAGTGTGTTGCACTCTGTTTGCTATGCCAGTCTGTTGCTAACCTCGACCAAATTGTCATCGGGGTCGCGGAAGTAGACAGACATCAGCTTTCCGACGGCGCCCAGTTTCTCAGAAGGCCCTTCGACGATAGTGACGTCATGCGCGCGAAGCTTCTCGGTGATTTCTTCGATTGGCGTATCTGTCAATAGGCAGAAATTGCCGCTTCCCGGAACAGTTTTCTTCGCCAGATTTGGTGCTGTGCCCGCATCTTGGAGACTGATTTTGTTTGAACCGAAATGTAGGGACCATTTGCCGGGGCGTTCCTCTCGCGGGGACATACCTAGCAGGTGTTGATAGAACTCAAGCGTTGCGTCGACGTCGCGAACGCAGAGCACGATGTGATCGAAGCCGTAGATGTTCATGGACAAAGCATAACGGAAAACAAAGAAACATCCGAGACGCAAGACCATGGAGATGATGGAGCAATGTCAGCCCGCCAACCTAGACACCCCGTCGGATATCAGGGACACATCGTCGTCCGCGAAGCGGTTTGAGACTTGGTCAGCGGAAACCATAAGGGCCAGCAGCCGCGTGCACGGCGCAAACAGGCCGGGCACACGACTGCATCTGACAGACGCTCGTATCAGCTCAAAATACCTTGCCATGCAGGAACCATCCACGCAGGACCTTCGCTACATTTGTACAATCTGCATGCACGACGTTCACGCACGCAATTTGCGAAGATCGTCCGGCACCCTCACGCATACGGGGTTTTGTTGCATTTTTTGAGGTACGATGTTGCCATTGTAACAGGAGTTTGCGGCTCCACACCCAAGCACACCATTGTTGCACTGACAATCTTGTTGATCTTAATCGGCGATTGGGTTTCAACTTTCCGGCAACAGTTCGCCTAAACTGGCAGTTGTACTGGAAGACGCTGCAGTTGAGACCAGTTTCCTTTTGGGTAGTACTACAAGTTGCATCTTCGTTTCAGCGTCGATGTATCATTCGACAAAAGGACCGGTGGGAGCAAGATACCGAATGCTGACAGCAGTATTGATCGTTCTCGCTACTATTTCTTCGGTTTACGGCGTTTACTTCCTTGCCCGGCTGGTACTGGGCTCGAACCCAAACCAAGAAACGCGAGACCTTGCAGCCTCAATTTTGTTCCGAATTGCCGCTTTGCACAGCCTGGTTCTTGCCTTGGTCTTTGCCTCCGAAGTAGTTGACTACCATCAATTGTCATTCGAAAGCGCCGTCGAAACCAACGCTGTGTCTGATGCGTATTACGACGCGATCAGATATGGTGAGGAAGAAACGGGGGCGATTCAAGCTGCGCTTCGCAATTATTTGTCGATTGCTGCTAACTCGGAATGGGAGAGCCTGGGAAAAACAGGAGATTTACTTGATTCAGGATGGGAAGCCTGGGGCATCGCCTACGATGCGGCACTAGAGCTTGATCCCCAGACCGCACGCCATGAGTCCATCCGAGACAACTTACTCGATAACCTTAGTCTCGTCTCTGACAGCCGCGATCTCAGAGAATATCAAGCAAAATCGTCCTTGAGCTCTCTGTTTTGGATTGCCGCAATATCCGGCGTTCTGCTCTTATCCATCGGGTATTTCCCATTCCCGCCGATTAGAGAGAACCTCATCCTGTTGGGGGCTTTTGCGACATATACCGGGTTTGTTCTGTTTACCACTTACGCTATGTCTAATCCCTATCGTATGCCGGCGGCCCTGGACCCTGTCTTATTTCATGATTTGGCACAGGAGCTTGGCAATTGAGGCTCCACATCTCTTGGGCTATGCCTACTTCAAACCTACGATCATATTGCCGTTCGTATGCACTATCCAGAAAACCAGCACTTGATAAAGTCAGAAGCAAGTTAGGTGCTTCTCGAGTGCGAAAGAGTATGATTGCGACGCATTTCTTTCGGAAACTACTTCCTGTGTTTTTCACGGCAACTATTTTGGTTGCCGCCTGTTCGCGTCCTCCTAACGTGATTGGTGTCGCCGATCCTGAAAGAAGCCCTGAGATGGAAACGCAGGTCTCTCGTCACGATATATTTATAGCCACAACACGTTCACCCTCGCCCGATACCGCTGAGCTTTTTTCGTCAGAAAGATCTGACAAGTTGGGATTGGCGGTTGTCACCGTGACGATCCCACCCAACCACCAGCCCGGTGAAATCACGCGCCCCCGGAGGCTCCCTCCGGACGCCAGCCGGGACTTTACGGTCGTTGATCCAATAGTGTTTCAGGATAGCTCGGGGTTTGTGGCAAAAATCAACAATGCACTCTCCGAAAGACCGCGAGAAAACAGAGACGTGTTGGTCTTTGTCCATGGCTACAACAATACACTGAGTGACGCGGTGCTACGCGTCGCACAATTCGTTGAAGATTCCGGATTTGAAGGCGTGCCGGTCTTGTTTTCCTGGGCATCAGCCGGTCAGGTTGCGAAATATGCCTATGACCTGAACAGCGTCCTTGCGGCTAGGCCGTTGTTGGAAGAGGCCTCCGGTCTGATCGTTCAAACAAATGCCTCCGGGTTCGATGTATTTGCACATTCCATGGGAACACTTTTGGTCACAGAAGTCATGGTCCAGTCGGACTTACAGGGATCGCTCGGCAGTTCAGGGCGTCTAAGGAACATCCTGTTTGCGGCGCCGGATATAGACGTGGACGTGTTCGCGTCTCAACTCAGCCAGATTACCAACAACCCTGGAAATCTTTATGTCCTCATTTCCGATGGCGACCCCGCATTGGGGCTCTCGCGCCAGGTTGCCGGGGGCATCGACCGCGTTGGAGATGCTGAGGTGGACGAACTGGCCGGACTTGGCATCACTGTTATTGATCTCAGCGACATCGATGATTCCAGGACCGGGTCGCATTCCAAGTTTGCGGGCTCACCCGAAGTGGTGCAACTCGTAGGACGCACATTGCAGCAGCATGGATATTCGGAAAAGCGGACCGACACCATTGTGCTGGATGCGTTGCAACTTATCCCGAACACGGTGGAAAACTTAAGCAACTAAGAGGCTCAAGCGACAGACAGCGCAGATTGGCAAGTCTGATTGGCACGGCGATGACCAAATGCGCCTCTGAGCAACACGCATTTTTGGAGGACTAACAGTGAAACGAGTACTGGCCCTGCTGCTCATAATCACGTCCGGGTGTGACGTTACTTCCGATGATCTGGCGCAGCCCGCCTATGTGATCGATGGGGATGTGTCGCAAACTTTGTACTGAGATTGACGAGCACCCAGGTTTCGAAGTCTGTTCCCGTCGAATAAATTTCGAACAGGTTTAAACATGATCTCACTTAAAGGCTGCCAATTTCCCAAGGATGCAGTTCTGTACGCTGTATATTTCTATTTGCGCTACACAGTGTCGTATCGTGATTTGGAAGAGATCATGGCCGAACGAGGCGTGCAGGTGGACCATGCCACTCTCAATAGGTGGGTTGTGAAGTATTCACCGATGATCGCCGTGAGCGCGCAATCGAAGAAGCGACCAACGCTGACTTCCTGGCGCATGGACGAAACCTATCTCCGTGTTCGCGGCAAATGGATGTACCTTTATCGTGCCGTGGACAAAGCTGGGAATACCCTTGATTTCATGCTGTCTGAGCGACGAAATCGTCCAGCAGCCACCAAGTTCTTTTCCAAAGCACTGTCGTCAAATGGGATCCCAAACAAAATCGTCATAGACAAAAGTGGTGCAAACGCAGCTGGCATTCGAGAAGTGAACAGTATCCTGAAGCGGTTCGGCTGCCTAACCAAAGTACAGACGATCAGGTCCAAATATTTGAACAACATGATCGAACAGGATCATCGCTTTATCAAACGTCGCGTACGGCACATGTGTGGGTTCAAATCGTTCAAATCCGCATCAGCTACTTTGGACGGCATCGAAGTCGCAAACATGATCCGAAAGCAGCAATTCCCTAACACTATCACGTCGGGCTTTCGGCTGTTTGCCGAGATCGCAGGATAACTGCGTCTAGCATATCACTGGCCTTTGCCGTTCTAAAAGTTTGCGACACATCCGGTTTACTTGCGTTGGAGACGATCAATGTCGGGTCTGCGCAGAAAGCTGACTTTGCAAAGTTGCCGTTCAACGTTTCGCTTGCCCGACCTGACCGTCCCAGATGGTCGGAGGCTCTTCTTGGAAGTGCGGCACTTTAGATTGTTGTCCTAATTGAGGCAAATTTAGGTACAGAGCATTTTTGGGCTACGTCAGCCAACGTAAACGCCAGGGAATATGGGCAATACGAAATCCAATTATCCAGATGACAATTGACGAACTATTGGTCGACTAATCTCATTGTCCGAGCAAAACCTACCATGCGAGCTTCAGCGCTGCTTTCGTTTGACCGAAATAATGCATCCAGAATGTTTTGGATGCCTTGCAGGCACATCCCGTGCCATTGCGTCCACGTTTCCCAGGTGCCGTAACGCTCCGTTGTTCAGCAACACGCCTCGCCCAGCATCATAACGGCGCTGTCCAAATCCGCTGGCAACGCATTCCCAGTCTTCCTTGGCCGCCGCGTTGCGGAATCTCGGTAGGTCGTGCGGGTCATGTCGTCCAGGTGTTGCTGCGACGTGATCGTGTTTCTTCGCATTGCTTTGGTGCGTTAGATGGTGGGTCACTTGTGTTGTGCCAGGTTGCTGGACAGTACCGGTTGTCGGCCTCGGCTTAGGGCGCATGATTGTCACGACGCCTTGTGGCTTCGGATGCCCTGGGACTGCCACGTGAGTTGCCGTCGGTTTTGGTGTCAACTGTGGAACCTGGCCAGGAACCGCCGTGGGAACCTGATTGGGGGTTGCGGTTGGGACAAGCGGTGGTGTCGCCGTAGTACCGCTGGGTTGCGGAACACGGCCGGGCACTGCGACCGGAATCTGGTTTGGTGTTGCAGTTGGGACGAGCGGTGGCACAGCAGTTTGTCCAGTGGGCTGAGGTGGGACCTGACCAGGAACTGCGACTGGTATTTGGTTTGGTGTTGCGGTGGGCACAAGTGGCGGCAC